>CANIAL010000008.1 GCA_947465395.1 Alphaproteobacteria bacterium | reverse complement strand
TGGCATAGCCGAGTAGCTAAATACGGACGAGATAACCGCTGAAAGCATCTAAGCGGGAAACTCACTCCAAAACCAGGTTTCGCTTGAGAGCCGGGGAAGACTACCCCGTCGATAGGCCAGGTGTGTAAGCGCGGCAACGCGTTGAGCTTACTGGTACTAATCGCTCGATTGGCTTGATCGCAAGCAGCACCGTTCCATGTCTGGAAACAAAGCCAGGCATACACGCATAAAATAATTGGTCTTTTGAGTGTCGTATTGTCGTGCCGTCCGCACTCTCTTCGTTAGAAGAGGGGCGCGGGCGTGATTTTCTGCCCTTCGCCGACCTGGTGGTCATAGCGAAGGAATTCTACCCGATCCCATTCCGAACTCGGCCGTCAAAGCCTTCTGCGTCCATGGTACTGCGGCTCAAGCCGCGGGAGAGTAGAACGCCGCCAGGTCTGCCAAGGGCAGAAAATCAGAAGACAAGAAACCCGCCAGCACAATTCAAACGAAAAGCCCCCGCCAGGAAACTGGCGGGGGCTTTTCTGTTTTGTTGGGCCCCCCTCCGCCTTTCGCAGCTTTGCTTCGGTGCTCGGCTAACGCCTGCGCGCCTCGCGTTGCTGCGGCCACCTCCCCCTCCTGGCGCTTCGCGCCGAGGGAGAGGCGGGGCTGTGCTGGGGCTTTTTGAAGTTCCAGCTTTGGCATAGAATCGGGCTGCCAAAACAGGGAGGTGGCCCATGGCCAACCGCGAACAGAAGAGCAATCGGGAAAAGAAAAAGCCCAAGTCCGACAAGAAGGGCGCCCCGGCGCCGGCCGCCCGTCCGGCCTTTGCCGAGCCGGCCTTGATCCGCAAGCCCCACAAGGGCAGGGACTGAAACGCCTGATACAAAAAAGCCCCGCGAAATTCGCGGGGCTTTTTCATTTTGAGGCTGGCGGCAGGCCTGGCTGTTGGACGCAGTTAACTGTTGGAAGCCTGGCGCACCAGGTCCTTGGCGATGAAGCCGGAAATCGCATAAACGTGCTTGCCGAAATCATTGGACTGGCGGTTCCAGACGCGAACCTTGCTCCAGTCATTCTTGGCACTGACATCCAGCACCGGCGTGGCGTGATCAATCTCGCCGTGATTTTCCCAGTTGGCCTGGTCCACGCGGATTTCGCGCTTGGAAATGATATGGGTCACCACTGCCACATGGCCATGGGACAGGCGGCTGGATCCGGAAAACACCATCACGGCATTTTCCGCCGGCGCCGCGAAACGGCTGTAAAGGCTCTTGGCCCGCGCCCACCAGAATTTGGCGTCGCCGAACACGGCAAGACCCGAACGGGCGCGCGCATACTCAACGCAGAACAGCTTCTTCAGCGGTGCTTCCACGGTGGGAACGGGCAGGATGGTGCCGAAGGTGACGGGCGGCATCGCCGGCATCTCCACCGGCAAGGCGGCGATCGGTGTTTCGGTCAAAAGCACGGGCGCGGCTTCGACGGCCGAATTCACGCTGGCCAACGCGGCCGCGGGCGCCAGCAACGCGCCGGCCAGGGCCACGCCAAGGAAAGTTTGTCTGATCACGCTTTCGTCCCCGGCAACAATTTCACGCCATGCCGGACACGACTGCCCCCGGCCAGATTAACGATGAGCGGAAATTGCCCCTTCCCGCGCGAGAGGGAATAAAGCAATTCAGGTGCCAAGGTGAAAGACGTTTATGGGCCACAAAATGTGGCCGATAAGCCACATTAAATGCCTGAAAAGATTAGGTTTTTTGCCATCATGGTACATATGCACCAAGGGGCATTTGCCTGTTCTGTTTCTGTCCAAAACGGCATGAAAAAACGCCCGGAGCCAAGGCCCCGGGCGCTCATCTTCACATTCGGAAATGGCGCTTATTTCGCGGCGTGCAGCCTGGTCACCAGCTCCAGCGACTTTTCCACATGCTGGTCGGGCGTGATCTTGTCGTCCTTGGACGAGAACACGGCCAGGATCTTGCGGTCCTTGCCGACCACGAAGGTGGTGCGCTCGATAAAGCCATGGCCGATATCCACGCCACGAACATCCTTGGCGCCTTCCTTGGCGGCCGTGGTGGTCAAGTTATAGGTGCCCGCCACTTTCAGATCGGCGTCGGACGCAACGGGGAATTTGCCCGCGCAATAGGCCGGGTCTTTTTCAAACACGTTCAGGCGTTCAATGCTGTCGCCGGAAACGCCGATGATGCCGGCTTTCACGGCTTCAAACTTTTCCGCATTGTCGGCGAAAGTGTGGGCTTCCAGGTCGCAGCCGGAGGTGTAGGCGGAGGGGTAGAAATACACCACCACCGGGCCTTTGCTGAGCGCATCGGAAAGCTTGTAGGTGTAATCCTTGGCGCCAAGCGCGGCCTGCAGGGTGAAATCGGGGGCGGTGTCGCCCACCTTCAAAGCGGCAAGCGCGGGGCCAACGCAAAGCGTGGTCAGCGCAAGGCCAAGCAGAATCTTCTTCATGTTGTCTCTCCAGTGGGGGTCAAATCGGGGCGGAACCTAGCACACCCCCATGCCGCCGGGCAGGGGTGAAAAGGCCAGAAATAAGGCCTTTTCAGGCCTCTGCTTATTGGTCCTCGGGCCCGCGCCGCCTTATGCCGGGATAGGGCGCGCCATCCTTGTGCGTATAAAGCGTCGGCTTGCCGTCCGCGGGCATAGCCATGTCCACATCGGGATAGACCACGGCATCGGTGTTGTTGCGGGTGCCGATTTCCAGCATCAGCGCATCGGCCGCGCTTCGGTTCTGCAGGTGATGGCCGTCACCGTCATTGGCGGCAAAGCCCGCGCAATCCCCGCCGCGCAAGACCTCTTCGCCCGCATCCGTCACCAGCACCACTTCACCGGAAAGGACATAGACAAATTCATCCTGCGTGCTGTGCCAATGGCGCTGGCTGGACCAGGCGCCGGGCGGCAGGCGCAAAAGATTGATGCCGTATTGGGTCAGGCCCGCCGCATCGCCCAGCTTCTTGCGGCCACGGGCGCGGCAGGGCTTGTCATAGGGATCGGGATAAAGCGTGCCGACAATTTCGGGAAGCGCGGCGGGATCAATGCGCTTCGCCATCGTCAATCCTTCGCCCGTTCCACGTAAGCGCCGTCTTCGGTCTGCACCACGATGCGGGTGCCGATGACGATGTGGGTGGGCACCATGGTGCGCACGCCATTGGAAAGCTGGGCGGGCTTGAACGAGCCGGATGCCGTCTGCCCCTTCATCACCGGTTCGGTGTCTATCACTTCGAACGTGGCGCGCTGGGGGATTTCGATGGAGATGGGGCGGCCCTCGAACATTTGAAGCTGAACCTGCATGTTCTCGGTCAAATAAGGCGCCTTGTCGCCGACCACGTCCGACGTTACCGGAATCTGGTCGAAGGTCTGGGGCTGCATGAACACGTAACTATCGCCGTCCTGGTACAAATAATTATAGTCGTCATGCTCCACGAACGCCTTTTCGATGCTGTCGGTGGTGCGAAGCCGCTCCACCGTCTTCACGCCGTCCGAAATGCGGCGCATTTCCAGATGGGTGACGGGCGTGCCCTTGCCGGGATGGATATTCTCGGCGGTGAGGACCAGGTACAGCTTGCCCTCCTTCTCGATGACATTGCCTTTGCGCACGGAGCTGGCGATAACCGAAACCACAGGAACCTCTCGAGAGCTGGACCTTCGTTAAAAGGCGGGATCGAGGGGGCTATAGCAGGGGGATAAAGGGTCCGCAAATGCCGTGGTGGGAGCCCCAGAACCATGCCGACCGGCGGCCCCTTTTGGCCCTCCGCGCTCGCACAAAAGCTGCCTTGCGGGCCTGGTTCGAGGGCCAGGGTTTTGCCGAAGTGGAATGCGCCATCCTGGGCGCATCGCCCGGCAACGAAGCCCATCTGCATGCCTTTGAAACCATGGCGACCGATCCGGCGGGCGGGCAACGCACGCTTTATCTCCACACCTCGCCCGAATTCGCCGCCAAGAAATTGCTGGCGGCGGGAGAAGAACGGATTTTCGAATTCGCCCGCGTCTTCCGGAACCGCGAACAAAGTCCGCTGCATGCGCCTGAATTCACCATGCTGGAATGGTATCGCAAAGACGCGCCCGTGACGGCGGTGATGGATGATGCCGTGACTTTGGTGCGGATGGCGGCCAAGCACGCCGGCGCGGCCATGCTGCGTTACCGCGATCGTGGTTGCGATCCCCTTGCGGATGCCGAACGCCTCAGTGTCGGGGACGCATTTCGCATCCATGCCGGGATCGAGATCATGGATACGCTTGCATCGGACGGCGTGACAGATGGCGGCCGCGACATGCTGGCGACACGCGCGCGCCGCGCCGGGCTTGCCATCACCGACGCCGATTCATGGTCCGATATTTTCAGCAAGATATTGGCCGCCCATGTCGAGCCGCGCCTGGGTTTGGAAAAACTCACCCTTCTCACCGACTATCCCCGCGTGGAAGCGGCCCTGGCCCGGCCCAACCCGCAAGACCTTCGCCTGTCGGAACGGTTCGAGCTTTATGCCTGCGGCGTGGAGCTGGCCAACGGTTTTGGCGAATTGACCGACCCGGTGGAGCAGCGCGCCCGCTTTGAAGCCGAGATGGATGAAAAGCAGCGCATCTATGGGACGCGCTATCCCCTGGACGAGGATTTCCTGTCGGCTCTGGCGTGCATGCCCCCCGCCAGCGGGGTGGCAATGGGCTTTGACCGGCTGGTGATGCTCGTGTCAGGGGCGCCGGATATAAAACACGTGATTTGGGTACCGCTTGGCTGAGCCTGCAAACACACCGGCTTTCTTCCCCCGCCAGCGCAGCGAACGGCGGGGGGAGATGTCCGCTAGCGAGCCTGCCAGCGTGGCGGACAGAGGGGGGCCACATATCAGACCTGCATGATTTTAGCTGGTAAACAACCCCATATCACGGCACTTTCGCCCCATGAGCAGCGCCGCCAAATCCCACCCCGCCCAGACCACCACCTATTCGGTGCTGGCGGCCATCGCCATCTGCCACATGCTGAACGACATGATGCAGGCGCTGATCCCGGCCATCTATCCGCTGCTGAAGATGGAATTCAAACTCAACTTCACACAGGTCGGCCTGGTGACATTGGTCTATCAGGTGACCGCTTCGCTGCTGCAGCCTGCCGTCGGTTATTTCTCCGACCTTCGCCCGCGCCCCTATTCGCTGGCCGCCGGCATGGTGATGACCCTGGTCGGATTGGTGCTGATGGGGCAGGCCAGTTCCTATCCCATGATCCTGTTCTGCGCGATGATCATCGGCGTGGGCTCGGCCGTGTTCCATCCCGAATCCAGCCGCGTCGCGCGCATGGCCGCGGGCAAGCGCGCCGGCCTGGCGCAATCGCTGTTCCAGGTGGGCGGCAATACCGGCTCGGCGCTGGGGCCGCTTTTGGCCGCCGTACTGGTGGCCGATTTCGGCCAGCCCGCCGTTACC
This sequence comes from Alphaproteobacteria bacterium, assembly GCA_947465395.1. Lineage (GTDB taxonomy): Bacteria > Pseudomonadota > Alphaproteobacteria > Micropepsales > Micropepsaceae > Rhizomicrobium. The sequence goes on along the minus strand of CANIAL010000008.1, from coordinate 97,828 downwards.
TGGTGCGCCGCGCTGGCGTTGGTGTCGATGGTGATCCTTTATAACGTGGGCACCTGGTACAAGAACCATGGCCTGGACCGGCTGAAAAGTGCCCGCGCGCAGGAACATCACAATCTGCCCCGCGCCAAGGTGGCGATCTCGCTGGCCATCCTGCTGCTGCTGATCTTTTCCAAATTCTTCTATCTGGGCAGCATCACCAGCTATTACACATTCTATTTGATCGAGACGTTCCACCTGACGGTGAAGAGCGCGCAGGTGCACCTGTTCCTGTTCCTGGGCGCGGTGGCTGTGGGTACCATGGTGGGCGGGCCTTTGGGCGACCGCATCGGGCGCAAATATGTGATCTGGGTGAGTATCCTGGGCATCCTGCCCTTCACCCTGATCCTGCCTTACGCCAATCTTTTCTGGACAGAGATTTTGTCCGTGGTCATCGGCATGGTGATGGCATCAGCCTTCCCGGCCATCGTGGTCTATGCGCAGGAACTGGTGCCGGGCAAGGTCGGCATGATCTCCGGCCTGTTCTTTGGCTTCTCCTTCGGCATGGGCGGCATTGGCGCCGCCGTGCTGGGTGCGCTGGCCGACCACACCAGCATCAGTTTTGTCTATAAAGTCTGCGCCTTCCTGCCGATCATCGGGCTACTCACCATCTTCCTGCCCAATATCAAAAGCCGCGGGCTTGCGCCGATTTCCGTGGTGGACGTCCAGCCTTGAACAGGCCCGTTACGCTCCAGGACGTGGCGCGCAAATATGCCGTGGCCGTCAGCCCGCATCTGCGTGGCCTGATGGACGAGGCCGATCCGCTCGATCCTATCGCCCGCCAGTTCCTGCCCGACATCGCCGAACTGACGGATTTGCCGGAAGAGCTGTTTGATCCCATCGGCGATGATGCCCATTCGCCGGTGCCGGGCATTGTCCATCGCCATCCCGACCGCGTGCTGTTGAAAGCCGTGTCGCGCTGTCCCGTTTACTGCCGCTTCTGTTTCCGGCGCGAGACAGTGGGTCCCGGCAAAGAGCAGAATCTCGATGCCGCCGGGCTGGATGCGGCGCTGGCCTATATCGCGGATCATCCTGAAATCTGGGAAGTGATCTTGACCGGCGGCGATCCCTTCATCATGCCGCCCGCAAGAATAAGGCACGTCATGCGGGCGCTGGCGGCCACCGGCCATGTGAAAATCGTGCGCTGGCATACCCGCGTGCCGGTGGTGGCCCCCGAAATGGTGGATGACGAATTTGTGGCGTCGTTGCTGGCGCCCGGCATCACAAGCTGGATTGCGCTGCACGCCAACCATCCGCGTGAATTGACGGGTGCAGCGCGCACCGCCTGTGACCGGCTGGCGCGTGCTGGTGTCGCGCTGGTCAGCCAGACCGTGTTGCTGCGCGGCGTCAATGACGATGTGGAAACATTGGCTGCGCTGATGCGCGGCTTCGTGGAAGCGGGGATCAAGCCCTATTACCTGCACCATCCCGACCTGGCGCGCGGCACATCCCATTTCCGGCTGGGGATCGAAGACGGGTTGGCGCTGGTCCGCGAATTGCGCGCCCGTTTCAGCGGTTTGGCGCAGCCGCTGTATGTGCTGGATATCCCGGGCGGCTTCGGCAAGGTGCCGCTCGATTCACAGTCGGTGGAGAAAACCGAAACCGGCCACCGCATCCGCGACTTCGCGGGAACCTGGCACGTTTATCCCCCCGCCGCGCAATCACATCCGGGCTGAGCCGGGGCCTTTTCCGCGCAGGCGCTTGAAAAACGCGCTGATGCGATGGCGGGTCTGTTCGCGCCACACCACGCGCTCATCCGTCACCCAGTTGAGCTGAATCACCCGGCGCGGGCCTTCAAAGGAATGGAAGCCATGCCAGGCATTGGGTTCATTCTTGAAGATCAACAGCGTGCCTTCATCGGGCGGCACTTCGGCGATCACGTCTTCCAGATCGTCCGGCCCGCGCAGCAGGCGCAACCGGCCCGTCTTCGCCTCCCAGGCATTGTTCATGTAGATCAGCACCGTGATCAGCTTGGTGCGGCTGTCGGTGTGAATTTGGCCGTCCCTTGCCGCGGACTGGCCGCGTGCCGTCACCATGGTGGGACGCCCCTGAAGGCTCAGGCCCAATTTGGCTTCCACCGCGGCGCGAAACTCCGGCCCCTGGATGGCTTGCATGAAACGTTCAAAGGCGGGGCCATAGGTAAGGGTTGGCAGCGGAAAGCTGCCGGGATGGGCGACCAGCGGATAATCGGCGTTTATCGCCGCCATCGCCTCGGGCCGCACGAAACGCGGCACCATGGCGAAGGGAAAGGGCTTCTGCGTCAGCGCCGCAGCACCAAACGCGTCCAGGTCTATGGGCATGGCTGTCATGGTACGAAAAATACCCCAAGCCCACCCAAACTCCAACGAAAACTCTTGGGAATACTCAGGCCCATTCTCCCCCTTTGCGCGAAGCGCATCAAAAAGGGGGAGATGGCTGTAGCAGCGCGAAGGCTGCGAGGGCGCTTGCGCCCGAGCACCGAGCAAAGTTGCGAAGGCCGGTGGGGGTTTCCAAAAAACTAAGGGAGAGCCTTGCGGCTCTCCCTTATCCCGACACTTCCCTTTTGCCCCGGGAAATGCCGACGCGGACCGAAGCGGGTTTTAATGCGTGTTGTAGTGCAGGATCTGGCCGGTATTGCCGATGGCGCTGGAACTCATCGAAACGCTGCCGCCCACATTATAGACCTTGGAATTGATGGTGGAGGCCGTGATCGAATTGTTCATCTGCATGTTGTTGATGGGGAAGTTGCGGGCATTGCTGTCGGCTTCAAACGTGTTGCCGATGGCCGAGCCCTGCATCGCCACATCGCCAAAGACATTGGTGACCGTGGCGCTGATCTTCGAAGACGGATCGTTGGCGTTACAGACCTGGTTCGAATTGACCTGCGTCAATGTCGGGTCCGTGGACACGCTGGCGCCGTTGCAAAGCACCTGATTGGCAATGCCGACGCTGCCGCCGATATTGTTGATGTTCGAATTGATGTTCGAACCAATGGCCGCCAGGTTTCCAACCGTCTGGTTGTTCTGAACGCGGGTGTTGTTCATGGTCATGATGTCAATCATGTTACCGCCCGCTGCGCCCTGCACCGCCACATCGCCGGCCACCGTGTCCGCATTCGCGTTCAGGTTGGACCACACGGTCTGCAACTGAACCTGGCCGTTGAGGATCTGGCTGCCGCCGCTGTCGTTGCTGCCGCCGTGATTAGTATTCCCTGCGGAGGCGCACGTCGCCCACAGGGTCGCTAGAGCTGTAGCTGCGATAAGGGCTTTGACGCGATGCACCATTGTAATTCTCCTGGTTGTAAGCATAGTTGGGGGCATAAGGCTGCTGCTGATAAGACTGCTGATAACCAGCAGGGCGTGAATAATAACCGTCGGCCAGGGGGTCCATCACGGCCGCGCAGGACGCGGTCGGTGCGCGATAGATGCGCGATAGATGCGCGAGACCATTTCCAGGACCGCGCGCTCGATCACCGAACGCACCGCCAGCTGGACCGGCTCAAGGGCGCTCTGGCCGATGCTGGCGTCGAAGAAATTGGTGCCCATGAAGTCGAACACGCCGGCCGAAACCTGGTGCCCGATGATCTGCTTCTGGTAGGAAATGACGTCGGCCACTTCCAGCGTGTTGGTGTTGACCAGGCGCATGTCCAGGCCGACATTCATCACATACATGCTGCCGCCCAGGGTGCCTGTCGTGGCGCCTGTGCCGGTGCCGCCGCCATTGGCCGAAGCGTTGGAAGAGCGGATGTTGAAGTTCAGCTCGGTGATGCCGCCGATGATGTAATAGTCCGAACCGGGAATGGAACCCGCCAGGATCTTGCGGAAGTCGCCGTCATTGGGATTCTTGTCGTCGCTGATCAGCTTGTTGTTGGCATATTTCAGCTCAAGCTCGGCGACCGATGTATCAAAGCGTTCCACCAGATGGGCGCCGGCCTTGGAAAGGGCGCTCATGGCCATCAGGGCGGCGCCTGCCGTCACCTTGCGGCCCGAACCGTCGCTTTCGGTCTTGCCCGTGTAATCGGAAATCTGGCCCACCGCGACCTTGACCGGGCGCTGGGACGTAAAGGCGCCCAGGCAACGCAGGGAAGCCGAATAGGGCGTCCCTTCTTTCTTTCAAATTCAGTGACTGTTCAGATCAACACTTGCTGTCTGGTTGCCGGTATTGGTCTGCCTGGAGTCGACGATGACTGTGTTGTTCATTCCGACCGTGACCACGTTGAGCGAGTTGCCGATCGCCGAGGCCTGTCCGTATGAAGACCCTGCCCCCCCCGTGCCAACTCCGGCGCTGGCGTTTTGCGCTCCGCTCTGCTGGCTGAAGGAGCCTGAGGTAAACTGGCCGTTCACCATGGTCAGGTTGTTGTTGGAATCGCGCAGGGCGAAATTGGAAGGCGTGTTCTGCTGGGCAGAGCCGCCGCCGTTATAGGCGCCGGAATCGGACCAGTTGCCTGCCGCAAAGGCCGGGGAAGCGTCCAGAATGGCGCTGGCGGCGATGATGGCGGTCAGAAGTGTCTTGGCGTGGGTCATGTTGGCCGTTCCGTTATTGCTCGTGGCCTACAGAGCAACCGCCGTGCCAGTCCTTAATTGCCCGTTAGGACTTTGCGTACCGGGCTGGCACAAAAGCAGCGCGGGACGCCGCTTCTTGCCTGCATTTCAGGATTCGGGCCGTGGCGCGCGGTTCGTCCCGTCCCTGTCCCTGGACGGACTTCTGAACCAAAACGGAAGCCAAACTGTTTCAGCTTGGGTCAGCCCGCCTCTGGTGCGCGTCCCGGCCTCACCTTAGATATAGGCCATGGCTTTCCTGCAGCCCCAGATGCCCGGCCCCGGTCGCCAGCCCATGTTCCGCGTGCCGGGCGTGGTGGTGGGGCTGATTGGCGCCCTGGCCGCCGCCCATGGGATACGCGCCCTGGCCTCGCCCACCTTGTCGGACGCGCTGATCAACCAGTACGCCTTCATCCCGGCGCGCTACAGCCGCGCCTTCCTGGCCAGCCATGACGTGGACCCGGGCAGCCTTCTGGACCGGGCGGTGCCGTTCGTCAGTTACATGGGCCTGCACAATGATTTCACCCATCTGGCGATTAACTGTCTTTGGCTGCTGGCCTTTGGCCCCATCGTGGCCCGCCGCTATGGCGCGCTTCTGTTCCTGGCCTTCTTCATCATCTGCGGCATCGCGGGCGCCGGGGCGCATCTGGCCCTCAACATGGGGTCGCTGGTGCCGGTGATCGGGGCTTCGGCGGCGATTTCCGGCTTGACCGCGGCGGGCCTTCGGCTGCTGCCGGCCCAGCGCGACATGATGCAAGGGCTGGGTGGATTACAGAGTGGACCCATGGCGCCCACCCTGTCGCGCCAGGTGCTGCTGTTCGCCTTGGTCTGGGTTGGCGTCAACCTGGCGGCGGGGCTGACCGGCATGGGCGCGGGCGGCACGGTGGGATTGATCGCCTGGCAGGCGCATCTGGGCGGCTTTGCCGCCGGGCTGCTGCTGGCAGGGCCGTTTGACCGGCTGGCCCGCACAAGGGTGCAGGCCAGCCTCTGATACTGCTCTTCTCTTATTCTGCGGCGGCGTGGGCTTCCGGTGTCTTGCGGCTGCCGAAGATGCGGAAGCGGTCACCCAGGCGATCCAGGTAGGTATAGATCACCGGCGTGATGTAGAGCGTCAGCAACTGGGAGAGCAAAAGCCCGCCCGCCACGCACAGGCCCAGCGGACGGCGGGACTCGGCGCCCGTGCCCAGGCCCAGCGCGATGGGCAGGGTGCCCATCATGGCCGCCATGGTGGTCATCATGATGGGGCGGAAGCGGGTGATGGCCGCCTCATAGATCGCCTGTTCCGGCGCGATGCCGTTGGCGCGCTGACGCTCCAGCGCGAAGTCGATCATCATGATAGCGTTCTTCTTGACGATGCCGATCAGCATGATCATGCCCACAAAGGCGTAGAGGGTAAGAGGCACGCCGAAGATATAGAGCGTCAGCAGCGCGCCCAACGCCGCCGAGGGTAGGCCCGACAGGATGGTGAGCGGGTGGATGAAGCTTTCATAGAGAATGCCCAGGATGATGTAGACCACGATCATGGCGATGAAGAGCAGCGTGCTCATATTCTGGGTCGAGCTTTGGAAAGCCGCCGCCGTGCCCTGGAACGACGCCGTCACCGAATCCGGGATGCCGGCGGCTTCACTGGCTTCTCGGATGGCGGTCACAGCGTCCGACAGCGCCTTGCCGGGCGGCAGGTCGAAGGACAGGGTCACGGCCGGCACCTGGCCGGAATGGTTGACCGAGAGCGGCTGGGTACCGGCCTCCATTGTGGTCACCGCTGACAGCGGCACCAGCTGGCCGGTGTTGGAAGTAATGTAGAGCCGCTGCAGCGATGCGGGGCTGGCCTGGAATTCGGGCAGCAATTCCAAGATCACCACATACTGGTTGGCAGATGTGTTGATCTGGGAGACCTGCTGGCCGCTGAAGGCTTCGCTGAGCGCGGTTTCGATCTGTTGCGGGTTAACGCCCAGAGCGGCGGCGCGGTCGCGGTTGATCTTGACCTGCACCGCGGGCATCACCGCATCCAGATCGGAATTCACGTCCACAAAATCGGGCATGGAGCGCATCTGGTTCATCAGGCGGTCGGACACCACCTGCAGTTCCGTCAGGTCCAGGTCCTGCATGGTGTACTGGTACTGGGAGCGCGAGCCGCGCCCGCCGATGCGGATGGTGGGCGGATTGGTCAGGAACACATTCACGCCTGGGAAGCGGTTCAGCTTGGGGCGCAATTCGCGGATGATCTCGTCGGCCGACAGCTTGCGCTCGGCGCGCGGCTTCAGGACGATGATGGGCATGAAGGCGCCATTGGAGCCGGCGGTGCCGTTGCCGCCTTGGATCTGGGCGAAGACGCCCTCGACATTGGGATCATTGTTGATGACCCGCGTCACTTCCTCCAGGTAGCGCTGCATCTGGGGCGAAGACGTGCCGTTCTGGGCCTGGATCTGTCCCGTCAGGCGGCCGCCGTCATCGGCGGGCAGGAAATCCTGCGGCATGACGGCAAAAAGCGCGATCGAGGCAACGATGGACGCCACAAAGACGCCCAGGATGACCGGGCGGTGTGCCAGGCTCCAGGCCAGGGTGCGCTGATAGGCGCCGGCCATGGCGTTGAAGCCGTCTTCGCTCCAGCGATAGAAGAAATTGCGCGACTGGCCTTCCTCGCTTTTGAGGATGCGCGCGCACAGCATGGGCGTCAGCGTCACCGAGATCACGCCCGAGAAAAGAATGGCGATGATAATGGTGACGGCGAATTCGTGCAGCAGCCGGCCCACAATGCCGCCCATGAAGACGATGGGAATGAAGACGGCGGCTAGCGACACTGTCATGGACAGGATGGTAAAGCCGATTTCCACCGAGCCTTTCATGGCCGCTTCGTAGGGCTTCTCGCCATGCTCGATGTGCCGGACAATGTTCTCCAGCATCACGATGGCGTCATCCACCACAAAGCCCACCGATAGCGTCAGCGCCATCAGTGAAAGATTGTCTAGGCTGAAGCCCATCACGCTCATGCCGGCAAAGGTTGCCACCACCGCGATGGGCAGCGCCAGCGAGGGGATGAGAGTTGCCGTGACGCGGCGCAGGAAAATGAAAATCACTCCCACCACCAGTGCGGCCGCTATCAAAAGCGTCAGCTGCACATCGTTGATGGCATCGCGGATGTTGTGGCTGCGGTCATAGATCACCTCTAGGTGCGCGGCCTTGGGCAGGCCTTCCTGGAAATGCGGCAGAATCTCCCGCACCCGGGCAATCACCGCCACGGTGTTGGAACCGGGCTGGCGGCTGATGGACAGCACGATAGCCTGCTTGCCCCGGAACCAGCTGCCGCCAAAGGGATTCTGGTAGCCGTCAATGGCCTTGCCGACATCCTTCAGGCGCACGGGCGAGCCGTTGCGATAGGCGATCACCTGGTTGTTGAACTCGGCGGCGCTGTTGAGCTGGCCGTTGGCATGTATGGTGGAAGACTGCACCGAACCGTTCAGCGCGCCCGTCGCCAAGTTGACGTTCGAGCTGGAGACGGCGTTGGACAGCGTATCAATGCCGATCTGGCGCGCGGCCAGGGCATCGGGATCGGCCTGCACGCGCACGGCATATTTGGAATTGCCGAAGACGCTGACATCGGCCACGCCGCTGATGGTGGAAATCTGGCGGGCCAGCAAGGTTTCCGCATATTCGTCCAGCGCCGAGCGCGCGATTGTGTCGGATGTCAGCGCGATGAACATCACCGGGAAGTCGGCCGGATTCACCTTCCGAAAGGTGGGCGGCGAGGGCATGGCGCGGGGAAGCTGGCGGGTGGCGGCGCTGATCGCGGCCTGCACGTCCTGGGCGGCGCTGTCGATGTTGCGGTCCAGCGTGAACTGGATGGTGATGCTGGTGCCTCCCTGGCGCGACGAGGATGTCATCGAATCGATGCCGGCGATGGTTGAGAACTGGTTTTCCAGCGGCGCGGCGACACCGGACGCCATGGTGTCGGGATCGGCGCCCGGCAGCCCTGCATTCACCGTGATGGTGGGGAAGTCCACATTGGGCAGGTCGCTGACCGGCAGGCTGGCATAGCCAAAGATGCCGAAAATCACCAAGGCGGCCATCGCCAATGTGGTGAGAACCGGGCGTTCGATGAAAATCCGGGAGATGTTCATGACGGGCGCCTTCTGATCTTTAAAAACCACTGGCCGTGAAAGGCCTGGACGAAATTATTCGGCGGCTGCCGCGCGTGCGCCGCGGCCTTTGCCGCCCTTGCCCGCGCGTGCGCCGCCCGGACCGGCAGCGCCGCGTTCACCCGGATTGCCGCGCACGACGCGCACCCTCCCGCCAGGCAAGGCGCGCAGGGCGCCGTCAATGATCACGGTCTGGCCGGGCGCCACGTCGCTTTCAATGGCCATGTTCTTGCCATCGTCGAACAGCACCTTGACGGGATGCATCTCGACCGTGTTCTCGGCGGCCACCACATACACGAACTGGCTTTGCGGGCCGTTATTGACGGCGGCGCGCGGCACCACGGTGGCGTTCTTGATGTCGGCGAGCTGGATGGTGACGTCCACCAGTTGGCCGGGAACCAGCGCCATGTTGGTGTTGGGTAAGGTGGCGCGCAGCTCGATGGTGCCGGCGCTGTTGCTGACGGCGTTGGAAATGAAATCCACCGGCGCGCTGATGGGCGCGCCTTCCACGTTATGCAGGTCAACAGAGGCCAGCAACCCGCCCTGTTGGGCGCGCGCCTGGATGCGCGGCAGGTCGGACTGGGGCAGCGCCATGGAAACCTTGATGGGCTGCACCTGGGTGATGGCGACCAGCGGCTGGGTGACGCCATTGACCGAAACCAGATTACCCGGCTGCAAAAGAATGGGGCCGGTCTTGCCGTCTATGGGCGAGCGGATCTGGGTGAATTCCAGGTTGAGGCGCGCGGTGTCGGCATTGGCCTTGGCCTGCAGGTAAGCGGCCTGGGCGGTTTCATTGGCCTGGGCCGAGATGGCGTTTTCCGTGGCCAGGCGCGCATTGCGGTCTGCCGCGCTCTTGGTGGAAGCCTGGGTGGCCAGCGCGCTTTCCAGCGCCGCCTGATAGGGTCGCGGGTCAATCGTGAAAAGCAGATCTCCCTTCTTGACCAGCTGGCCTTCCTTGAAATGCGATTGGGTAAGCTGGCCCAGCACGCGGGCCGTCACCTGCACGGTGGAATTGGCGACCACGGTGCCGATCGTGTGTTCGACCACCGCCATGTTGCGTTGCACAGCGTTCGTCACGCGCACGGGCGCGGACAGATTGGGGCGGCGCGGCGGCGGGGCGCGGTGCGACCACCAATAATAGCCGCCCAGGACAAGAAGCAATGCGGCAAAGCTGATGATGTAGCGGCGCGCGTTTCCGGTGGTGGCGCCCTGCTTGGATGCGGTGCGCGGAGGTTGGACCTGAAGATTCATTAGACCTGCTCCGACATCGAAATTTCCTTACGCACGCCAAACTTCCTAAGCACGAGCGTCCCCTCTTCCGAAAAAGCCCCCCAAAAAAAGGGCAAGCCTGAAACTGTCCAACGCCTCGCAGCTAGATAGCAGATTGCGAATGCAATTTCGTCCCACCCGTGCGCTGGAACAGGGTTTTTCCAGCGCCGCCACAGCCCTTTCGGGCGTAAGACGGCGGCCCCCATGGTTCCAAGCCGCTGATATAGGGCCAAAATCGCTCACAAATGTCCCCGAATCAGGGCCGGAACCCGGATGGAGAAATTTTCATTTTTCCTTCTAATACATTGTAAATACTACATTTAATTGTCGCAAAAGGGTCATTTTGGTGGCTTGCATTGCCGCCCCCATCCGCCCCGTCTATAAGCCCGGCCAATTCCACCAGAATCGGGCGTTTCAAAGTCATGGACATTCGCAACATCGCCATCATCGCCCATGTCGACCATGGCAAGACCACGCTGGTGGACCAGCTCCTCAAGCAATCCGGCTCCGTGCGCGAAAACCAGCACATGGACGAGCGCGCCATGGACTCCAACGACCAGGAGCGCGAGCGCGGCATCACCATCCTGGCCAAGTGCACCTCGGTGGAATGGAACGGCGTGCGCCTCAACATCGTGGACACGCCCGGCCATGCCGATTTCGGCGGCGAGGTGGAGCGCATTCTCTCCATGGTGGACGGCGTGGTGCTGCTGGTGGACGCGGCCGAAAGCGTGATGCCGCAGACCAAGTTCGTGCTCTCAAAAGCCTTGAAACTTGGGCTTAAAATCATTGTCGTGGTCAACAAGATTGACCGCCATGACGCCGAACCCAAGCAGACACTGGAATCGATCTTCGATCTGTTCCTGGCCCTGGAAGCCAGCGACTATCAGCTCGACTTCCATCACCTCTTCGCGTCGGGCCGCAATGGCTGGGCCGTGCATGAACTGGAAGATGAGCGGAAAGATCTGACGCCGCTCTTCCAGCGCATTGTCGAAGACGTGCCGCCGCCCAAGCCCGTGAAGCTGGCGGGCGAAGAGCATCCCTTCAAGATGCTGGTGACCACGCTTGAAGCGGACAATTTCCTGGGCCGCATTCTGACGGGCCGCATCGAATCGGGTGTCATCACCACCAACCGCAACATCAAGGCCCTCAGCCGCGATGGCGCCATCATCGAAAAGACCCGTGTCACCAAGCTTTTGGCCTTCCGGGGCCTGGCGCGGGTGCCGGTGGAACGGGCAGAAGCCGGCGACATCGTCGCCATTGCCGGCCTGGAAGAAGCCACCGTGGCCGACACGCTGTGCGACCTGTCCGTGGACACGCCCATCCCCAGCCATCCCATTGATCCGCCCACTTTGGCCATGACCATCTCGGTCAATGACAGCCCCTATGCCGGGCGCGAAGGCGACAAGGTCCAGTCCCGCGTCATCCGCGAACGCCTGTTCCGCGAAGCCGAAGGCAATGTGGCGCTGAAAGTCACCGAAACCGGCGATGGCGATTTCGAAGTGGCGGGCCGCGGCGAATTGCAGTTAGGCGTTCTGATTGAATCCATGCGCCGCGAAGGCTTCGAGCTTTCCATCTCGCGCCCGCGCGTGATCTTCAAGACCGTGGACGGCGAAAAACTGGAACCCATTGAAGAAGTCACGGTGGACGTTGACGACGCCTATACCGGCATCGTCATCGAGAAGATTTCCATGCGCAAGGGCGAGATGACCGACATGCGCCCCACGGGCGCGGGCAAGACGCGGGTGGTGTTCAATGCGCCGGCGCGCGGGCTGATCGGCTATCACGGCGAATTTCTCACCGACACGCGCGGCACCGGCGTGATGAACCGCATGTTCCTGGAATTTGCCCCGCACAAGGGCAGCGTGGGCGGCCGCACCAACGGCGTCCTGATCTCCACCGAACAGGGCGAGGCCGTCACCTATGGCCTCTGGTACATCGAGGAACGCGGCAAGCTGTTCATCTCGACCGGCGCCAAGGTCTATGAAGGCATGATCATCGGCCAGAACGCCAAGGACAATGACCTGGACGTCAATCCGCTCAAGTCCAAGCAGCTCACCAACATTCGCACGACGTCGAAGGACGAAGCCGTCAAGCTGACGCCCATCGTGCCCATGACCCTGGAACAGGCCATGGCCTACATCGAAGATGATGAACTGGTGGAAGTGACGCCGCTGAATATCCGCATTCGCAAGCGTCAGCTGAAGCCGCATCTCCGCAAGCGCGCCAAGCAATCCGCCGACGCCTAGCAGCGCGGTATTTCTTGCGTCATGGGTTCGTCGCGCCTCCTCACGTGCCTGCGCACGCTCCGGGGGTCGCTCCTGCCCATGCCGCAAAAATCCTCGCGCTGCGCTAAGCCAAAATCCTGCGCGCTTAGAAGCGCGGTATTTGCGGGCAAATTCATGCAGCCAGCGCGCCTGGGCTGCTTTATGCTGCCGCATGGGCGCGATTCTGGCCGGAACGGTGGGACTTCTGATCGTGGCGATCCTGGTCGCCCTGATCGCGCGCCGCTTGGCGCTCCCCTACACGGTGGGCCTGGTGGCCACCGGCATCGCGCTGGCTCTGGTGCAGCCATTGCCGGGACCGGCGCTGACCCACGACTTTATCTATCTGGTGATCCTGCCGCCGCTGCTGTTTGAAGCGGCATTGAGTCTGCGCTGGGCCGAACTGCGCCGCGACATGTTGCCGGTCCTGATCCTCAGCACGGTGGGGGTGGTGATCTCGGCGCTGGTGGTGGCAGGCGGCATGGCGGCGATTCTGGGCTGGCCGATGGCATCAGCCCTGGTGTTCGGCGTCCTGATCGCGGCCACCGATCCGGTGGCGGTGATCGCCATGTTCAAGGATCTCAAGGTCATGGGCCGCATGCGGCTGCTGGTGGAAAGCGAAAGCCTTTTCAATGACGGCGTCGCCGCCGTGCTGTTCGTGCTGGCCTTGGGCTGGGCGATGGCGCCAGGCGCGGGACAGAATCCGGGCAGCGCGCTGCTGTCGCTGGCGGCCAGTGCGGGCGGCGGCGTGGCGGCTGGATTGATCGTGGGCGGCGGCGCGGTGCTGCTGGCAGGCCGCACGGCGGATCATCTGGTGGGCGCGGCGCTGACCACGGTGGCGGCCTATGGCGCATTCCTGCTGGCCGAGCATTTTCATTTTTCCGGCGTGCTGGCGACGGTCAGCGCGGGCCTCCTGATGGGCAACCTGGCTGTGACCAGCGATCCGGTGGTGAAAATCTTCTCGGAACGCGAGCGCGAATTCCTGATGGAGTTCTGGGAGTTCGCCGCCTTCATCGCCAATTCCATCATCTTCCTGCTGATCGGCCTGACCGTGGCCAAGATTCATTTCGTGGATTTCGGTTTGGGGCCGCTGCTGGTGGCGGTGGGCCTGGTGCTGGCGGCGCGGGCGATCACCGTCTATCCGCTCAGCGCGGCATTCCGTGCTTCACGCTGGGCCATTCCGCTCAAGGACCAGCATGTGCTGTGGTGGGGGGGCTTGCGCGGCGCGCTGGCCCTGGCGCTGGCGCTGTCCCTGCCCGCTGGCCTGCCTTATGCCGACGCCATCATGATCATGACCTTTGGCGTGGTGGTTTTCTCGGTGGTCTTCCAGGGCCTCACCATGCCGCTGCTGCTCAAGAAGCTGGGGCATGTCTGAGACACGCGCTGGGGGTCAACATGTCCGGGACATGAAGACTTATCCGCATGACCTCGGGCTGGGTTAGACTGACGCCATGACTCGCCAGACCCGGATCAAGAACCAAAACCACGCAGCGAAATCCCATGGACAAGGTGGGGACAGGCTTTTGCGTGGCCCCCGGTTCGGGGGTGGGGAGGGGGGGCTATTTCACCCCGCACAATTATCTTGCCGAAGGGCACGCAAATCCCGCTATTCCGCGGGCGCCTGTGCCGCGGCGCGCGGCGCGCCGCGCGGACAGGCGCAGGCGTTTTCGCGCCGCCTTTGCGTGACGGCGCGTGGAAAGGATGGGGACAGGTGAGCGTGGACGAGAAACTGATCGGCTTTGCACACCGGCTGGCCGACGCGGCCGGGGCGGTGATCCGCCCGCATTTCCGCAGCCCCATTGCGGTGACGCACAAGCAGGGCGTGCATGCCTTTGACCCGGTGACGGAAGCGGACAAGGGCGCCGAGCGCGCCATCCGCGCCATCATTGACCGCGAACGTCCCGACGACGCCATCCTGGGCGAAGAGTATGGCGAGAAGCAGGGCACATCCGGCTGGCGCTGGGTGCTGGACCCGGTGGACGGCACCCGCGCCTTCATCACCGGGCGCCATGAATGGGGCTGTTTGATTGCGCTGGAAAAAGACGGCGCGCCGGTGTTGGGCATCCTGGACCAGCCGGTGCTGGGCGAACGATTTCTTGGCGTGAATGGCCGCAGCGTGTTGATCGAGGGCGAAAAGCGCACGCTCTTGAAGACCCGCGCCTGCGCCGAATTGAAAGACGCAGTGGTCTGCTGCACCGATCCCGGCACGTCTTATTTCACGGCGGACCAGTCCGCCGCGTTCCAGCGTGTCAGCAAGGCTGCGCGCCTCACCCGTTATGGCGGCGACTGTTATCTCTTCGCGGCCATGGCGCTGGGTTTCGTGGACGTGATCATCGAGGCGGGCTTTCACGAATGGGACGTGGCCGCCCTGATGCCGCTGATTGAAGGGGCGGGCGGCGTCATTACATCCTGGGACGGCGGCACGCCGATTTCCGGCAAAAGCATTTTGGCCGTTGGCGACAGGGCGTTGCACGAGCAAGTCATGGAACTGTTGAAGTAAGGCAAGGTGCCATTTTGCTGCCTTAAAGTGGCCTTTCTTACAAAGATATCGCAACCAAATTCAGACACCGGCCGTTTTCTCTCTGCAATCCGAACAGGCAGGGACTTGAAATGGCAGACATGCGCGACAGTATCTGGACCGGCTCTGATGCCGCTCCGATTTCCGAAACCGGTCGTTACGAAGCGATTCGCACGATAGACCGCGAAGATGGCTTCATCAGCGAACCCGTCATCATCCATGACGAAACTGCGGACATGGCCGCCTTTCACAAGATGGAAGAACAGGAAGAAGACGAATCCAGCAGCCGCGGCATGATCCTGGGCGGCGTCGCCGCTGCCCTGTTGCTGGGCGCTGCCGGCTTCTATGGCTACACGACCTACATGCATCAGCCCCAGCAGGCCGCGCCCGTCCAGGTGATCGCCAAGGCGCCGCCGCCCGCGCCTGCGCCGCAGCTGGCGGAACAGGCAACCACGCCGGACGCCTCATCGGCCGCGCCGGACGTGGCGGCTTCTGCCCCGGTGGCAACGCCTGCGCCCACGCGGCTTTCTGCTGCGCCCCGCGTGAAGGTGCCCAAGGAGGCTCCGGCTGATGCGATGGCGACCACGCCCAATGACATGGCGCAGCAACTGCCGACACCGCCGGCGCCCCCGTCTTCGTCGGTGGCCGCATTGCCGACCCCGGCTGCGCCTGACACCATCATCCAGCCGACCCCGGACCAGACCGACACCCAGCCGGTCCCGGCCATCCAGCAGCCGCAGCAGCAGGCCACCCCTTCGCCTGCCGCTCCCACCGAGGCGCAGCCCCAATCCGCTACGCCCCCGGCCACTGGCCAGATCGTTCCGGAGCAGCCGGTCCAGCAATAGGACCGAAAGTTTTCGGAACCAGCGCCCCCGCGCTCAAACGCGGGGGCGTTTCGTTATGTCTGCCATGAAGTCGTCAAGTGCAGCCCAGAGCTGGGCGCGGAAGACATCGCGCTCCATCAGGATTTCATGCTCGGCGCCCGCGATGCAAACCAGGCGGGCATTGGGCATGCGCGCGCCAAAGCGGGCCAGGGCATCGCTGTCACAGACCTGGTCATGGCCCGCTGCCAGCAGCAATGTCGGCGTGGTGATGGCTTCGGCATAGCCGTCGGAATGCAGCAGCGCGATGGAGCCCAGCGCCGCGCCCAGCCAGCCCCAGGTAGGACCCGCTACCCGCAGGTCCGAATGGGCGATCAGGAAATCGCGGGTGCGCGCATACCGCAACGGGTCCGACGTCACGATATTGGCTGCAAAGGGAAGCGTGCGCTGGTCGCGCTTTGCCATGCCCCAGACGAATTCGGTGGAAGGCGCATGGCGATTGATGAAGCGCGACAGCTTTTCCACCACCCACCAGGGCGTGCCGCGTGGCTGGATCACGATCATGGGCGCGCACAAGGCGGCAAAGGCGAACTCGCCCTGCCGGTCATGCAACCGGCGCACCAGCAGATGCCCGCCCATGGAATGGGCCATGGCCAGCATGGGAACGCCCAGTTTTTGCGCCAGCGGGCGCGCCAGCTTTTCGATCAGCGCGTCCAGGTCGGAATCATAATGCGCGAAATCCTCCACATGCGCTTTCAGGGGATCGGGCAAGAGCCGCTGTGATCCACCCTGGCCGCGCCAGTCCATCGCCACCACAGCAAGGCCGCGTTGGCGGAGTTCGTCAATCACCTCGAAATACTTCTCGATGAACTCGGTCTGGCCGTTGAGAAGGACGCAGACCCCACGCGCCTCTTCCACCTCGAACACCCCGCAGCGCAGGCGTGGGCCCGCGTCACTGACGGCAATGGGCGTGAAACATTGTGCGGCCGGAACCATGCGCCACCTCTATTCTTCAAGCCGCATTTTTCAAGGGTCGAAGCCGCAAATTTTTGCGAGGGCCAGCGCCTTGAAGGCAATTTTGCCCGCCTTATCTCTGGCCTGTTCCGGGGGCGATCCGCACCTGAGCCCGCGTTCTTGTGGGCGCGGCAACAACGCTTTTTTGGAGGTTGTCACCATGCGTCTCGATTATTCGCCTTTTTTCCGCACCACCGTCGGCTTCGACCGGCTGCTGGACCTGCTCGACAGCGCCGATACCGCCCAGGGCTATCCGCCCTACAATATCGAGCGTACCGACGAGAATAATTACGGCGTCACTGTGGCCGTGGCCGGCTTTGCCGAAAAGGACCTTGGCATCGAGGTCCATGACGGCGTCCTCACCGTCACCGGCAAGCGCGACGACCTGTCTCGAGAAGATGGGGCCAAGCCCGCTTACCTGCACCAGGGCATTGCCGGGCGCGCCTTTACCCGCAGCTTCCAGCTTGCCGAACATGTGGAAGTGACCGGCGCCGTGCTGGAAAACGGACTACTGCGCATCGCGCTGACCCGCATCGTGCCGGAAGAGAAAAAGCCCCGCCGCATTGCGATTAATGGCAATGACCCGGTGATCAAGGCGGTCCAAAAGGCGGCCTGATCGCGTAAACCGTAAAAGCACAAACCACCGCCGGCGGGGGCACTCTTCGCCGGTGGCTCTTTATGTTGACGCCGCTTTTGCTAGGCTCGGGCCATGGCGTTATGGACCCAGACCCGCAAGGCCCCCGTGGGCGACCTTGAGACGCTGAAAGCGCGTTTTGAAAGCGTGTTCGCGCGGCTGGGCGAGCCATCGGCGGCGCTGGAGTTCCAGCCCGGCCAGCTTGGGCCCATCCATGGCGAATGGACGCGCCATGCGCGCGCCGCCCCCGGCCGCACACTTCTGTATTTCCATGGCGGCGGCTTTCTGGCGGGATCGCCGCAAAGCCACCGCGCCCTGATCGGAAAACTGGCCGAGGCGGGGGAGGCCTCTGCCTTTGCCGTGCGCTATCGCCTGGCGCCCGACTGTGTGTTTCCCGCCCCTGTGCGCGACGGCATAGATGCCTATCGTGCGCTGCTGGCATCTGGCGTCGCTGCGCAAAGCATTGTCCTGGCCGGTGACGGTTCGGGCGGGGGACTCGCCTTTGCCGTGGCGCTGGCCATCCGCAATGCCGGGCTGGCCATGCCAGCGGGCCTGGTGGCGTTGTCGCCCTGGGCGGATTTGACCCTGTCGGGCTGGTCGCTGCTCACCAACCAGGACGCGGACGCATCGCTGGACTGGGAGACGCTGTTCCAGTGCGCGCGGCATTATTTGAAAAAGAACAATCCCGCCGACGCCTATGCTTCGCCCGCCTTCGCCAACCTCAAGGATTTTCCGCCCATCATGGTGCATGCGGGCGCGACAGAGATATTGCGCGATGACGCGTCCAAGCTGGGTGACCGCGCCGCGGAAGCCCAGACGCCTGTGAGCGTGGAAATCTATGACCGCATGGGCCATCTTTTCCAGATGGACGCTGGTTCAAACGAAGCCGCGGTATCGCTGTCCCGGCTGGGTCAGTTCATCCGAAGCAAGACGGCAAGGGCGGGCGTGGTTTCCGCTTAAGCAGTGGCCGCATCGGCAAATTGGAGCGGAAGTTTACACCCCGAAAGCTCCGCACCTGCCATGTCGGTGTCGCGGATGTCCGCACCGGTCAGGTTTGCATAGGACAGATCGCTGCCGCCCATGCGCACGCGGCGCAAATCCGCGCCCCGGAAATCGGCATAGCGGGCTTCAGCATTGTCCAGACGCGCCGGCAACAGCCTGGCGTCGGAAATCAGCAGCGGCCCCAGCTTGGCATCGCGCAGATCGGCATGGTTGAGCTTGGCGCCCGAGAAATTGACGCCGCGCAAATCCGCGCCACTGAGCTTGGCCGAACGCAAATCCGCGCCCGCCAGGTTGCTGCCCTGGAGCGAGGCGCCTTCCAGATTGACGCCGTATAAAAGCGCATTCGGCGCGATCAGCGCCGTGAGCGTGCGGTGCGCCAGCTTCTTCACATTGCGCAAATCCATGCCGGTGAAATCAGCGGGGCGGCCTTCGCGGCCATCCGTCTCGGCCCAGCGGCCATGGGCTTCCAGCAAATCTTCCAGGCGCAGCGTTTCCACCGGATCGGGCGCGCTGACTTCCATCAGCGCCTTGGAAAGATCCGCGCCATGGGTGTTGGCAAGGTCCAGCCGCGCGCCAATCAGAATCGCGCCGCCCAGATCCGCGCCGGTTAGATTGCAGCCTGACAGGTCGGCATTTTCAAGGTTGGCGCCCGACAGCCGCGCCTGGCGCAAATTGGCGCGGGTGAGGCGGCAGCCCTTCATCACCGCATCGGTGAAATCGGCCTGTACTGCCATGGCGCCCGTCATCTTGGCGCGCTCCAGGTTGGCGGAATTGAGCATGGCCGAAGGAAGTTCCGACGGACCCAGGTCATGCTGCAGGACTTTCAGGTTCCCGTAGCGGTCCTTCTCGGCAATCGTGCCTTCACGGAAATCGGCTTCATACAGATCCGTGCCGATCATGTTGGCGCCGCGCAGGGAAGCGCCGCGCAGGTCGCCGCGTCGGACGCTGGCGTTGGAAAGATTGGCGCGGCGCAGGTCGGCGCCGAAAAAGCTGGCTGAATCCAGGCGCGCGCCGGAAAAATTGGTTTCCTCCAGGATGGCGCCCGTGAAATCGGAATCGGCAAGGTTCCGTCCCGCCAGGTCCAGGCCCGACAGGTCGCAGAAGGCAAAGGTAGCCCGCGCCCCGCCAACACGGCCGGAATAGAGCATCTCATGGCGCGCGACCGCGGCGCTGACATCCTTCTGGGTCAGCTTGGCAGAGCCGGTGTGGCGGGCCTTGGTCATGGACGGGCGCTCGGGTTAAGCATTTTTCACCGGCCATTCTGGCCCTGACCGGGCTAACACCTGATTAAAAAGGCAAAATTTGCTGTTGAACCGGGGCGCTGGGCGGGTACAAAGGCGGGCCGGGACGGGTTCTGGCCGCTTTCGGGCAGCCGGGCTGGCTTTCGCCCAGCCATGAACCCCGGAATCGGTTATTCGGCGGCCCCGGCCGGTGACACATAATTAAGAGGTTGGATTTTGACCAAGCACCGCCTGATGCTGTCCGCCGCTGCGGCCGCTCTGCTGGCGACGCCTTTCGCGGGCCGTGCCGTTTCGGCCGCCACCGAGATTTCCAAAACCGTCAACACCACCCAGTCGACATCCACCACCGGCGATTTGACGATTGACGCCAGTGGCGGCATCAGTATGCGCCAGCTTGGGCCGGCCGTAATCTTCAATAGCGGCAACTTCGTCACCAATTCCGGCGCGATCTCCAACACCGGAAATGACGGCGCCATCGGGTTCGATATTGACACCGCCGCAGGCGACCTCAATCCCAGTGGCAATGGCCTAGTAAATATTGGCAGCGTGGATCTGAGTGGCAATGGCAGCGGCAAGACCGGCATCCTGGTCCATGGCGGCCATACCTATTTTGGCTCCATCAGCTTGGTGCCGTTCGTCACCACTTTTGGCAGCGCCGCCAATTCCGGCTCCACCTTCGTCGTGGAGGGCGATAATGCCTATATTTTTGCGCTGACCAAGGGCACTACCGTCGGCGGCGACATAAACCTAGGCGGCACCATGTCGCTCACACCTGCCAAGAATTCGCAGCAGTCTGGCACCACCGCCATCGAAATTGACGGCGCCGTCAATGGCAATGTGCGGATTTCCTCTAGCTCTACCCTGAATGTGGAAGGCAACCAGGGCCGCGGCATTGCCATCCTGGGCGCCATCAGCGCCTGCGCCCCCGGCGCTGGTTCAGGCTGCACGGTGGCCAATTCTTTCGGCAGCTTTACCAATGCGGGCGCCATCACTGCCACCGGCACCTACAGCCCCAACCGAAAGGGCGGCAATGTGGAAAGCGGCTCTGCCGTCACCATTGCCAATTCCATCGCGGGCGGTTTCCTGAATAGCGGCCCCGCCACTTCCAACGGTTCCACTGTCAGTGCCAGCATCGTTAGTAATGGCGACATCTCCAGTACTATATTTTCGCCCACCGTGCTGATCGACCCTTCGCGCAGCGTCACCAGCACCAATGCCAGCGTGCTGGGCCCGGTCATTATCGGCCCCATCAACACTAAGGATGATTCCGTTGATCCTGGCTTTTCGGTGATCAACCGCGGTACCATCACCGGCCAGCCCACGGACCCCAACATAAGTTCGGTGGGTTTCGCCATTCAGGGTTCTTCGGCGACCAATTTCACTTATCTCAGTTCCGCCAGCGCCGCCGCCAATCCCGCCGGCCAGGGCGCGCTACCTGGCGTCCTAAACACCGCCAAGGTGGGCTTCCTCAACACCGGTAGCATCCAGGTCAATTCCTTTTCCAAAGAAGCCACCACCTCGACTAATCTCAGCGCAACTGCTTTCTACATAGGCGCATTCACGACCGTGCCGCGCTTTGTGGTGCAGGGCCAGGCCATCAGTAGCAACAGCTTTACACAGGGCACTATCGCGGCCGGCGTCAGCGGACTGGGCGGCGGCATCGCCACGGGCCTGGCCATCGGCGCCCAGGCCAATGTGCCCCAGATCGACGTGCTGGCGCATGGCGGCATCACCGCCCAGATCGGCACGCTCACCATCTCCCCGGACGCCAGAGTGGCCAATGCCTATTCGATCTTCATCCAGTCGGCCGTCGCCATCCAGGACACGTCGGGTAGCGTGAAATTCATCAACAATGCTGGGCGCATTTCCGCCCGCACTACAGTCCTGACGCCGTCCGCGGCGGCGGCGCCCTATGTCATCAACGTCACCCGCGCCATTGACCTGTCGGGCGGCAACACGGGTGGCACCACCATCAACAACAGCGCCCTGATCGAAGGCGATGTGCTTTTCAATTCCGGCGGCGGCAACAACAAGCTCTATGTCGGCAATGTCGGCAACACCACGGGCACGGGGCTGGGTGACAATACCGGCAACGCCAACGCCGCCATCACGCTGGTCAATGGCAGCGCCTTCACCAACACGCCCAATCTCTTTGCCACCGTGGCAGGGCGCATCACGTCCAACCCATCGGGCTTGCACCCCGTCGCCGATGTCAACCTGATCGATTTCGGCTCGGGTATCGGCAACAAGCTTGACGTGGGCGGCTTCGGTTATGTCAACAGCGTCATAAAGGCGGCTCCCGGCGGCCTGGACGTGCAGGTGGAAAATAACGGCCAGTTGTTTGTGTCGTCCAGCGCGGCAGTCCCCACGCTGAACGCCAACAATTTTACGGTGCGCACGGGCGGCACGCTGGGCTTGACCATCACCCAGCAGAACAACAACTCCGTCACCCCGGTGATCCAGGCGCAAACCAGCGCCACCCTGGAAGTCAATTCCAAGGTCGGCCTGCAGTTCGGCTCGTTCCTTTCATCGGGCAGCACGGCGGCCAGTCTCAACAGTCCCAGCGTGCAGACCATCACCCTGATCAAGACGCCGTCCTTGATTGCCAATCAGGTGACAGTCATTGACGCCATCAACGCCACCTTGAAGACCCAGGTGCCGTTCCTGTTTGAATCTCCCGCCAATCCGGATGAACCCACATCGGTGGCGCCTACGCCGCTGACCCTGGGAACAGCGGCGGGCGGCTTCCAGACCTTGAACCTCAATCTCCTGCCCCGTTCGCCGGGCCTGAAGAATGCCGACGGCACCGCGGGCCTGGGCCTGACGGGCGACGCCTATGCCCTGTTCCCCAACATTGTTGCGGCGCTGGGCAACGATCCCCGCCTGGGCGCGGCCATCGCCAACAATCTCAGCGTTTATAAAATCAACGGCCAGCCCACCAGCGGCCTCAACATCGCCGCCTCGCAGCAGAAATCGCAGCAGGTCTTTTCCCAGTTCGCGCCCGATGCCTCCGGCGGCACCCGCCAGGTGCTGATCATGATCACCGACCAGG
Source organism: Alphaproteobacteria bacterium (assembly GCA_947465395.1). Taxonomy (GTDB): domain Bacteria; phylum Pseudomonadota; class Alphaproteobacteria; order Micropepsales; family Micropepsaceae; genus Rhizomicrobium. Next base: position 75,327 of record CANIAL010000008.1, on the reverse strand, counting down.
CCAGCGGCCCGGTGGCGGCACGACAGCGCGTGCTGCGCTCCTATGCCAAGGAAGCCGGCGAGCTGACTTTGTGGGGCGAGGAGTTCTACGCCAACATCAACAACAAGGGCCGGGTGAATGCCGACGGCTCCCTGACCGCCTACAAGGATCACGGCTTCGGCTTCGTGCTGGGCATGGATGCAGGCTCCGCCGGCGGCGGCTGGTATGGCGGCGCGCTGTCCTATTATTCGGGCGATGTCACCCAGAGCCTGCCGCGTGCCAGTAAGACCAATGAGCAATGGTACATGCTGACGGGCTATACTGACTGGCATGGCCGCCACGTCTTCCTGGATACCACCGCCAGCGTTGGCTATGGCACCTTGAAGGGCTATCGCGACATCGTGATCGGTGATGAAGCGCGCGAAGCCGCGGGCAAGCGCGCTGGCCTTTTGGGCGCCTTTGGCGCCACGGGCGGCGTCAACTTGAATTACGGCCTGTTGCAAGTGCTGCCGCATATCTCGTTCGACGGGCTGATCAGCCGCGAAGAAGGCTATACGGAAAATGGCGGCGGCGACGGCTTCAACCTGCAGGTCGCGCCCAACTATGCCAATTCCCTCCGCGTCGCGCTGGGCAGCGACTTCCGCGGCAACTTCCATGCGCTGGGCGCCAATTTCACGCCCGACCTGCGGCTTGCCTATCGCTATGACCTGGTGAGTTCGCCCACCAAGCTGCGGGCGGGCTTCGCATCAACCGGCGGCCTGGCCACGGCGGGCAATGCCTTTACGTATGTCGGGCCTGACCCGGACACCGGCAATGCGGTGGTGGGCGTGGGCCTCAGTGCGGGCACCGACACCTGGCACCTGGGCGTGCATTATGACTGGGTGCGTGGCAATCACGGCTCCACCACCCAGGTCGGCACGATCACTCTGTTGGGCCGCATTTAGTCTAATCGTTTAGCAATTCGATCAGCCGCGCCACATGCGCGTCCGGCGTGGCGAAGGATGTCGCCAGGCGCGTGAGTACGCGGCCGTTCTGGGGCGCGCCCCATTCATAAAAGATCGCGCCCCCCGATTTGGCCCGCGCCGCTGTCTCTACCGGCATTTCGGCAAAGACCATGTTGGTTTCCACGGGGGCTGCAATGCGAATGCCCGGCGTGCGTGCGATGCCCGCCGCGATCCGCGTGGCCAGTCCGTTGGCGTGCGTGGCGGCTGTCAGCCACAGATTGTCTTTCACGATGGCTTCAAGTTGTGCGGAGACAAGGCGCATCTTGGAGACAAGATGACCGGTGCGCTTCCTGCGATATTCGAAATCGCGCGCATCGGCAGGATTGAAAAACACCACCGCTTCGGCCGCCATGGCGCCGGCCTTGGAGGCGCCAAAGCACAGGACATCCACGCCGCATTTCCAGGTGGCATCGGCGGGCGGGCATTTCAGATGCGCCATGGCGTTGGCGAAACGTGCTCCATCCATGTGCAGTTTCAATCCTTCCCCATGCGACCAGTCGCCAATGGCTTTCAGCTCGGCCAGGGAATAGGCGGTGCCAAGCTCGCTGGCCTGCGAAATGCTGACCGCATGCGGCTGCACGGCATGGACATTGCCGCGGTCCATGTTCGATAGCGTTGCGGCAAGGCCCTGCGGCGTCAGCTTACCGTCATCGCCCGCCATGCCCACCAGTCGCGCGCCGCCCGCGAAGAATTCCGGTGCGCCGCATTCCGAAGTGAGGATATGGGCTTCCTCATGGCACAGCACCGCGCCATGCGGCAGCACGATGCTTGCCAGCGCCAGCGCATTCGCCGCCGTGCCGGTGAGAACGGGAAACACGGCCACCTCGCGCTCGAACAATTTTCTGAAGACATCGGTCAGTCTTTTCGTGACCGCGTCATTGCCATAAGGCGGCTGGGTGCCGGTCTGGTTTTCCATCACCGCCGCCAGGACCTCCGGCAATGCGCCATAGGCGTTGTCGGAACCAAAATTCATCGGCTCGGGGGCTGTGCTGTCGGCGGTGTGCTGGCGCATTGGGTCTCCTCAGGGCCAAGAATCGGCGCCTTTTTCAGCCCCGCTTTTGGAGCATTCCCAGAAATAAAGGAGCGTGGATATTTTTTCGCCGCAAAACTCCAAAAAAGACTTTGGGCGGGAACCGGCAGCTTCAACCTGCCTCTGTATTGCCGCTTTGCTGCGGCGCATTTTTGAACAGACCATTTGTCGGCAATGGATTGAATCATGGGGGATTCGAGCCGGTTACCATGTTTTTGGCGCCCACCAATTTATGCTGCATGTGCGAAGAATGAGAATGTGATAGGGGTCATGACTTGGGCGCGGACCAAAGGGTGCGGCGCGATGACCTGCGTAAAAATGATACCCCTCTTGCAAAGGGCGAGTACCATTGCTTTAAAGACATCACAAAGAGCGCCAGTCCAATGGCGCCGGGTGGGGAGTATTACAGGTCTCATCCGATCGTTAAGTCCGTGGCCGGCACGTAAATGCCGGTTTTAGTTTGTCTAGTGAGCGAGAACACATGGAACGCCCCAACCACGACCTGCAGAATATGACTGCCGTCTCCAAGAAGAGTAAGGCTATCAGCCTGGCCATCACCATTGGCATTCAGGGGCTGGCGGTTCTCGCTCTCGTCCTGGGCCTGGCCCACCAGCAAATTCAAAAAGAACTGGCCGCGCTGAACGCGACCGTCGAAAAGCAGGAAGTCCTGCCCAAGGCGCCGCCGCCGCCGCCGCCGGATCTGATCCGCCCGCCGCCGCAGACCACGGTGGTGCCGGAATTCGCGATCGAAGCGCCGCCCAAGGCTCCGCCCGTGGCCATCGCGCCGCCGGCTCCGCCCGTCAAGGTGGCCCCGACCGAACTCAAGTCGGTTGAACGCACCCATTCCATTCCGCCCTATCCCAGCATCTCGCTGCGTCTGGGCGAACAGGGCACCACCATCATCAAGGTCACCATCGGTGTTGACGGTCAGGTCACCGCCGCCGCCCTGGAAAAGACAAGCGGCTTCGACCGCCTGGACGCCGCCGCCGTGGAATATGTGAAGAGCCACTGGCGCTGGTTGCCGCCCACCCGCGAGGGCAAGCCGGTTGAAGCGACCACGCTGATTTCCGTCAAATGGGACCTGAAGAACGCCCAGTAATTTTCTGAATACCAAGCATCACTAACCACCAATCTGTTTACATGGAGTAAGAGAAATGACTTCTAGATATCTGACGATCGCGGCCGCCATCGTCCTTCTGTCGGGCCTCAGCTTCGGCTCGGCGATTGCCCAAACTGCGGCTCCTGCTGCCCCCGCCATGTCGGCGCCGGGTGCCGCTGCGCCGGATGCCGCTGCTGCTCCTGCCGCTCCGGACGCCGCTGCTGCGCCCGCTCCGGAAGCTGCCGCCGCTCCTGCCGCCGACGGCGCCAAGGGTCCGGTGAATGCCGCTGACCAGGCGACCCCCTATGGTATTACCCATCTGTGGAATGAAGGTTCGCTGATTGACCGTTTCATCATGGTCGTGCTGCTGATCATGTCGATCGGCACCTGGTACATCTTCATCACCAAGTACATTGACCAGGCCCGTATCCTCAATCACTCCAAGCTGGTCGACAAGAAGTTCTGGACCGCGGCGACCATCAGCGAAGGCGTTGACAAGCTGCCCAAGAACTCCGTGTTCCGCGCCATTGCCGAAAGCGGCGTTCGCGCCTCGTCCGGCAATTCGCTGGTCGGCATGAATGACTGGATCGGCATGCAGCTCTCCCGCCAGCTTGAAGACGCCAATGCCCGCATGCAGGGCGGCGTCGCCTTCCTGGCTTCGGTGGGTTCGGTTTCGCCGTTCATCGGTTTGGCCGGTACGGTGTGGGGCATTCTGCAAGCCCTTATCGCCATCGGCGTCGCCGGTCAGGCTTCGATCGACAAGGTTGCCGGCCCGGTGGGTGAAGCTCTCATCATGACCTTCCTGGGTCTGGTGGCGGCGGTTCCCGCGGTGCTGCTCTACAACTACCTGGTTCGCCGCAACAAGATCATCGTCGAAAAGCTGCGCGCCTTCTCGGGCGACCTGCAGAGCTACCTGATCTCCAAGGGCAAGTAAGCCAGTCGTTTAAGAGTTGGAGATTACGAAATGGCTATCAATGTTGAACACGCCATCGCGGACGATGACGCACCACTGAATGTCGCCATCAACACCACGCCGTTGGTGGACGTCATGTTGGTGATGCTCATCATCTTCCTGGTCACCATCCCGGTGGTTGTGGATTCTGTGAAGGTCGCTCTTCCCGAATACCGCAACATTGTGACGGTCACGAAGCCGGAGAACATCATCATCTCGGTGGATGCCAAGGAAAATTCCTACTGGGACATGGAGAAGGTTCCCGTGGATCCGGTCACCCTGCGGTATCGCCTGGTGAACGCGCTCTATGCGGCACAGAAGGCAAACAAGCCTTTCCCGGAAGTGCATGTTCGTGGTGACAAGGAAGTGCGTTTCCAGGCGGTGGGCAAGGTGATCCTTGCCTGTCAGCAGGCCGGCATTCAAAAAGTCGGCTTCTTGACCCAACCCCTGGGCTTTGAACTTCCCCCGCAGTAATTACGGCGCGCGCCTTCGGGCGCGCCCGTTAATCCAGAGAAGGTAGCTTTCTCATGTCTATGAGTGTTGGCGATGCAGGCGGCGAAGACGAAGTGATGGTGGAAATGAACACCACCCCGCTCATCGACGTCATGCTTGTGCTTCTTACTCTTCTGGTGCTGACCTTGCCGCCCCAGACCCACGCCGTGAAGCTGGACATGCCAGCTCCCAACCAGACGCCGCCGACGGTTATTCCGGAATCGGTGGAACTGGGCGTGGACTTTGACGGCACGATCACCTGGAACGGTTCTCCGGTGGATCGTGGTACGATGGACTCGTACTTCGCCAACGCTGCGACCAAGAACCCGCAGCCGGAAATCCATCTCAATCCCAACCGTTTGGCCAAATATGACAAGGTCGCCGAAGTGCTTGCCGACGCGCAGCGCCTGGGCGTGACCCATATTGGTTTTACCGGGGTTGACCAGTATAATTAGGGTGTGAGGGGTGTTCCCGCGTGGAATGCGCGCGGTACTGCCGCGCGCTTTTCACTTTTTTTGGAGTGAGGTTGTCATGACTGCCAATAAAATGCGTGCGGCTTTGACGGCCGCTTTCCTGGGTACCGCGATGGCCACTGGCGCCATCCTTACCGTTCCGGCATCGGCCGCCATCCGCGCCGCGGTCGGCACCCCGTTGTCCGAAGCCAAGTCCCTGGCCGCGGCCGGCAACTACAAGGCCGCCATGGCCAAGGTGAACGAGGCGGAAGCCGTTTCCGGCATGACGCCTGAAGAAACCGGCATCATCTCGCAGATGAAGAGCTATATCGGCGTGAAGTCCGGCGATGCCAGCATCGGCGGCGCTGCCGGCGCCAAGGCGAAGTTCGCCAATGACTATGCCGCCAAGAAATATGCCGATGTCATCGCCGACGCCGACATGCTGAAAAAGTCTGGCGCTCTTGATACTTCGGCCATGCAGGTCATCGCCCAGGCCTATTATCTGTCGGGCAACAAGAAGGGCTGCATCAGCTACATCAAGGGCACCCTGGGCAATGCCGGCGGCGACGCCACCCAGATGCTTCTGATGCGCTGCGCCTATGACGCGGGCGACGATGTCACCCAGCGCGAAGCCCTGGAGACCCTGGTCTCGCACACCGGCAAGACGGAATATTGGAGCGACCTGCTCAAGCTGTCCGAGCGCAGCAAGGGCATGGCGGACCATGACACGCTGGATATCTATCGCCTCAAGATGCTGACCGGCACCATCGCCGGCAAGGATGAGTACACCCTGCTGGCCCAGTTGGCCTTGCAGATGGGCTATCCCGCCGAAGCCCAGGCCGTGGTGGAAAAGGGCCAGGCCGCCAAGGTCCTCAGCGACGACCGCAGCACGCGCCTCCTGACCTTGGCCAAGACGCAAAGCGCCGCCAAGGCCGCCAGCATGGACAAGGACATCGCCGCCGCCAAGGCCGCCCCCAATGGCGATGCCCTGGTCAAGATCGGCGAAGCCCAGTGGGGCATGGGCAAGGCCGCCGATGCCGTCACCACCCTGCAGGCCGCATTGGCCAAGCCCGTGACCGACAAGCTGGATGCCCAGCTCCGTCTCGGCATGACCCAGTATTCGGCCGGCCAGAAGCCCGCTTCCACCAAAACCTTTGACGCGATCAAGGGTCCGGACACGGACAAGACGGTGATGATCGCCCATCTCTGGTCGCTCTACAGCAAGAAGTAAGGCTCACCGCCAAACGCTAAAAAGGCGCCGGATTTTCCGGCGCCTTTTTCTTTTGGGATCAGCGCCGCTGCGCCAGCAGATAGCGACGCGCGTCCGTGTCGGGCGCGTTGGCCACCCCGCCCCGGCCGGCCCGCAAATCGTCCAGGCTGAAGTCCATGCGGGCTTCATAGGTTCGGTCGGTCTGGTTGCGGAGGCGCTGCTCGGCTTCATACCAGGCCCGTTTCGTGCCGCCATCGCGGCAGCTCGCCAGCTCGCCGCCAGACGCGCCCCAGCGCCGCTCCACGCATTGATAAGGGTCGAAAGACATGGCGAACAGTCGCGTCCGCGCCACCTCATAATCCAGGCTCAGCATGCGCCCATCGCTGTTCACATAATCTATGCGGCAGGCCCGCGCCGCCCCGTCATAGGCAGCCAGCATGTTGCCCACCAGGTCGCGGCCCCGATACAGAAGCCGCGCATCACCAGCCCGGCCCATCTCCACGAAACGCTGCGCTTCGTCGCGCAAATTCCCAAACGCCACCTTCAGACGGGCATCGCGCGAGGGCGTGGAAAAATCCTCCCACGCGCCTTCGGTGCCATAGATGTTGGGCGGCAGGCGCTCTGGCTGGGGCCGGTTCTGCAAGCCCGCTTCAAGCCCCGCCACCACCGCGTCGGCGCGGTAGTGCAGGTCATCGCAGTTGGATTTGACCATGTCGGCCACCTCCTGCACCGGATCGAATTTCAGCTTTCCACCGCTCAAGGCAGCGCGCACATAATCGTAATAATCCAGCGCCTGGCCGTTCAGGACAAAGCGCCCGCTTTTCCAGTCGGAATCCACGGGACGCGGGCCGGTGCCAAAATATTGCGCGGTCGAAAAATCGGCGATCTCGGAATTGCGCGCCAGCCGCCCATCGCGGACCGGGCGCCAGTTCTTGAAGCCAGCGCCCATGCCGGGGGATGCGCGCACAAAGCGCAAATCGTAAAAGCCGCGCGTCAGAGAATTGTCGGGGTGGCTGTCTATGTAGCGGATGCGCCCGTCCGCCTCGATGGCGAAGACCAGGGCCAGGTGTCCGTTGGGATCATAGATCACGGTGCCCGGATGGATGGCGCGCTGTGTCAGCGCGGGCGAATAGAAATCGCCATATTCCATGTCGGGGTGCAGGCGATAGGTGGCGGAGGATACCGAATCGCGCAGTTCCTGCAGCACGCGCAAGGCATCCGCGCCGGGGCGCAGCGTTCGCCGCGCCGCCACCCGGTTGCCGCCCGCCGTGTAGCGGATGTCGCGGGCACGGCCATTGGGATTGACATCGCTAACCCAGGAAAAGGGCAAGCCCCGCTTCCAGGCATAATAGAAGCGCAGGACATAGGGCAGGTCGGCGCAGTCGGCGCGGAAGACAAAGCCGCGCGGGTTGTTGGCGGCAAAAGGATTGGTGGGGCTGTTCAGGCAGGCATCCACGCTGCGGCAGCCGGAGCGGCCAATGGCGGTGATGAATTCGCCAAAGCCGCGCTCATCCGCCGGGGACCATCCCGATGACCGGATCTGGTAGCTGGTGTCGGCGCGGGCGGGATTGAGGGCGACAAGGGCCAGCCCCGCCGCCAACAAGATCGCTTTTCCCCGTACAGCCATGGCCAAAGCCTAAACGGGGGCACGCGCCAAATCCACCAGATGGGCTATAAAAGAGCCGGGAGCAAACATGCCATTTTCGATTCCATCGCTGTCGCCGGACGAAATCCAGGCCCTGTTGCTGAGCCTGAAAATCTCCTCCGTGGCGGTGGCGCTGTCGCTGCCTTTTGCCGCCGCCGCCGCCCTGTTGCTGCGCCGCAATTTCATCGGCAAGACCCTGCTGGATGGCATTGTGCATTTGCCGCTGGTGCTGCCGCCGGTAGCGATGGGTTTTATCCTTCTGACCATCTTCGGCACCCGTGCCGGGCTGGGCGCTTTCCTGCACGATACGCTGGGCGTCACCCTGGTCTTCCGCTGGACCGGGGCGGTGCTGGCCTCCATGCTTTTCACCTTTCCCTTCCAGGTGCGGGCCATCCGCATCGCGCTGGAGGCGCAGGACCGCGGCCTGGATGACGCCGCCCGCACCTTGGGCGCGGGGTTGTGGGACCGCCTGTTCAACATCACCTTGCCGCTGGCGTTGCCGGGGCTGGTGGCAGGCGCTATCACCGCCTTTGCCGCCAGCCTGGGCGAATTCGGCGCCATCATCACCTTTGTTTCCAACATTCCGGGCGAAACCCGCACCTTGCCGCTGGCTATCTACACCGCCCTGCAGACGCCGGGTGGGGAAGCGGCGGCGGCGCGGCTGTCCGCGCTTTCCATCGGGCTGGCGCTGGTCTTCATGCTGACGGCGCAACTGATCATGCGCCGTGTTGAGCGTCGCGCATGAGCCTGGATGTCGCACTCAAGCATCGTTTCGGCGGATTCGCGCTGGATGCCGCCTTCAGCGCCGATACCGGCGTCACCGCCTTGTTCGGGCCGTCGGGCGCGGGCAAAACCAGTATCGTGCACATGCTCGCAGGCCTGGCGCGTCCCGATTCCGGGCGCATCGTGATTGGCGGCCGCACGGTGCTGGACACGGCGAAAAATATTTTCGTGCCGCCGGAACAGCGCCGCGCCGGGCTGGTGTTCCAGGATGCGCGCCTGTTCCCGCATATGAGCGTGGAAAAGAATCTCCTGTTCGGCTGGCGGCGTGCGCCCGTGCGTGTCCCCCTGGGCGAGATCGGGCGCATGGTGGCGATGCTGGGGTTGGAAAAGTTTTTGAAGCGCCATCCCCGCAACCTGTCCGGCGGCGAGAAAAGCCGCGTGGCGCTGGGCCGGGCGCTGCTGTCATCGCCCGATTACCTATTGCTGGATGAACCATTGGCGGCGCTGGATGCGGCGCGGCGGGACGAAATTTTGCCTTATCTGGAACGGCTGCGCGATATCGCCAGGATTCCCCTGATCTATGTCAGCCATGCGCGGGATGAAGTGGCGCGATTGGCCGACCGGGTGGTGATGCTGGATGACGGCAAGGTCGCGGGCCAGGGCAGCGCGGCAGAAATGCTGACAGGCTTTTCGGATAACGGCAGCCTGCTGGGCGCGGTGCTGGACGGGCGCGTCACCGGCAAGACCCAGGACGGCTTGTCGGAAGTCAGTTTTGATGGCGGCGTTCTGTGGATCGCCGCTGACTCGGCCGTGGGCAGCGTCTTGCGGCTTCGCATAGCGGCGGATGAAATATTGATCGCAAGGGAAGAACCACGCGGCCTCAGCGCCAACAATATCTTGGCCGTCACGGTGGCCAGCGTGCATTTCCAGGACCGCTGGGCCGATGTGGACATGCATGCGGGCACGGCGCGGTTGGTGGCGCGCATCACAGCTGCTTCTGCCCGGCGGCTGGAACTGGCGCCGGGCCTTTGCGCCTATGCCGTTATCAAGTCCGTGCGGGTGGGAAGCCCGAAGGCGCCCTGAAGACCAGCGCGCGGGACAGTGTGAAATTGAACACCAGCCCGGCCAGCACGCCGCAGGCCTGCGCCACGAAATAATTGCTTGCGGGCCAGGGCGCATAGCGCACCAGTCCCACCGAAACGCCAAAATTGACCAGCGCACCGAAACTGTTGGCGCCCACGAATTTCAGCCATTCCTGCGCCGCGCCAGAAACCGTCCGCGCCCGCCTTTCGGGGAATGTCAGATAGCGGTTGCCGATCCAGGTAAAGCACATGGCGATGAAGATGGAGAGGGCGCGGGCGGGCGCGAATTCCAGTTTCAGCACGCCAGTGCCCAGCGCCAGCATGCCTGCATCCACCACATAGCCAGCACCGCCCACAATGGCGAAGCGCACAAAGGAAAAGCGCAGCAGCCAATGCAGGAATTTCACGGCTTGTCAGCGTGCTTGGGATTGACGTCGAGGGGACCGGGGATCGCCAGATACGCCATGCGCTTCTGTTCCCAGCGCCCGCGCGTTACCATGTCCAGGATCAGCCCGCAGGTCAGCGCCAGAAAGGCCAGCAACATCAACCCGGTGGCCAGGACGGCGGTGGGAAGGCGCGGCACCTGCCCCGTGTCCAGATATTCGCTCACCACCGGCGTTCCCACGAACAGCGAGAAGGCGGCCAGGATCAAAAAGGCCACGGTAAAGAACACCAGCGGGCGCTCCTCCCGCACCAGGTGGGCGATGGTGCGCAGGATGCGAAAGCCATCTACCCAAGTGTTGAGCTTGGAGACCGAGCCCACCGGCCGCTCCTTATAGCGGGTGTCCATCTCCGCCATGGGCATCATCAGCCGCACGGCATGGACGGTCAGTTCGGTCTCGATGCCGAAGCCTTCAGCGGTAAAGGGAAAGGATTTGACAAAGCGGCGCGAAAAAATGCGGTACCCGCTCAGCATGTCCGTCAGCCGCACCTGGAACAGCGCGGCGGTCAGGCCGGTCAGCAGGCGGTTTCCCAGCACATGCCCCATGCGATAGGCGGCGGCGTCTGTGTGGATGCGCCGGGCGGTGAGAAGGTCCGCGCCCGTTTCCAGTACCCGCGCCACCATGTCCTTGGCGGCGCCGGCGTCATAGGTATCGTCGCCATCCACCAGCACATAGATATCGGCTTCAACATCCGCAAACATGCGGCGAACCACATTGCCCTTGCCCTGGCGGGTTTCGCTGCGCACCACCGCGCCGGCTTCCCGCGCCCGCGCCATGGTCCGGTCGCGCGAATTATTGTCATAGACATAGATGATGGCGTCCGGCAGCGCGGATTTGAAATCGCGCACCACTGTGGCGATGGCCGCTTCCTCGTTGTAACAGGGCACCAGGACGGCGATATTCATGTCGGGCTACTTTCGCGCAACGGGGCACCATTGATACAGGCCGCCCAGATTGGTGTCGAATTGCTGGCACTCGGTCCAGCGTATGGCCAGTCCATAGGCGGTCAGGGCATTGGCGGCCCGGCCCATGTCGGTGGCGTCCGCGATCAGGAAAAGCGGCTTGCCCGCGTCCAGATGGGCTGCGACCCGCGCCTTCATGCCCGCCGTGATGCGGGTGCCGTCGCGGGGCTGCACCATCCAGCCGTCAATGCGCAGGACAGGAATTTGCGGCGGCAAGGATGGGGCGATGAAGCCCATGGGCGCATCGCCCGTCATCACCACCATGGTGCGGGCGGGATCGGCAATGGGGGGCAGCGCCACCTCGATATAGGGATCGCCAAGCGGCACATGGTCCAGGAAATCGCTGCGCGCCGTCACCAGCACGGCAAAGGCGATGGCCGCCAGCGCCATGTAGCGGGTGCGCCGCGCCAGCGGAAAGGCGCCTACTGCTGCCACGATGACGATGCCCGCCAGCATTTCCAGCAGAATGATGTAGCGGTAGATGGCAAAGAATTTCAGCCAGACGAAATAGGACACCGCCACGAATACCAGCAGCGGCACCATCACGTCGGTGCGGATCAAGGGATCGCGCGCCGTCTTGCGCAATGCCGCCAGCACGCCCAGCCCGATCACCAGGAAATAGGCGATGGCGACGCGGATATCCTGGAAGCCCAGATCGTCGGCCACATGCCAGTCCAGCGAGAAGAGCACGGGAAAGAAAATCTGCCGCCACAGATGCGTTGGCAAAAAGCGCATGTCGCGGTAGGGTGAATCCAGCGCCAGCGGCGAATGGAAATAGTCGTTGAAATAGGGAAAGAGCGGATTGCCGGTAAGGTGCTGCATGTGCAGCATCCACCAGCCACTGAACAGCGCAAAGCCCAAGACGCCACAAATGCCGCCCGCGACCAGGCGCACGGCCTGGCGCTTCACGCCGCCGCCCAGTGACACCAGGGTGGCGGCAAAGCCGATGCAAAAAGGCATTTCGGGCAGCTTCAGGCCCATGGCCGAACCGGTGATCAGTCCGGCCACGCCAGCGATGGCGGCGGCTTGCCCCAGCGGCGCGGTTTTCAATGCTTCGCGCTTGACGATCAGGATGGCCAGCCCCGACAGCACAAACACGCTCATCACATTGTCGTAATAGGTGGTGCCGAAACTGGAGAGCGTCTGAGCGCCCGCCAGTCCTATCAGCGTCAGCGCGCCCGCAGCCAAATTGCGGTCTGCAAAGGGCTGGTTTCCGAATGTCAGGCCTTCGCGCGCGATCAGATAAAGCGGCACCACATTGGCGCCCTGCACCGCCCCCAGCACGCCCAGCGCGATCCAGGAACGGGTGTGGGTGGCCAGCCAGTAAAAGGGAATGTCGAGGATGGGGTTGTAGTAGCTGGCCTGGTGCGCCACCACCACGTCCATCGCCATGCGGTTGTTGAGGAAGGCGTAGGGCGCGTACCAGTGATAATTGCGGAAGTCCCAGGACGTGTCCTTGCCCAGTACGATCACGAACCCCGCCCAGAACAGGATGGTGAGGCCCAGAAAGGCAAACTCTCTGGCGCTGAGGCCCCAGCGGGGGCGGAGCAAGGGCGGCATGGCGGCTGAAACCTGCGGATTTACCAGTGTTTCTAGCGCAGTCCCGGCCCCGGCATAAGGGTCCGGCCCCCAAAAGCCCCCAAAACGGGCCTAAACCTGATCCGGCTCGACCACAATATTGCGCAGGAATTGCACTGTGCAGGCCCGCCAGGACCGTTCCAGGGCAAAGGCCCGGGGATTGGCTACTCCGGCATTGGCAATGGCCAGCGCCGTCCGGCAGGCGCGGCCCAGATCTTCGTCCAGCGCCGCCACGGGGGCGTCGCCCAAGACGTCCAGCGGCCCCGGCACGGGATAGGCCGCAACAGTCAATCCACAAGCCAATGCCTCCAGCAGCACCAGCCCGAACGTGTCGGTGCGGCTGGGAAAGACAAAAACCGTGCTGGCCGAATAGGCGCGAACCAGCGCCTCACCCGACAGCGCGCCCAGGAAGCGCGCGGCGGGATAGCGGGCGGCCAGCACGGCGCGGTCCGGCCCGTCGCCCACCACGATCTTGGTGCCGGGCAGGTCCAGGTCCAAAAAAGCCTCGATGTTTTTTTCCACCGCCACCCGGCCCACATAAAGCCAGAGGGGCTTTTGATCGGGCAACGACGCACCGCCGACAGGGTGAAACTGGTCCACATCCACGCCGCGCGACCACAGGCGGATATTGGTGAAGCCCTTGGCCGCCATCTCGCGCTTCAAGCTTTCAGTCGCCACCATCATTGCGCTGGCGGGGCCGTGAAACCAGCGCAGCCAGCGCCAGACAAGTTCGGCGGGAAAAAGGGGAAAGCGCGCCGCCACATATTCGGCAAAGCGAGTGTGAAACGACGTGGAAAAATCAATGCCGTGACGGATGCAAAGACGCCGCGCCGCCATGCCCAATGGGCCTTCGGTTGCGATATGCACCGCATCGGGCGCGAAATCGCGCATCTCTTTTTCCAGGGCCGCCCCCGCAAACAGCGCCAGGCGGATTTCGGGATAGGTGGGAAGGCCGACGGTTATGCGGCCTTCTGGCGTTGCGAAACGCACGTCGTGGCCCAGGGCGCGCAATTCCTCGCCCAGCACTTCCAGGGTGCGCACCACGCCGTTGACCTGGGGCCGCCAGGCATCGGTGACGATCATGATTTTCAAATGCGCCGCCACGCCGGGAATGGCGCTGGGCTGCAGGGCAATGGCGCGGCGCGCGAACAGGCGCGGTCGCGCGAATGGATGCTCCGCCGGAGGGCTGAACAGGAATTGCAGAAGGCTTGGGTGTTGGGCATCGGTCCGCATCATCGGCAAGCCCGCAGCCGCTTTCAACCAGCGCGGTCTTGGCCCTGTGGCGGACATGTTGCCTCCCTGTCTGGAGGCAAGATGGCGCGTCTGCGCGAATCTGTTGTTGCAGGGCAGCGACAGGATGATGAAGAGGCCGCTCCAGCAATGCGTCCGCAATGCTGCATTGCACATCAAGGACAGTCAAAAGGGCCAAAAATGGGGTAGGCGGCAAAGTTGTCGGCGCTTTCCTTACAAAAAATTTTCGCAACTTGTCTCAAGTTTCACTTGCCAGCCGCGATTCCGCAGCTTTATTGTTGCAACGCGGTATTTGCTAGATGTTTGTACGGCGAAGCTGTCCGCCCCAGTTGGGCGTTTCCTCCCCGAACTTGGCCGCCCCTCGGGGCGGCCTTTTTTCTGGCTACTCCGCCGCCTGGGAGAGCGTGGCGCGGGTGTCGAGCGCACTGGCATCCAATCGCACCAGTTGCGCCAGCGCTTGGCCCAGGCGCGCCCGCACGGTCTCGAAAGCGGGCTTCCTCTGGATCGTGTCTTCTTCCAGGTACAGCGCCCGGTTCACTTCTGCCTGCAGCGCGTGACAGCGCCGGTCAGGGCGGCCATGGCGCACCGTTGTATAGCCGCCGGCATAGGGCGCGTTGCGCGCCATGCTGAAACCGGAAAAGGCCGCTTCCGTCCATTGCGTCACCATCGGTGCGGCGGATGCGCCATAGCGGTCGCCCAGCACGATGTCCGGCACCGACAGGGCCGATGGCATGGAATGGCAATCCACCAGCACTGCCACGCCGAAACGGGCCAGCGTCTCTTCCACCAGCAGATCCAGGGCTGCGTGATAAGGCCGCCAGAAATGGGCCAAACGGAATTCGGCTTCGGCGGGCGCCAGCTTGCGGCGGTAGATTTCCGCGCCATCGCGCACGATGCGGGGAATGACGCCAAGGCCTGCCTGCACACGGGGGGACGGCGCGTCTACCACCATGTTCAGGGGGCCTGCGAACATGCCGGCATCCAGTTCGCTTTGCGCCCGGTTCACATCGCAATAGGCGCGGGGAAAACGCGCCGAAATCATCGGCGCGCCCAGCGCCGTGACGCTGGAAAACAGTTCGTCCACAAAGGCGTCTTCCGAACGGCGCAACATCAGCGGCGACAGCGCGCTGGCGGCGATCAGGCCATGGGGATAGAGCCGCCCCGAATGGGGGGAGGCGAAAATGAAAGGCAGGGTCTGGCGCGCCGGGCGGGTGATGCGGAAGGGTTCCGCCAGAAGCAGCGCCAGGGCGCTGTCAGCAATAGGTGCCGGTTCGGGGGGCAAGGCCATGGTGCCAATCTGCCATGCCCGGGGACGCGCCCCAAGCCCTTAACCAGCCATGCGAGGGGCCGTTTACCGGTCCGGGTTTATAGGCTTTATTGGGGGCGGGCAGGCTGTTCCTTCAATAATCAGGGGCTTATGGCGCATATCCTTTTGGCGGAAGACGATGAATCGCTGCGCAAGTTCCTGGCGGCGGCCCTGGTGCGCGCCGGCCATGCCGTGACCGATTTCGGGGACGGGGCGGATGCCTATGAATGCATCAAGGGCTTCAGCTTCGACCTGCTTCTGACTGACATCGTGATGCCGGGCATGGACGGGATCGAGCTGGCCAAACGGGCCGCCGAAATGAACGCCGCCCTCAAGATCATGTTCATCACCGGCTTTGCCGCCGTGGCTTTGCACCCGTCCTCGGGTGCGCCCAAACAGGCCAAGATCCTGTCCAAGCCCTTCCACCTGCGCGAGATCGTGGCCGAGGTGGAGCGCATGCTGGCTGCCGCCTGAGGGTTTTCGGGGGCAAAAAAGCGCCTTTTGGGCCGGTTTTGAGGCCGCTTTTCTTTGGGCCAGCGGGCGGTTATGAAAGCGCCCCGAGCGGGCAGAAATGCCGTCTGCAGGTGGGGCGCGTAGCTCAGCGGGAGAGCACTTCCTTGACATGGAAGGGGTCACAGGTTCGATCCCTGTCGCGCCCACCATTTCTTCAATCGCCAAGGCGATTGAAGAAATTGTTTGAAGGCGCACAGGGATCGATTCAATTTTTTGCGCCGCTATGCGGCGCGGGGCCCTGTCGCGCTACAGGTAAAGCATGATCGGAAGACACAAGGGATTGCCGTCTGCGCAGATCGCTGCAACAGCGATCCTGATGGCGGGGTTCATGGCCATGCTGGCCGCCAACCTGCCAGGGCATCTTTCCTACGATTCCATTTTGCAGCTGCTGGAGGGCCGCAACGGCCGCTACGCCAACTGGCATCCGGCGGTGATGTCCTGGATGCTGGGCGTCTCGGATTCCATTTCCGTTGGCGCCGGGATCTATGTCCTCGCCGTCAGTGCGCTGGCGTTCGGATCGCTGATCGGACTTTTGTGGCTGAAACCACGCGTCTCCTGGTGGGCCATGCCGGCGGTGCTGGTCGTCTGCGCACTGCCCCAACTTTTTCTGTATCAGGGCATTGTCTGGAAGGACGTGCTTTTCGCCAATGCCTGCCTGGCGGCTTTTGCGAGCTTGGCCTGCGCCGCCAGCACATGGAACAAGCCTGCTCGGCGTTATGGCTGGCTGGCGGCTTCGGCCTTTCTTTTCTCGCTGGTGATCCTGTCGCGCCAGAACGGCTTCGTGGTTTGCGTTTTTGCGGCTCTGGCGCTGGCGGCGATCTCCGGCTGCGCCCAAGGCTGGCGGACATCCGCAGCCGTGACAGCGAGTTTCGCAGCGGCCGTGCTTTTGCTGGCGGGCACTTTCAGTCTCGCGCTTCAGTTGCGGTCTTCCGATGCGACCAGCGCGACGCGCCAGATCGAATATCTGCAGCTCTATGACATGGCCGGCATGCTGCAGCATGATCCCAAGCTGGCGATTCCAAAAGCGCAGGAAGCACCCGGCCTGATGCAATTCATGCAGACCCGGTCGGCCGCGCTTTATGCGCCGCTATCACAGGACGCGCTGATTGATAATGAGCAGTTCCTGTCCCTTGCCAATGGCAAGGCAGGAGCAGTGGGCCAGATATGGCGCGCCGCGGTTTCTTCCAACCCTCTCACCTATCTCAAGGTCCGGTTGACGGATTTTGAATGGGTCGCACTTTCGCTTCATCCCCAGGAATGCGTTGCATTCGTGGTAGGCGTGAACGGGGAGCCGGATATATTATCGCAGCTGAAATTGGCGCGCCGATACAATGTCCGCGATTCCTGGCTGGACAGGGGTTACGGAAGAAAGTTGCTGGGAACGCCGCTGTTTTCCCATCCGTTGTTCGCGCTAGGCGGGCTTGTCTGCCTGCTGCTTTTGTACCGGCGGCGGGAGGCCGCCGATTTCGCCATCATGGGCTTGCTGCTGGGCGCATTTGCTTATTGCTTGAGCTATTACTTCCTGTCGGTGGCGTGTGACTATCGCTATCTTTACGTGCTGGACCTGTCGGTGATCGCGGCAGGCCTGTACCTGGTCAAGGACTGGCCGTTAGCCGCTCGCAGGGGATGAGGCGCGGCATGTCCGCGAACACCTTTCCTCGTGGACGGCGTTCGTGATGCGCTACGTGGTAATGGCGGCAGTGAACGCCGCCGACACATCAAGCGTGCCCGGTTATCAACCAAAGAATGATGATCAGCGGGATCGGCGCACCCAACAGCCACAAACATCCGGATCGCATGGAGTTCTCCCCTTTCGTCCTTTAACGCCAAGCGGCGGGGAGGGTTGCGGGGGCGGCAAGAAAAAGGAACCAAACAGGCCAGGGCGGGTTTTCGGGATGAAGCAATCTGGGGGTTTGACATGTCCACCACGGTTTTGACCGAAGACAGCGCAACCATCATCGCCAATGACCGCGCCGGGTTGAGTTGGGGCATCTGCTCTGCGGGCGCCGTGGCTGCCATTGCCACCAGCTTTTTCCTTCTTGCCCTGGGCGGCGGCGTCGGGCTTTCCATGGCCGCGCGCGGAACCTCGCCGGCTGTCATGTTGTCCTTGGGAGCCATCTATTTCTTCGCGTCCCAGGCATTTGGTTTTGCGGTTGGCGGCTATCTGGTGGGCCGCCTGATCGGGCCGGAAGTGGAAACCTCCAAGGAAGAAGAATTCCGCGCCGCCGCGCACGGCTTTGTGATGTGGTCGCTGGCGGTGGTGGCGGGGCTGTTGCTGGCCGCCACCGTGCCTACCATGTCCGCATCAAGCGGCGCGGCGCGCATGGGCAATGCCGGTATTTCCAATTACTGGGTGGATTCCATGTTCCGGGGCGCCCCCAACAACCCGGTTGTGATCGCGGACAAGGCGCAGGCCTCGCGCATCCTGCTGGTGACCGGCCGCGAGCCGCTGGCCGGCGATGACCGCATGGCGATCGCCGACTTGGTGTCCCGCGATACCGGATTGTCCAGCGCCAGCGCCCTGACCCGCGTCAGCAATGGCGAAATCCATTTCCGCGATGCATTGGAAAATCTGCGGAAAGCGGCAGCCATGGTGACCTTGTGGACCGCCTTCGCGCTGTTGTTCGGGGCTATCGTCTCGGTGGCGTCGGCCATTTCGGCGCGCTGGATGGACGACAAGGTCGGCTTCAGCCTGGCGCGCCGCCACTAGCGCGTCAGCAGATCCACCGCGGCAACTGCCATCACCTTGGCTGAATCCACCATGTCCTGGATGCCCACCCATTCATCGGGCTGGTGCGCCAGGTCAAGTACGCCCGGGCCATAGGCGATGCATTCCTTCAGTCGTCCGATGCGGTCCACATGTTTCTGGTCATAGGTACCAGGGGAGCAGACAATCTGCGCCTTGCGACCCAGGATTTTTTCCACCGCGCTGGCGGTGGCGCTGGCCACGGGGCCCTCTGGATCGGCCATTGTCGGCTCGACATGGAACAGCTCGCGCAGCTTGTAGCCAAAGCCGGGCCGGTCGCGCTTGAGCCCTTCCAGGATGGCTTTCACTTCGCCTTCGACTTGCGCCAGCTTTTCCTCGATCAAGAAGCGCCGGTCGATCACGATGCGGCAACTATCGGCCACGCAGGGCGCGGGCAGGCCGGTAAAGCCTTCTTCCTGCCCGCCATGCACGGCATTGATGTTCATGGTGGACTGGCGCGCGCCTTCCGGCACCACCGGCATGTCGGAATGGCGCGAGGCCAGCGCCGGATAAAGCTGGCGTTCGAATTTTTCCAAGACCGCGCTCATGTGGCGGATGGCGCTGTCGCCCAGGAACGGCATGGAGCCATGCGCCTGGCGGCCCAGTGTCTCGATCTCCGCCCACCAGACGCCGCGATGGCCAATGCAGACCCGGTCCACATTCAGCGGTTCAGGAATGATGACATGGTCCACGCGCGGCTTTGAAAACCAGCCGCGCTCGGCCAGATACGCGACGCCGCCATAGCCGCCAGATTCCTCGTCCACCGTGCCGGAAATCTCGATGGCGCCGGGCAGGGCCATGCCGCTATCCAGCAACGCTTCCATCGCCACCACGGCGGATGCCAGCCCGCCCTTCATGTCGCAGGCGCCGCGGCCATAGACCTTGCCGTCTTTCACCACGCCTGCGAACGGGTCCACCGTCCAGCCCGCACCCACCTGCACCACGTCCAGATGGCCGTTGAAATGCACGCAAGGGCCGGGCCGCACGCCTTCGCGCCGGGCAATCACGTTGGTGCGGGGATATTTGTCACTGTCGCCCGGCGCGCCTTCGGCGCGCACATATTCGACCTTGAAGCCGCGCCTGGCCAAACGCTGGCCGAGATATTCGGCGCAAGGCGTATAGGCTTCGCCCGGCGGATTGATGGTGGGAAAACGGATCAGGTCCTGCGTCAGCGCCGTGAGCTCGTCCCGGCGGGATTCGATCTCGGCCAACACCGGCGCCAAAGCTTTTTCAGATGCAGCGTCCACCATCCACCTCCAGGGCGACGCCGGTGATCATGGACGCCTCATCGCTGCAAAGAAAGGCGGCGGCGGCGGCGATGTCGGCGGGCGTCGAAAAACGGCCAATGGGGATGGAGGCCAGGAACTTGGCGCGTATCTCGGGCGTGTCCTGGCCCATGAAGGTGGCCAGCATGGGCGTTTCCCCGGCCACGGGATTGAGCGCGTTGACGCGAATGCCAAAGGGCGCCAGCTCCACCGCCATGGCGCGGGTGGCGGTGATCATGAAACCCTTGGAGGCATTGTACCAGGTCAGGTTGGGCCGGGGGCTGACCCCGCCGGTGGAAGCGATGTTGAGGATGGCGCCTGCTTTCCGTGCCTTCATGCCCGGCACGATGGCGCGCGCGGCCAGATACATGGCCTTCATGTTCACCGAGACGATGCGGTCGAAATGATCCTCGGCCAACGCCTCCAGCGGCTGGGGCGTGTGGCCGACACCGGCATTGTTGATCCAGATGGCAAGCGGGCCAAGCGTTTCGGCCGCCTTGGCTGCGGCCTCCAAATCGGCGGCGCGGGAAACATCGCATTTGACGCCAATGCCGCCGATTTCCGCTGCCAGCTTCTTCGCCGCTGCTTCATTCAGATCGGCGATCACCACCTTTGCGCCCTCGGCCGCGAAACGGCGCGCAATGCCTTCGCCAAAGCCGGACGCGCCGCCCGTGACCACGGCCACCTTGTCTTTCAAACGCATTTCAATCCCGCCCATGGTAAGCGGCCACGGTTTTCAGGCGGCTGAAGGCGAACAGCGCCTCAAAGCCTTTTTCGCGGCCATGACCGGAACGGCCGGTGCCGCCAAAGGGAAGCTCCACGCCGCCCGCCGCGCCATAATTGTTGATGAAGACCTGTCCGGCACGAATCTGCTGCGCCAACCGCATGGCGCGCGAACCATCGCCCGTCCACACACCCGCCACCAGGCCATAGGGCGTGCCATTGGCGATGGCGACGGCTTCTTCTTCGTCCTCAAACGGGATCACCACCTGCACGGGACCGAAGATTTCATCCTGGGCCAGAAGATGGTCGGGCTTGACGCCAGCGAACAACAGCGGCGCCACATAATGTCCGCCCTTGGGCGCATTGCCCATGATGCTGCCTTCCGCCGCCACGTTCAGCCCGTCGCTGCGGCCCCGGGCGATCAGTTTCTCCACCCGCGCCTTCTGCCCTGCGGAAATCAGCGGCCCCACATCCAGATCGTCACGCGCCGCGCCGACTTTCAAGGCGCGGTAACGCGCGGAAAGTTTTTCCAGCACATTGTCATAGACCTTGCGCTGCACCAGCAGGCGCGATCCAGCCGAGCAGGTCTGGCCTGCATTCTGGATGCCGGCATTGACCAAAAACGGCAATGCGCGTTCCAAGTTTGCGTCCGCGAAAACCAGCTGTGGCGATTTTCCGCCCAGTTCCAGTGTCACCGGCACGGCGTTCTTGCCCGCCGCTGCCTGCACCAGCGCGCCCACTTCGGGCGAGCCGGTAAACGACACATGATGCACACCGGGATGCCCCGCCAATGCTGCGCCCGCGGATTCGCCAAGTCCCGTCACCACATTCAACGCGCCCGCCGGCAATCCCGCTTCCGATGCGATGCGGGCAAAGGCCAGCGCGGTCAGGCTGGCTTCCTCGGCCGGCTTGACGACCGCCGCATTGCCGCAGGCCAGCGCCGCCGAAACGGAACGGCCCATGATCTGCATGGGATAATTCCAGGGAATGATGTGACCGGTGACGCCATGCGGCTCGCGCAATGTGTAAACGGTGTAGTCGGCAAGAAAGGGAATGGTCTGGCCGTGCAATTTGTCGGCCGCGCCCGCATAGAATTCCAGGTACCGCGCCAGCGCCGTGACATCAGAACGTGCCTGTTTCAGCGGCTTGCCCACATCGCGTGCTTCCAGCGCCGCCAGCATGTCGGCTTGCGCCTCCACGGCCTTGCTGATCTTGGCCAACAGGCGCCCGCGCTCGGCGGCGGTGGCCTTGCCCCAGGGACCGGCCAGCGCGGCCTGCGCTGCCTTCACGGCCGCATCAATGTCGCCGGCCTGGCCTGCGCCCAATGTGCCGATGGTGTCGCCGGTTGAAGGGTCTTCCACGGGGATTGTGGCGGCGGCACTCTGCCATTTGCCGCCGATGAAAAGCTGTTCCTTGATGTCGCTCATGACCAAAGCCTAGCGCGGCTAGGAGGCACCCGGCAAACTCATCTTCGCCACGGGGGATAGGGCCTTTCCGGGGGCGAAATACAGCACCGAAAACACGATCCCCAGGTTCATCAGCAGCCCCACAAAGCCGGGGTTTGTTCCCCCCAGCGGCACATGCAGCTGGTAAAGGGCGATGGCAGTGATATCGCCCGCCAGCATGCCCGCAATGATGGCGGCGGGCCGCATGCGGCTGATGAACAATATGCCCAGTATACCGGGCAGGGACTGGGTGATGCCGAAATAGAAGAAATTGTTGATTGAGGTCAGAAGCTGGGACGATGTCGCAGCCCCCGCCACCGACAGCAGCAGATACGCCGCCATTACCAGCTTGGACCATTGCCGCTGCCCGCGATCGCCAAGCCCCGGCACCAGGTTGCGCGCCACCAGCGAACCGATGGCAAGGCAAATGCCGGTCAACACCACCAGCGCCGACAGGGCTGCCCCCGCCATCACCAGCCCCATCAGGGGTGCGGGCAGCAGCGCGCGCGCCACGGCGGGAAAGACTTCATTGGGGGCGGCAATGGCGGGCAGATGCTTCAGCGCGAAAAAGGCCACCAATGTCAAAAACGGAAACATGATCATGTAGAGCGGCATGGTGACTTGCGCCCGCCGCACGGCGCGGGCCGAGCGCGCCGTGAAGACATAGGCGCAGGTCTGCGGTACGATGCAGAAGCCCACGCATTGCAGGAGAATGGTGGTGATGGAAAAAACATCCCCCGACAGGCTGGGCGGCTTTATGGTTTGCGCCGCTACGCCGACCGGCGCCGCATCGCCCCAATGCATCAGGGCGGCGCTGGCGGTGATGATGATGGCCAGGATCAGCAGGATGTCCTTCAGCACCGCCACATAGGCAGAAGCCCGGATGCCGGAGATCAGGATATAAAGAAAGGCCAGGGTCGCGGCCGCGCCCGCCAGCACAAGCGGCGGCACGCCCCATTGCAGCTCCTTGAGCACGATCTGCAGGCCCAGGAACTGCTGCATCCCCAGCGGCACCAGGAACAGCAACACGGCGATGGTCACCGTCAGTTCCAGTGCGCGACTCTGGAAATGGCGCGCGAAAAGATCGGGCATGGTGACGGCGTCATAAACGCGCCCCGCTTTCCAGATCAGGGGATTGAGGAAATAGCCCACCACGAAAGCCAGCAGGATATAGCCCAGGAACCATGTCGCCAGGCCTGTGCCACCCGCATAGATCCCGCCCGGATAGCCCAGGATGGTGGCGATGGAATAGGTCTCGCCCACAGCCAGGAAGAAAAACAGCACGGTGTTGAACTGGCCGGAGGCGACAAAGAAATCCGCCGCCTTTTGCGCCACATGTCCGCGCCGCGACAAAGCGGCCAGCACCAGCGACAGCGCAATGATGAAAAGAAATGCCGCCGTCATGTGTTGTCGCGGTGCCGGTCACCGAAATGCCAGCAGATGTAAAGGCACAGCGATGTCAGCGGGATGCAGCAGAACAGCCAGATCAGCGCCAGCGGCGCGCCCAGCACGGTGACGGGCAAATGCCCCAGCAGCGGCACGGTGGGAATCACTGACAGGAACGGCACGCCGATGCCGATGGCGTAGCGCGCCGCAGGTCGCATCACAGCGTGCGCCCCCTCACAAATTTTTCCAAGTCTGACCCTTCATGCCCGGCGGCAATGTTGCTTCGTGGACACCGCGCGCCACGGCCCGGGACAACACATCGGCGGCCAGCGCCCCGATGCGCGCCACCACGAAATCGGCTGGGCCCTTGATTTTTTGTTTCGCCGTGGAAAGCCCGAACACAACATCGCCGTCAAAGGGCGAATGGATGGGGCGGATGGCGCGGGAAAAACCATCCTGCGCCATCATGGTGACGCGCTTCATCTGGTCTATGTCCAAATCAACATCGGTGGCGATGCAGGCAATGGTGGTGTTGGCGCGGGCGGCGGGATTGGCCTTGGCCAGGCCCCAGTCATCGGCCACGACGCGGTTGGCTGATGCGCCCAGCCCGCCAAACTCATCGCCGATTTCAAACGCGCCTGCCCAGAAATTCTTCGATCCTGGAACGACCACGGACCCCAAACTGTTGGTGGCGACAATGGCGCCCACCGTGATGCCGTCATTGGTGACAAAGGATGCCGAGCCGATGCCGCCTTTCAGCTTGCCCGCTTCGGCGCCAAAGCCCGCGCCCACCGTGCCCAGCTTGAAATCGCGCGAGGCGGCATCCACCGCCTTGAAGCCCAGGTCGCGATAGGGCGGGTTGGTGCCCCAATTCTTGTCGCCGCCATTGGCCAGGTCATAAAGGATCGCCGCCGGCACGATGGGCGACACCGGCACGCCCGCCTGGGTGGAAAGGCCATAGCCGCGCTTGCGTGCGCCCAGCCAGGCCGCCACGCCATCGGCAGAAGCCAGGCCATAGACCGAGCCGCCTGACAGCACCACCGCGTCAATCGAATGCACCAAGTTCCATGAATTGAGCGCGTCCGTCTCGCGCGTGCCCGGCCCGCCGCCGCGCACATCCACGGCGCAAGTGGCGCGCCCGTCGGGCAGGATCACGGTGACGCCGGTGCGCACCCTGGGATCATCGGCCTGGCCCACCATCAGGCCGGGCACATCGGTGATGCGGTTGCCGGGACCGGCACGGCCCGTGGATGGAGAAGCTGATTGCGCCAAAGCGAAACGCGGCGCGGCCAGCGCGGCGGCGCTGCCCGACAACGAAGCCAGCAAGATGCGGCGGTCCATGAAACTCTCCCCAATCCCGCGCCCACTATCGGCGGCGCCCGAGAAGGTGTCTAGCGGCTTTCGCAGGCGGCCCGGTCATAGCCCGTCAGGCTCAGGCGCAGGATGCGGGCGGGATCGGTAATCTGTTCCTTTTCGGCCGGGCGTTTCTGGATGGCCTCTAGTATGTCCATGCCACGGACGACATGTCCGAAGGCGGCAAAGCCCTGGCCATCGGCATTGCGGGCCCCGCCGAAATCCAGATTGCGGCTGTCTTTTATCACCACGAAAAAGCTGGAGGTGGCGGTGTCGGCGCCATCCCGCGCCATGGAGATGGTGCCCGCGCCATGGGAAAGACCGGTCTTGTTGGTGCGCTCCAGCGCAATGGGCGGGAATTTATCTTCGCGACGCCCTGCCGCCACCCGCGCCTGGATCACGTCAATGCCGCGCGGGCCGTGATCGGACAGCACAGTGCGGAAAAAGACGCCGCCATCGTAGAAACCGCCTTGTGCATAGCGGATGAAATTGCAGACAGTGACGGGGGCCTTGTCCAGCGCCAGCTCCACATCCACCGTGCCGGTATCCATGGTCATGTGCGCGACCGGGTTGGCATGGGCGGGCGCCGCACCCAGCAGCAGCGCCATCAGAAACATCCGCATCATCATTTCCTCCCACCGCCGCCACATTATACTAATGTCCCGGCATGGGTCCTGAACAGCGCGATGTAGTGGTATTGGGCGCAGGCGCGGCGGGCCTGATGTGCGCCGGCGCTGCGCGCGGGCGCGATGTGCTGGTGCTGGACCACGCCTCCGCGCCGGGCGAGAAGATCCGCATTTCCGGTGGCGGGCGCTGCAATTTCACCAATCGCCATGCCGCCACGGCCAATTTCCTGTCGGCCAATCCCGCCTTCTGCATCTCGGCGCTGTCCCGCTACACGGCGGGGGATTTCATTGCCCTGGTGGACCGGCACCACATCGCCTGGCATGAAAAGACGCTGGGGCAGCTTTTCTGCGACGGCTCCGCCATCCAGATCACCAACATGCTGCTGGCGGAAATGGGCGGCGCGGAATTGCGCCTGAACCAATCCGTGACGGCAGTGGAAAAAACCGCCGATGGTTTCCTGCTGCACCTGTCGCAGGGCGCGGACATTGCCTGCCGTACCCTGGTGGTGGCGACGGGGGGCAAATCCATTCCCAAGATGGGCGCCACGGATTTCGGTTATCGCCTGGCGGTGCAGTTCGGCCTCAAGCTCGTGGAAACGCGCCCTGCCCTGGTGCCGCTGACATTTGAGGGCGCTTTGCTGGAATGGTCAGCGCCCCTGTCCGGCGTGGCCGTTCCCGCCACCGTGGCGCGGGGCAGGACCAAGTTTGACGAGGCGCTGTTGTTCACCCATCGCGGCCTTAGCGGCCCAGCCATCCTGCAAATCTCGTCCTATTGGCGCGAAGGCGAAGACATCCATGTCGCATTGCTGCCGGGCCGGAATGTGGCGGCGGATTTGCGCGCAGCCCGCACAACCAACGGCAAGCAGGCGGCACACACCTATTTAAGCAGCATGCTGCCCAAGCGGCTGGCCAAGGCCATCACGGAAGCCTGTGGCGCGAACGGCACCATGGGCGATTTGAATGACGCGGCGATCAAGGTGCTGGCGGCGCGCATCAATGACTGGCGCGTGGTACCTTCGGGCAGCGAGGGCTACCGCGTGGCGGAAGTGACGGCGGGCGGGGTGGATACGGCAGGTCTGGATTCGCGCAGCATGCAGGCGCGGGGTGTGCCCGGGCTTTATTTCATCGGCGAAGTGGTGGACGTCACCGGCTGGCTGGGCGGTTATAATTTCCAGTGGGCCTGGTCATCGGGCTACAGCGCAGGAACCGCGCTGTAGCCCGACGCCAAAAGCATTAAACCAGATGCTTCTTGTAAAGCGCCACCAGCTTGGCCCAGGCCATGTCGGCTTCGGCCTTGTTGTAGATGGGCTTGCCGTTCTGCATCGGCATGTCGGAAACGCACCAGCCATGGATGGAGTTGGCATACAGCTCCACCTCGGCCGGCACCTTGGCGTCGGCCATCGCCTTTCGCAGCGTGTCCTTGTCGCCGGGCGCCTTGACGTCATCGCTGCCCGCCACCGCGAAATACATGCCGGCCTTGATCTTGGGGGCCAGCAGATGTGGGCTGTCGGGCTTGTCGGTGACCAGCCCGCCGCCATGGAAGGACCCGCCCGCGCCAATGCGGCCGGGGGCAGCGGCGGCGGTCTTCACCACCAGCGGCCCGCCCATGCAGTAACCCTGGGTGCCGATCTTCTTGGTCTTGTCCACCTCCTTGCGCGAATCCAGGAACGCCACATAGGCAACGGCATCACGTTCCGCCGCGCCCGGCGCCTGCAACGGGCCGGTCAACGGGGTGAGCTGGGCGCGATCCTTGGCGAAGTCGAAGGTGGAGGCGTCCGGAATCTGCGGCGCTTTCGACGTGCGGTAATAGGGATTGGGTACCAGCACGGAAAAACCTTCCGCCGCCATGCGCCGCGCCATGGCGCGCATGGAAGGACGCAGGCCGAACACATCCGCCCAGATGATGACGCCAGGATGGGCACCGCTGGCCGGATGGATGAAGGCCGCATCGCACATGCCGTCCGGCGTCTTCACCATCACGTCGGTTTCGACCACTTCCGTCGCGGCGCGCGCGCCGCCCGCCATGGTGGCGATGCCTGTCGCCACCGACAGGCCCGCGAAATCGCGGCGGGAAAGGCCAGAGGAATTCGCTTCGGGAAAATCTGTGATGCTGTCGTCGGTCGCCATGTTTCCTCACCCTTGTTGTTGGGGCGGGAAGCCTATCAGTCGGTATCGGAGCCGCAAAGGGCCAGAGAAAATTCGCAAAAAGCCATGAAAAGCATCGTCCTGCGCCACACCGCCATGGGGCGATGGGCGCAGGGGATGCGGGGCCGCATTACATGATCTGCGGCAGCACGCGCACCGCGATGGAGAGGGCCATGAGGCCGAAGGGGACGGCCATGGCGGCCTGCAGGAACTGGCTGATCTTTTCATTGATCGAGGTGGCGTTGATGTTGGTCATTTGAAATGGCTCCGTTCGTTATCGTCAGCACCGTGATTGGTGTGATGAGAAGATAGGACGCCTGAAAAGTTTTTGGGGTAAGGTGATCGCAAGCGAAGTGAAAAGGTTTCGCCAAGAACGCCTTTATTTCGCAAATACAGGCCGGTCTCCCCCTCATGCGAAGCATGGGAGGGGGAGGTGGTTTTAGCGTGCGAGGCTTGAGCGAGGCGTGAGCCGAGCAGCCGAGCGGAAGCTGAAACCGGAGGGGGTTGTTAATATGCGCGGGCTACTTCGCCCAGGCGCCGCGCCAGTTCGCTGATGGCGATGGGGCTGATGGGGTGGCAGAATTGGCGCGATTGCAGCAGCGCAATCTCGCTTTCCACGGCGGCAGGGCAGGCGCCGCCCAGGATATGCGCCACCAGGCCTTGCGCGAACTCTTCCATTTCCTGGCGGGAGGCGTCGGGCGGCGGGTCCAGCGACATCCACAAGAGGCCCACCACCACTTCATGCAGCATGGACATGCGTGGGTCAGGGCGCGGATTGGGGCGAAGGCGCGCCTTTCGCGCCGTTTCTTCGCCCTTTATGTCCAGATGCATGTTCATGGGACAAGGCTAGAGCCATGGCGCGCGCGATGGGGTAAATTGTTGGCCAAGGAACTGTAAAGAATGCGAAAAGCCTGCTGACAAAGCCCTGGCGGCAGGCCAGCTTCCCATCATGTCGGAGACAGAATTGCACGCCCTTTTGATTGATGACGACGCCGCCCTCAGCGAGATGCTGACCGAATATCTGGCGGGCGAAGGCATCCGCACCACCGCGGCCTTTAACGGGCCGGACGGGGCCGCCGCTGCCTTGTCGGGGCAATATGACGTGGTGATCCTGGACGTGATGCTGCCCGGGATGGACGGCAATGAAGTGCTGCGCCATATCCGCAAATCCAGCACCATCCCCGTGATCATGCTGACCGCCAAGGGCGGCGATGTGGATCGGGTTGTGGGCCTGGAAATGGGCGCTGATGATTATGTCGCCAAGCCCTATTTTCCCCGCGAGCTGGTGGCCCGCATGCGCGCGGTGATGCGCCGCCAGCGCGAGACGGGGCCGGCATCCGCCCTGAAGATGGGCGCGCTGGATTTGTCGCCGGGCAAGCGCGAAGTCCTGTGGAATGGCGCTGCCTTTGAACTCACCACGTCCGAGTTCGACATGCTGGAAAGCCTGATGCGGGCCGGCGAGATGGTCTCCAGCAAGGAGGAATTGTCGCTGAAGGTCCTGGGCCGCCCGCGCGAGTCATATGATCGCAGCGTCGATGTGCATGTCAGCAACCTGCGCAAGAAACTGGCCACCGCCAGCGGCGGGGTCATTGAAATTGAAACCATTCGCGGCGTCGGCTACCGGCTGAAGCAGCAGGGATAATGGAGCCTTGGTGATGCGGCCGATGATCGTGAAACGTCGCCTGTTCTGGAAAATCTTCCTGGGCTTCTGGCTGACTTTCTTCATCATCACCCAGGGTGTCTGGCTGGTGTTCAATTTTCTGCGCCCATCGGAAGTCTCCGATTACATGCGCGACATGGCGAACCTGTCGGTGGCGGCGGCATCGTCCGCCATCCGGGCGGGCGGCGAGCCAGCGTTCGAAGCACAGGCCGCCACTTGGCCCCGCAGCGAACGCGCCCGCCTGCATGTGGCGCTGGCAAGCGCGGCCCCTGAAAAACAGGACCCGCTGGCCCAGACCGTGGCGCCCGCACCCGATGGCACCAATTACCGCGTCTCTTACTTCCGCCAGCGCACCTCATCGCGCGGCATGCCGCCCACGCCGGTGATGCTGGTGGCGGCACTGGCCAGCCTGTTGTTCAGCGCCTCTCTTGCGCTTTATCTGACCAATCCCATCCAGCGCATGCAGCTAGGCTTCGGCAAGCTGGCCGGCGGGGATTTCAGCACGCGGCTGGGACCCGCCATGGGGCGTCGGCGCGACGAAATCGCGGACCTGGCCCATGATTTCGACCAGATGGCCATGCGACTGGAAGAACTGGTGACGGCGCGCGACCGGCTGCTGGCCGACGTTTCCCATGAACTGCGCACGCCGCTGGCGCGGCTGAACCTTGCCATCGGCCTGGTACGCCAGGACCCGGCCAAGCTGGAAACCTCGCTGGATCGCATCAGCGGCGAGGCCGGCAAGCTGGACGAAATGGTGGGCGAGCTTCTGACCCTGTCCAAGCTGGAAAGCGGCCAGGCGCGCGGCGATGATTATTTCGACTTTGCCGAGATCGTGAAGGCGGTGGTGCAGGACGCCCATTTCGAAGCCGCCGGCAAGGGCGTTTCGGTGATGATGGATGTGACGCCGGAAGGCGATGATGTCGAATGGATCGTGCGCGGCAGTGGCCGCCTGGTGGCCCGCGCCATTGAAAATGTGGTGCGCAATGCCGTGCGCTATTCGCCGGAGAATGGCGCCGTGCATGTGATCCTGCGCCAGGAAGGCGAACGCTACAGCCTGCTGGTGCGTGATGAAGGCCCCGGCGTGCCGCAGGAAGCCATGGCGACCTTGTTCAAGCCCTTCGGCGTGTCGGCGGATGGCTTCGGCTTCGGCCTGGGCCTGGCCATCGCCCAGCGCGCGCTGGTGGTCAATGGCGGCACCATCGCGGCCCATAACCGCCAGCCGCGCGGGCTGGAAATGGCCGTCACGCTTCCAGCATCGGCATAGGCAAAAAAAGACCCGGATCTTTCGATCCGGGTCTTCCATCAGAAAAAGCAGCGGGGCCGTTAAAGCCCCGCTGTTGTTTTTTAGGCCGACTGCAGCTTCTTGCAAGCCGCCGCCATGCTGTCCAGGGCCGCCTTGATCGTGCGGCGCGAGGTGCCCAGGTTCATGCGCATGTGGTTCTGACCGCCAAGGCCATAACCCGTGCCCGAGTTCATCGCGACATAGGCGTTGGTGGCGAACCAGAAATTGACCATGTCCTCGGGCGTGGCTTTCACGGCCATGCCGGTGCGGGCATTGATCCTCGGGTTCTTGTTCATGTCATCGGCCAGCTTCTTGGCGTTGATCTTGTCAGCCACCTGGCTGATGTCGACCCAGGCAAGGTACGTGCCTTCCGGCTTCGCACCGACCTTCAACATCGGGATGTTGGCCTTGATGTACTGGTTGGTGAACTCGTGGTTGCCGTCGATATAGGCCGCGCACTCGGTCATCCATTCCTGGCCACCGGCATATGCCGCCTGCATGCCGATCATGCCCAGCGTGGAAAGGTCCGCGCGGTTATTATCGACAGTCTGGCGATACAGGGTGGGGTTGGTGGTGAAGAACCAGGCGCACTTCATGCCCGGCAGCGAGAAGGACTTGGACGCCGACTTGTAGGTGACGGAGTTGTTGACCACGTCCTTGTTGGCCAGGGTCGCGAAGGGCACATACTTCTGGCCCTTGCTGATGAAGTCGCAATGGATTTCATCGGACAGCACGACGATTTTGTGCTTCAGGCACAGCTCGCCATACTTGGTCAGTTCTTCGCGGGTCCAGGCGCGGCCGGTCGGGTTCTGCGGATTGCAGAGAATCGAGACCTTCACGTCCGGGGTCATGCGGCGTTCGAAATCTTCCCAGTCGATTTCGTAACGGCCGTTGACCTGCTTCATCAGGCTTTCTTCAGCCACGGTCTTGGTGGCGCGAACGTCGCCATAGAAGCCGCTATAGATCGGGGTGGCCATAAGCACCTTGCTGCCGGGAGGGCAGAGCGAGCGCATGGTGGCGATGATGCCCGAATGCACGCCAGTGGTGATGCCCAGCAGTTCCGGGTTGATGTTGTTGATGCCGTAGCGCTTCTGGTTCCAGTCAATAAGGCCCTTCTTGAAGGCCTGGGGACCGGGCGAGTTCATGTCCATATAGCCCCAGTTTTCGTGCTGGATGCGCTTGGCCAGAGCAGCCGTGATCGCGGGCGGGCACTTGAAGTCCATGTCGGCGGTGGTCATGCCGGCAATGATGTGGCCCATGTGGCGCTCGCGCAGGGGCTGGTCCCACTTCACGCTGTCGGTGCCAAGGCGGTTATAGGGCGTGTCGAAATCGAACTTGCCCGCGGCCTGGGCCGGAGCGGTGGCGGCAAGCGAAGCGGCCAACGGGCCCAGCGCCAGAACGCCGGCGGTCATGCCGGTGTCCATCATAAAAGAACGGCGATTCGTTTCCATGATAAAAGAACGGCGATTCGTTTCCATGGAAGTCCCCTTTAGTGTTTTTACCGGCGCGTACCGGACGAGCGGATGCATCCGCCTCCTAGCGCCTGGGCCATAGCTTCCGTTTGGTAATTGCCAGAGTCAATGGAGCGGCAATGCTGCCATGTCCGGTGTGCAATGCAGCGCGAGGCAATCCACGCTCTGTCTGATCCGTGTCCGGACCAAGTAACGCTGTATGCGATGCCGGGCGGCACTCTCTTGCGCGCATGCGCATCATCCCGCGAGGGAATCGGAAAACGCGCAACAGGACGCGCACGATTGCAGCGCGTGCATCCCGAGCCGATTTTCAAAGGCTTTGATGGTGATGCGGCTTGCGCAAGCGCCGCCATGGAATCATGCATGACATCGGTGATGACGGATGACGCGCGCCCGCGCCGCGTCAGTTTTGTGAGAGGCGCCGAGGCGTACAATGTTTTTCAACCCCGGTGTTGCAGCAATGCCATGGGCGAAAATTTGGGGTCATTTTTCGCAAATTGTCGCCTTGTTGCGCAGCACGACAGGCGGTGACGATGGCGCTGGCTGCGCGTCGCTATCCTGTTATTCTCAAAGGCAGAAGCTCATCTTTGGGATATAGCTTCCTAGCCCTCGGCATGTGGTGATTTGCGTCATCTGAAAAGCTTCTAAATCTCGCAAAATCCCTGCCACGCCCCCAATAAAACTATACTATAGTATTATTGTATAACTCTTTTGGTATATATGCTAGGCCATGAGTGTTACAATAATTTCCGATGGTATGTTCTGGAAATAACCCGAAAAACGGGGATCTGCCGTCATTACAGATTTGTGAGTTCACCTAATCCAAGGGGGCCTAAGCGTGTTTGTATCAAAATCCAACTTCAAGAATTCCTTGTTCCTGGGCGCGTCCGTCGTGTCCTTCGGCATGTTTGCCAGCGCCGCCATGGCGCAGAGCAACAACCAGGCCGATCTGGAAAGCGTGATCGTCACGGGTACGCGCGTGGCCGGCATGACCGCCGCCGACAGCGCCGCCCCCATCACCGTGCTGGGCACATCTGCCCTGACGCAAGGCGCCGGCCAGGCCGACCTTCGCCAGGCCCTGGGACAGACCGTTCCGTCCTTCACCGCCCAGGCAACTGGCGGCGACCTTTCCAACTTGGCGCTGTCCGCCACCCTGCGCGGCCTGTCGGGCAATGACACGCTGGTGCTGGTGAACGGCAAGCGCCGTCATGGTGTTGGTCTGCTCAACGCGAATGCCAATGCCTTCGGCGGCAGCGCGGCGCCCGACATTTCGCTGATCCCCACGGCTGCCATCGAACATGCAGAAGTCCTGCTGGACGGTTCGGCCGCCCAGTACGGCACCGACGCCATTGCTGGCGTTATCAACTTCATCCTCAAGAAGAACTCGTCGGGCGGCAATCTGACCACCAGCGTCGGCCGCCAGTACAACAAGACAGGCGAGACCTATGACATCTCGCTCAATATCGGCATGCCGCTGTTCGACAAGGGCTTCATCAACGTCACCGTTGACAAGAAGTTCGTGGGTTATGCCCTGACATCGCCGGGCAAGGACGCCCGCTATATTAGCGGTCCCTCCACCGGCTTCGCGGAAGCCCAGGAAGGCCGCATCGGCCTGGGCGCCACGGCCACCAACAATACCTTCGCGGTCGATCCCAACACGGGCATCGTGCCTTGTTCCAACGGCGTTTGCGTGCCGCTGGCCCAGCGCCGCACGGCGCCCTTCTATCCCTATGCCAACCGCATCGGCGGCAATTCGGAACAGCAGCTGTTCACGTCCTTCCTGAACGCCGGCTATGACGTCAGCGACGATGTGCATCTGTATGCCTTCGCCAGCTGGGCGCATCGCAATGCCAAGGCGCAGCAGAATTACCGTCTGCCGAACCAGATCATCGCGGCGCCGGGTTCCAGCCAGCCTTGTTCCGCAACCAACAAGCAGGGCTACAACACCGCGGTAGCGGCCAACGGCATTACGCCGGCTTGCGCCATTGGTCAGACCAATGGCAGCGGCCTTGGCGTGGCGCCCCTTGGCAACAATGGCCTTAACACAACCACTGGTCAGATCATCTCCGGTGGACAAGCCGGCACGCTCTATACGCCTGGCGAACTGGTGTTTGCGCCCAAGGGCTTCACGCCCATCGAAGCAATCCGGCAAGACGATTACCAGTATAACGCCGGCGTGAAGTTCATGCTGGCCGGCTGGGATATTGATGCGGGCGCCAGCTACGGCAAGGACCAGGAAGATGTCCTGACCCTGGATTCGGGCAACCGTGCGCTGTTCATTGACACGCACACCACCCCGTCCAACTTCTATGACGGCTCGTTCGTGGCCTCGCAGCTGGTGGCCAATATCGACGCCACCCACCAGTACAATATCGGCATGGCCGGCCCGCTGACCGTCGCGGTTGGCCTGGAAGCCCGCGAGGACTTCTACCAGATCAAGTCTGGTGATGCGGCCTCGCGCTACAAGGAAGGCGGCCAGTCATTCCCGGGCTACAGCCTTTCGGACGCCAGCAAGCACAGCCGCAAGAACTATGCGGCCTATGTGGACTTCGCGGTTGCCCCCATCGAAGCTCTGCAGCTGGATATCGCCGGCCGTTACGAGCATTACAGCGACTTCGGCGATGCCACGATCGGCAAGATCACGGCGCGTTATGACTTCAACCCGCAATGGGCGATCCGCGGCACCATCTCGACCGGCTTCCGCGCCCCCACCCTGGCTGAAGAATATTATTCCGCCACGCAGGTCTCGCCCACCACGGCAACGGTGCAGCTGCCCGCCAACTCTCCGGCGTCCAAGCTGCTGGGCATTCCTAACCTGGGTCCGGAAATTTCCACCCAGTACAGCGCCGGCATCGTGGCCCATCCCTTTGCCGACCTTAGCGTGACCATCGATGCCTACAGCCTGACCTTGGGCAACCGCATTGTGAAGTCCGCAACGGTCAACAGCCTGGGCGGCGCCATCAATGTGCCGCTGGTCAATACGGCGATCGCCCTTCAGGGTATTGCCCTGGACCCGACTGCCACCCAGAACGGCATCACGGTGTTCCTGAACGGCATCTCTACCCTGACGCAAGGCGTGGACCTGGCGGTCAACTACCCGATGGACATGGGCAATTATGGTTCGGTGGATTGGACCCTGGCTGGCAACTACAACCAGACCTCGATCAGCAAGATCCAGCCGCCGCCGGCCGTCATCACGGCCTCGGCGCCGGGTGCCACCCTGTTCCCGCTTTTCACGCAGTACAACTTCGTGCACAGCGGCCCGTCGGAAAAGATTGGCCTGACCGCCAACTGGTCGCTGGATGAGTTTGGCGTGACGTTGCGCGAAACTTATTATGGCCCGCAGCATCAGCTCACCACTCCCAATGGCGGCACGCCCTATTACGCGCAGAACCGTCCTGGCGTGGGCCTGTTCGACATCGAAGGTCGTTACAGCATCACCGAAAATGTGCAGTTCGCCGCGGGCGCCAACAATCTGTTCAGCGTCAAGCCCACACGCCAGGGCTATCTGACACCGGACACGGACGGCAACGGCAAGTCGCTGACACCCAGCAATGGCAGCACCGCCGGTGGCCCCATCGCGGGCAACTACAACCCGAATGGCGGCTTCTACTATGCCCGCCTGACTTTGAAGTTCTAAGTCCGGGAAGTCCTAAGACGCGTCTCTAAACGGAAAACCCGCTCATCATCCGATGGGCGGGTTTTTTGTTGTCGCATTCCTTGTCAGCGGGCGGACCGCAGCCCGCGTTAGGGCTTTGTTGCGCCGCGTCAAGAATCGCTATTTGCGAACAAGCCCTTGCCGCCCTGCCGGGCTTCTATAACATTCCTGTAATAACGGGACCTGATACCCGAACCGGGGAGAAGACGATGGCAGAGAAAAACAGCTCGCGGCTGAGCAGGCGTTCGCTCCTCAGCATGATCGGCACGGTGGCCGGCTCCACCGCCATGTACAATGCCATGACCGAGATGGGCTTTGCGGATGCATCGCACTTCACCGGTCCGCCGCAGCTGGGCAAAGCGCCGCCGGGATCCTCGGTTCTGATTCTGGGCGCCGGCATTGCCGGCATGGTGGCGGCGCTGGAAATGCGCGACGCCGGCTACAAGGTGACGGTGCTGGAATACAACAATCGCGCGGGCGGGCGGAACTGGTCGCTCTATGGCGGCGACACCTATACCGAGCTGGGCGGCGAAACCCAGCATGTGCAGTTTGACCCCGGCCAGTACATCAATCCCGGGCCTTGGCGCCTGCCGCACCATCACAAGGCGATGATGCATTACACCAGCCGGCTGGGCGTGACCCTGGAGCCCTTCACCCAGGTCAATTACAACGCCTATGTCCACAATGCCGCTGCCAATGGCGGCAAGCCCAAGCGTTACCGCGAGGTTCAGGCCGACTTCCATGGCCATGTCGCCGAATTGCTGGCCAAGAGCACCAAGCAGAATGCGCTGGACCAGGCCGTGACCAAGCAGGACCAGGAAATCCTGATGACGGCGCTCAAGGCCTGGGGCGCGCTGGACAAGAATTACGAATACAAGATGGGCCGCGAATCCGGCGCGCGCCGCGGTTATATAAAGGATTCCGGCGGCGGGCTGGATTCCCTGCCCATCTATTCCGAGCCCGACAGCATGAGCAATGTGCTCAATTCCTACATGTGGCGCGCCATTGGCTGGGGCCAGGACTGGGACTACCAGACCTCCATCTTCCAGCCCAAGGGCGGCATGGGCCAGGTGGGCAAGGCGTTCGGCATCGAGCTGGGCAACCTGATCAAGTACAATGCCAAGGTCGTTGACATTCATCAGGACGAAAAGGGCGTCACCGCCACCTATGTCGATACGCAAAAGGGCGGCGCACCGCAAAAGGTTTCCGCCGACTGGTGCGTCTGCACCATCCCCGCTTCCATCCTGTCGCAAATTCCCATGAATGTGGGCGGCAAGATGAAAACGGCCATCAACCAGCTTTCCTATGGCGCGGGCCTCAAGATCGGCCTGCAGTTCAAGCGCCGCTTCTGGGAACAGGATGACGGCATTTATGGCGGGCTTTCCTATACCAGCCAGCCCAACGCCATGCTTGGCTATCCCATGTGGGATTATTTCTCGAAAGGAAAAGGCGTCATTCTGGGCGCCTATGTGATGGGTTCGGGCGCCTTCGTGGCGGCGGCCAAGCCTGCTTCCGAGCGCATCAAGGACGCGCTGGAATATGGCGAGATGCTGCATCCGGGCAATTACAAGAAAGAGTTTGAATGCGGCGTGGCCGTGGCCTGGCACCGCGTGCCCTGGACGCTTGGCTGTTCCGGCCAATGGACCGAGGCTGCGCGCGACCAGCATTACAACAATATGTGCGCTCTGGACGGGCGCATCGTGCTGGCGGGCGAACATGCCTCGCGCCTCAGCGCCTGGCAGGAAGGCTCGGCCACGTCCGCGCTCGATGCCATCAAGCGGGTGCATCAGCGCGCGATGAGCGCATAGACAAGTTTGGGAGAGAAAAATGAAAATCCGTCTTGCCGCCACCGCGGCAATCCTGGCGCTTGCGTCTGCGCTGGTCAGCCTGCCCACGCGCGCCGATGATTCCCAGGATATCGGCACCGGCGCCATGGGCCGCGGCGGCGCCTGGACCCAGTTCAAGGGCGGCGAAGCCGTCTTCAAGGGTGTCTGCCAGGGCTGCCACATGACCGATGCCAAGGGCGCGGTTGGCGCGGGCATGTATCCGGCGCTGGCCAAGGACGCCAATCTGGAAACCGCCGCCTATCCCATCTCGGTGATCGTCAATGGGCAAAAGGCGATGCCGGCGCTGAAGAATTTCCTCAGCGACCAGCAGGTGGCCGATGTGGTCAACTACATCCGCAGCAATTTCGGAAATCGTTATAAGGACAAGGTGAAGCCGGAAGACGTGAAGGCACAGCGCTAGTTATTTACCCCCTCCGGCCTTCGCAACCTGCTCGGATGTCCACTGGACATCCTTCGCATTGCTACGGCCACCTCCCCCGCCAGCGCGCTACGCGCGCGCAGGGGAGGGCGGGCCTGAGTTTTCGATCGGGGTTTTCCTAAGATTTCGGCGCCGCAAACTTCGCAAAGACCATGCGGTCCTTGTTGTCGCGCATCAAAAGCGTGATGCCCGAAATGGTGCCAAGCCCCAATCCGCCCGGCATGCCGCTTTCCGCATCTGCCGCGATGTCCTTGTAGGCCGCGCCCGAGACTTTTTCCCATTTGCCCGCAGGCTTCTTGATCTCCACGCTGGCGACAGTGGCTTTCAGCACCAGCCGCACAATGGCCGGACGCGGCGCGGTGGGCTTGGTCAGGCTGGGAAAGCCGTCCATCATCTGCCAGCCATTGGCCAGCGCCCAGGCGGTGATTTCTTCCTTTGTCATCCGGCGACGCTACAGCATCGGCGTTGCCCCGGACAGGCGAGGGGGCTAGTTTTGGCGCACCGAATTGGGGGCCGCCATGACGTCGAAAAATCTGGATCGCCGC
Organism: Alphaproteobacteria bacterium; assembly: GCA_947465395.1. GTDB lineage: Bacteria > Pseudomonadota > Alphaproteobacteria > Micropepsales > Micropepsaceae > Rhizomicrobium. Next base: position 37,035 of record CANIAL010000008.1, on the reverse strand, counting down.
CGCCTGTTGACGACTTCGCTGGCCTTTGGCGGTTTGGCAGGTCTTGGGGCATGCGCGGCACCGGGCGCGCGCACCGCGCCCGCTTTGGGCCTTTCGGCCCAGGATGTGCCGCCGCGTCTGATGCCCATTCGCGCCCATGCCGATCGTCTGTTCGACATCACGGTGTGCCTGCGCCCCTTCCGCGCCAAGGGGCCGCGCATCGAAACCGAAATGATGGGCGACACCCGCGTGGTGCACAATTACGGCCATGGCGGCAGCGGCTGGTCGCTGTCCTGGGGATCGGCGGCGATGGCGGTGGGCCAGGCCATGATCAACCGGCCCAAATCCATCGCCGTGATAGGCTGCGGCGCGATCGGGCTTACCTCGGCCATCACGGCGCAGCGCCAGGGCGCGGCCGTCACCATCTATGCCCGCGACCAGCTTCCCCAGACGCGCTCGGCGCGGGCCACTGGCGGCTGGACGCCGGATTCGCGCATTGCGCTGGCCGATGTGGCGGGGCCGGCTTTCGCCGAGACCTGGGAACAGATGGCGCGAACATCCTTCAAGATCTATCGCCAGTATCTGGGCCTGCCCGGCAATCCCGTGCAATGGACGGACCGCTATTCCCTGTCGGACACGCCTTTCCGCGAAGCGTCGGAGCCGCCTGGCTCGCTGGATTTCGCCCATTACAATGACCGCATCCGTGACCTGACGCCGCGCGCACAGGATATTCCGCCTGCCGCCACGCCGTTTCCAGTGAAATATGTGCGTCGCTCGGAGACGATGCAGTTCAACATCGCCAATTACAGCCATACCTTGATGACGGATTTCTTCCTGGCCGGCGGCAAGTTCGTGCGCCAGGAATTCCGCGACCCGCGCGAGCTGACGCAGCTTGCGGAAAAAACCGTGATCAACTGCCCCGGCTATGCGGCGCGCGAATGGTGGAACGACAATTCCATCGTGCCGGTGCGTGGCCAGATCGCCTGGCTTATCCCGCAGCCGGAAGTGCGCTACGCCCTGTCCTATCGCGATGTCTCCACCTGGTCGCGCACAGACGGCATCGTGGTGCAGGCGGTGGATGGCGGCGACATGAAGGGCTATGACAATGGCCGCGAAGTGGCCGACCGTGCCGAAGCCGACAAGGCGGTGGGCGTGCTGGAAGAGCTTTATTCGCGTTTCCCCCGCGCATGATCGAGGCTTCCGTTCGTGCCTGGGTAACGCTGGCGTGCGTCAGCCTGATGTTTTTTCTCATCACCGCGCTGACATTCTCATCCCTGGGCGTGGTCCTGCCCGCCATGGTGGCCGAGCTGCACTGGAGCTGGGGCGCGGCGGGTACCGGTTTCTCGCTGCTGGGCGTTTTCACGGGCCTGGCCAGTCTTATTCCCGCGGTGCTGATACGGCGGCTGGGCGTGCGCGCCGCCCTGATGCTGGGCGCCATCTTGATGGCGGCGGGGTTCGTGGCGCTCGCCCGCGCGCAAGGTCTTTGGCTTTATTTCCTGGGCTGTTCGCTGGCGGGCCTCAGTTTCATGACCCTGGCCACGGTGCCGGGGACATATTTGCTCAGCCGCGTTTTCGCGCGCCCGTCTTTTGCCTTTGGGCTTTATTTCACCATCGGGGGCCTGGGCGGCGTGGCAGGTCCTCCTCTGTATTTCTGGGTGTCGGCGATCAGTGGTGGATTTGGCGGCTGGCGCGGCTACTGGATTTTCGCCGCCATCGCCGTGCTGGTGTTGGGCGCGATCTCGGCCATGCTGGTGGATGTCACTACCAATCTTGAAGGCAGCCGCGATCCCGATCCCGCCATCACGTCGCAAAGCTGGGACGTGAAATCCGCGCTGCGCACGCCGCAATTCGCCGTGCTGGCCGCCGCCTATTCCGCTTTCCTGTTCGTTGGCATCACCGTCAATGCCGTGGCGGTGGCGCATCTGATGACCCATGGCGTCGCCCCCGTGGTGGCAGGCGCGCTGATGAGCCTGGAAGCCATGCTCAACTCCTTTGCGCGATTCCTGGGCGGCGTGGCAGGGCGTTTCGTGTCCGCCAAGACCATGTTGCTGGCGGCCTTGGTCCTTCTGATCGTGGGGCTTCTGGCGCTTGGCGCGGCGCAGGGTGCGCCCATGATGCTGGTCTTCGCCGGCGGCATCGGCATCGGCTATGGCCTGACTTTTTTCGCCTCTACCATCCTGCTGCTGGAATATTTCGGTCGCGGTCCCAATCTGGAACTGTTTTCCACCGTCAATCTGATTTCCACCATCGGCGCGGTGGGACCGGCCTTTGCCGGCTTCATCTTTGACCGCAGCGGCCAGTTCGTGCCCGCCTTCATCATCCTGGCGGTGGTGGTGGCGGCGGTGATGCTGGCGGTGATCCTGATGCGCGCTCCGCGCATGGGTGCAGCGCCCGGAAATCCTGCGGCATAAAGGCGGCGGCGCTTGTGGGCGGCATTCCACCTGCTAGAACATGCGCGCTTTTCAAACGATCAGAACCATGCGTGTGTATGTGCGTCAGGTGATTGTCATGCTGGTGTCGCTTTCTGCACCGGCTGCCGCGCAACAAATGGAAAGCATCACCGTCACCGGCGACCGCGCCCATCTGATCGAAACCGCGCCCGGCACGGCGGCCTTTGGCCTGGCCAAGCCGCTGACCGAAACGCCCCGCGCCGTCACCACCGTCAGTGCCGCCACCATGGACCGGTACGGCGTGGATGGGGTGGACGACCTGACCCGCGTGACACCGTCCGCCTATACTGCCAGTTTTTACGGCGTGGAAGGCGCGGTCAATCTGCGCGGCACATTGGCGGAAAATTATTTCCGCGGCTTTAAGCGGGCGGAAAATCGCGGCACTTACGAGACGCCTTTGGGCGATGCGGCGCGGGTGGAAATCGTGCGCGGGCCGCCATCGGCCATCTATGGTGCGGGCAAGGTGGGCGGGCAGCTCAATTTCATTCCCAAGAGCATCGCCAACGCGCGGCAGGACGAAATCAGCGGCGACGCCAGTGTAACCTATGGCAGCTATTCCAGGCGCAACATGACCGCGCAGGTCAGCGCGCCGGTGGCTTTGGGTTTTGCAGCTGGCGGCGTCCATGCCTATGGCGAGCTGGACGATTCCTTCAGCTTTTATCGCGGCCTGCATCCCAGCCACCAGCTTCTGCAATTTTCGGGCGATTTTTCGGCAGGCGACTGGTCGCTGTCCGCCGATTACATGTTCTATCACGCCGACGGCCAGGTGCAGACGCCGGGCTGGAACCGCCTAACCCAAACCCTGATAGACAACGGCGCCTATATAACGGGGCGCGATACGTCGCTGAAGGATGCAGACGGCAATGGCCGCCTCACCCTCAACGAGCTTGGCGGCAATCCTTACGCCTTCGATCCCGGCTTTCAGCCGCTGTATCAGGTGGTGCCGTTCTGCGGCGCCTGCACTGACGCCACGCACAGCCTGGACACCGGCGTCGGCACCACGCATCTGGACCGGCGCACCGTCTATATCGCCAAAGGCGTGGATTTTTCGCGCACCACCACCCATACCGGCTATGTCGATCTTGCGCGCATGCTGGACGGCGGCGATGCCGTCCGCCTGCAGCTTTTCACCGATACCTTGTCTAACGACCGCTTTGTTTCGTACGGCTTTCCGGGATCATATCGCAGCGACATTTTTGAAGCGCGGGCGCGATACGATTTCTCGCGCACATGGGGCCTGTTTTCCAGCCAGTCCATCATCGGTGGTTCCTACCGCTATGCCCATGCCGTGGGGCGCGAAAGCTTCAACAGCGGCGTCATCGCGCTGGACCGGCGCGATATCAGCGCGGGCGCCGCCGCCAATGACATCCTGGATTCGCCCTTCACCCCCGATCCGCCGGGCGCGGTGGGACTGGGCTTCGAAAATGATGTCCGCAGCACGGTGACGGATGGCGGGCTGTTCCTGGTCAATGACACATCATGGGACAACGGCCTGGATCTCACCGTTGGCGGGCGCTACGACAATTACAATGTGCGCTCGGTTGATCTGGGCGTGATGGCGTTCGAGCCGCCGGACGGCAAGGGCGGCAAGGGTGTTTTCACCTATTCCGTCAGTCTTTCCTGGAAGACGCCCTTCGGCATCGTGCCTTACATCACCAACGCCAAGTCCAGTGCCGTGGAAATCGGGCAGGCGGGCCAGGTGGCGACATCCCTGCTGGCGGGGCGCGACTGGCTGTCGGCATCGTTCCTGAATGAAGTGGGCGTGAAGTTCGACCTGCTGGACCAGCATCTGGTGGGGAGCATGGCCTGGTACGCGCAATCGCGCACGCAGCTGCTGCAAGGCGCCGGTGTCACCACCGTGATCGGACGCAAGGCGCAGGGGCTGGAAGCGGAAATCCGCTATGTCGCCAGCGACAATGTCAGCTTTACCTTTGCCGGAAGCCGCCAGCGTTCCATGGTGCGCGGCCCTGATCACAGCTTTGCCTATCTTCCGGCGCGGGTAGCTGGCCTGCCGCCGCAATCAGGCTTTGGCGGCTCTTACGTCACTTTTGATTTTTCCAGCATCCGCCCCGGCGAATACCAGGACACGCTGTTGCCGGACTGGGTGGTCAGCCCCGCCATCACCTACACCGCCGATGATGCGGGCTGGGGCGCCAGCGTCAGCGGCACCTATGTCTCGCGCACCATCCAGACCGTGACCACGCCGCTGGTTTTCCCGCAATCCATCACGCTCAACGCGTCCGGCTATGTGCGGCTAGGCCTGTGGGATGTCAGCCTGAATGTGAACAATCTGGCGGATGCCAAAAGCTTCACACCGGGCGCGGATACATATGCCAACCTGTCGGCGCTGCCGGGCATGGGCCGCATTTTGCGCATCACCTTGAAGCGCAGCTTCTAGGGCTTGTACATCTGGCGCAGCATGGCGGTGACTTCCGCCAGCAGCGCCTCGAAATTCACCGCCCCGTCCAGCTTGCCCGCCAGATGCAGCACTACCGCGCCGTGCAGCGCCGCCCAGAAAACATGCCCGATCATGTCGGCATCGCCCTTGTAGGCGCCATCGGCGATCAACCCGCGCACTGGATCGGTAATGGCGGCGCGGGCGCGTTTCTCGGCGGCGGCCAGTTCGGGCACCTGGGCCGCGCCCGGCGCCTGGGCCAGGTCGAACATCAGCCGGTAGCAAACCTGTTCTTCCAGCGCGAAACGCACATAAGCCTTGGCCAATGCCGCGCCGCGTTCCGCCGCGTTGCCCGGTTTTGCCAATGCTGCTTCCAGCTGGTCGGCGAAATGGTCAAAGGCGCGGGCGCGGATGGCGGACAGGATTTCGTCCTTGTCCTTGAAATAGCGATAGGGGGTCATGGCGCTGATACCCATGCGCGATGCCAGCAGGCGCATGTTGAAACCCTCATGGCCGTGCTCGACCACGATGCGGGTGGCGACGGCGCAGAGCTTCTCGCGAAAGCCCGCAATCTCCATCTCACTCAAGATGCGGGGCAAATCCAAAACTTCCTCCCGCCATGTGTGGCGGGGACCGACAATTTACGACATAGCGCGTAAAAACCAAAGCCCCAGCCCCCCGTTTGGAGGGGGAATTAAGGGGCTTTTGAGGCCGGATTTGCTGGCTTTTCGGCCTCCCGGTCCAGGCGCTCCAGCATGGCCATGCTGGGATAGCCGTCGGCCACCAGGCCCCGCTGGCTCTGGTACAACCGCAGGGCGGTCCGGGTGCGGGTCCCCAGCAGGCCGTCATGCTCCCCGCTGTCAAAACCCAGCCCTGCCAGCGCCGCCTGGAGCCGCTGGCGCTGGGCGCGGGACAATAGCGGGTCCTTCGCCGGCCAGGCCGCCTTGATGGGGGGCCGGTCCATCATGCGATCGGCCAGCACCCCCACCGAAAGCGCATAAGAGGCGGCGTTGTTGTATTTCATGATCACCTTGAAATTGGCGAAGGTGAGAAAGGCCGCGCCATGCGCGCCGGCAGGTATGTAAAGCGCGGCCTTGATATCGCCGTCCAGCGGCAGGGTGGCGAAGACGGATTTGACGCCGCGCGCCCGCCATTCCGATAGCGATTTTTCGATCCCCAGATCGGCGTCCTGCCAGTCAAAGCCCTTGGGCAGGGTCACTTCCACTGCCCAGGGCATGCCTTTTTGCCAGCCCTGGCGCGCCAAAAGATTGGCGGCGCTGGCCAGCGCATCGGCTGTTGAATGCCAAAGGTCAATCTTGCCATCGCCATCGCCGTCAACGCCAAAGCGCGAAAATGTGGTGGGCATGAACTGGGTCTGGCCGAAGGCGCCGGCCCAGGATGCGACCATCTGCGAAGGCTTGAAATCCTGCTGTTGCAGCAACAGCAAGGCGGCGATCAATTCGCGCTCCGCGCCGGCCTGGCGCTGGTCGCCGCCCATCCAGGCGCGCGTGGCCAGTGTGGCGAAGATATTGTAGCTGCCGATGCTGGTGCCGAAATCCGTCTCCATGCCCCAGATGGCCACCAGTATCTCGCGCGGCACGCCCTGTTTTTCTTCTATCCCGGCCAGCAGGTCGGCATGGCGGGATAGCATGATCTTGGCGTCCTTGATCCGCCGCGCCGACACCGCGCCGTCCAGGTAGCGCCAGATGGGCCGCACGAATTCGGGCTGCTCGGCGATGATCTCGCCCATGCCGCCCACCGGCTCCACGCCATTGAAGGCGGCGAACCAGGTCTGGGGCGTCACGCCCCGGGCCAGGGCCTGTTCGCGGAAGCCGCGCACGAAATCCTGGAAGCCGGGATCGCCGCGCAGCACGGGCAAGAGCGGCGGAGCAGGCGCCGTCATGGGGATGGAGACGGCGGCCGGCGGCGCGGGGTTGGGGGGCGGCGCGCAGCCCGCAAGCCAGGCCGCCAGCAACAGGGCCGAAAGCTTGGGCTTGGGTGGCGTGCGCATGGCCTTTTCTAGCATGCCGGATGGGGTTTGGGGGCCGATTTTTGGGATTTTTTGGCGGAAATCGGCCCTTTTTGCCGTGTTGACAGGGCGGGGGCCGGGCAATAGCTTCCGCGCTCTTTGCGGTGACGGCCTTTTTGGCCGAAAGGCTTAAAAAAGGCGCGTGTGATGAAGGTTCGCAATTCCCTCCGGTCCCTGAAAAAGCGTGACAAGGATTGCCGCGTGATCCGCCGCAAGGGCCGGGTCTATGTGATCAACAAGAAGAACCCGCGCTTCAAGGCCCGCCAAGGTTAAGGCGTAAGGGCTAAGTCACGCCGCGTTTGGAATTCGCGCCGCGGCGGCGCTAGACTTCATTCCATGAAAACCCCGCGCAGCATGATCGCCGTCCTGGCGATGCTGGCATTTGTGCCTGCGTCTTATGCGGCGCCGGATGCGGTGAAGAACGCGGCTGCCAAAAAACCCGCGCCCCAGAAAAGCGATCAGGACAAATTGTTCACCGCGCTGGCGGACGCCGACACCGCCGAAGAAGCGCAAGGCATCGAAGCGCGGCTGGCCGAGACGTTCAAGATTTCGGGCAGCCCCAGCGTGGACCTGCTGATGGCCCGCATCAACATGGCGATGGCCGGACCGGATGGAAAATCCGATCCCGGCACGGCGCGGCAATTGTCGGATGCGGTGACGCGCCTGGCGCCGGATTATGCCGAAGGCTGGCGCACCCGCGCGCTGTTGCAGCTGACCGCCGATGACCATGCGGGCGCGATGATCTCGCTGCAGAAAGCCGTCACCATCAACCCCCGCCATTTTCTGGCCATGCGCGAGCTGGCCCAGATGCTGGAAGATTTCGGCGACAAGCCCGGTGCGCTGAAGCTGTATCGGCGGGTTTTGGTGCTTGATCCCAGGATGGAAACCGCCGCCGAACGCGTGAAGGCACTCACGCGGGATGTTGAGGGCCAGGGAATCTAGGCGAGTTTTGCGACCCGCAACATATTGGTCGTTCCGGTAACACCCAATGGCACGCCGCCGGTGATCACGACGCGGTCACCGCTTTTGGCAAAGCCTTCGGCCCGCGCCATGGCCAGCGCCTCATCCACCATCTCGTCCAGGTGATAAATTTCCGCCGAGACCATGGAATAAAGACCCCACACCAATGTCAGCCGCCGCGCGATATCCAGGTTCGGCGTCACCGCGATGATGGGCGCCTTGGATCGTTCGCGCGCGGCGCGGATGGCGGTGCCGCCAGACTTGGTCCAGCAGATGATAGCAGCGGCGTGGATGGTGGCGGTGACTTCGTGCACCGCCGCCATGATGGCGTCGGACGTGGTGGCTTCGGGCTGGGATCGCTGGGCATCCAGGAAAGCCTGGTACAGCGCGTCGCCTTCGATCTTGCGGGCGATGCGGTCCATGGTTTCCACCGCCGCCACAGGGTGCGCGCCGCTGGCCGATTCCGCCGACAGCATCACCGCGTCCGCTCCGTCATAGACGGCGGTGGCGACGTCGGAGACTTCGGCGCGGGTGGGCACGGCATTTCCGATCATGGATTCCAGCATCTGGGTCGCCACCACCACCGGCTTTCCCGCCTTGCGCGCGGCGCGGGTGATCAGCTTTTGCAGACCCGGCACCGCTTCCAGCGGCATCTCCACGCCCAGGTCGCCGCGCGCCACCATCAAAGCGTCGGCCAGTTCCAGAATATCGTCCAGATGATCCAGGGCGCGGGGCTTTTCGATTTTCGCCAGCACGCCGGCGCGGCCCGCGACAATGGCTTTCAGTTCGGCCACATCTTGCGCCCGCTGCACAAAGCTCAAGGCCACCCAGTCCACGCCCAGCGCCAATGCGGCGTCCAGGTCGGCATGATCCTTCCTGGTCATGGCCGAAAGCGGCAGCAAGGTGCCGGGCAGGTTGACGCCCTTGCGGTCTTTCACCGTGCCGCCAATTTCCACCACCGCCTCGGCCCAATCGCCATGGTTCTTCAGCAGCTTCAGCCGCACCTTGCCGTCGTCAATCAACATCGCGTGACCCGGTTCAATGGCCTGGAAGATTTCGGGATGCGGAATGGCCAAGGCATCAGCTTCGTTGCTGATCTCGCGCAGCACCAGCCGTAATTTCTCGCCCTCACGCAAAATACGTTCGCCGCCCGCTATGGTGCCAAGGCGGATTTTCGGTCCCTGCAGATCCACCAGGATGCCGATGGGCCGCCGCGTGGCCAGCGACAGCGCCCGCAGATCGGCATGCATGGCGGCCAGGGCTTCATGGCTGGTGTGGCTCATATTGATGCGAAAGACATCCGCGCCCGCTTCGAACAAGGCGGCCATCATGGCGGGGTTGCTGGAGGACGGACCCAGGGTCGCCAGTATCTTTGTCTTGCGCTGGTGTCTCATCGCATTCCTAGTTGGAAAGATTCTGCGTCCAGTCGGCGGCCTTGCCCGTGTCCACTTCGAAAAAGCCCAACTGCTCCATGTGGCGGGCGGCGCAATCCTGCCGCCCCTGCGCCAGGAATTTCGCGCCCGCCGCGGCACAGAAACGCGTCTTGCCCTGCCACAGGCCCAGCGCGCCGTCCGTGGCATAAAGATAATAATAGCGCGCCTGCAACGGCCCGGTGAGAAGGCCCACGCATGTCTTGGGGGCGATGTTCCACCAGCCCTGGCTTGTCCAGGCGATGCCGTCGAAACGGCCCAGCGCCACCCGCGTGGACATGCCCGTCTTGTTGCAGACATTAAAGGCGGCCTGCGCGGGGCCGGTCAGGGCAAGGCCCAGCGCCAGCGCGGCCATAAGGGGTATCGCGCGGGGCATGGCATTGGTTTGAAGTGTGTTGGGTAAGCATGTCAATGCAGGCTTTTGCGCGGGGTGCGGGCTTTGCCTAGATTGCCGCCATGGACGCCGCCTTTACATTGATCCCCGCCACCATGGCGACGCCGATCCTGCTGGTCTGCGACCATGCCTCCAATGCGGTGCCACCGGCCCATGGTTCACTGGGGCTGGCGGCCGGGCTGTTCGACACCCACATCGCCTATGACATCGGCGCCGCCGAGGTGACACATGTGCTGGCATCGGATTGGGGCTGCGCCGCGCTGCTGGGAAGCTGGTCGCGGCTACTGATTGACCTCAACCGGGGTGCTGACGATCCCACTTTGGTGATGAAGATTTCCGATGGCAGTCTGATCCCCGGCAACCGCCATGCAGATGCGAAGGAAGTGGCGTCGCGCATCGCGCGCTTTCATGCGCCCTATCATGCGGCGATCAGCGCCGAGTTGAAGCGCCTCAAAAATCCGGTGATCATTTCGATTCACAGTTTCACGCCCGCCTGGAAGGGCAAGCCGCGGCCCTGGCAGTTGGGTGTTCTCTATGGGCGGGATGACCGGCTGGCGCTGCCCCTGATGCGTGTCTTTGAACAGGCCGGTTTCGTGGTGGGCGACAACGAGCCTTATCACGGCGCACTGGAGGGCGACACATTGGACACCCATGGCACAAAGCTGAGCCATGCCAATGTGCTGGTGGAAATCCGCCAGGACCTGGTGGCAGATGCGGCCATGGCACGGGGCTTTGCGGCGCGCCTGAAACCCTTGCTGGATGCGGCTTTGGCGGACATGGCCCAATCCGCCCACAGCCAGAAATCATCCGGCTGATTGCCCCTGTAGGGCGCGGCGGCTAGGGTCCCGCGCCTTCAAAAATACGTGGACAGAACATGGCAAAATCCGGCTTCGCCAAGGAACATCTTCGCTCTTTCATGGACCGCATCGAGCGGCTGGAGGAAGAGCGATCTGCGCTGACCGCCGACATCCGTGAAGTCTATGCGGAGGCCAAGGGTACGGGCTTCGACACCAAGGTGATGCGGCAGGTGGCGCGGATGCGAAAACTGGACAAGGCCGACTTCCAGGAACAGGAAGCCATGCTGGACTTGTACCTCAGCGCATTAGGGATGCGCTGATCAACCGGCCTTGCGCTGCTGCGGCATCGCGGGTTGCGCGACATCTTCCGCCACCAGGCCTTCCACCGGCTCCAGCCCGAATTCCTTGAGCTTGCGGTAGAGGGTTGAGCGGCCGATGCCCAGGCGGCGCGCCACTTCTGACATGTGCCCTTCATAGCGGCCAATGGCCATGCGGATGATGTCCGATTCCATGTCCTCGAACTTGCGGATATGGCCAGCGGCGTCCGTGACGCTCATGGCATAGGCGGGATTGGCGCCCAGGGCTGGCTGTTCGCCCGCGACAGGCACAGGAACGGCCACGTTCTGGCGGACCACGGCTTCAACACCCATCGCGGCAGCGATCTGCGGGAAGTCGCATACATCCAGCATGGAGCCATCGCACAACACCACGGCGCGGAAAATCGTGTTCTCAAGCTGGCGCACATTGCCCGGCCAGGAGAAGCGGCCGATCAACTGGCTGGCAGCAGGCGTTAGGCCCGACACGGCCTTGTTTTCTTCCGCCGCAAAGCGGGCGATGAAATGGCGGGCCAGCGGGGCCACGTCATCGGGACGTTCGCGCAGGGACGGGACCATGATGGGAAACACGTTCAGGCGGTAGTAAAGGTCTTCGCGGAAATCGCCATCGCGGGCCATCGCGCCCAGATCGCGGTTGGTGGCCGAGATGATGCGAACGTCAACCTTGACCGGACGCTTGGAGCCGACAGGGTCCACTTCGCCTTCCTGCAGCGCGCGCAGCAACTTCACCTGCATGTCCAGGCGCAGTTCGCCGATTTCATCCAGGAACAATGTGCCGCCATCGGCTTCCTGGAACTTGCCCAGATGCTTGTCGGACGCGCCGGTGAAGCTGCCCTTTTCATGGCCGAAGAGAATGCTTTCGATCAGGTTCTCGGGGATCGCGCCGCAGTTGACGGTCACGAAAGGCCTGCCGGCGCGGGCCGAGCTGCCTTGAATCGCGCGGGCAATCAATTCCTTGCCGGCGCCGGATTCGCCTTCGATCAGGATCGGGATGTCGGACTGGGCAGCGCGGGTGCCCAAACGGAACACCTGTTTCATTTCCGCGCTGTCGGCGATCAAATCTTCAAAGGTGAGCTTGTTGTCCACTTTCTTCTTCAGCTGTTTCACTTCACCCGACAGGGTGCCGATCTTGAGCTGGTTGCGGATGGAAACCTGGATGCGTTCCGGGCTGGCGGGCTTGACCAGAAAGTCATTGGCGCCGGCGCGCATGGCTTCCACGGCGGAATCGATGCCGCCCTTGGCGGTCAGCATGATGACGGGAAGATCGGGATTGGTGGGGCGCAGTTTCGCCAGGACCTCAAGACCGCCCATGTCAGGCATGATCAGGTCCAGAAGCATCAGCGCAATCTGTTCGCCGCGCGGCCCGTTGATCAGGTCCAGCGCAGGCTGGCCGCCCGGCGCCGTCACCACCGTCATGCCGGAGCGCGAGATCGCGGTCTCTAGCAGGCGGCGTTGCACCGGATCATCATCTACGACAAGAATTGTCTGCGCCATTGTCCCGTTCCTGCTCAATGAGAGGTCTGTGGCCGTCATAATGCGCAGGACCAGGTAAATGAGGCGTTTAAACCTGTCTTTTCCCGGCACAGATGGGTCTATGTTTAACAAAGCGTGAATCGGGAACAGGCAAGCATGTCAGACGATGGCGATACGCCCGGTCTTCCGCCCGTTCCGGGGCTGGATACCGAAAAGCACATGTTCGACCTGTCGGCTTTGTCGGGCCTGCTGGCGGAATTGGGCGGCTCGCCCCCGCCCGCGCCGCAATGGTTTGCCAATGCGGTGGCGCAAAAACCGGAAAGCCGCTTTGTGACCGTGGATGGCGCGCGGGTGCATTATCTGCGCTGGGGAAACCTGTCCAAGCCCGGCGTGCTGCTGGTGCATGGCAATGCCGCGCATGCCTATTGGTGGAGTTTCATCGCGCCATACCTGGCCAAGGACTTCAACGTGGCGGCGATGGACCTGTCGGGCATGGGCGACAGTGGCTGGCGCAAGGATTATTCCATGGAGATGTTTGCCCGCGAGGAAATGGCGGTGGCCGAAGATGCGGGCATGTTCGATGGTCCCAAGCCGCCGGTCTTCGTGGCCCATTCCTTTGGCGGCTTCGTCACCATGCTGGCGGCGGATCTTTATGGCGAGAAACTGGCGGGGATCGTGATCGTGGATTCGCCGGTCAACCCACCGGTGCGCGATGAAGTGAAAAGTGATCCTAAGCGCGTCACCCGCGCCCATCACATCTATCCTTCACTGGCCAAGGCGCTGTCGCGCTTCCGGCTGATGCCGCCCCAGCCTTGCGAAAACCTGTTCCTTTTGGATTGGGTGGCGCGCCATTCCCTGAAAGAGGTAACGGGTCCAGACGGCGCGCCCGGCTTCACCTGGAAATTCGATCCGGCCATCTGGCGGCATTTCACCATTGGCGACACATCGGCCCTACTCAAGGCGGCCCGCTGCCGGGTGGCGGTTTTCCGGGGCGAACATTCGGTGCTGATGCCGCCCGAGATCGGCGACTATATCTATGGGCTTCTGGGCGGGGCCTCGCCGGTGGTGGAGATTCCCGAGGCCCGGCACCATATCCTGCTGGACCAGCCCCTGGCCCTGGTTTCGGCCCTGCGCGCGCTGCTGGCGGACTGGGAGCATTCTGTCGCAACCCGCCGATAGGCGATTGCCCGCCGGGTCCGCTTTGCTATAGTCTGGCCAGCTTTTCGAGGGATTTCATGAGCGCGCCTGATTCGGAACACACCCCCGGCTCCATGGATATCAGCGCGCACCAGCGCTCTTATGCCGGCTTCCTCACCTTTTCCAAATATTCGCTGGTTGGGATCTTGCTGATCATGGTCCTTCTGGCCGTGTTTCGGACACACGGCTAACCGGCTCAGGGGAACGTGATGAAACTCGCGGTCCCCAAGGAAACGGCAAAAGGTGAGACTCGCGTCGCCGCCACGCCGGAAACCGTCAAGAAACTGAAGGCATTGGGCCTGGATGTCATCGTCCAGGCGGGCGCGGGCGATGCCGCCCGCATCACGGATGCCGATTATGCGTCCGCAGGCGCTACCATCGCCCCCGATGCCAAAGCCGCCCTTTGCGACGCTGATATTGTCTTGAAGGTGCGGGGGCCGCAGGCTTCCGAATGCGCGCATCTGAAAAAAGGCGCGGTGGTTGCTGCCCTGCTGGCGCCGCACACGGACAAAGACGCCATCGCAGTCCTGGCCGGTCAGGGCGCCACCGGTTTTGCGATGGAGTTCATCCCCCGCATTTCCCGCGCCCAGGCCATGGATGTTCTGTCGTCGCAGGCCAATTTGGCTGGCTACAAGGCGGTGATTGACGCAGCAGCCCAGTTCGGCCGCGCCATGCCCATGATGATGACGGCAGCCGGTACCATCGCGCCCGCCCGCGTGCTGGTGATGGGCGTTGGCGTGGCGGGCCTTCAGGCCATCGCCACCGCCAAGCGGCTCGGCGCCATCGTCAGCGCCACCGATGTGCGCCCGGCCACCAAGGAACAGGTGGAATCTCTGGGCGGCACCTTCGTGGCCGTGATGGATGACGAGTTTAAAAACGCCCAGACGGCGGCGGGCTATGCCAAGCCCATGTCCGAGGAATACCAGAAGAAACAGGCGGCCCTGATCGCCGAGACCATCAAGAAGCAGGACATTGTCATCACCACCGCGCTGATTCCGGGCCGCAAGGCGCCGGTTCTGGTGTCGGAAGAGATGATCAAGACCATGAAGCCCGGTTCGGTGATCGTGGACCTGGCGGCGGAAGCGGGCGGCAACACGCCGCTGTCCAAAGCCAATGAAGTGGTGGAAGTGCATGGCGTCGCCATCATGGGCCACACCAATTTGCCGGGGCGGCTGGCGGTGGACGCCTCGTCACTCTATGCGCGCAACCTGCTCAATTTCATCACCCTCTTGGTGGACAAGAAGACCGGCAATTTGGCGATCAATTTCGAAGACGAGATCGTGAAGGGCGCGCTGGTCTGCAATGCCGGTGAAGTCACCCACGCGGCAGTTAAATCATGACCCCCTCCGGTTTCAGCTTCCGCTCGGCTCCCAACTGGTCGCCTTCGCACGCTGAAACCACCTCCCCCTCTTGTGCGTGTTCCACGCACGAAGGGGAGGCGGACCTGAGAAGGATTAGACAATGGAGATGATTGATCCTTTTGTCTTCCGGCTTTCCATCTTCGTCTTGGCCATTTTCGTGGGCTATTTTGTGGTCTGGGGCGTGACCCCGGCCCTGCACACTCCGCTGATGAGCGTCACCAACGCCATTTCCTCCGTCATCGTGGTGGGCGCGCTGGTGGCGGTGGCCGTGCCGGTCCTGAACGATGCTTCCTGGGTTTCCAAGGGGCTGGGCTTCTTCGCCCTGATCCTGGCATCCGTGAATATCTTTGGCGGCTTCCTGGTCACCTCGCGCATGCTGGCGATGTACAAGAAGAAAGAAAAATAGATGAGCGGCCAAGCGGACATCGCTGCTCTTCTTTACCTGGTCGCCGGATCGCTATTCATCCTGGCGCTGAAGGGCCTGTCCTCGCCCGCCACATCGCGCGCGGGCAACCGCAACGGCATGATCGGCATGGCTATCGCCATCGCTACCACCCTGTGGGTGTCCGGCGTCACCGATTCTGTCACCTGGGCGCTGGTTGTCGGCGGGCTGGCCATTGGCGGCGGCATCGGCGCGGTGATGGCAAAGCGCATCGCCATGACCAACATGCCCCAGCTTGTGGCGGCATTCCATTCGCTGGTGGGCCTGGCGGCAGTGTTGACCGCGGGCGCGGCGCTGTATTCGCCGGCCGCTTTCAACATCGGCGCGGAAGGCGCCATTCATACGCAAAGCCTGATCGAAATGTCGCTGGGCGTGGCCATCGGCGCTGTCACCTTTGCCGGCTCCATCATCGCTTTTGCAAAACTCAACGGCAACATGTCGGGCGCGCCCATCATCCTGCCGATGCGTCATGTGCTGAATCTTTTGATCTTCCTGGGCATTGCCGGGCTGATCGCATTCTTCACCATGGACCAGCCGCACTGGGCCTTCTGGGCCATCACAGGTCTGTCTTTCATCTTCGGCATCACGCTCATCATCCCCATCGGCGGCGCGGACATGCCGGTGGTGGTCTCCATGCTCAATTCCTATTCGGGCTGGGCGGCGGCGGCCTTGGGCTTCACGCTTGAAAACACGGCCCTGATCATCACCGGCGCGCTGGTGGGATCATCGGGCGCGATCCTGTCCTACATTATGTGCAAGGGCATGAACCGCAGCTTTGTCTCGGTGATCGCGGGCGGCTTTGGTGGCGAGACCGGCGGCCCTGCAGGACCGGCGGAAACGCGCCCCGTCAAGCAGGGTTCGGCGGAAGACGCCGCCTTCATCATGAAGAACGCCGCCAGCGTGATCATCGTGCCCGGTTACGGCATGGCGGTGGCCCAGGCCCAGCATGCGGTGCGCGAAATGGCCGACAAGCTGAAGCATGAAGGCGTGAAGGTGAGCTATGCCATTCATCCGGTGGCGGGGCGCATGCCCGGCCATATGAATGTGCTGCTGGCGGAAGCCAATGTGCCGTATGACGAAGTGTTCGAGCTGGAAGACATCAATTCCCAGTTCGCCCAGGCCGATGTCGCTTACGTGATCGGCGCCAATGACGTCACCAATCCGTCCGCCAAGACCGACCCCAAGTCGCCCATTTACGGCATGCCCATCCTGGACGTGGAAAAGGCCAAGACCGTGCTGTTCATCAAGCGCGGCATGGGATCGGGCTATGCGGGGGTGGAGAACGAGCTTTTCTTCCGCGATAACACCATGATGCTGTTCTCGGACGCCAAGAAGATGACGGAAGAAATCGTCAAGCATCTGGGGTGAGGCCGGAGAGGCAAAAGGTCCGGTGGACATTTTGCCCGGCCGAACGCCGCAGCGCCGCATGACCAAATGCGGCGCGAGGCTGGATAAAAAAGAAAGGCGCGCACCGTTTCCGGTACGCGCCTTTTTCTTGTCTGAACGTCAGCCTTAAGTGCGTTTGCCCATTGCCAGCACCGACAGGCCCATTTCGGCCAGCACCCGCACCAGCAACAGAGAAATGATGGTGCGCACCAGGGTACGCCCGATCAGCATGGCGCCGAACATGGTGGGGTTGCGGCGGCGCTGGTTGAATTCGCGCTGTTCGCGGCGGCTGTAAAAACGCCGCCTTTCCCCGCGCTGGTTCTGCGCGTCGTTCTGGGGCGTCGTCATGCCGCCCGCGCCATCCGGCGTGGCGGTGGTGGTCACCGCTGGCGGCGGCGACATGCCGCGCTGCATGATGCCGACGCCGCGCACCAGCCCCATCACAAGGCCGCCCGCGATGATAACCAGCGCGATCCAGTAAAGCCATTTGATGGCCTTGGGGGCCATGGAATTGTTCAGGTTCAGAATATCGCTTGCAGCCATTGTCCGACTCTCCTTTGGCGAATACAGCTGCAGCCTATACCCCCACCCGTCGCGCAATCTTGTCGGTTTTACGGGCCTTAAAGCCCGCCCTTGGCGCAGACCAGTTTCCATTCCGCAGCGGTAACCGGCTGTACGGAAAGGCGAAAACTTTTCACCAGGCTCATTTCGGCCAGGGCTGGCGTGGTTTTCGCCATGGTCAATGTAAAGGGCTTGGGCATGTCTTTCACGGCCTTGACCACCACCAGCCCGAACTGGCCCTTGGCATCGGTGGGATCGGGGCGGTATTCGCCGATCACTTCCACGATGCCCACCACGGCCTTCTCTTCGCCGGAATGATAGAAGAAGCCCAGATCACCCTTCTTCATTTTTATCATGTTCAGCTTGGCGGTGTGGTTGCGCACGCCGCTCCAGGGTTCGCCCTTGGCGCCCTTTTTCTTCTGCTGGTCCCAGGACCAGGTTTCCGGTTCGGATTTGAAAAGCCAGTAGGCCATCACATTATTCCGTTTTCAGACTTTATTCTGTTTTAAGTTTTCGGCTCATCAGCCGCGTCACTGCTTCGCCAAGCGGCAATTTTCCCGCCAGCAGATCCGCCATGGCTTCGGCCACAGGCAACTCCACACCCAACACATGCGCGCGCGCCACAAGCGCGGGCGCGGTGGCGACGCCTTCGGCCAAAGGATGTTCCGGCGTGGACAGTGATGCTGGCTGGCCGCCCCGGCCCAGCTCGACCCCGGCGGAAAAATTGCGCGATGACATGGACGTGGCGGTCAGAACCAGATCGCCCAGCCCGGACAGGCCCATCAGGGTTTCGCGCCGCGCGCCCTGCGCCTCGCCCAGCCGCGCCAGTTCGGCGAAGCTGCGCGCCAGCAGCGCGGCGCGGGCATTCTCGCCCAGGCCCATGCCTTCGACCACGCCGCAGGCGATGGCATAGACATTCTTGGCCGCGCCCCCCAGCGCCACGCCCACAACATCGTCGCTGGCATAGGGCCGAAAGGTGAGGGACGACAGGCTGGCCTGCAGCCGTGCGGCCACATCCGCCTTGCCCGCAATGGTGACGGCGGTGGGAAGGCCCTTCGCCACGTCGCGCGCAAAGGATGGCCCGGACAGCATGGCGATTTCCGCGCCCGGGATCGCCGCCGCCAAAACTTCGTGCAGCAGGCGTCCGCCCGGCTGTTCGATGCCCTTGGCGCAGATGGCCAGCGGCATTCCCGCTTTCACATGCGGCGCCAAGAGGCCCGCGAATTTTCCCAGCACTTGCGCCGGCACCGCCACCAGCGCCGCATCAGCGTTTGCGGCTTGTCCCAGATCGCCGGTCACCTTCAGCGATGGCGGCAAAGTCACGCCGGGCAGGAAACGGTTGCTGCGCGCCGTCCTGATGCTGTCCACCACATCGGCTTCGCGCGCCCACAGTGTGACATCGCGCCCGGCATTGATGGCGGCCAGCGCCAATGCGGTGCCCCAGGCGCCTGCGCCAAGGACAGCAATGCGGGAATAAGGCGCGGGATTGTCGCTCATGACCCAAGACTAAATGATTTGTTGCTTATTCAGAAACGGACTTTATCTTTTGATGATGTATCGCGCATTCGCTATCGCCGGCCTCATTGCCTTGAGCGCGCTGCCTTTGGCGCGGGCCCAGGCACAGTCGCCGCCACAGCGCGGCACCGCCCGCTTCACCGCCGTCCAGGCCGCCAATCTGGACAAGGTCAGTGCGTATCTGAACGCGCTTACCAGCCTGAAAAGCAATTTCGTGCAGCTTGGCCCTGACGGCCAGCTGGACCAGGGCGAGTTTGACCTGGCGCGCCCCGGCCGCCTGCGCTTTGCCTATGCCGCGCCCAGCCCCACTTTGGTCGTGGCCACGGGCGGCACCGTCTATGTCCAGAACCGGCGTCTCAACACCCTGGACCGCTATTCCCTGTCCGATTTGCCGCTGGGTATCCTTTTGAACCAGGACGTGAACCTGAAATTCGACCGCAGCGTGGTGGGGGTGGAAGAACAGCCCGGCGTGCTGGTGATCCATGCCCGCACCAGCACCGCCCATACCCAGGGCAACATAGACCTGGTCTTTTCCTGGCCCCTGCTGGAGCTGCGGCAATGGAAGGTGAAGGACAATCAGGGTGGGGTGACCACCGTGGCCCTGACCGGCACCCAGACGGGGATCAAGCTGGACGATGCCCTGTTCACGGTCCCCGTGAAGGCACCCCGAAAATAGCCAATTCTTCCAAGCCGCCTTTTGGTGGATATTTTTGTTGATATTAGGTAAGTAACAACTTACAGTAAGCAATGACTTACGATACCGTGCTATCAGCCTTGGCCGACCCCACGCGCCGCCAGATATTTGGCCTGTTGCGGGGCGGGGCCAGCTCGGTGAACGCCCTGGCGGCCCAGCTTCCGGTCAGCCGCCCGGCCGTCTCCCAGCACCTGAAAATCCTGAAAGAGGCCGGTTTGGTCAGCGACCAGCGCGACGGCGCAAGGCGGCTATACCGCCTGGACCGCGCCGGGCTGGCCGCCATGCGCGCCTGGCTGGAGCCATTCTGGGAAGAAGTGACGGCGGCGTTCAACGAAGAATGGGAACGCCAACTGCATGACCGCATGAACACCTGACGGCCACACTGTCATTCAATAAGCACATACCGGCGTTACGGAAATGATAGTTGAAGACCGGGTCCATCGTACCTAGCTTCAATACAGGAAGAACATTGGTTCAGCAGGCTCTGCCCCCGCTTGCACGCTGACCGGTTCTTCCGCGGACGCCGGTTCCCCTCCAGGCGTCCCCGCGCGTAACGGCGCATTAAAGCCCGGCTGAGAAATCAGCCGGGCTTTTTTTTAATCGTGCATGCGGCGCTCAATCTTTCACACGGCGCAGCGTGAGGTTGATGCGCCCACCACCGGGAATGAGCGTGGAGCTTCCCGGCTTGATGCGGTCAATGCCGTGATAGGCCAAGCGCGCCACGCCGCCAAACATCAACACATCGCCAGATTGCAGGGTGAGTCTCTTGGTGGGGCCGCGCCGCGTCTCGCCGCCGATGCGGAAGATGGCGTCATCGCCCAGCGACACGGACAGCACGGGTGCGGTCCGCGCCGTCTCGTCCTTGTCCTGGTGCAGGCCCATGCGGGCGCCTTCGCGGTAGAGATTGACCAGGCAGCATTGCGGCGGCGGCGCATCGGCAATGGCGTCCCACAAATCCAGCAACGCTTGCGGAATCGCGGGCCAGGCTTTGCCGGTGACGGGATGCGTGGCCTGGTAGCGGTATCCTGCCTGATCCGACACCCAGCCCAGCGGGCCGAAATTGCTTTCTTCCACCGAGAAAGGTTTTGCGTTGCCCGGCATCACGGGGCGATAGAAAGGCGCGTGCGCGATGTTGGCCAAGACCGCGTCCAGCAGCCCGCGCTGTTCTTGCGGCGAATAGCGCGCGCGCCATAGGCTGACACCCGGCATTACGTCCAGCGGCTTCACCAACTCACCACTGAAACGGGCTGCGGGTGGGGACGGTAAAAATCCCCTCATGCCCGTCGCCAAGGCCATTTTGCGCCAGCCAGTCCTTCAGCCGCGCCGGGTCGTAGCGCCCGATGATCCAGTCGGCCAGCGCCATGCCGCCTGAATCTTCACGCGCGAATTCGGGAAACACTTTAAGCCAGCGTTGGCGTTTCTTGGGAAAATGCAGGTAGGGAAAGCGGGCGAACTGCGCCATGGCTTCATTCATCGCGCCCCAACCTTTGACATGAATGATATAAAGCGCGGCGGCGAAACTGGTGCGGTCCTGCCCGCCGGAGCATTTCAGCATGAAGGGCCGGGGCGCGGTATCAAACGTCTCGATCAGCCGGGCCAGCATTTCCGGCTTGGGCAGTTTCCGTGAATCCAGCATGGCGTCCAGGTGCGCGATGCCGCCCTCGCCGGCGATGCGGGTCTCGTTCTTCCACCAGGAAAGATCGTCATTGCGGCCGCGCAGATTTATGATGGCCGCAATGCCGCGTGCCTTCAGGAACGGCCCCAGCCGACCCGCCCAGGCCTGGGCCGCGCGGGCGGCATCGCCCGGCAGGATCCAGTGAAAATTGTAGAGAATATCGCCAACGGGCCGCATGCTGGCTTATAACCTCCCTCATTGGGGCCGCCAAACGGGGAAATGCCATGCGTATCGCCAAAGCCAGTCTTCACCGCCGCTGGTTCTGGAGCGTGGGCCTGGGCCTTCTGGTTTTCGCCTTCCTGTTCTTCCTGGACCGGATGCTGCAGAGCCTGACCGGCGTTGGCACATGGGACCTTGCCCCGCTGAATGATGCGGCCGAAATCCGCGCTGCCATCCATGCCTGGGCGCCGCAGCCCTACGCCACCCTGGCCGGGTTCAATCTGGGCCTGGGCTTTCTCCTGATGCCGCTATATGCCGCCGCGTTCTTTTATTCGGGCATCATCGCGGCGGAACGCTTCGCGCCCGGACCCGGGCGGCGGCGCGGCTTTATCGTCATGGCGGCCATGGCGCCGCTGGCCGGCGCGCTGTGCAATGCGGTGCAGAACGCGCTGTACCTGATGATGATGCTGGGCGGCGACACCTTGGCCTATTCCGGCCCCGCCCACATGTTCGGCAGCATAAAACAGGCAACCATCCTGGTGGGATTGCTGCTGCTGGCAGCCGCCATCGTGGCGCGGTTATTGCCGGTCAAGAAATAATCAGAAGCGGGCGGTAAGGCTCACCGCGCCAAACTGCGAATCCGTGGACTGGGTCTTGTATTCCCGGGTGCGCAACACATGCGTGAAGGCGACGCGGAAAGAGCGGAAGACAACCGCCGCACCCAATGTCACATCGCCCACCAAGGCCTTCTTGGAAACGCTGCGGCTGGCGACAAAGCTGTTGCCGTCCAGGAACAGGTTGCGCGCGATGGCGCGGCCATCCACCCCCGCAAAGACATAGGCGCCAAGCCCAGCCGTGGGTTCGAAATAATCGCTGCCCGGCAGGCTGGGCTGGATGCGGGCCGGGCCGTAATCGCGCGGCAGGTTGAAACCGAAGCGCGCCATGGCGCCGATATTGGCGTAATCATAGACATTGCCGATGGCAGCGCCGTAATGCGGCTCGATATCGAAGACGCCGCCAAGAAATGATTGCGGGGGGATCAGTTTCATGGACCGCTCATATTCGATGATCAGCCCCGGCTCGTCGTGCAACTGCGTGCCCCAACCCATGGGCTTGGGATCGGCGATGATGCCATGCACGAAGGTCTGGCTTTCCTTGGCCAAGCTGGATGGCCCAACCACGCCCAACGTCACCTGGAACTGGTCCATGTTTGTCCCGCTGTCGGCCACCACGCCCATGGAGCCGTACAGGAACCCCGCATAGGGCCGGTCCGTCAGGGGCGGATTGACGGCGGCCAGATTGCGCGGCGTGAACATGTTCTGCCCGATGGCATAGCGCGAGCGCATCTCGCCGCCCTGGGCGAAGAAGGGCAGGGCGCGCGCCACATCGCCGGCCCAGCCTGGCGTTTCATCCGGCGCGGTGGTGTAGGCCAGCGCGATGCCGTTGGTGTAATCGTGATCCGAGCTGAAAAAGAGATCATTCTCGAACAGCAAGGAGAAGGTGTTGCCTTCGCCTTTCTTGGCCTGTTGCGCATGTGCTGGCAGCGCCAGCAGGCTCAGGATGGCCAGCGTGGCAAAGCTGCGGATAAATGTCATGGAACTCCCCTTCGACGCCTTTGAAACGCATGGGACGGGATGGCGTTGCAGCGGTCAAAAGCGTCCAAAAAACAGGCGCTTGACGCAAAAGCCCCTATCCGTATAGTGCGCCGCTCTCCGGCAGCCTCAACTGCCTGAAATATCTCGTATTTTCAAGGATTTAAGTCATGTACGCGGTCATCCGCACCGGCGGAAAACAGTATCGAGTTGCCAAGGATTCGGTCCTCAAGATCGAAAGCCTGGCCGGTGACGTGGGCGCCAAGCTCACCTTCGGCGATGTCCTGATGCTGGGCGGCGACACCCCCAAGCTGGGCGCGCCGCTGGTCAAGGGCGCCTCGGTGTCCTGCGAAATCTTGGAACATGGTCAGGGCGAAAAGGTCGTGGCCTTCAAGAAGAAGCGCCGCAAGAACACGCACCGCAAGCGCGGTCATCGCCAGCATTTCACCAAGGTGAAGATCCTCGGCATTTCGGCGGGGAAGGAATAAGTCATGGCACACAAGAAAGCAGGCGGTTCCTCTCGCAACGGTCGTGACTCCCCGGGCCAGCGCCTGGGCGTCAAGCTGTTTGGCGGCGAACGCATTTCCGGTGGCAACGTGATCGTTCGCCAGCGCGGCACCAAATTCCATCCTGGCGAAAATGTCGGCATGGGCAAAGATCATACGCTGTTCGCCCTTTGCGATGGCGCGGTTGCGTTCAAGTCCGGCTTCAAGCGCCGTACGTACGTGTCCGTGATCGCCACCGCCAACCCGGCGGCGAAGCTCGCGGCGGAATAGGCGGCTGAAGACATAGGCCGCCAACAAAATTGGCGGCCCATAATGCGCGAGGGAGATGGTCCGCCATCTCCCTTTTTTATTCCTCGCAAGCAAAGGCGGGGAATTGTGTCATGTGCATTCTGGAAAGCGAAAGACTGATATTGCGGCGGCTGCGGCCTTCGGATGTCACCGCGCTGGCGGTGTGGCTCGGCGATTATGATGTGGCCAAGATGACGGCGCGGATTCCGTATCCCTATCACGAAGACCATGCGCTGGATTTCATCACGCGCGGGCAAGGCAATGATCATGTTTTCGTGATCGAGCGCAAAAAGGACGGCGTCTTCCTGGGCGAAATCACGCTGCACGAGGATGGCGAGTTCGGCTATTGGCTGGGCAAGCCTTTCTGGGGCTTTGGCTATGCCACCGAGGCGGCAGGCCGCCTGGTCACCCATGCCTTCACGATGCTGGGCTGGGAAAGGCTGAATGCGGGCTGGTTCTGCGACAATCCCGCTTCGGGCCAGGTTCTGGCCAAGCTGGGCGCGCGCCACAATGGCTCGGCCTTGCGCCACTCGGCAGCGCGGGGGCAGGCGGTTCTCTGCCATGACATGCTGTTGACGCGGGCCGATTTCCTGCGAAAACAGGCGGCATAAGAGGTAATTATGCGCTTCCTGGATATCGCCAAAGTTTATGCTTCGAGCGGCAAGGGCGGGAATGGCTGCATCGCGTTCCGCCGCGAGAAGTTCATCGAGTATGGCGGTCCCTGGGGCGGCGATGGCGGCAAGGGCGGCGATGTCTGGGCCGAGGCGGTGGACAATCTCAACACGCTGATCGATTACCGCTTCCAGCAGCATGTGAAGGCCAAGAGCGGCGAAGGCGGCATGGGCAAGGTGATGACCGGGGCCAATGGCCGCGATGCCATCATGAAAGTGCCTGCCGGCACGCAGATTTTCGAAGAAGACGGGGAAACGCTGATCGCGGACCTTGCCGAAAACGGCCAGCGCATAAAACTTTTGCGCGGCGGCAATGGCGGCTTCGGCAATGCCCATTTCAAGAGTTCGACCAACCAGGCGCCCCGCCACGCCAATCCCGGCCAGAATGGCGAAGAAAAAACGCTGATCCTGAAACTGAAGCTGATCGCCGATGCGGGGCTGATCGGCATGCCCAATGCCGGCAAGAGCACCTTCCTGGCGCGCGTTTCGGCGGCGCGGCCCAAGATCGCCGACTATCCCTTCACCACATTGGAGCCGCAGCTGGGCGTGGTGAAGGTGGACGAAACCGATTTCGTGCTGGCGGACCTGCCCGGCCTGATCGAAGGCGCGCATGAAGGCGTGGGCCTTGGTGACCGTTTCCTGGGCCATGCGGAACGCTGCGGCGCCATCCTGCACCTGGTGGACGGCACGGGTGACGAAATTGCGCAGACCTATAAAGTCATCCGCCGCGAGCTGGTCGAATATGGGCAAGGGTTGGCGCAGAAACCCGAGATCTTGGCGCTGAACAAATGTGACGCCATTGCGCCCGGCGAGCTGGCGAAGAAGCGCGCCGCGCTGGAAAAAGCCAGCGGCAAATCGGTGATATTGCTTTCCGGCGTGGCAGGGCAGGGCGTGCCCGATGTGCTGCGCGCGCTGGCCCGCATCATCACCCAGAAGCGCATGGAGCGGGCCGAAAGGCTGGAAGCCGCGCGGCCCCGCATACGGATGGTGCCCCGCACCCGCGCCGAACGCCAGGCCGTCAATTTCAAATCGCCCATCGTGCCGAAGGAAAGCATAATCCCGGCCCTGCGCCAGAAAGCCAAAACGAAGACAGCGGTGACGGCGAAGAAAATCGCCAAGAAGAAGATCGCCCAAAAAACGGTGAAGAAGACCGCCAAGAAGAAGACTGTCAAAAAGAAGGTCGTCGCCAAGAAGGTCACGCCCAAAAAGAAGGCGCGGCGATGAGCGGCATCTTCTCCGGCGCAAAATTGATCGTGGTCAAGGTCGGCTCTTCCCTGCTGGTGGAGGGCGGCGCCCTCCGCCGCGCCTGGCTGGAATCGCTGTGCGATGACGTGGCGGCTTTGCGCAAGGACGGCGCACGGGTGATTCTGGTTTCGTCCGGCTCCATTGCGCTGGGCCGCAACATCCTGAAACTGAAACCCGGCACCTTGAAGCTGGAGGAAAACCAGGCCTCCGCCGCGGCCGGACAAGTACGCCTGGCTCAGGCCTATGCCGACATATTGGCGGCGCGCGACCTGGTGGCAGCTCAAATCCTGCTTACATTTGGCGACACGGAAGAGCGCAACCGTTATCTCAACGCCCGCGCCACCCTTGGCACCTTGCTGGATCTCGGCGCGGTGCCGGTCATCAACGAGAATGACACGGTGGCCACCGCCGAAATCCGCTTTGGCGACAATGACCGGCTGGCGGCGCGCGTCGCGTCCATGATGGGCGCGGACCGGCTGGTGCTGCTGTCGGACGTGGACGGGCTTTACACTGCCGACCCCCGCAAGGACCCCAATTCCGCCCATATTCCCGAAGTCACCGTGATGACGCCCGAGATCGAAGCCATGGCGGGCGGCACCTTGTCCGGCATCGGGCGCGGCGGCATGACATCGAAACTCATCGCGGCCAAGATCGCCACGGGTGCGGGCTGCGACACCATCATCGCCAAGGGCGAAATGCACAATCCCATCGCCGCCATCACGGCCGGGGGGCGGAACACGATTTTCCGCGCTTCGCTGACGCCCGCTGCCGCGCGCAAGCGCTGGATCGCGGGCGTGCTGGCGCCCGAAGGCGTGCTGGTGATTGACGATGGCGCGGCCAAGGCGCTGGCCGATGGCAAGAGCCTCTTGCCCGCGGGCATCCGCCAGGTGGATGGCCGCTTCCAGCGCGGCGATGCCGTGCTGGTGAAGAATCGCGAAGGGCGGGAGATTGCCCGTGGCCTTGTGGCCTATAACGCCAGCGATGCCGAGCGGATCGCGGGCAAGCGCTCGCTCGAAATCGAGGCCATTCTGGGCTATCGTGGCCGGGACGAGATGATCCACCGTGACGACCTGGTGCTGACATGAATGTGCATGACACATTGGCCGGGGACATGCAGGCCGTTGGCGATGCCGCCCGCGCCGCCGCGCGATCCATGCGCGAAGCGGATGACGCTACCAAGACAAAAGCATTGACCGAAGCCGCGCGCGCCATCCGCACCACCAAGTCTGAAATCCTGGCCGCCAATGCCCGCGACCTGGACGCTGCCAAGGCATCCGGCATGACCGCCGCACTGATGGACCGGCTGGCGCTGGATGAAAAACGCATCGAAGCCATGGCAAAGGGCGTGGAAGATGTGGCGGCGCTGCCCGATCCCAATGGCCGCGAGCTGGCGCGCTGGAGCCGCCCCAATGGGCTTGATATCGCCCGCGTCGCCACGCCCATCGGCGTCATTGGCATCATTTATGAATCCCGCCCTAACGTCACGGCCGACGCGGGCGCCATCGCGCTGAAGGCGGGCAATGTCGCCATCCTGCGCGGCGGTTCGGATTCGGTGCATTCGGCCACCGCCATCCATGCCGCCATGACCAAGGGCCTGGCTGCGGCGGGCCTGCCCAGCGCCGCCATACAATATGTGCGAAGCACCGACCGCGCCGCCGTGGGCCTGATGCTGGAAGGATTGGGCGGCACCATTGACCTGATCATTCCGCGCGGCGGCAAAGGCCTTACGGGCCGCGTGATGCGCGAGGCGCGGGTACCCGTGCTGGCGCATCTGGAAGGCATTTGCCATGTCTATGTTCATGCCAAGGCGGACCTGGCCATGGCGCGCAAGATCGTGCTGAACGCCAAGATGCGCCGCACATCCGTCTGCAGCGCGGCGGAGACGTTGCTGCTGGACAAGGCCGTGCTGCAAAGCCATGGCCCCGCGATCCTGAACGACCTGAAAGAAGCGGGCTGCGAAATTCGCGGCGACGAAGCCGTGCGTGCCATTTTCCCCGCCGCTGTTCCTGCCAGCGCCGAAGACTGGACCACCGAATATCTGGACGCCATCATCGCCGTGCGCGCGGTGGACGGGCTGGAAGCGGCCATCGCCCATATCGAAAGTCATGGCTCGCACCACACCGATTCCATCGTCACGGAAGATGGGGCCGCCGCCGAAACATTCCTGAACGCGCTGGACAGCGCCATCGTGCTTTGGAATGCCTCCACCCAATTTGCCGATGGCGGCGAGTTCGGCATGGGCGCGGAAATCGGCATCGGCACCGGCAAGCTGCATGCGCGCGGGCCGGTTGGCGTGGAACAGCTCACCACCTTCAAATATGTGGTGCGGGGCGCGGGGCAAATCCGCCCATGACTTCGGTAAATCAGTGACCGGCTGGATCAGGCCGCCCGGTCCCATCGCACAGGGCCTTCGCATCGGGCTGTTGGGCGGCTCCTTCAATCCCGCGCATGACGGGCATCTTTATGTCAGCGACGTGGCGCTGAAACGCCTGAAGCTGGATTATGTCTGGTGGCTGGTCAGTCCCGGCAATCCGCTGAAGTCCGAAAAAGGCATGGCGTCGTTTGCGGACCGTCTGCAAGGCGCACGCGCCCTGGCGCAACATCCCCGCATCATCGTGACCGGCATCGAACGGGACATGGGCACGCGCTTTACCGCCGACACCGTGGCGGCGCTGAAACGCCGTTTCCCGCAAGGTCATTTCACTTGGCTGATGGGCAGCGACAATCTGGCCGGGTTCGACCGCTGGCGGAACTGGCAAGCCATCGCCGCCGCCATTCCCATTGCCGTGGTGCAACGGCCCGGCAGCATCCTGGCCCGGCACAATGCCGCCCTGGTGCGCCGCTTTGGCACCGTGAGAACCCTCAAGGCGTTGATGGTTCCGCCCGCCGTGGCGGTGCTGGATGGGCGGCGCAATCCCCAAAGCGCCACGGCGCTCAGGGCCGCTTGGTGACCGCATCGCGCCTGTGGTAAAGACAGCCTCGACCTTGAAAGGACAGACCCTGAAACGCAAAGCCGCGCCCGCGCGAAAAACCAAGAAGGCCGCGCCCAAAAAGGCCGCAGCCCCCAAAACAGCCAAGAAACCGGCCATCAAAAAGGTCATCAAGAAAGCGGTCAAAAAGCCCGCCCCAAAACCATCGAAAAAGCCTGCGCCGCAAAGTGTGCTGCTGCAGCGGATCATCACATCGCTGGATGATGACCAGGCCGCCGATATCGTCACCATTGACCTGGCCGGGCGCTCTTCCATCTGCGATGCAGCCGTAATCGCATCGGGCCGCTCGTCGCGGCATGTGATGGCGATTGCCGATCACTTGGCCCGCCGCCTGAAGGAACAGGGCTATGGCACGCGGCCCGTCACCGGTGCGACCCAGGGCGACTGGGTCCTGGTGGATGCTGGTGATGTCATCGTGCATGTCTTCCGCCCGGAAGTGCGCGACTATTACGACCTGGAAAGCATGTGGGCCGTCGGAGCACCGGCCCAGGATGCCCGGTCGCCGCGATGACAACAAAAAGAAGGGCATCTGCCTGGCCGTGCGACCATAATAAAGTTGCGCCGTCCCAGGATGCCCGCGCGCCGCGATGAAACTGCACATCCTTGCGATCGGTGCCGCCAAAGGTTCGTCCGAGGGCGCGCTGTGCGATGATTTCTGCGACCGCGCCCTGAAATCCGGCCGCAACATGGGCTTTACTGCCGTCACCATGACCGAGCTGGCGGTGTCGCGGGCGGCGAATATGGATGCGCGGAAAAGCGATGAAGCCACGCGGCTGGCGGGGCGCATTCCGCCCGGCGCGCATATCGTGTTGCTGGATGCCAAGGGCAAGGGCATGACGTCAGAGGATTTCGCCCAGATGCTGGGCAGTCTGCGCGATGTGGGGACGCGGGACATGGCATTTGTGATCGGCGGCCCGGACGGGCTTGGTGCTTTGCCGGGGCTTAAGGCGGGGCGCAGCCTGGCCTTCGGGCCGCAGACCTGGCCGCATCTTCTGGCGCGGGCGCTGCTGTGCGAGCAGGTCTACCGCGCCATGGCCATACTCGCTGGCCACCCATATCATCGGGCTTAATTTTACCCCCATTCGTCACAGCTCAGGTCTGCCAAGAGGCAGACACTTCGCTGCGACACCTTCCCCCGCCAGCGGCTTCGCCGCGCAGGGGAAGGAAGCCGGAGTTTGCTGAAGTTTCCTACGGACCGGCGCTGCAGAAGTTTTCGCGAACCATGCAGTCTTCCGCGCCGGTGGCCTGGCACTGGGCCAGGGCATAGGCGGCGGCCATGTTCTTGGAATTGTCGCCCACGATGAACACCTGGTTGCGCATGGCGCTCATGGACATGCCGCCACAGGTTTCGCCCATGTTGAAGCGGGTCTGGCAATCGGCGTTGGGCGTGCGGGCGTTGCATTCTGTGGTGGCGCGCGCATTGGCGGCGGCCTGTGTGGGATAACCCCAGGCAGTGCCATATTCCAGCGAGGAATTGGAAATCGAGATGGAGCCGAACTTGCCCAGCAGCGGATTGACGGGCTTGGAATGCAGCGTCCACCAGGCGTAGCCGGCTACGCCGACCAGAACCAGAAGAAGCAGCAGCAAGCCGCTTACCAGCAATTTGCGCCGGCTGTCGCCATAACTCATGTCTGATCTCCAGGCCGCGTCATCCATTTCCATTTTTCCACCGAACGTCATGCGATCCTCCATGCCCGCGAAGTTTGCCCTCTTAACCCTTTCGTTTTCCTAAAAGCCCCGCGATAACCGTTCCTTAACCATGATGGGCGAAGCTGGCCCGTCAAAGCCGCTTTTGCGGCCAATGGGACCAACGCCCATGGAAATCAAAGGCACAGGCCGGGTCGAAAGCGGAAGCATCCGCCGCAAAGGCCCCACCACCTCCGGCGGCAATTTCAGCATTTCCGAAAAAGCGGAACCGCATGCCCATATCGTGGCAGGTCCCGGCCCCATCGCGGCGCTGGATTCCATCCTGGCGCTGCAGGACATGGGCGATGCCGGTGATGGCCGCTCCAAGGGCCTGAAGCATGGCGAACAGCTTTTGGACATATTGGATTCAGTGCGCGACGGCATGCTGGCCGGCGGCATTCCCCGCGCCACGCTCAATCGGCTGGCCGCCGCCGTGACGCGCCGCCATGACGCTTTCGCCGATCCCGCGCTTCAGGACGTGCTGGACCAGATCGAACTGCGCGCCCATGTCGAGCTGGCCAAGCTGGAACAGCTGGACCGCAAGGTCGCCTAAAGTCTCAAAAATTCCTCAAAGCCGCCATAGACCATGCGCTTCGTGTCAAAGGGCGGGTTGGTCATCATGTCTTTCAAGCGCGGATCGTTCATCACTTTTTCGTTGGCGGCGTCGCGGGCGGCGCGTGATTCATAGGTGATCCAGGAAAAGATCACGACTTCGTCCTCGGTCGCCTGAACGGCGCGCGGGAAAGACGTCAGCTTGCCGTAAGGCACGTCATCGCCCACGCATTCCACATAGGCGGTGGCGCCGAATTCTTTCCAGATGGGCGCACATTTGCGCGCCATTGCCTTGTAATCCTCCAGCCGCGCCTTCGGCACCGCCAGCACGAACCCGTCCACATAGGCCATGGTGATCTCCCTTGTGTCGGCCCATTCCAGGCCTGCAATGGCGCGAAATTGTGACAAAGCAAAAAATAAGGGCGGCCGAGGCCGCCCTTATAAACCGAGTTCCGTGAAACGGAGCGTTCTAGACTTCCAGCAACATGCGCTGGGGATCTTCCAGGTTTTCCTTCACCCGCACCAGGAAAGTGACCGCGTCGCGGCCATCCACCAGGCGATGGTCATACGACAGCGCCAGATACATCATGGGGCGGATCTCCACCTTGCCGTCCACGGCCATGGGGCGCTGCTGGATCTTGTGCATACCCAATATCCCAGACTGGGGCGAGTTAAGGATGGGCGTGGACATCAGCGAGCCGAAGACGCCGCCATTGGTGATGGTGAAGGTGCCACCCTGCAATTCTTCCAGCTTGAGCTTGTTGTCGCGGGCGCGGGTGCCGAAATCCACGATCGCCTTTTCGATGCCGGCCAGGGACAGATTGTCGGCGTCACGCACCACCGGCACCACCAGCCCGCGCTCGGTCGAAACCGCGATGCCGATGTCATAGTAATTCTTGTAGATGATGTTGTCGCCTTCGATCTCGGCATTGATGTTGGGCAATTCTTTCAGCGCCGCGACAACGGCCTTGGCGAAGAAGCCCATGAAGCCCAGCTTGACGCCGTGCTTCTTCTCAAAGCCATCCTTGTAGGTGTTGCGAGCGGCCATCACCGCCGACATATCCACCTCGTTGAAGGTGGTGAGCTGGGCGGCGGTGTTCTGCGATTCCTTCAAACGCAGCGCTACGGTCTTGCGCAGGCGGGTCATCGCCACCTTTTCCTCGCGCGCGGCATGGGCGCGGGGGCCGCCCGATGAATTAGAAACCGGCGCAGGCGCGGCGGCCGGTGCGGCGCTGCGCGATTGCAGCGCGCCCAGCATGTCGCCCTTGGTGACGCGGTTGTCGCGGCCGGTGCCGGTCACGGAAGCGGCGCTGACACCACTCTCCTCTGCAATGCGGCGGGCGGACGGCATGGGTGCCAGATCCGCCTTGGGCGCGGCGGCGGCAGGCGCGGCGGGTTTTGCGGCAGGCGCAGCGGCGGCAGCAGGTTTCGCGCCGGCCTTGCCTTCGGCAATGGCGCCCAGGATGGCGCCGACCTGCACGGTGGCCCCGGCCTTGACGGTGATGGATTCCAGCGAACCGGCGGCGGGCGCCGGCACTTCCACCGTCACCTTGTCGGTTTCCAGTTCCAGCAGCGGCTCGTCGCGGGCGACGGCGTCGCCTTCCTTCTTGAACCAGCGCGCCACCGTGGCTTCGGTGACGGATTCGCCCATCGCCGGGACTTTGATATCAGTGCTCATTCTATCCTGCCTTTAAAGAGACAATGCCGCGTCAAGGAATGCGGCCAATTCCGCCAGATGCTGCTTCATCAGGCCCGCCGCGGTGGAGGCATATTCCGGCCGCCCCACATAGCGCAGCGCCGATTTCACGCCCGCTTTTGCCATCACGTCCTGGATGCGCGTGGAGACAAAGGTCCAGGCGCCCTGGTTCTGCGGCTCTTCCTGGCACCAGACCAGCTCGGCCTTGGGGAAGCGCTTCAGTTCGGCTTCCAGCACCGTGTCCGGGAAGGGATAAAGCTGTTCCAGGCGGATGATCTGGATGCGTGTCTCGCCGCGCTTTTCGCGCTCCTCCATCAGGTCGAAATAGACCTTGCCGGAACACAGCACCACGCGCTTGATGTCGGCATCCTTGACCAGCTTGATCGTTGTCGCGCCTTCGACTACTTCGGCCTGGTCGCGCAGTACGCGGTGGAAGCTGTTGGACGGCCCCATGTCGCTGAGGAAGGAAATGCAGCGCTTGTGGCGCAGCAGCGACTTGGGCGTCATCACGATCAGGGGCTTGCGGAAGCTGCGGTTCATCTGGCGGCGCAGCACATGGAAATAATTGGCAGGCGTGGTCGGCGCCACCACCTGCATATTGTCCTGCGCGCAAAGCTGCAGATAACGCTCAAGCCGGGCGGAGGAATGTTCCGGCCCCTGGCCCTCATAACCATGCGGCAACAGCATGGTCAGGCCAGACATGCGCAGCCACTTCATTTCGCCCGATGAAATGAACTGGTCCATCACCACCTGGGCGCCATTGGCGAAATCGCCGAACTGTGCTTCCCACAGGACCAGGGTCTTGGGGTCGGCCAGGGTGTAGCCATACTCAAAGCCCAGCACGGCTTCTTCCGACAGCAGCGTGTCCACCACTTCGAATTCGCCCTGGCCCTCGCGGACATGGTTGAGCGGCAGATAGCGTTCTTCGCTTTCCTGGTCCACCAGGGCAGCGTGGCGCTGGGAGAAAGTCCCGCGCGAGGAATCCTGGCCGGACAGGCGGATATCCACGCCGTCATTCAGAAGCGTGCCGAATGCCAGCGCCTCGGCCGTGGCCCAGTCAAAGCCGTTGCCGGTCGAGAACATCTGCGCCTTGGCTTCCAGCTGGCGGGCGATGGTCTTGTGAAGGTGGAAATTGGTGGGCGCGGTGGAAAGCGCCTTGCCCACCTTTTTCAGTTCATCCTCGGCCACGCCGGTTTCGCCGCGCCGGTCGCTGCCCTTGGGGGCGGCGGCCATGCCGGCCCAGCGCCCGTCCAGCCAGTCGGCGCGGTTGGGCAGATGGGATTTGGAGGCGTTGAATTCATCGTCCAGCCGCTGGATGAAGGCGGCCTGCACGCCATCCAGGTCGGCCTGCGAAATAACGCCTTCGCCGATCAGCTTTTTGGAATAGAGCTGAAGCGTGGAGGGATGGTCCTTGATGACGCGGTACATCAGGGGTTGGGTGAATGCCGGCTCGTCGCTTTCATTATGGCCGAAGCGGCGATAGCAGATCATGTCCAGCACCACATCCTTGTGGAACAGCTGGCGGAATTCGGTGGCGATGCGGGCGGCATGCACCACGGCTTCGGGATCATCGCCATTCACATGGAAGATGGGCGCCTGCACCATCAGGGCGACATCAGTGCAATAGGGCGAGGAGCGCGAATAGATCGGCGCTGTGGTAAAGCCGATCTGGTTGTTGATGATGAAATGGATGGTGCCGCCGGTGCGGAAGCCCTTGGTGCCGGACGCGGCGAAACATTCCGCCACCACGCCCTGGCCCGAAAAGGCCGCGTCGCCATGGATCAGCAGCGGCAGGACGGAGGAACGGTCCTTGTTGTCGCCCAGCTGATGCTGCTTGGCGCGGGCCTTGCCCAGGACAACCGGATTGACGATTTCCAGGTGCGAGGGGTTGGCAGTCAGCGACAGATGCACTTTCTGGCCGTCGAATTCGCGGTCCGCCGAAGCGCCCAGATGGTATTTGACGTCGCCAGAGCCTTCCACGTCGGAAGGATTGGCGCCGCCGCCCTGGAATTCATGGAAGAGCTGGCGATAGGGCTTGTCCATCACATTGACCAGCACGTTCAGGCGGCCGCGATGGGCCATGCCCAGCACGATTTCCTTCACGCCCAGCTGGCTGCCGCGCTTGATGATCTGTTCCAGCGCGGGGATCGCGGCTTCGCCGCCGTCCAGGCCGAAACGCTTGGTGCCGACAAAACGGTTGGCGGCGAATTTCTCGAACCCTTCGCCCTCGACCAATTTGTTGAGGATGGCCTTCTTGCCTTCGGGCGTGAAGGTGATGTCCTTGTCCGCGCCTTCGATGCGCCGTTGCAGCCAGTCCTTCTGCTCGGCATCGTTGATGTGCATGAACTCATAGCCGATGCGGCCGCAATAGGTGCGCTTGAGCAAATCCACCATCTGGCGGGGCGTGGCGGTTTCCATGCCCAGCACGCCGTCAATGAAGATGGGCTTGTCAATCTGGGCTTCGCCAAAGCCATAGAAAGTCGGATCAAGCTGGGGATGCGGCTGGCGCGGCGACAGGCCCAGAGGGTCCAGCTCGGCTTCCAGGTGGCCGATCACGCGATAGGCGCGCACCAACTGGATGGCGCGGATGGAGTCTTGCGCGATGGCGCGCACGCTTTCCGAACTGGGCGCGGCATCGGGCGCAGCGCCGCCCTTCTTCGCGGCGGGCTTGCCGGCAATGGGCTGCCCCGTCAGCGCGGCGGTGATCTCGTCATTGGGAAGCGCATTCTTCCGGTCGCGCAGCCAGGCCGGGCCTCGGCCAAGCTGGGTGGGCGACAGGCCGTTTTCGCCAAGGCCCGCGAAATAGGCGCGCCAGGCGTCATCCACGCTCGCCGGGTTGGCGAGATACTGGGAATACAGGGCTTCCAGGAAGGCGGCATTGGTGCCGGAGAGGAAGGAGGTGGCGTCCAGGATGTCGTTGGACGCGCGGTTGATTCGCTCTGACGGGGGTTGTTCTGTCATTTCAATTGGTTATGGGGCATCTTGTTAGGCTTATACCCTTCCTTGGGCCACGGTTTTCAGGCATGAGGGTGGTAGCGCCTTATGGGCGCATATTCAACCATATTGGGGCTTTTTGGCCATTGCTTATGTCTATGTAATGCCGCTCTCGCGCATCTTTATTGCGCGAGCGGCTGAGATGCGTTTTGGGCATGGTTTGACCCCCCTCCGGCCTTCGCAGCTTTGCTCGGATGTCCACCGGACATCCTTCGCGCTGCTACGGCCACCTCCCCCTTCCATGCGCTTCGCGCAAAGGGGGAGGGTGGGGCTGTGTGTTCGTGAAAAACGAGAAGAGCGTAGCTCTACTTACCTTCGAGCAGCGCCTTCAAAGTGCTGCCCAGGGCAGCGGGATTCGGCGAGACGCGGATGCCCGCCGACTTCATGGCCTCGATCTTGGACTCCGCGCCGCCCTTGCCGCCGGAGATGATGGCGCCGGCATGGCCCATGCGCCGGCCCGGGGGCGCGGTGACACCGGCGATGAAGCCGACCATGGGCTTTTTCACTTTGGAACGCTTGATGAAGTCCGCGGCATCTTCCTCGGCGCTGCCGCCGATCTCGCCGATCATGATGATGGATTTGGTTTCGGGATCGGCCAGCAGCATTTCCAGCACCTCAAGATGCTCGGTGCCCTTCACCGGGTCGCCGCCAATGCCGATGCAGGTGGTCTGGCCCAGGCCGACAGCCGTGGTCTGCCACACTGCTTCGTACGTCAGCGTGCCTGAGCGCGAGACAATGCCCACGCTGCCGCGCTTGTGAATATGGCCGGGCATGATGCCGATCTTGCATTCGCCGGGCGTGATGACGCCGGGGCAGTTGGGACCGATCAGTCGCGATTTCGAACCTGACAGCGCGCGCTTGACCTTCACCATGTCCAGCACCGGAATGCCTTCGGTGATGCAGACGATCAGGGGAATTTCCGCGTCAATCGCTTCCAGGATGGCGTCGGCGGCGAAAGGCGGCGGCACATAGATGGCAGACGCGTCCGCGCCCACCTTCTCACGCGCCTCGCGCACCGTGTCGAACACCGGCAGGCCCAGATGGGTTTCCCCGCCCTTGCCCGGCGTGGTGCCGCCAACCATCTTGGTGCCATAGGCGATGGCCTGTTCGGAATGAAAGGTGCCCTGCTTGCCGGTAAAGCCCTGGCAGATGACCTTGGTATTCTTGTCAACGAGAATGGACATTATTTCGAACCCTTGACGGCCTTGACGATCTTCTCGGCCGCGTCGGCCAGATCATTGGCGGATGTGATGGCGAGGCCCGACTTGGCCAGTATTTCCTTGCCCTTTTCGACATTGGTGCCTTCCAGGCGCACCACCAGCGGCACGGTCAGAGACACCTCCTTCGCAGCGGCCACGATGCCATCCGCGATGATGTCGCATTTCATGATGCCGCCGAAGATGTTGACCAGGATGCCCTTTACGTTGGGATCGCTGACAATGATCTTGAAGGCCTGGGTGACTTTTTCCTTGGTGGCGCCGCCGCCGACGTCCAGGAAGTTGGCGGGCTCTGCGCCATAGAGCTTGATGATATCCATGGTGGCCATCGCCAGACCTGCGCCGTTGACCATGCAACCGATCTCG
>CANIAL010000007.1 GCA_947465395.1 Alphaproteobacteria bacterium | reverse complement strand
GCCCGCCGCTGTCGCGCCCGCCGCAGCGCCAGTTGCGCCTGCCGGACCCCAGGCCGGCGCCGTGCCGTCACCCATGGTGGGCACGGTTTACCTGTCGCCTGAACCGGGCAAGCCCGCCTTCGTCAAGGTCGGCCAGACAGTCAAGGAAGGCGACACGCTGTTCATCGTGGAAGCCATGAAGACCATGAACCCCATCACCGCGCCCAAGGGTGGCACGGTGAAGGAAATCTGCGTCGCGGACGCCAGCCCGGTGGAGTTCGGCCAGACCCTGCTGATCCTGGGCTGAGATGTTCGAAAAAATCCTCATCGCCAACCGCGGCGAAATCGCGCTTCGCATCAATCGGGCGTGCAAGGAAATGGGCATCGCCACGGTGGCGGTCCATTCCACCGCCGATGCCGATGCCATGCATGTGCGGCTGGCCGATGAAAGTGTCTGCATCGGTCCGCCCGCGGCGGCCCAGTCCTATCTCAACATTCCGGCCATCATTGCGGCCTGCGAGATCACGGGCGCCGAAGCGATCCATCCCGGCTATGGCTTTCTTTCTGAAAACGCCAAATTCGCCGACATTGTGGAAGCGCATGGCCTGACATTCATCGGCCCCAAGGCCGACCATATCCGCATGATGGGCGACAAGATCACCGCCAAGCAGACGGTAAAGGCGCTGGGCATTCCCACCGTTCCCGGCTCTGACGGTGAAGTCAGCGACACGGACGCCGCAAGGCTGGCCGAAGGCATCGGCTATCCCGTGCTGATCAAGGCCACGGCGGGTGGTGGCGGACGCGGCATGAAGGTCGCGCAGACCGCGAACGATCTTTCCATGGCGCTGTCCACGGCGCGCCACGAAGCCAAGACTGCCTTCGGCAATGACACGGTCTATATGGAAAAATACCTCCAGAAGCCGCGTCATATCGAAATCCAGATCATGGCCGACAGCCATGGCAACGTGATTCACCTGGGCGAACGCGATTGCTCGCTGCAGCGCCGCCACCAGAAAGTCTGGGAAGAAGCCGGCAGCCCGGCCCTGAACGCGGCGGAGCGGGACGAGATTGGCGGCATCTGCACCAAGGCGCTGACCAAGCTGGGTTACCTGGGTGCGGGCACCATCGAATTTCTGTACGAGGATGGCCGCTTCTACTTCATCGAGATGAATACGCGTTTGCAGGTGGAACATCCCGTCACCGAAGCCATCACCGGCATTGACATCGTGCGCGAGCAGATCCGCGTGGCGGCGGGCGCGCCGCTTTCCATGACGCAAAAGGATGTTGTGTTCGAAGGCCATGCCATCGAATGCCGCATCAATGCGGAAAATCCCTTCACCTTCCGCCCCTCCCCCGGCCTGATCACGCAATTCCATGTGCCGGGCGGGCTGGGCGTTCGTTTCGATTCGGCGATCTATTCCGGTTACCGTATCCCCCCCTATTACGACAGCCTGGCGGGCAAGCTGGTGGTGCATGCCCGCAATCGCAACGAATGCTTGCTGCGCCTGCGCCGGGCGCTGGACGAGCTGGTGGTGGGCGGGATCGAGACCACCATTCCCCTATTCCAGAAGCTGGTGCGCGAGCCCGATATTCTGAACGGCGATTATTCCATCCATTGGCTGGAAAAATACCTGGCCAAGCTGGGTCATTAGCCCGATAGGCAGTTCCCGGAACCCTTGCTATGCTGGCCGCCTTAACAATAGGGGGCTTACGCAATGAATTTTCTGGATTCGCTTTCCGCGCCGTCAAAGGCTGTTCTGCGTATCGTCACGGGCCTGCTTTTCCTGGCCGTGGGCATTGCCAAGATTTTCCATTTTCCTGCCGTGCCGATGTTCGCCAATATCCAGCCCACCGACTGGCCGCTGGGCGCGGCCGGCATGATTGAACTGATCGGCGGCACATTGGTGATGCTGGGCCTGTTCAGCCGCTTCGCCGCCTTCATCTGTTCGGGCGAGATGGCCTATGCCTATTTCAGCGCCCATTGGGCCATCACCACCGCAGCCCCGCACAGCCCCTATCCGGTGGTGAATGGCGGCGAGGGCGCCATCCTGTTCTGCTTTATTTTCCTGTATTTCGCCTGCTCCGGCCCCGGCATCTGGGCGGTAAATCAGAAATAGCCAAACGGAACTCCGGCTTTCTTCCCCCGCGTTGCAAAGCAACTGGCGGGGGAAGATGTCCGCTAGCGGGCCTGCCCGCGTGGCGGACAGATGGGGGCAAAATAATAGCGCGCGGAGTTCTGCTTCGCGCGCTATTCTTTTGTGATGCACGGCACACCGAAGGTCACGCCGGATATCCTTCTTTCCGCCTATGCCCAGGGCCTGTTCCCCATGGCCGAGCGGCGCGACGATCCCGCGCTCTATTGGGTATCGCCGGAACAACGCGGCATCATTCCGCTGGAAACATTCCATGTGCCGCACCGGCTGGCGCGCACGGTCCGCGCCGGGCGTTTCACCGTCACCGCCAACCGGGCTTTCACCGACGTAATGAAGGCTTGCGCCGCGCCACGGCCGGGGCATGAGGAAAGCTGGATCAATGACGAAATCCTGCGCCTCTACACCGCCTTGCATGCCGGCCGCCATGCGCATTCCGTGGAATGCTGGCAGGGCGATGAATTGGTGGGCGGCCTTTATGGCGTTTCGCTGGGCGGGGCCTTTTTCGGCGAAAGCATGTTCTCGGTCGAGCGCGACGCCTCAAAGGTGGCGCTGGTGCATCTGGTGTCGAAACTGAAGGCGGGCGGCTTCACGTTGCTGGATACGCAATTCCTCACGCCGCATTTGGCGCAGTTCGGCACATTGGAAATCCCGCGCCTCGCCTATCTGGAGAAATTGCAGGCCGCCCTGGCGGTCAATGCCGCCTGGCCGGATTGAATTACTGGCCCGCTTCTTCCGGAAGCTCGACCATGCCTTCCTTGTCGGAGGAATCCGGCGACAGCACCTTGCTGGGCTTTGCCGCCAGAGCCGCCAGCGGCGCGGTGACGCCGTTGTTGCTGCAGCTTATGGCCCAGACGTCATAGAGCGGATGCTCCATGGCATGCAGGCCGGGGCTGGAACCGTATATCCAGCCCGAGAAAACGCGGCGCGCGGGCTGGTCGGGACGGTGATCCTCGATCTGCACAAAGGCCGCGGTTTCCGGCGTCTCGCTGGCGGGCGTGGAATAGCAATAGCGCGCCACGATGGTCAGCGTGGCGAAACGCACCGGCTGGCCCAGCGGCGCCTTGATGTCGGTGGGGCGGCCCGTGATCTTGTCCAGCCCGCGCAACAACAGGCTGGTGCCGGGCACGGCTGACAGTGGCGGCGGCGGCGCATTGGGATCAACCGGAATGGCGGCTGGCGCGGCGGGCTTTTGCACCACCGGCATTTTCTGCGGCACAGGCGCTTTCACCGGGGCCGTTTGCGCGAGCGCAGCGAAACTGATGCCCGTAACGCCAATCAAAAGAATTGCGACGGCCTTCACGGTGACGGCGGCAGCGGTTGCGGCGCCTGCGGCGCCGGTTTCGGGGCATCGCCATTGCCGCCACCGATGAAGCGGCCCACAAGGCCCATCACGTCAATCGAGCCTTGCGCATTGGCGAAACTGGCGCCCGGCTTCATCACGGCTTCGTCGCCGCCCGGCGTGATCGCCAGGTACGAGCTGCCCAATATGCCCGCCGACGTCACCTTCAGCGACGAGTCGGTGGGAATCTTGATGTCCTCGCGGATGCTCATATGCACCGTGGCCATGTAGGTCTTGGGATCGAGCGTCAGATCGGAAATTGAGCCGATCTTGATTCCCGCCAGCCGAACATCCGTGCCGACGCCCAGCCCATCCACTTGCGGCAGGCGCGCCAGCAATTCATAGCCGGACAGGCTGCCGGTGCCGGTGCGCATATAGGCAAAGATGATGAACCCGATCGCCACGGCCACCACGATGGCGCCGATCAGGGTCTCCGAGACGTTGCTGCGCTTTACGCCAACCTGGCTCATTATTCCGGCCTCCAGGCCTGGTAATCGCCGGTGGCGGCGGCGCGCTGGCCGCTGCGCTGGAGCGAGCCTTGCGGGCGCCAGGCGCTATCCGTGCCGGTCATGTTGGGCTGATGCCCGGTTTCCCAGGCCTTGACCACAAAGGGCGCTTCCGTGGGCGGCTGTACAAAAGTGTGGTGCAGCCAACCATGCCAATCAGCGCCCACGCGGCTGGCTTCCACCGTGCCGTTATAGACGACCCAGCGGCGGCTGGAATCCTTGTTCTGGTAATAGCGGTTGCCGAACTCGTCCTGGCCCACCGCGCTGCCCCGCAACCAGGTGTTGAGCAGGGTTCCCCAAGTCGCAGTGTTCCACCAGGAAAAGATCATCTTGAGAAAAAGCATGGGATTTCCGGGCTTAAGGCGGGTGGCGGATTCGCCGCGACTATAGGGGCGCGAACCCGGCCCGCCAAGGCAAAGCCTTTATCCACAAAGTCCCCAAAGCCGCACCTCCTTTTGTGGAGCAAAATCGGCCAAAAAATCCACCGGAACCGACTCTTGGCGGCTTGCGCCTGCACCCCGATTTTGTCCATAAATAGCGCCAGTAGCGGGTCTGACCACTAGATATGGTGTGGCCGACCCGGGCTGGGGCCGATCCAAATCCACGCACTAATTTCGAGGTTTTCCCATGCGCATCCATCGCCATTTCACGGCCGAAGACCGCTCGCCCTATGACGGCATCGCCTTCCGCACCGCGGCCAGCGAGATCCGAAATCCGGACGGCTCGGTGGTGTTCGCGCAGGGCGATATCGAGGTGCCGGAAAGCTGGAGCCAGGTGGCCTGTGACGTGCTGGCGCAGAAATATTTCCGCAAGGCCGGCGTGCCGAAAGTGTTGAAGCCGGTGGCCGAAGACGGCGTGCCGGAATTCCTCTGGAAGAAGGCCGCGGCCTCCAAGGACACCACCGGCGAACATTCCGCCAAGCAGGTGTTCGACCGCCTGGCCGGCACCTGGGCCTATTGGGGCTGGAAGGGCGGTTATTTCTATGCCGAAGCCGATGCGCGCGCTTTCTATGACGAATTGCGCCACATGCTGGCGACGCAAAAGGCGGCGCCCAATTCGCCGCAATGGTTCAACACCGGCATTCATTGGGCCTATGGCGTGGATGGCCCTGGCCAGGGCCATTATTACGTGGACCACAAGAGCGGGCGTCTGACCAAGTCCACCTCCGCCTATGAACACCCGCAGCCGCATGCCTGCTTCATCCAGAGCGTGAAGGATGACCTGGTCAATGATGGCGGCATCATGGATTTGTGGACGCGCGAGGCGCGGCTTTTCAAATATGGCTCCGGCACCGGCACCAATTTCTCCACCCTGCGCGGCGCGAACGAAAAG
Organism: Alphaproteobacteria bacterium; assembly: GCA_947465395.1. Taxonomy (GTDB): domain Bacteria; phylum Pseudomonadota; class Alphaproteobacteria; order Micropepsales; family Micropepsaceae; genus Rhizomicrobium. The sequence goes on along the minus strand of CANIAL010000007.1, from coordinate 103,627 downwards.
CTTTCGGGCGGCGGCAAGTCATCCGGCCTGATGAGCTTCCTGAAAATCGGCGACCGGGCGGCGGGCGCCATCAAGTCGGGCGGCACCACGCGCCGCGCCGCCAAGATGGTGATCGTGGATATTGACCATCCCGATATCGAAGATTTCATCGAATGGAAGGTGCTGGAAGAGCAGAAGGTGGCATCGCTGGTGGCCGGTTCGAAATTGGCCGCGAAGCATTTGAAAGCCGTGATGAAGGCCTGCGTGAATTGCGAAGGTTCGGGCGGGGACTGTTTCGACCCGGCCAAGAACCCGGCCCTGCGCCGCGAAATCCGTGCCGCCCGTAAATCCATGATCCCGGACAATTACATTGAGCGCGTGGTCAGCTTTGCGCGCCAGGGCTACAAGGACATTGATTTTCCCAGCTATGACACGGCCTGGGATTCCGACGCCTATATTTCCGTGTCGGGCCAGAACTCCAACAACTCCGTGCGGGTGACGGATGACTTCCTGACCGCCGTCATGGAAGACGGCAACTGGGACCTGGTGGGAAGGGGCGCGCCGCATGCCACCCGCACCATCAAGGCGCGCGATCTGTGGGAAAAGGTGGCTTATGCCGCCTGGGCCTGCGCCGATCCGGGCATCCAGTTCCATACCTCCATCAATGACTGGCACACCTGCCCGGCGGGCGGCGAAATCCGCGCCTCCAACCCGTGCAGCGAATACATGTTCCTGGACGATACCGCCTGCAACCTGGCGTCGCTGAACCTGATGGCGTTCCGCCAAGGTGAAGGCATCAAGACCTTCGACGTGGAAGCCTTCACACATGCCACGCGCCTTTGGACCATGGTGCTGGAAATCTCGGTGATGATGGCGCAGTTCCCGTCAAAGGAAATCGCGCAGCTGTCCTACGACTACCGCACCTTGGGCCTTGGCTATGCCAACATCGGCGGGCTTTTGATGGCGTCGGGCACGCCCTATGACAGCCGCGAAGGCCGCGCCACCGCCGGCGCCATCGCCGCCCTGATGACGGGTGTTTCCTATGCCACCTCCGCCGAGATGGCGGGCGAATTGGGCGCCTTCCCCGAATATGCCGCCAACAAGGACGCTATGCTGCGCGTTATCCGCAATCATGGCCGCGCCGCCAAGGGCGAAAAGGCAGGCTATGAGCGCCTGTCCACACTGCCCGTGCCGCTGGATACCGCCGCCATTCGCCAGAAGGATTTGGCGGACGCAGCGGCGCATGCCTGGGACGACGCCCTGGCCAAGGGCAAGGAATTCGGTTTCCGCAACGCCCAGGCATCGGTGATCGCGCCCACTGGCACCATCGGCCTTGTGATGGATTGTGACACCACCGGCGTCGAACCGGATTTCGCGCTGGTCAAGTTCAAGACATTGGCGGGCGGCGGCTATTTCAAGATCATCAATCGCTGCGTGCCCGAAGCCTTGCAGAATCTGGGTTACGCGCAGTCCGAGATTGACACCATCGTGGCCTATGCCGTGGGCCATGGCACCCTGGAGGATTTCGGCGGGCGGCTGAACTACAATGCGCTTCGCGGCAAGGGCTTTGGCGATGACCAGATCGGCCAGATCGAGGCTGCCCTGGAAGCGGCGTTCGACATCCGCTTTGTCTTCAACAAATGGACCTTGGGCGAGAAATTCTGCCGCGATGTCCTGAAGCTGGATGCGGCGGCGGACGAGCCGGATTTCGACATGCTGAAGGCGCTGGGCTTCGCCCGGGCGGATATCGACGCTGCGAACCTGCATGTCTGCGGCGCCATGACCCTGGAAGGCGCGCCACACCTGAAGGCCGAGCACCTGCCCGTTTTCGATTGCGCCAGCCCTTGCGGGCGCACCGGCACGCGGTCGCTGAGCGTGGAAGCCCATATCCGCATGATGGCCGCCGTGCAGCCCTTCATCTCGGGCGCCATTTCCAAGACCATCAACATGGCCAATGCCGCCAGCGTCAAGGATTGCGGCGAAGCCTATATGATGTCCTGGAAGCTGGGGCTGAAGGCCAATGCGCTCTATCGCGACGGCTCCAAGCTTTCCCAGCCGCTGGCCAGCCAGATCTTCGCCATTGACGAGGACGAGGATGATGAGGCGCAGGCCGTGGCTCCCGCCGCGCCCGCACAGACCATCGTCACCGAACGCATCGTGGAAAGGGTGATCGAGAAAATCCGCCAGTCGGAACGCGAGCGCCTGCCCCACCGCCGCAAATCCTATACGCAAAAGGCCAGCGTGGGCGGCCACAAGGTCTATCTGCACACCGGCGAATATGAAGACGGCCGCCTGGGCGAAATCTTCATCGACATGCACAAGGAAGGCGCTGCCTTCCGCAGCCTGATGAACAATTTCGCCATCGCCATTTCGGTGGGCCTGCAATATGGCGTGCCGCTGGAGGAATTCGTGGAAGCCTTCACCTTCACCCGCTTTGAACCGGCGGGCCTGGTGATCGGCAATGATTCCATCAAGAACGCCACCAGCGTGCTGGACTATATCTTCCGCGAGCTGGGCGTCTCTTACCTGGGCCGCACCGATTTGGCCCATGTGGTGCCGCCGGCGGATGAAGATTTGGGCGAAGCCGCTCCCGATGACGGCGGCGCGTCCGAAGCGGCCATCACCAAGGTTGCCTCATCCGGCTATCTGCGCGGTCATCTGCGCCAGATGGCGGTGGTCAAGGGCGGCGCTGCGCCCCGCATGCTGGAAGAGGAACATGAGGTCCAGGTCGAAGTGATGACCGACGAAGCCTTTCTGGGCGGCGAGACGGTGGATTTGTCGGAAATCCGCGCCGACCTGGAATCGGTTCTGAAGCCCAACGTCATTCGGGCGCAGGTGGCGAACCTGGAAGCGGCGCTGAAACCCGCAACCAGCGCGGCGCGATCGCAGCGCGTTGCGGAGGCGCGGATGAAGGGCTTTGAGGGTGATAATTGCGGCTCTTGCGGCAACTTCACGCTGGTGCGCAACGGAACCTGCATGAAGTGCAACACCTGCGGGTCCACGACCGGCTGCTCTTAACTTTTCATTGACGGATAAAATCCGGCTTCTGTCCGTTATAGAGACATGACCTATGTCCAGTCCGCCACCATCGAGGCCGTGCGCTATGACGAACAGGCGCATTGCCTGGAAGCGCGCCTGCGCCAGAGCGACAAGGTGATCGTGTATGAAGACGTGCCGCAGCAGGTCTATGACCTGATGCTTTTCGCCGATTCCATGGGCGATTTCCTGCGGGAACAGATCGAGGGCAAATACCCCACTTACGAGCGCGAATAGCGGAACTTAGTTGGTCCGGTTTTGGGACAGGCGATCCGCCTGGCGGTCCAGAAGCGCAGCGGCCTGCAGCATTTTCACGCGATAGGCGTTCCAGGGCGAAGCCGCCGCAAAAGCGCGCAACCGCTCGGCCAATTCGTGCATCCGGGTGAATTTTTCAGATTCCATAAAGGTGAAACGCGCCATGATGGCGGCACGTTCCGCTTTGGGATCCGGCATATTTTTTGCGACAAAAAAGACACGCGTTCCAGATTGAGACACATGATGAAAAAGACTCTGATTGCCGCCTTCGCCCTGCTTGCCTTGTCGGTTCCCGGCATGGCGGAACCTGTTTCCAGCGGCAGGCCCGATCCCGCCGCCGTGGACAAGCTGCACAATGGCATCGTGGATTGCGTGGGTTGCAACCTGCAGAATGCCGATTTGATCAACACCTGCGTCAAGGCGCATGACCTGCATGGCGCCAATTTCGACGGCGCCAATGCCACCCTGATGTGCCTGTCCTATGGCAATTACAGGAACGCGACCTTCCGCAACACCAACCTCAACGCCGCCAACCTGGGCTGGGCCAAGATGGACGGCGCCGACATGACGGGCGCCACCACCACGATCACGTCTTTCCTGGGCACGGATTTGCGCAAGGTGAAGGGCCTGACACAGGCGCAGATGGATGTCGCCTGTGGTGACGCCCATACCAAGGCCCCGCCGGGCCTCAAGGTTCACATCTGCAAATAATCAGCCCTGCTCGGCCTGGACCGCGCGGCGGAACGCCAGCGGATCGTCAATCAGGTTGAAGGGTTCCTTGGTGCCGCCCGTGCCGATCACGGTGATGGTGCCGTAATTCAGGAAGCGGCCAAGGATATCCTGGTCCACCTGCACCGATTCCACGCGCGACATGTTGATCTCGATGGTGCGGCGCGACAGCCAGCCCAGCTTGATGATGACGCGCTTGTCTGTAACGGCGAATTCGCTGGTGCGCTGGCGGATATAGGAAACCAGCAGCCACAGCAGCGCCACGCCCAGAAGCGCCAGCCCGCCGCTCATGGCGCCGAAGCCCAGGCCCGGAACCGACATGACGATTCCCACGCCCAGGAGCAGCATCGGCCCCAGATAGATCATCCAGTGCAGCGAGGCTTCGTAGACGATCCGTTCGCCGGGGTTGAGGTCGTTCTGGACATAGCTTCCCATGTTCGCCGCCCTATTCCGCCGCTTCCGGCATGGTCTCGCGCCGCCAGCGCAAGACGGGTTTGCGCGCGGCAGCGGTTTCGTCCAGCCGGCGGCGGGGCGCGAAATGCGGCGCGCCATCAAAGCGCGCCTTGCGGCCGGCCTTGGCGTCTTCCGCCAGCCCGCGCAGCACGGTGATGAAGCGGTCCAGCGATTCCTTGGATTCGGATTCGGTCGGCTCGATCAGCATGGCGCCATGCACCACCAGCGGGAAATACATGGTCATGGGGTGATAGCCCTCGTCTATCATCGCCTTGGCGAAGTCCAGCGTGGTGACACCCGTGCCTTCCAGGAAAGTATCGTCGAACAGCGCTTCATGCATGCAGGGGCCGTCACCGAACGGCGCGCTCATGATGTCCTTCAGCGACGCCAATATGTAATTGGCCGACAGCACCGCGTCTTCCGATGCCTGGCGCACGCCGTCGCGGCCATGGGACAGCATATAGGCCAGCGCCCGCACGAACATGCCCATCTGGCCATGAAAGGCGCTCATGCGGCCAAAGGGTTTGGCCCCGGCGGGCAATTCCGCCCGATCCTCGACCAGCCGGAAACCATCCTTGTCCGCGACCAGCAGCGGCAGCGGCGCGAATGGCGCCAACCGTTCCGACAGCACCACCGGACCCGCGCCCGGCCCGCCGCCGCCATGCGGCGTGGAGAAGGTCTTGTGCAGGTTGATATGCATGGCATCGATGCCCAGGTCGCCCGGCCGCACCCGGCCCGCAATGGCGTTGAAATTGGCGCCGTCGCAATAGAAATAGCCGCCCGCCTTGTGCACGGCTTCGGCCATGGCGATGATGTCCGGCTCGAACAAGCCGCAGGTGTTGGGATTGGTCAGCATGATGCCGGCCACATCCGGTCCCAGCTTGACCTTCAGGGCTTCGGCATCCACATGGCCATTGGGCTTGGCGGGTACCTGGTCCACGGTAAATCCCGCCAGCGCGGCGGTGGCGGGGTTGGTGCCATGCGCCGATTCCGGCACCAGGATGCGGGGGCGCTTTTCGCCCCGCGCTTCGATGGCGGCGCGGATGGCCAGAAGGCCGCAAAGCTCTCCATGCGCGCCCGCCTTGGGCGACATGGCCACAGCGGGCATGCCGGTCAGCGTGGTCAGCCAGCGCATCAATTCGCTGATCAGCGCCAGCGCGCCCTGGGTGGTGGAACGCGGCGCCAAGGGGTGCAGGTCGCCGAAACCGGGCAACCGCGCCATCTTCTCGTTCAGGCGCGGATTGTGCTTCATGGTGCAGGAGCCGAGAGGATACAGCCCCGCGTCAATGGCGTAATTCATGCGCGACAAACGCACATAATGGCGGATCACTTCCGGCTCGCTAAGGCCGGGAAGCCCGATCTCGCCCCGCCGCCGCATGCCGCCCAGCCGCGCATCCGTGACCTGGCTTTCCGGCAAATCCACGCCAGTCATGCCCGCACGGCCGATTTCAAAGATCAGGCGTTCTTCGTGATGGAGGCCCCGGTCGCCGGAAATGGTGGCGAGTTCGCTTGTGTTGCCCGCGTTACCGGCCGATGTGGGGCGGCCCTGGTTGTTCATGCTCATGACAAGGCTCCCTTCAAGGCCGCTTCCAGGGCGTCGAAGTCTTCATCCGTCGTGGTTTCCGTCACCGCCACGATCAGAAGATCGCGCGCCGATGCCTCGTGCGGCAGCAGGCGCGATGCGGGAACACCCGCGATCACGCCTTTGGCCGCAAGCGCATCCACCAACGGGGCTGCGGGCCTGGGCAGTTTCAAAGTGAACTCGTTGAAGAAACTGTCGGTGATGACTTGCACGCCCGGCACCCGCGCAAGCCGGTCCGCCAGTTCACAGGCGCGGGCATGGTTGAGGCGCGCCAGCCGCGTCAGCCCTTCCTCGCCCAGCAGCGACAGATGAATGGTGAAGGCCAGCGCGCACAGGCCGGAATTGGTGCAGATATTGCTGGTGGCCTTTTCGCGGCGGATATGCTGTTCACGCGTGGAAAGCGTCAGCACGAAACCGCGCTGGCCATCCGCATCCGCTGTCTCGCCGCACAAGCGGCCCGGCATCTGGCGCAGGAATTTTTCCCGCGCCGCGAACAGGCCCACATAGGGGCCGCCGAAATTCAGGCCATTGCCGATGCTCTGGCCTTCGCAGGCCACGATGTCGGCGCCCTGCGCGCCCGGCGATTCCAGAAGACCCAGGGACACGGCCTCGGTCACCACCGCGATCAAAAGCGCACCCTTGGCGTGGGCTGCCTGGGCGATGGGGCGCAGATTGCGGATAAGGCCAAAGACATCGGGGCTTTGCACCACCACGCAAGCCGTCTCGTCGTCAATCAATGCGGCGATGTCTTCCGCCTTGCCCGGCGTCACGGGGGCGCGGGTGACCACACCTGACAGCGCCGCCACGGTTTCCACCGTCTCGGCATAATGGGGATGCAGCCCGCCGGACAAAATCGCCTTGGGGCGGCGGGTGACGCGCTGGGCCATCAGCACCGCTTCGGCGGTGGCGGTGGAGCCGTCGTAAAGTGAGGCATTGGCCACTTCCATGCCGGTCAGCAATGCCACCTGGGTCTGGAATTCAAACAGGGTCTGCAAGGTGCCCTGCGCGATTTCCGGCTGGTAGGGCGTGTAGGAGGTGAGAAACTCCGAGCGCTGGATCAGATGATCCACCGCCGATGGCACATGATGCCGATATGCGCCCGCGCCGCAGAAAAAGGGCGCAGCCCCCGCGGCGACGTTGCGCGCGGCGATCTTGGTCAGCGCCCGGTCCACCGCCAGCTCGCCTTGCGTGTCGGGCAGATCGAACACCGACAGCGGCACCACGGCGGCGCGCGGCACGTCGCGGAACAGCGCGTCCATGTCGGGCGCGCCAATCTTGGCCAGCATGGATTTGCGGTCATCGGGGGTGAGCGGCAGGTAACGCATGGTCCTAGAGTCCCTTCACGAATTCCTTGTAGGCCGCTTCATCCATCAGCTTTCCGAACGCGGCCTTGTCCGACATCTTCACCTTGAAGAACCAGCCTTCGCCTTCCGGGTCGGCATTGACCTTGGCGGGTTCGGCTTCCAGCGCGGCATTGGCGGCGGTGACCTCGCCGCCCACCGGCGCATAGACTTCGCTGGCGGCCTTGACGCTTTCCACCACGGCGGCCTGCGCGCCCGCGCCCACCGTGCGGCCCTTGGCCGGCAGCTCCACGAACACCACATCGCCCAGGGATTCAGCGGCATAGCGGGTGATGCCGATGGTGGCCTCGTCGCCATCCAGGCGCACCCATTCATGCTGGTCGGTAAATCGCAATTCGCTCATGTCGCCGCTCCTGTCTTTTTTGCCGGTCGCTTGTACTGGTTGGGCACGAAGGGCATCGCCACCACTTCGGCGGCCAATGCTTTGCCCCGCACCATCAATTCCACTTTCGTGCCGGGCGTGGCCAAGTCACCGCGCACATAACCCATGGCCAGCGGCCCATTCAGGCTGGGGCCGAAGCCGCCCGATGTCACCTGTCCCACCACCACGCCGTCCTTCACGATCTCGCTGCCTTCGCGGGCAGGGGCGCGGCCTTCCGGGCGCAGGCCCACGCGCTTTTTCGCAGGGCCGTTCGCCAAATTCTTCGTGATGCGGTCAGCGCCGGGAAAATCCTTTGCCTCCTTGCGGCGCTTGCCCAGCGACCAGACCAGGTTTGCTTCCACCGGGTCCGTGGCCTCGTCCATGTCATGCCCGTACAGGCACAGTCCTGCTTCCAGGCGCAGGGAGTCGCGCGCGCCCAGGCCGATGGGCAGAACTTCCTTCTCGCCCAGCAAGGCGCGGGCCACTTTTTCGGCGTCCCGGCCTTCGATGGAAATCTCGAAGCCGTCTTCGCCGGTATAGCCGGTGCGGCTGACAATGGCGGGCGCGCCCGCGACGTTGATACGGATGGCTTGCATGAATGTCAGGTTGGAAACGCCGGTCGCATGACGTTCCAGCACGTCTGCCGCCTTGGGGCCTTGCAGCGCCAGCAGCGCACGATCCGGCGCGGGCTTCAATGTCGCCGCGCCCTTCAGTCTTTCGGCGATATAGGCGAAGTCAGAGTCTTTCATGGACGCATTGACCACCAGGTAAAGCGCGTCTTCGCCCTTCAGCCGCATGGTCATGAAATCATCCTTGATGCCGCCAGCATCATTCAGCAGCAGTCCGTAGCGCTGCATGCCTTCGGGAATGCCGGTGATGTCGGCGGGTGTCACGCGTTCCAGCGCGGCGGTATCGCCGGACAAAAAGGCCTGGCCCATATGCGAGACATCGAACAGCCCCGCTTCGGCCCGCGTATGCAGATGCTCTTTTAAAATACCCGCGGGATACTGCACCGGCATTTCATAGCCGGCGAAGGGCACCATCTTGCCGCCCAGCGAAATATGCAGGTCATACAGCGGTGTTTTTTTCAGGACTTCGTCGCTCATCATGGGTCCAATGCAAAGGCGTGTAGCGTTCGCGCCGGCGGCGCAAACTCACCCCTCTGTCATGGGACCTGAGAGATTTCCCCCGGCAATGCCAAGGTTACCCCTTCGGTGGAGACGGCTGTGCCGCCCCGCTTTCCAGAAGATCATCGCCCGTGCGGTCCTTTTGCCTGAGAGTTTCCGGGGTGGTTGCTCCTTCGGCGCCTGTGTCTCAACAGGTCTCTCCCGCGCGGGATCATGTGTTGGCCGGATGGGCGCGCCTCCCGGCGGGCGTCTCCGTCGGGGGTCACTCTAAAGGGGGGTAATACCGAGTCAATTCAGGCCTCCAAGAAGCCCGACTTACTCACATTCTTTCGGGCACTTCGATGCCCAGAAGGGCCAAAGTACCCGTCAAATCCGCCAAAACTCGGGCGCAAAGCCCCAGTCTGGCCGCCCGGATGGCGGGGTCCGGCTCCGACATGATGTGGTGGGCACCGTAAAAACGGCTGAAATCCTGCGCCAGGGTAAAGGCGTAATCGCACAGGATATTGGGGCTGCGCTTTTCTTCCGCCGCCTGGCGCGCACTCGCTTCCGACAGAAGCTGCAACACCAAGGTGCGTTCTTCAGGCGAGCGGATCTGCGGCGTGGCCAATGGATGCCCCTCTTCCGCAGCTTTCCGCAGAATGGATTTGATGCGCACCGCCGCATATTGCAGGTAAGGCCCGGTCTTGCCTTCAAAGCGCGAAAACCGCTCCAGGTCGAAGATGTAATCGGTGGTGCGGTGATTGGAGAGGTCGGCGAACTTGATGGTAGCCAGGCCCACCTGCCGCGCGATGTCTGCCTTCTCCGCCGCCGTGTAATCGGCGCCCAGACCCTGTTCGGCCAGGCGCGTCTGTGCTTCCACCGTCGCCATGGCGATCAGGTCGTACAATTTCATCACCCCGCCTGCCCGCGTCTTGAAGGGCTTGCCGTCGGTACCGTTCATGGTGCCATAGCCGACATGTTCAAGCTGGGCGCGGCCCGCAAGCTTTGCCTTTTCAGCGGCGCGGAACAGTTGCTCGAAATGGCCATGCTGGCGGTGGTCCACCACATAAAGGATCAGGTCAGGGTCCTGCTCGCGCACGCGCTCGATAACCGTGGCAAGATCGGTTGTGCCATACAGCACGCCGCCTTCGCTTTTCACCAGGATCAGCGGCGGCATGGGTTTCTTGTCGCTGTCTTCGGCAACCGTGATTACAAGCGCGCCTTCGCTGGTTTCGGCCAGCCCGCGTGCTTTCAAATCCGCCAGCATGGGCGCGATGCCGTCATGGACGCTGGATTCGCCCTTCCACATGTCGAAGCGCACGCCCAGGCTGGCGAATTCGCGCTCCAGGCCCGCTTCGGACACTTTCACGAAATGCCGCCACAGGGCGCGATAGCCGGGGCGGCCATCCTGAAGCTCCACCGTGGCGCGCCGCGCCGCATCCAGCCGTGCCGGATCGGCCTTGCAGGCCGCGCTTGCCGCTGGATACAGCTCTTCCAGGTCTTCCATGGTAACCGGCGATTGCTCCGGGTACGGACCTTTCACGCCTGCGTCGAAATATTCCGGCGCGATGCCCCGGCTTTCCACTTCGCTGATCAACTGGCCCATCTGCAGGCCCCAGTCGCCCAGGTGAATATCACTGACCACGTTCCAGCCATTGGCGCGGAACAGGCGCTGCAGGCAATCACCGATCACGGTGGAGCGCAGATGCCCAACATGCATGGGCTTGGCGACATTGGGACCGCCGAAATCAATCAGCGCCGTCTTGCCATTGGGCGGCGACATGGTGACGGGCTGGGCGATACGTGTCCCCAGCGCATCATCCGCCACGTCCAGATTGATGAAACCGGGACCGGCAATCTCCACCCGCGAAAACATCGCATCGGCCTTCAGCCGCGCAGCCACTTTCTCGGCGATGGCGCGGGGATTGGCTTTCGCCGCCTTGGCGGCGGCCAAGGCGCCATTGCACTGGAATTGCGCCAGGTCAGGGCGATCAGACACCTGCACCTGGCCGAAAGCCGCATCCAGCCCTTCGGCCGCAAAGGCGCGGCCCACGGCATCACTCAATTCCGCCGTCAGTGCGGTCATTGGACGCCCATCTTCATTGGACGTAAGGACCGCGTTTCTTGTTATAGGCCTGCTGCGCTTCGCTGATCTGGAGACCCGCGGTGAGCTGGTAATCGGTGGGGCGATGATCGGCTTCGATCTTGATGTCGGTCTCGTCCACTGTGTCGGTGAAATTGGCCACCGCCGCGCCGGGCGCAAAGCGGAAGGTGACGCTGAAAATCTGCTTGCTGAGAACGCGCTCACCCGCGATCACCGCCAGGAAATAGGGAATGGTGTATTCGGCCGCCTCCGCGCTGGGCGCGCGGGTGGCGCGGAAGCTGAGGATGGCCGAGGAATTCGACATGCCGCGCTTCCGGTCCACGTAACAGTCGGACGAAATGCCGGTGAGGTAGGCGGTATAGGCCTCGCCCGACAGGTCCTGAACCGCGCCGGCGCGGAACTGGGTGACCTGGGCGGTGTCGGCCAGGATGGCGGCGGCCGGACATTGGGAGACTTTGGAGCTGTTGCAACCCGCCAAAGCCAGGGCAAGGAGGGCGGGGACAAGAAGGGTCTTGGAGGCGGGCATGAAAAGGTTATCCGGCTTAAGAACTTGACTTTTTCCATGTCTCCGCCGACTTCTCGGCAACGATCCATGGGGCGCGGCGGACTGTAACCAGACATCCCTGCAAAGGGAAGAAGCGGGCCCATAAAGGAAAGAAGCAGCGTGGCGGTCTATACCGATGTGAGTTTCGAGGAGCTGGAGGCGCTGCTGGCCGGTTACGACATCGGCGCGCCACTGGCTTTCAAGGGCATCGCCGAGGGCGTGGAGAATTCCAATTTCTATCTGCAGACCGACCGCGGCGCCTATATCCTCACCCTTTATGAAAAACGTGTCAGGACCGAAGACCTGCCCTTTTTCCTGGGGTTGATGGAACATCTGGCCAGAGGCGGCATCGCCTGCCCCCAGCCCATCCGTGACCGGGGCGGCGCGCAATCCGTCAGCGTCAAGCATCGCACCGGCGCGATCCTGACCTTTCTCAACGGCGTCTCGCTGACAAAGCCCGATGCGCCCCATTGCCAGGCGGCGGGCGATGCGCTGGCCCGCCTGCATGAAGCGGGGAAAGGCTTTGCCCTGTCGCGCGCCAATGCGCTGGGTCCGGCGGGCTGGCGCGAGCTGGCGGACGCCACCGCCGCGCGCGCCGACACGGTGCAGGACGGGCTGGCGCACCTGATCGCGGACAGTCTTTCGACGCTGGAACGCGACTGGCCACGGGACCTTCCCGCCGGCATCATCCATGCCGATCTTTTTCCCGACAATGTCCTGTTCATGCAGGGCAAGGTGTCGGGACTGATCGATTTCTATTTCGCCTGCAATGACATGTTTGCCTACGACCTGGCGGTGACGTTGAACAGCTGGTGCTTTGAAGGCGACGGCGGCTACAATGTCACCAAGAGCAAGGCGCTGATCGGCGCCTATCAGGCGCAGCGCAAATTGACGGACGCAGAAGCCGCCGCCCTGCCCGTGCTGATGCGGGGCGCGGCGCTGCGCTTCCTGCTCACCCGGCTTTACGACTGGCTCAATCCCGATCCCGACGCGCTGGTGCGGCCCAAGGACCCCCGCGAATATGCCCGCCGCCTGCGCTTTCACCTGCAGGCCAGGGGCGCGGGAGACTACGGGCTTTGAGCGGCATCGAAATCTTCACCGACGGGGCCTGTTCGGGCAATCCGGGTCCGGGAGGATGGGGCGCGCTGCTGCGCCAGGGCGATCACACCAGGGAATTGTCGGGCGGCGAAAGCCAGACCACCAACAACCGCATGGAATTGATGGCGGCGATTGAGGCATTGAAGGCGCTGAAGAAAGCTTCCGACGTCACGCTTTACACGGATTCACGCTATGTGATGGACGGCGCCACGCGCTGGCTGAAAAGCTGGCAGGCACGGGGCTGGAAAACCGCCGACCGCAAGCCGGTCAAGAACGAGGATTTGTGGCGGGCGCTGGATGAAGCCATGGCGCGGCACAAGATTGACTGGCGCTGGGTGCGCGGCCATTCCGGGCATGTGGAGAATGAGCGGGCGGACCAGTTGGCCCGCGCCGCTATCCCACCTCGCGATTAAAGCTGGCCCAGCAGATGCTCGGCGCTGGAAACATCAAAAGCGCCGGCCTGTTCCACATTCAGCGTCTTCACCACGCCGTCATCTACCAGCATGGAATAACGCTGGCTGCGCTTGCCCATGCCGAACTTGCTGGCGTCAAAGGAAAGCCCCATGGCGTCGGTCAGGGTGGCATTGCCGTCGGCCAGCATGGCAACCTTGCCTTCCGCCTTTTGGTCCTTGCCCCAGGCGCCCATCACAAAGGCGTCGTTGACGGACAGGCAGGCGATGGTCTTGACGCCCTTGGCCGCGAACTGGGCCTGGTTCTCGATGAAGCCCGGCAGATGCTTGGCCGAACAGGTGGGCGTGAAGGCGCCTGGCAGCGCGAACAGCGCCACTTTCTTCCCGGCGAAAAACTCCGTGCTGGAAACCGGCTTGGGGCCGCCCTCCTGCATTTCCATCAGCACCGCCTCGGGAATCCTGTCGCCAACCTTGATCATGTCTTACTCCTGTTGAAACTTAAGCCTCGTCGTTTTTTAAGAGGGCGTCGCCGCCGTCACGTCATAATGCCGGGCAATGAAGGCCAGCGCCGCCGCCGCCGACAGGGGCGCGGAAAAATAATAGCCCTGGCCGAATTCGCAGCCCAGGGAACGTATCCAGGTGGCGTCGCTTTCATTTTCCACGCCTTCCACCACCACCGCCCGGCCCAGGTCATGCACCAGGGCGATGATGGAATTGAGCACCACGCCCGCGCCATGGCCGGCATCGCCTTCGCGAACCAGGAAGCTCTTGTCGATCTTCACCGTGTCGAAAGGCAGGTTGCGGAACTGGCTGAGGCTGGACGCGCCGGTGCCGAAATCATCAATAGAAAGCCCCGCCCCCGCGGCGCGGATGCGGCTGAGCATGGCGGCCAGATCAGGGTCAGCTTCCACCGCGCTTTCGGTGACTTCCAGGCGCAGCGAGCCGGGCGCAATCTGGCTGGCGGCCAGGGTCTTGCCCAGCAAATATTCAAAGCCGCTGTCGCGGAGCTGGCGGCGGGAAAGATTGACGCTGGCGAACAGCGCCGGCTCCATGGGGAAATAACGCTGCCATTGGGCCAGGTCATGCGCCGCCCGCTCCAGCGCGAAGCGGCCCAGCGCAACAATAAGTCCGGTTTCCTCGGAATGGGCGATGAAGTCGGCGGGCGAGACCAGGCCCTTTTCCGGGTGATGCCAGCGCAGCAAGGCCTCGAAGCCGACAACAGCGCGGTCCGACAGGCGCATGATGGGCTGGTAGAAAACATCAATCTGTTTTTCGTCCAGCGCCCGGCGCAAATCCGCCTCCAGCGCCACCGCGTCATGCGGCGCATCGGCGTCCAGATTCTCGTGATAGACCTTGGCGCAGGCGCCGCCCTGTTTCTTGGCCGCGCCCAGCGCCCGTTCCGCCTGGCGCATGGCCATGATGGGCGCCTTTGCGCCGCTTTCCACGCCCACGCTGGCGGGCGCGAAGATGCTGCGGCCTTCGTAAGGATGCGGCGGGTTGCACAATTCCACCAGCTCGTCGCCCAGGGTCTGCAAGGCCAGCGGCGCGGAACCGAATAACAGCGCAAAGCCGTCACCGCCGGTGCGGAAGATATGCGCTTCGTTCCCGAAACGCTGTTCCAGCCGCCGTGCGGTCTGCAGCAGCATGGTGTCGCCGCCGGCATCGCCCAGGCTGGCATGGATGGCCTTGAAACGGTCGAGATCAAGAAGCGCAAGCGTTGCGCCCGCCAGCCCTTCGCCCATCATTTCCAGTTCTTCCATCAGCCCCGCGCGAGTACCAAGGCCGGTCAGCGCATCACGCGGCGGCGGCGGCGCCAGTTTCCGGTCGGTGATGTCGGACAAAAGCCCCAGGCAATCGGACGGCACGTCCTGGTCCGTTACCACGCTGGCGCGCAGTTCAAGCCAGCGCCATTCCCCGCCGCGCAAGCTGCAGCGGAACTCCAGCCGGAAGGTCTCGCCAGGCCGGGATTCCTGGGCGTGCAGAATGTCCTGGTACGCCCCCCGATCATCGGGATGCAGATGCGATATCCAGTCAACATGAGACAAGGTGGCTTCGTGCGCGCCCAGCCCCAGCATCGCTGCTGCATGCGGCGACAGGGTCAGAAGCTGCGCCCGGAAATCCAGGTCGAACACGCCCTGTTGCGCGGCGCCGATGGCGGCCAGTGCCAGGTTCGCGAAGGGCGTGGCCGCGCCTCCCCCTTCTGCATTCTGCGCTTCCAGCAAACGCGCCGCGCCGGACCCATGCAGGAACGGCAGCACCGCGATTTCCTCGCTGGCGATCACCGCCATGGCCAGCAGGATCGCGCCCGCCGCCGCAAAGCCGCCGGTGGCCGCGGGCGCTGCAAGCCCTTCACCTAAGCCCCCCAATGTCGTTACCGCGCCCGCCAGCGCCACCAGCGCAAATGCCGCCGCACTGGGCGCGACAACCTGCGCTGCCTTCACGCCCTTGCGGCCGCACAGGACCAGATAAGCGGCCACAGCGGCGCTGCCCAGCACCGTGGCGGTGTTGGTGGCAAGCGTGGCGCCTGGAATGCCCAGCCATGCCAGCGCACCCAGCCCGCACAAAACATAAAGCGCGCGGTGAAACTGTTTTTCCCGCTTGGGCCAGATCTCGCGTACCGGGATGATGGCATCGGCCAACCGCGCGCCCGCCGCCAGCGTCAGCACGGTGAGGAACGCCGTCAGGCCATAGGGACCGCCGATGCGGGTGGACAGGCTGGCGTCAAACATGCCGGTGCCGGCCAGCCAGCTCCACAGCAGCATGAACAGCGTGATCGCCACCCAGCGGGGCGCCGCATGGCCGATCAAGATGGCAAGACCCAGGGTGATCAGCGCGCCCGCGGCAATCAGCGTGCCGACGGCGGTGATGAAGATGGCAAGCTGGCGGTTGTGCGACGACAGCGCCGGTTCCGTCCAGGCCAGCACCGATGGCGGCGCTTCGGCATTGTTGATCCTGAGCGCCAGCGCCACCGATGTCACCGGCGGCACCGTCACCCGCCAGGCGCGGTGGCCGTAAGCAGGCGCAGGTTCGACCAGCACGCCGGAATCCGAACTGGCGATGGCCAGGATGGCCGGGCGCGTGCCACGCGGCAAAATCTTCATCGCCATGCGCGGCGGCTGGCCCGCGATCAACACGCGAATGGCGGGGCGCACCGTGTCGTTGCTGACATTCAGCATGTACCAGAGGGAGCCGTCCGCTTCCGCCCCGCCCGGCGCACGATAGGGCGACATCAGGCGCTTCAGCTCGATCACATTGTCGTCATCGCCGAAATCAATCTGGGGCGACTGGGCGGCGGGGGATTGGGACGCGGGCGCAGCGCGCAAGGGCTGGGCCAGCATCGCGCCCAGACCCAAAAGGGCCACCAGGCAGAAAAGCGCGATGGATTGCGGTCTGATCATGCTCATTCGGCTTTGAAGGGGTCCAGGCTTATGATTCAGACGGCATGGAAACCAGCCTAGCCCGCGGGTTTCACTTACGCAAAGCCTCATCTTCCAGCAGCGCCAGAAGGACATGATCCTTCCATTCGCCATTGATGAGCAGGTAGTTTTTCGCCACGCCTTCAACCCGAAAGCCGATTTTCGCCAGAAGGTTCCGCGATGGCTCATTTTCCGGCAGGCACGCAGCCTCGATGCGGTGCAGGCCCAGAGTCTTAAAGACAAAGGGAATCAGCGCCCGCAACGCATCCTGCATGTAACCCTGGCGGGCAAAGCGCACGCCGATCCAGTAGCCCAGCGCGCAGCATTGCGTGACGCCGCGCCGCACATTGGACAGCGTGACGCCTCCCATCAGCGTATCGTCGCTGCGGCGGAAAACAAAAAAGATATAAGCCGAATCCAGCCGCGTTTCCTTGTGATAGCGCTTGATGCGGCGGCGAAAGGCCCCACGCGTCAATTCGTCATCGGCCCAGACCGGCTCCCACTTGGAAAGGAATTCGCGGCTTTCGCTGCGCAGCTTGGCCCAGGACGCAAAATCGGCGAAGCGCGGATAGCGCAGATAGATTTCCGCGCCCTGGATTTCCGGCTGCTGGCCGCCCGGAAATGTCAGCCCCCGCATGAAGGCCATGGGGCGCGTCTTCATCATTCGGCGGCTTGGCCAAAAGTGGTGGATGACGCGAAGCGGGTGGAAAAACGCTCCAGGGTTTCCAGCTTCTGGATGGGACCCACCGCGGCGATGGAAGGCATGGCCATGGTGCGTGCCGCATAGGATTTGATGGCGGCGGCATCCACCGCATCCACCCTGGCGATGATTTCCGAAACGGATTGCACATGGCCAAGCGTGAATATCTGGCCCGCGATCTGTTCGGCGCGGCTGCCGGGGCGTTCCAGCCCCATCAACAGCCCGGACTTCAACTGCGCCTTGGCGCGGGACAGCTCGGCGTCGCTGACGTCCCGCGTCATGCCGTCCATTTCGCCCGCGATCACGGCGGAAACCTGTCCCGCTTCATCCGGCCCGGTGCCGACATAGATGCCGGTGAAACCCGTATCCTGGAAATTGTTCACAAAGGCATAGACGGAATAGCAAAGCCCGCGCTTCTCGCGCACTTCCTGGAACAGGCGGGACGACATGCCCCCGCCCAGGATGGTGGCGTAAAGCTGCGCCGCATAGAAATCGGAGTCCCGGGCCGAGACGCCGGGAAAGCCATAGGTAATGTGCGCCTGTTCCAGATCCTCGACCGCCCGCAGTTCACCGCCCACATAATGGGCGGACGGCGCGGCGCCGGGTGTGCCGGCGGAAAGCCCGGCGAATTTTTCTTCCGCCAGTTTCAAAATGGCGGCGTGGCTGACGGCGCCGGACGACACCAGCACCAGCCCATCGGCGCGGTATTGGCGCGCGCTGTAATCGCGCAGCATGGCGGGCGTGAAGGCGGTGACGCTGGATTCCTCGCCCAAGATGGGCCAGCCCAAAGCCTGGCCCTGATAGACCTGTGCATGCAGGTGATCGAAGACGATATCGTCGGGCGTGTCGCGTGCCTGGCCTAGCTCCTGCAACACAACCTGGCGCTCCCGCTCCAGCTCGGCGGCGTCATAGGCGGGGTTCACCAATATGTCGGCGATGATGTCCAGCGCCAGCGGCACATCATTCTTCAGCACGCGCGCATGGAATGCGGTCTGCTCGCGGCTGGTATAGGCGTTGAGATAGCCGCCCACCGCTTCGATCTCTTCGGCGATGGCGCGGGCGCTGCGCGTGGCGGTGCCCTTGAAGGCCATGTGCTCCAGCATGTGGGAGATCCCCATTTCGGGCCTGGATTCCTGGCGCGAGCCGGTGCCGACCCAGACGCCCAGGGCGGCGCTTTCCAGGCTGGCCATGGGGTCGGTGATGATCGTTAAGCCATTGGAAAGGCTTGATATTTCAAGGTTCATGGCTTCAGTCTAGAAGAGATGAAGCCCTTTATCAAAGCCGCATCCGCCGCCATCACGTCCAGCTTTTCCGGGACATTCATGACCGCTGCCAACGGGCTAGGCAGCGTGGGCGCGGTACCGGTGGCGCGGGTGACGGCATCGCCGAACTTGGCGGGATGCGCGGTGGAAAGAATGACCACCGGCGCGGCCAGATTCTTCATCTTGCGCGCCGCCGCCACGGCCACCGCCGTATGCGGATCAATCACGATGCCCTGTTCGCGCGAAAGATCGCGGATCACGGCCAGTGTTTCATCGTCATTGCTGGCGGAAGCGGCATAACGTGCTTCCAGCGCGCGGCGGATATTGTCGGGCAGCACCAGCTTGCGGTCGCGGGCGAAGGTGGCCATGGCCGAAGCCGTCCAGCCCGCGTCGCGGCCCGAGGCTTCGAACAGCGCCCGCTCGAAATTGGAGGCCACCTGGATGTCCATGCTGGGGCTGATGGTGTGATGGGCGGCACCCGCCTCGTACACGCCCGTGTTCAGCGCACGCGCCATGATGTCATTGGCGTTGGTGGCGATCACCAGCCTGGCGATGTCCAGCCCCATGCGGCCCGCGGCTTCGCCCGCGAAAATGTCGCCAAAATTTCCGGTGGGTACCACGAAGGTGGGCGCTGCCTTCAGCGTGGCGGCGGCGGTGAAGTAATAAACGCATTGTGCCGCGATGCGCACGAAATTGATGGAGTTGACGGCGGTCAGGCTGATGGCCGACGCGAAGTCCGTATCCGCGAACAGGCTTTTGACGATGTGCTGGGCATCGTCGAAACTGCCTTCGATGGCGATGTTGTGGACATTGCCATGGGGGCTGGTGGTCATCTGGCGGCGCTGCACTTCGCTGACCCGGCCTTTTGGATGCAGCACAAAGACATCTATGTTGGGCAGACCGCCCAACGCCGCGATGGCGGCAGAGCCCGTATCGCCCGATGTCGCCGCCACGATGGTGGCACGTCCGCCGCGCCGCTTCAGTGCGCGGGCGAAAAGGCGGCCGAGTATCTGCAGCGCGATGTCTTTGAAGGCAAAGGTGGGGCCGTGGAACAGCTCCAGCAGGAACTGGTCCGGGCCGATAGGACGCAAGGGCGCGATGGCGGCATGTTCAAAGCCGCAATAGGCGGCGGCGATATCTTCCTTCAGTTCCGCATCGGTGAAATCCGCACCCGCGAATTGCGACAACACTTCAAAGGCGACGTCCTGGTACGGCTTGCCCGCGAACGCCGTAATCTCGGCTTTGCTGAAATGCGGCCACGCGGCTGGCATGTAAAGCCCGCCATCAGGCGCCAGGCCCGCCAGCAACACGTCCGCGAAGCCGCACGCGGGTGCCCGGCCGCGTGTCGAGATGAAAGCCCTACCGCCCAAAACGAAGCCTTCCTTTCGAGATATGATAGGCCAGATAAACGCCGAACAGCCCCGCCGCAAGCCCAAACCAGGTCACCGCATAAGACAAGTGATTGTTGCTGAAACTGACCACGGTCTGACCGCCCCTGGGGAAACCGCCGGGGTTCTGGGCCGCATCCGCCTCGATCACCACGGGGGCCGCCAGGGTGGCATGCGCGGCGCGCGAAATGCCCGCCAGGTCGCGGGCATACCAGATGTGTTTCTCGGGCTGGGGCGACGGCGTGAAAGCGCCGGGACCATCCGGCACCCGCCAGATGCCGGTGACATTCGTCTCGCCTTCGATACGAGAATGTTGGCTCATGCGGTCCATTGGCACCGCGCCACGGTCCACCATCAGCACCCGCCCGTCATCCACGCGAAACGGCGACAATACGTGATAGACCGGCGCGCCGCCTTCGGCGGTGGCGAAGACATAGGCCTCATTGGCGTTGTCGAAGCGGCCCTGCAACGTCACCTTGCGGTACTGTACCGCATCGGCAGACATATGCAGCGCCTGGTCCAGGCTGATGGCGGGCGCGGCCATGTGCGCGGTGACGTCGGCGATCAGCGCCAGCTTCCATTGCAGCCTTTGCAACTGCCATACGCCCAGACCGACAAGGATGCTGATGGCGATCAACGCCGCGATGGTGAGGCCCGGATAGGGACGGAAGGTCATGACCGCCGCCCCTCGCCCGCCTTGTGGCGGTATTGCAGGACCAGAAGCGTGGATTTGGAAAGCCGCAGGAAGCCCAGCGACAGGCCAATGATCAGCGGCGCCCACAAGACGCCATGCACCCAATAGGGCGGCGAGAAGGTGAACTCCACATACAGCGCCATGCCCGCCACCAGTGCGCCCACGATCAGGATGCCGAACACGGCCGGGCCATCGCCCGCATCGAACATGGCATAGTCGAGCCCGCAGGCCGGGCATTGCGGAAGAATTTTTATGTAGCCGTCAAACAAAGGCCCCTGCCCGCAACGCGGACAGAGGCCCTTGAGACTTGCCATAACGGTGTTGGGCGGTTGCGTGGCCTTAGGCCTGCACCGGGCCTGCGCCCCAGACATAGATGCAGGCGAACAGGAATAGCCACACCACGTCCACGAAGTGCCAGTACCAGGCCGCCGCCTCGAAGCCGAAATGGCGGGTGGGCGTGAACTGGCCGGCGATGGCGCGGCCCAGGCAGACAATCAGGAAAATCGTGCCGACCAGGACGTGGAAGCCATGAAAGCCCGTGGCCATGAAGAAGGTCGAGCCATAGATGGCGTCGAAATTGCCTGCCCCAGTGGCCAGGTTGATGTGGGCCGGATCAGTGAACGGCACCAGCGCCAGATGGTTGAAGCCAAAGGTGAAGGGTGCGTGCGCATATTCATAGGCCTGCACGGCGGTGAAGCACATGCCCAGCACGACGGTCAGCGCCAACCCGCGGATGGCGCCTTGGCGGTCGCCGGTCTGGATGGCGTGATGAGCCCAGGTGACGGTGGTGCCCGAGGTCAACAGCAACAGCGTGTTCAGCAGCGGGAAGTGCCAGGGGTCCAGAGTGACGATGCCCGCGGGCGGCCAGCTGCCGATGCTGACATCGCCGAAGAAGATGGCGGAATTGAAATAGGCCCAGAACCAGGCCACGAAGAACATCACTTCCGAGGCGATGAAAAGCAGCATGCCGTAGCGCAGGTGCAGCTTCACGACAGGCGTGTGGTTGCCCTGAACCACCGATTCCTTGACCACGTCGCGCCACCAGCCCGCCATGGTGTAGAGAACCAGCGCAAAGCCGATCACGAAGATCCAGGGCTGGCCGTTCACCGGCAGATGAAAGAACTTGTCATAGTCCTTGTTCATCCAGAACACGGCGCCCGCCAGCATGACGAACGCGCCCAGAGAGCCGACGATGGGCCAGGGGCTGGGATCAACCAGGTGATAGTCGTGCTTGACGTCGCTGCTCATGGTCAGACCCTTTGGCTAAAACTTATTGCCCAAAATGCTCGTGCCACTGCACGATGGACATCAGGTAAAAAAGAACGGCCATTCCCGCCAACGCCAGGCCCAGCGCAATATTGCGTTTGGCGCGGGCACGGGTGGCACGGTCCTGCCTGTCATCCATGGCGATCATGTCCACAGCATCGGCAGGTTGAAGATATGCTCGATGATCAGCGCCGCGAAGGGCACGAAAAGATAGATCAGCGAGACGCCGAACAGGCGCTTGGCCGACGGCTCGTTCACCGCGTCCTTTTCGCGCCAGGTGGCGAAGGCTTCCAGCACCATCCAGAAACCCATGCCCGCGGACACGGCCAAATAAAGAATGCCGCCCAGGCCGATAAAGGCGGGCAGGACACCGATCGGCGCCAGTAGCAGCGTATAGACAAGAATGAGATTGCGGGTGGCGGGCTTGCCCTTGACCACTGGCATCATGGGAATCCCGGCGCGGGCATAATCTTCCGACCGCCACAGCGACAGCGCCCAGAAATGGGGCGGCGTCCACATGAAGATGATCGCCACCAGCACCAGCGGCTGCAAGGACAGCGTGCCTGACACCGCGGCCCAGCCGATGGCGGGCGGCAGCGCGCCGGCCAGTCCGCCAATCACGATATTCTGCGGCGTGCGGCGCTTCAGCCAGAGCGTATAGACGCCGACATAGAAGAAGACGGTGAAGGCCAGCAAGGCCGCCGCCAGCAGGTTCACGAACAGCCACATGGTGGCCACCGAAAGCGCCGAGATGGTCCAGCCATAGGCCAGCGCCTCGTCCCGGCCCACGGCGCCCGACGGAATGGGGCGTTTCGACGTGCGCGACATGACGGCGTCAATGTCGCTGTCATAGGCCATGTTGAGCGCGCCGGAAGCGCCCGCCGCCAGCGCGATGCAGAGCAGGGCCGTGAAGGCGGTGAGCAGATGCACATGCCCCGGCGCCACCACGATGCCCGCCAGCCCGGTGAAGATCACCAGCGACATCACGCGCGGCTTCAGCAGGGCGAAGAAATCGCCCACCGTCGTCACGCGTTCCAGCGCCAATGTGTCCGTGATGGCCATCAGTGGATATGCGGCAATTCGTTGAACTGGTGGAAGGGCGGCGGCGAAGGCAAGGTCCACTCCAGCGTGGTCGCGCCCGGACCCCAGGGATTGTCGCCGGCGATGCGCTTCTTCATGAAGGCCTCGACGCACATCACCAGGAATATGATCACGCCGAAACCGGCAATGAAGGCGCCGATGGAGGAGACATAGTTCCAGCCCGCAAACGCATCCGGGTAATCCGCATAACGGCGCGGCATGCCCTGAAGGCCCAGGAAGTGCATCGGGAAGAAGGCCAGGTTCACGCCAACAAACGTGATCCAGAAATGCAGTTTGCCCAGCGTCTCATTGTACATGTAGCCGGTGAATTTCGGGAACCAGAAGTAGAAGCCCGAAAAGATCGCGAAAACCGCGCCCAGCGACAGCACGTAATGGAAGTGCGCCACCACGTAATAAGTGTCCTGCAGCACCACATCCACGCCCGCATTGGCCAGCACCACGCCGGTGACGCCGCCGACGGTGAACAGGAAGATGAAGCCCGTGGCCCACAGCATGGGAGTTTTGAAATCAATCGAACCGCCCCACATGGTGGCGATCCAGCTGAAGACCTTGATGCCCGTGGGCACCGCGATCACCATGGTGGCGAAGACGAAATAGGCCTTCGTGTCCACGCTCAGGCCCACCGTGTACATGTGGTGCGCCCAGACCAGGAAGCCGATAAAGCCGATGGCGACCATCGCATAGGCCATGCCCAGGTAACCGAACACGGGACGGCGCGAGAAGGTGGAGACCACCTGGCTGACCATGCCGAAGCCGGGAAGGATGAGAATGTAGACTTCCGGGTGGCCGAAGAACCAGAACAGATGCTGGTACAGGATGGGATCGCCGCCGCCCGAAGCATTGAAGAAGGACGTGCCGAAATGGCGGTCCGTCAGCAGCATGGTGATGGCGCCCGCCAGGACCGGCAGCGACAGCAGCAGCAGGAACACCGTCACCAGGATGGACCAGACGAACAGCGGCATCTTGTGCAGGGTCATGCCCGGCGCGCGCATGTTGAAGATGGTGGTGATGAAGTTGATGGCGCCCAGAATGGACGACGCGCCCGCGATGTGCAGCGAGAAGATGGCGAAATCCATGCCCGGCCCGGGTGAGCCATAGGTGGAAAGCGGCGCATACAGCGTCCAGCCGCCGCCAACGCCCAGACCGCCCGAGTCACCTTCCACGAACATCGAAAGCACCAGGAAGGCGAAGGAGAAGGGCAAAAGCCAGAACGAGATGTTGTTCATGCGCGGGAAGGCCATGTCCGGCGCGCCGATCATCAGGGGCACCAGCCAGTTGCCGAAACCGCCGATCATGGCGGGCATGATCATGAAGAACACCATGATCAGGCCATGGCCGGTCACGAAGACGTTGAAATTGTGCGGCTCCTTGAAGACCTGCAGGCCCGGATACATCAGTTCAGCGCGCATCATCATGGAGAAGAAGCCGCCGATCACACCGGCCATGATGGCGAACACCAGATACATGGTGCCGATGTCCTTGTGATTGGTCGAATAGACATAACGGCGCCAGCCCGTGGGGTGATGGGCGTGATCGTCGTGATGGTCGCTGTGCTGCTCGAAAGCGAGGTCGGTCATGGCGGTGTTCCTATTTCGCTGTAGCGGCGGGTGCGGGTGCGGGTGCGGCGGCCGCGGCGGGTGCAGCAGCAGCCGGAGCAGTCGCAGCAGCGGCGGCAGGCGCCGCAGCAGGTGCTGCCTCAGCTGTTGCGGGCGCAGCAGCGGCAGCAGCCGGTGCGGGCGCCGCTTCGGCGGTTTCCAGCTTGGTGTATTTGCCCTTGGCCTGGGTCAGCCAGGCGGCATAGTCGGCGTCGCTCACCACATGCACTTCGATGGGCATATAGGCGTGGCGCGCGCCGCACAGTTCCGAGCACTGGCCGTAATAGGTGCCGATCTGCGTCGCCTTGAACCAGGTCTCGTTGATGCGGCCCGGCACGGCGTCCATCTTCACGCCCATCTGCGGCAGCGCCCAGCTATGGATGACGTCGGCGCCCGTGGTGAGAACCGCGATCACCTTGTTCACCGGCACGACCACCTCATTGTCCACGCCCAGAAGGCGCGGCTTGCCGGCCTTGGCGGCGTCGGCATCGGCCAGGCCAAGGCTGTCATAGGTGAAGCCGTCCTTGGGATATTCGTAGGTCCAGAACCACTGCTTGCCGATAGCCTTGATGGTGACATCGGGCGTGGGCACCACCGCTTCGAAATACAGAAGGCGGAAGGACGGCACCGCGATCACCACCAGGATGATCACCGGGATGATGGTCCAAGCCACTTCCAGAAGCGTGTTGTGATGCACCTTGGACGGAACGGGATTGGCGCTGGCGCGGAACTTGATGACGATCCAGATCAGCAGCGCCAGCACGAAGACGCAAACGGCCAGCATGATCCAGAACAGTTCGATGTGGAAATTCTCGATGCGGTCCATCACCGGCGAGGCCGAAGGCTGGAAGCCTGTTCCCCAGTTGAACGGCAGGGCCATGGCCGAGGTCGCGCTGACGGCGGTTAAACCAGCGGCTAGTGCCGCCATCGCTATCCCAAAATTCCGCCGGGCTTTCAAAAACATGAGGCGACCTCGCAAATGCCCGCGGGGACGCTGAAATCCCCCGCGCGTTTCAGATTCTTAGGCGGGATTTAGAGGTGTTACCCCCCCAAAGTCATTGCGACCTTATGGCACGGCCCCGCCGGGCGCTATGCCCCGGATGCAAAAGGGGAAAAATGGCCTCACGACGCCCCGCTTGCCGAAAGCCGCCAGAGTGCCGATATCTAGGGCTGATTTGTGCATTCCCGGGGCTTTTCCGGCCCTGAATACCAAGCCCGAGGCTGACAATGTCCGACCATGATCTTTTCTTTTCCCGCACCGGCATGGACCGGGACCGGGTCCAGCAAACCGTGGATGGCGCGCTGAAGGGCAGCGATGACGGGGAACTTTACCTGGAATACCGCCAAAGCGAATCATTCGCCTTTGACGATGGCCGGCTGAAAGCCGCCACCTTCGACACCACCCAGGGCTTTGGTTTGCGCGCCGTGGCAGGCGAAGCCACCGGCTATGCCCATGCCACCGAACTGTCCGAAGACGCCATTGCGCGGGCCGCGCGCACCGTGAAGGCGGTGGCGTCGGGCCATTCCGGCGCCGTGGCGGGCGCGCCCGCCCGCAGCAATGTGAAGCTTTACACCGACCTCGACCCGCTGGAGACGGCCGGCTTCGAGAAGAAAGTGAAATTGCTGGAAGAGATGAACGAATATGCGCGGAGCAAAGACAGCCGCGTGCGGCAAGTCTCCGCCTCCCTCTCCGGCGAATGGCAGCGCATCGAGATCATGCGCGCGGGCGGCGAGCATTATTCCGACATCCGTCCGCTGGTGCGGATCAATGTCTCGGTGGTGGTGGAAAAGGATGGCCGCCAGGAATCCGGCAGCTTTGGCGGCGGCGGCCGCGGATCCTACGAGACTTATATTGACCCCACCTATTGGCGCGGCGCGGTGGATGAAGCCCTGCGCCAAGCGCTGGTCAACCTGGAATCCGTGCCGGCCCCCGCGGGCGAGATGACGGTGGTGCTGGGGCCGGGCTGGCCGGGCATTCTGCTGCACGAAGCCATCGGCCACGGACTGGAAGGCGACTTCAACCGCAAGAAGACATCAGCTTTCGCGGGCCTGCTGGGCCAGCGCGTCGCGGCCAAGGGCGTGACGGTGGTGGATGATGGCACCATGGATGGGCGGCGCGGTTCGCTGTCCATTGACGATGAAGGCACGCCCACTTCGCGCACCGTCTTGATCGAAGACGGTATTTTGAAGGGCTACATGCAGGACCGGCAGAACGCCCGGTTGATGGGCATGGCTGCCACCGGCAATGGAAGGCGCGAAAGCTTTGCCGCCAGCATCATGCCGCGCATGACCAACACCTATATGCTGGGCGGGACCGCGGACCCGGGCGAAATCCTGGAAAGCGTGAAGTCCGGCATCTATGCCGTCAATTTCGGCGGCGGCCAGGTGGACATCACCAACGGCAAATTCGTTTTCAGCTGCACCGAGGCTTACCGCATCGAAAACGGCAAGCTGGGCGCGCCCATCAAGGGCGCCACGCTCATTGGCTCCGGCCCGGAATGCCTGACGCGTGTCGGCATGGTGGGCAATGACATGAAGCTGGATACGGGTGTCGGCACCTGCGGCAAGAATGGCCAGAGCGTGCCGGTGGGCGTGGGCCAGCCGACCTTGCGGCTGGATGGTTTGACGGTCGGTGGGACTGCAGCAGCATAATGCTGATCTTCAAGATCGTGCCGCGCGGCGAATGGATGGCCCATAGCGGCGATTATCACGGCTCGGTCCATGACCGGGACGACGGCTTCCTGCATTTCTCGACCCTTGCCCAGCTTCCCGAGACCCTGCGGCGCTATTATGCGGGCCAGGATGATCTGATGCTGGTGGCGGTGGAGGCCGACGCCCTTGGCGCTGCTTTGAAATGGGAACACTCCCCGTCGCGGGGCGAGGACTTCCCGCATCTTTATGCGCCGCTGTCCTGTGACGCCATGAAATGGGCGCGGCCCATTACGAAGGATGTAGATGGAAAATTTGTGCTACCGGCACTCTGATGTCGGACACCCGCCGCTCGCTTTGGCTCGCGGCGTTCGTCGCTTTCGCAGGTCCGCCGGACCTGCTCACGCTAACGCGCCGCTCCTCACCCTGCCCGCGCTTTAAGGATACGCAGCATGATCAACATTCCCGGCAAGGCGCATGACCTGGGCGATGGCTTCATCGTGCGCCGCTATCTGCCGCAGGCTGCGCGGCGCAGCGTGGGGCCGTTCATCTTTTTCGATTATTTTGGGCCGGTGGATTTTCCGCCCGGCCGGGGCGTGGATGTGCGCCCGCATCCCCATATCGGCCTTGCGACCGTCACCTATCTTTTTGATGGCGCGCAGATGCACCGCGACACGCTGGGATCGGTGCAGGAGATCAAGCCGGGCGACGTCAACTGGATGACCGCCGGGCGCGGCATCGCCCATTCCGAGCGCACCGACGACGCAACGCGCGCCGCGGGCCATCGCCTGCACGGCATCCAGACCTGGGTGGGCCTGCCGGAAAAGGACCAGGAATCGCCGCCCGGCTTCCAGCACATGGACGCCGCCGATTTGCCGGAACGTGAAGAGTTTGGCGTGCGGCTGCGCATGGCGGTGGGCGAAGCGTTTGGCTTGAAGTCTCCTATCCAGACTTTCTCGCCCATCTTTTACGCCGAGGCGCTGTTCGACACCGGCGGCAGCTTCACCGTCACGCCCGACCATCCCGAACGCGCCATCTTCATCGTGGAAGGCGACATCCAGGTGGGCAGCGAAAAGCACGGTGTGCGCAGCTTTGAGGCTGGCACCATGCTGCTGCTGGAGCCGGGCGAAACCGTGACGCTTTATTCCGACAGTCCGGCGCGGGTGATGCTGCTGGGCGGCGCGGCGCTGGATGGCCATCGTTACATCTGGTGGAATTTTGTCTCCGCTTCGAAAGAGCGGATTGAACAGGCCAAGGCCGACTGGCAGGCGGGCCTGTTCGGCAAGATTCCCGGCGACGACAAGGAATTCATCCCGCTTCCCGACTAGGGGCGAATTGAGCGCCGAATAGCTGTCGCTATTTGTCTCAAGCGGGTGCGAAAAAGCCTATCTTCCGGCGCTTTTCGCAGCCGCGGCATAAGCCTTTGCACGCTTCCCTTTCCTTGTATGAAAAAACTGACAGGAATAGCCTTTTGCCATTCGCAGGGGCGTGCACGCCCCCATTCAGGCATCGCATCGCTTTCCCCGCAAAAATTCCAGGAGGAAATGTCCATGACGCATCTGATCCATGAAGAAGTGAAAGACGATCTGCTCTCCCGCGGCTATTCGCGCCGCCAGATGTTGCGCACCGCCATGATGTTCAGCGGCGCTGCGGCCACCGGCCTGACCATGAACACCGAACTGGCCTTCGCCGCCGATGAAGAAGCAGGCGGCAAGGGCATGGTCCGCATCGGCTCCAACGAATGCTGGACCGGACCCATGGAGCCGGGCCTGAAGGCTGGACAGGCGGCGCTGGTCAATTCCAACCGCTATTCACCCAACAATGAAGTGGCGAACCTGCTCAAGACCATCTCGACCGTGGAAAATATCCCCGAAGACCATATCGCGGTCTATCCCGGTTCTGGCGGCATCCTGGCGCGCACGCTGGTCGCCTTCTGCTCACCCACCAAGGGCTTCGTGCAGGCCGATCCCACCTATGACAATCCCACCCGCGTCGCCAAATTCATCAAGACGCCCATGAGCAACGTGCCGCTGACCAGCGACTATCGCCATGACGTCAAGGCGATGCTGGCGGCCAATCCCAACGCCGGCGTCTATTATGTGGTCAATCCCAACAATCCCACCGGCACCATGACGCCGATGGCCGAGATTGAATGGCTGGTGAACAACAAGCCCGCCGGCGCCATCGTGCTGATCGATGAAGCCTATATCCACTGGCACAAGGACTTCCCCAACAACACCGCCAACCATCTGGTCCGCGCCGGAAAAGAAGTCATCATCGCCCGCACTTTCTCGAAAGTGTTTGGCATGGCCGGTGCGCGCTGCGGTTTCCTGATGGCATCGCCAGAAGTTCTGAAGAAGGTCGCCATCTTTGAAACCGACCGGCCTTCGATCCCCACCGCGGCCTGCGCCAATGCCAGCCTGACGGCCACCAGCATCATCAATGCCCGCCGCAAGGAGCTGATGGACAACCGCGCCATGACGGTGGAGTACCTGACCAAGCGCGGCTTCAAGCCCATCGGCGAAAGTCACGCCAACATGATCATGGTGGATTGGAAAAAGCCGGCCCAGCAGATGCAGGACATCTACAAGGCGCAGGGTGTTCTGATCGCCAATCCGCGCTGGCCGTCCTGGCCCACGGTGGGCCGCATCTCCATCGGCAACAAGGCGGAGATGGAAGCCTTCTGTAATGCTACCGGGAAGATATTGGCTTAGCTGAAACCACCTCCCCTTTTCATGCGCTACGCGCAAAGGGGAGGCGGGGCATGACTCGCTTCAATGAGCGCCCCTTTTGACGAAGGGGCGCTCTTTCTTTTGTACGCTGACGGGCGGCGCTCTTCTTGTACGAAAATACAGATCGGAATAGCCTGCCACGCAACTTGCGGGCGTGTTTGCCCGGATCAGTCACACATTTTTTCAGAAGGAAATTTTCCATGACGTTCCAGGTTCGTGAAGAGGTCGCCGACGACCTGCTCTCTCGCGGGTATTCGCGCCGCCAGATGCTGCGCACCGCCATGATGTTCAGCGGCGCCGCCACGGCGCTGGCGATGAACCCGGAAATCGCCCTGGCCCAAGACGATGGCGCGGCCAGGAACATGATCCGCATCGGCCTCAACGAATGCTGGGTCGGCCCCATGGCGCCGGGCGCGGCGGCGGCCGCTGCGGCCATCGCGCAATCCAACCGCTATGCCCCCAATGACGATGTGAAGAAACTCATCAAGACCATCGCCATGGTGGAAAAAGTGCCGGAAGACCATGTCTCCACCTGGCCCGGCTCCAACGAATGTCTGGCGCGCGCAGTGGCAAGTTTCTGTTCGCCCACCCGCGGGTTGGTGCAGGCTGACCCCACCTATGACACGCCCAACAGGGCGGCCAAGTTCGCGGGCATTCCGGTCGCCGCGGTGCCGCTGACCGCCGATTACCGCCATGACGTGAAGGCGATGCTGGCGGCCAATCCCAATGCTGGCCTTTATTACATCGTCAATCCCAACAACCCCACCGGCACCATGACGCCCATGTCGGAGATCGAGTGGCTGGTGGACAACAAGCCCGCCGGTTCCGTGGTGGTGATTGACGAAGCCTATATTCACTTCAGCAAGGGCTATCCCAACAACACCGCCAGCCATTTGGCGGCGGCGGGCAAGGAGGTGCTGGTTATGCGCACTTTCTCGAAAGTGTTCGGCATGGCCGGCATGCGGCTTGGCTATTTCATGGGCCGTCCCGAATACGGCAAGAAACTTGGCATGTATGACCAGGGCGCCCTGTCTTCCCAGTTGCCGATCCCGTCGGTGGTCTGCGGCACCGCCAGCCTGACGGCGACCGACCTGATCAATGCCCGCCGCAAGGAACTGACGGAAAATCGCGCCATGACGGTGGATTACCTCACCAAGCGCGGGTTGAAGGTGATCGGCCCCAGCGAAGGCAACATGATCATGGTGGACTGGAAGACCAAGTCAGCCAAGGAAATGGGCGATATCTACAGGGCCCAGGGCATCCAGATCGCCGGCCCCCGCTGGCCTAGCTGGCCCACGGTCGGCCGCGTCTCCATCGGCACGAAAGCGGAGATGGAAGCCTTTTGTAATGCGACTGGGAAGATATTGGCTTAACCCCTCCGGTTTCAGCTTCCGCTCGGCTCCCGAAAGGGTTGCCTTCGCTCGCTGAAACCACCTCCCCTTCCCTGCGTGCTTCGCACGCGAAGGGAAGGCGGGTCATGACTCGCTTCAAAAGCGCCTCATCGCAAGATGGGGCGCTTTTTATTTAGAGGAAATTATATTCCTTGAACACACGCGAGAGATCGCCGTTCCACTCATTGTGGTAGCTGTGCAGCAATTCCTCGGCACGCGTTTTCCCACGCGCAACCAGTTCGCGCAAGGGGTTCAGGAAACCATCCTCGCTCATGCCCGCCGCATCCAGCGAGGCGCGGCGGTTAAGCCCGGCGGTGGAAATCTCCAGCATGCGGCGCGCCAGCTCCAGCGCATTGGTATTGCGGAAGGGTGCGCGGAAACCCTGTTTCGGCACCGCATCGCGCAGGGCCTGGCGTTCCTCGGTGGTCCAGTCCTTGACCATGTCCCAGGCGGCATCCAGCGCCACGCTGTCATAGAAAATGCCCACCCACAGCGCGGGCATGCCGCAGATGCGTCGCCATTGCCCGGCATCGGCGCCGCGCATTTCCAGGAATTGCTTCAGCCGCACTTCGGGGAAGATGGTGGTCAGGTGATCGGCCCAGTCGCTCATGGATGGCGTGAACTGGGCTACTTCGGGAATCTTGCGTTCCAGGAAATCGCGGAAGCTCTTGCCCGCCACGTCATGATACTTGCCGTCCCGATAGACGAAATACATGGGCACATCCAGCGCGTAATCCACGTAACGCTCGAACGACATACCGTCCTCGAACACCCAGGGCAGCATACCGGAACGCGCATTGTCCACATCCGTCCAGACCTGGCTGCGGTATGAAAGAAATCCGTTGGGTCGGCCTTCGCGGAAGGGCGAATTGGCCAGCAGCGCCGATGTCACCGGCTGCAACGCCAGGCCGACGCGGAATTTCTTCACCATGTCGGCTTCGGATTCAAAATCCAGATTCACCTGCACGGTGCAGGTGCGGAACATCATGTCCAGGCCGTATGCGCCCACCTTGGGCATGTAGCGGCGCATGATCTGGTAGCGCCCCTTGGGCATCACCGGCACTTCGTCCAGCGACCAGCTTGGCGCATAGCCCAAGCCCAGCACGCCGAAATTCAGTTCATTGGCGACAGCGCGCACCTGGTCCAGATGCGTGTTCACTTCGGCGCAGGTTTCATGGATGGATTTCAGCGCCGCACCCGACAATTCGAACTGCCCGCCCGGCTCCAGCGACAGGTATGCGCCGTTCAGCGTGTGGCCGATGATGTTTTCGCCCTCCATCACCGGCTTCCAGCCGAAACGGGTCATCCCCTCCAGCAGCTGGCGAATGCCGGGCTTGCCGTCATAGGGAATGGGTTTGTGGGTCTTGCAGTCATAGACGAACTTCTCGTGCTCGGTGCCGATGCGCCATTCGCTGACCGGCTTGCAGCCCTTGGAAAGGTGCCGCACCAGGTCGTCGCGGCTTTCGATCAGGCCGCCGGCGGACTGCGGAATGGACATGCTGTGTTCCCGAAGATGGAGAGGGATTTACAGGTAGTGGCGAGATTGTGGCGGTGCAAGGAGGCCTGCAAAACTCCCTGTATTTTTGTATTGACTTAATTAAGTTCATACGCAAATATAATGCCATGAACCTCGCCGCAGCGCCCATTTCTGCCCTCCCCTTCGCCGCCCTGGCGGACCCAACCCGCCAGCGCATCGTGGAAATGCTGGCCGAAGGGGCGCTGTGTTCGGGCGATATCGCCGGGCGCTTTGCCCTCAGCGCACCGGCCATTTCCCAGCATCTGAAAACCCTGAAAGCCGCGCGGCTGGTGCGGGTAAGGGCTGAGGCCCAAAAGCGCATCTACGAACTGGACC
This sequence comes from Alphaproteobacteria bacterium, assembly GCA_947465395.1. Lineage (GTDB taxonomy): Bacteria > Pseudomonadota > Alphaproteobacteria > Micropepsales > Micropepsaceae > Rhizomicrobium. The sequence continues at coordinate 70,563 of CANIAL010000007.1, read as the reverse complement.
CGGATGGCGTGGCGGGCCTGGCCGACTGGCTGGCGCATATCCGAAGCTTCTGGAATCCGCGCCTGGACGCGCTGGAAGTGGCGCTGAAAAAGGAAAAGCCATGAGCGCGCGCGGGGAAGTGATTGCCGAGAATGCCGTGCGCTTCACCCGCATGCTGGCGGCAACGCCGGAACGGGTCTGGGAATTCCTGACAGAGCCGTCGCGCCTGCCCGAATGGCATGGCGAAGGCGCGATCGAGCCGCGTGAGGGCGGCGCGGTTTCATTGATAGGCGGGCATATACGGGGCGTGGTCACGGCGTGGCGGCCCCAGTCGCTTCTTGCCTACACCTGGAATGTCTTTGAACCCGGCGATGCGCATTCGAAATGGCCGGTATCGTATCTGGAGCTGGCGCTGGAGGCGAAGGGTGGCGAGACCTGCCTTACGCTAACCCACCGTCCCATTCCGCCCACGATGCAGAACCAGACCATGATGGGCTGGCACACCATGCTGGATCTGGTGGAAGCAGGCCTGGCGGACGAATCCCCAAAACGCAGCGATCTCTTTCCCAAGAATGCCGCGCAATATGGCGTGGATCTTTCCAACCTCAAAAGGTGATGTGATGGACGAATATGGCCAGTTGATTGATGCGCACACGGTCCGCTTTGAGCGCCTGCTGCCCGGCCCCATAGAGCGCATCTGGGATTATCTGGCCGACGGCAAGAAACGCGGCGAATGGTTCGCCTCCGGTGACCTGCCTGCAAAGCCCGGCGAAAAATTCGAACTGCGCTTCAAGCACCAGAATCTTTCTCCCAAGCCTTCCGTGCCCCCGGAAAAATTCATCGAGATGGACAAGACGGGCCATGTCGGAAAATCCACGCTGCTGGCCTTCGAGCCACCCAGGCGCATCGTCTACACATTTGGTGAAGGCCCGGACGGTGCGTCGGAGGTCGAGTTTCGCCTGAAGGAAGAAGCGGGCGACAAGGTGCGCCTCACCCTCACCCATTCCAAGATCCCCAACCGCGCCTATGCGCTGGATATTTCCGGCGGCTGGCACGCGCATCTGGCGATATTGGTGGAAAAGGCCAATGGCCGCGATCCCGACGGCTTCTGGGATGTCTGGCGGCGCTATGACGGCATCTATGACAAGCGATATGCCTGAGCGTTATTCACGCACGGATTGAAAGACCGCCAGCGCCGCCAGGGCAGCGGTGTCAGCGCGCAGGATGCGCGGGCCCAATGTCACCGGCGTCACGAAATCTGAAGCCCGCAATTTTTCCCGCTCGCGCGGATCAAAGCCGCCTTCCGGCCCGGTCAGGATGGCGGCGGGTCCGGCCTTCACCGCCTCCGCCAACGGCTTGGCGTCGCCGCCTTCGTCGCAGAAATAGATGCGCCGTTCGCGTGGCCAGGCCGCCAGCATCCTGTCCAATGACGTGGCTTCGTGAATCTCGGGCAATGTCAAACGCCCCGACTGTTCCGCTGCTTCCACCACATTGGCGCGCAGACGTTCCTGGTTGATGCGGCTGACGATGGTGCGGGCCGTGAAGATGGGCCACAAGGTCGATGTGCCAAGTTCAGTCGCTTTCTGCACCAGATAATCCGACGGCGTTTTTTTCACGGGCGCGAAACACAGCCAGACATCCGGCTCGCCCGCCTGCATGCGGGTTTGCGCCAGGCAATTTAAAATAACGCCACGCTTGGCGACCGACGCGATTTCCGCCAGCCATTCCCCGTCCCGGCCATTGAACAGGCGCACGCGCGCACCTGCCTTGGCCCGCATGACATGGATGAGGTAATGCGCCTGGCCTTCATCCAGCGGAACCGCCGCGCCAGCCACCAGCGGCGCATCCACGAACAGGCGCACCCCGCCACCCGCATATTCTATTGTTGCATCGTCACCCGCCATGCCACAGTTGAGCCTTGATGGACCAGAATTCGCAAGTGCATCCTGCTGACGCCGTGCCGCAAAGCTGGGTGGCCGGCTTGCCGCCGCGCTTGCGGCCCTTTGCCGTGCTGATGCGGCTGGACCGGCCCATCGGCATCTGGCTGCTGTTCTGGCCCTGCATGCTGGGGCTGATGCTGGGGGCCATGTCGGAAGACCGCAGCTTCACCGACTGGCGTGACTTCTATTATGTGATCCTGTTCGGGGTGGGCGCTGTCATCATGCGGGGCGCGGGCTGCACATTCAACGACATCGTGGACCGGCGCATTGACGCCTCGGTGGCGCGCACGCGCGGCCGCCCCATTCCGTCCGGCGCGGTCAGTGTTACCCATGCCGCACTTTTCACGGTGGGACTGTGTTCCATCGCGCTGCTGATCCTGATCCAGTTCAACCGCTATGCTTATTATCTGGGCGCCGGCTCGCTGCTGCTGGTGGCGGCATATCCCTACATGAAGCGCATCACCTGGTGGCCCCAGGCCTGGCTGGGTCTGACATTCAACTGGGGCGCGCTGCTGGGTTTCGCGGCGGAGACGGGCCGTACGGATATTGCCGACCTGATGCTGTATGCCGGACTGGTGTTCTGGACGCTTGGCTATGACACCATCTATGCCCACCAGGACAAGGAAGACGACGCGCTGATCGGCGTCAAATCCACCGCCCGGCTGCTGGGCGCGAAAAGCGCCGTCTGGATCAAGCGGTTTTACGCCATCTCCTTCACCTTGATACTGGCGGCCGGCTTCACCGAACACGCGCCCTGGCCGTTCGGCATCGTAATGCTGGCTGCGGGCGCGCACATGCTGTGGCAGACGCGCAAGCTGGTGATCGGCGATTCCCAGAATTGCCTGATGCTGTTCCGCGCCAACCGCACCACCGGCGCACTTCTGGCCGCGGCGTTTGCCGTGGCCGTCTGGCTGGGATGACACAAATCCCCGCCGATTTTGTCAGCACCCATGCGCGGCTGATGGCGCCGCCGCTGGTGCCGGAGCTATCACTGTACCTTGCCAGCGAAGTGGTGCCGCTATGGCGCGCCACGGAAGAAGAACTTTCAGAGATGGGTGTGCCGCCGCCCTATTGGGCATTCGCCTGGGCGGGCGGACAGGCGCTGGCGCGTTACATCCTGGACAATCCCGCATTGGTCGCGGGCAAGCGGGTGCTGGATTTCGGCTCCGGCTCAGGCCTTGTGGGCCTGGCGGCGGCGATGGCGGGCGCCGCGCATGTGACGGCCGCCGACATTGATGTCTTCGCCGCCGCCGCCATCGCGCTGAACGCACGCGCCAACAATCTCACCCTTACCATCACCAGCACCGACATGATCGGCGCGCCTTTGCCTTTTGACGTGATCCTGCTGGGCGATCTTTGCTATGAGCGGCCGCTGGCCGAACGCCTGCTGGCCTGGGTGAAAAGCGCGGACGCCGACATTCTTCTGGGCGATCCGGGGCGCAGCTATTTTCCCAAGACCGGCCTCACGCGCCTTGCCCTTTATAATGTCCAGACCACGCGCGAGCTGGAGGACAGCGAAATCCGCGCCACCGGTGTCTGGCGGCTGGATCGCCCCCTTTCGGAATAGTCCAAAAAAATCAGGCAAATGGAGGCCCGCCCGGGGCTAGGCGGCGGGCGGACCCTCTGCCAGTATGGCCCGGTCTTAAGGGGGCTTGGGCATGTCTGATACACCGGTGAATCCGTATGACGAAGGCGATCTGAAGCGTTCGCTGGGGCCATTCCACCTTATTTCGCTGGGCATCGGCTGCATCATCGGCGCGGGCATCTTCGTGCTGACAGGCCAGGCCGCCGCGACCTTCGCCGGACCGGGCGTGGTCTATTCCTTCGCCATTGCGGGCCTTGGCTGTCTCTTCGCCGGGCTTTGTTATTCCGAATTCGCCAGCATGATCCCCGTGGCGGGCAGCGCCTATACCTACACCTATGCCACATTGGGCAAGTTCGTGGGCTGGATCATTGGCTGGAACCTGGTGCTGGAATATCTCGCCGCCTCCTCCACCGTGGCGGTGGGCTGGTCGGGCTATTTCAACGATTTCATGTCGCATATCGGCCTGCCCATTCCCGCCATGTTCAATGGCGCGCCCATGGCCATGCATAGCTTCAACGAATTCGTGGCCACCGGCTCTTACATCAACCTGCCCGCCGTGCTGCTGGTCGCCTTCATCACCGCCATCCTGGTGATCGGCGTGCAAGCCTCGGCCAATTTCAACAACGCCATGGTGGTGATCAAGCTGGCCATCGTGCTGGTGGTAATTTTCGCCTGCTTCTCCTACGTGGTGCCGGCAAACCATGTGCCCTTCATTCCGCCCAACACGGGCGAGGTAGGCCATTTCGGCTGGACCGGCGTCTTCCGCGCCACGGGCGTATTGTTCTTTGCCTATATCGGTTTCGACGCCGTCAGCGTGGCGGCGCAGGAAGCCAAGAATCCCCAGCGCGACATTCCGCTTGGCATGCTGGGTTCGCTGATCATCTGCACCTTCCTCTACATGGTCATGTCCTGGGTGCTGACCGGCATCGCCAACTACACCACCCTCAACGTCGCCCATCCTGTCAGCAAGGCCGTCGAAGCCCTGCCCGGCACGGCCTGGCTGACGCAATGGGTGAATGTGGGCGCGGTGGTGGGTCTGGCCTCGGTGGTGCTGGTGCTGCTCTTGGCCCAGTCGCGCATCTTCTATGCCATGGGCCGCGACGGCATGATCTCGCCCATCTTCAACCAGATCCATCCCAGGTTCCGCACGCCGTGGAAGGGTTCGATCATCTGCGGCATCTTCTCGGCCATCATGGCGGGCTTCCTGCCGCTGGACATATTGGGCCAGCTTGTTTCCATCGGCACATTGGCGGCCTTCGCCATTGTCTGCGTGGGCGTGATGGTCTTGCGCGTGCGTGCGCCGCTGGCCAAGCGTCCTTTCCGGACACCGCTGGTCTGGGTGACCGCGCCCTTGGGCATCGTGATGTGCGTGGGCATGATGGCATTCCTGCCGCTGGACACCTGGCTGCGGCTGGGCGTCTGGACCGTGATCGGGTTGCTGATCTACGTCTTCTATTCCTCCAAGCACACGCGACCCAGCCGCTACATCATAAAGAACGAGGCATAAGAAGGTCGCCGTGAGCGACCCTCTTCGCGTTCTCAATCCGGTTGTTGCCGAAGATGTGCAGCTTCACCGCGCGCTGGGGCCGCTGCACCTCACCCTGATAGGGGTGGGGGCGGCCATCGGCGCGGGCATCTTCGTGATCGCGGGCACGGTTTCGGCCCAGCATGCCGGGCCGTCGGTGATCCTGTCCTTTGTGATCGCCGCCACGGGCTGTTTCTTCGCCGCGCTGTGTTACGCCGAACTGGCCGCCATGATCCCGCAGGCGGGCAGCGCCTATACCTATACCTATGCCACCATGGGCCGCTTCATGGCCTGGTTCATCGGCTGGAACATGGTGCTGGAGTTCGGCGTCTCTGCCTCCACCGTCGCGGCGGGATGGTCGGGCTATTTCATGAACCTGCTGCACTGGTTCGGGATCAGCTATCCCGAAGCCTGGGCCAATGCGCCCATCGCGGGGACCGGCATTTCCGACATGCACCTGACCGGCGCGGTGATGAACCTGCCCGCTTTCGTGATGCTGCTGCTGATCACCGCCATATTGGTGATCGGGATCAGTCAATCCGCCCGCTTCAACGCCGCCATGGTGCTGGTGAAAGTCGGTATCGTGCTTTTGGTGGTGCTGTTCGGATTGCCGTATGTGCAGGCCGCAAACCTGACGCCCTTCATCCCGCCCAACACCGGCGTCTGGGGCCATTTCGGCACCAGCGGCGTGCTGGCCGCGTCGGGCACCGTCTTCTTCGCCTATATCGGGTTCGAGACCGTGTCGGTGGCGGCGCAGGAAACCCGCAAGCCCGAGCGCGACGTCGCCATCGGCATCCTGGCGGCGCTGGCCATCTGCACGTCGCTGTATGTGCTGATATCCATCGTGCTGATCGGGATCGTGGATTTTCACTTGCTGGATGTGGCCGACCCGGTGACCTTCGCGCTGGAGAAAGTGCCGGAACTGCGCTGGCTGGTTCTGCCGGTGAACATCGCAGCCATCGCGGGGCTGATCTCGGTGGCGTTCGGGTCCATGTATGGGCAAAGCCGCGTCTTTTACGGCATGGCGCGGGATGGTTTCCTGCCGCCGGTCTTTGCGCGCGTCAACCCGCGCTATCGCACACCCGCCCTTTGCACCGTCATCACCGGTGTGGTGGGGGCGGTGATCGCGGCCCTTTTCCCGCTGGATATTTTGGCTGACCTGGTCTCCATCGGCACCCTGATGGCCTTTATTTCCGTCTGCGCCGCCATATTGGTACTGCGCCACACGGCCCCGGACAAAAAGCGCAAATTCCGCACACCTTATGTGTGGTTCACCGCCCCGGCCGGCATCGCCACCTGCGGGCTGATGATGTTCAGCCTGTCCAACGGCACCTGGGCGCGGCTGGTGGTGTGGACAGCAATCGGTCTGGTGATCTATTTCAGCTATAGCATCCGCCATGCGGCCCCCTTCAAATGGTCCGTGACGAACGACGAAAGCTGAGTTTCATGCCGTATCGCTCATTGCGGGATTTCATTGCGCGCCTGGAACAGGCCGGTGAATTGGTGCGGGTGACCGAGCCCGTCTCCACCGTGCTGGAGATGACCGAGATCCAGACCCGCCTGATTGCCGCAGGCGGCCCGGCGGTGATCTTCGAAAAGCCCGTCAAGGCGGACGGCAGCCCCAGCGACATGCCGGTGCTGGTCAACCTGTTCGGCACCATCAAGCGCGTGGCCATGGGCGTGACCATGGGAGATCGTGAACGCAGCACCGCGCTGGATTTGCGCGAGGTGGGCGAATTGCTGGCGCAGCTTCGCCAGCCCCAGCCGCCGCGGTCATTAAGCGAAGCGGCCGGATTGCTGCCGCTGGTGAAAACCGTGCTGGCCATGAAGCCGAAAACCGTGGGCAAGCCTGCCTGCCAGGAGATCGTCTGGCGCGGCGATGACATCGACCTGTCGCGCCTGCCCATCCAGACCTGCTGGCCGGGCGAACCGGCGCCGCTGATCACCTGGCCGCTGGTGGTGACCAAGGGCCCCAGCGATGCGCGCGAAGACAATTACAATCTGGGCATCTACCGCATGCAGGTCTTGGGAAAGAACCAGGCCATCATGCGCTGGCTGAAGCATCGCGGCGGCGCGCAGCATCACCAGCGGTGGGGCGCGGCGAAGCCGGAACCGTTGCCCGCCGCCATCGTGCTGGGCGCGGACCCCGGCATCATCCTGGCGGCAGTCACGCCGGTGCCGGAAACATTGTCGGAGTATCAATTCGCGGGATTGCTGCGCGGCGAGCGGATGGTGCTGGCCGATTGCGTCAGCCAGCCGCTGAAAGTACCGGCCGAGGCCGAGATCGTGATCGAAGGCACCGTGTCGCTGTCGGATTACCGCGACGAAGGCCCCTATGGCGATCATACCGGCTATTACAATGCGGTGGAACAGTTTCCGGTTTTCACCGCCACCGCCATTACCATGCGGAAGAATCCGATTTACCTATCCACCTATACCGGGCGGCCGCCGGATGAGCCGTCCATCCTGGGCGAGGCGCTGAACGAAGTCTTCGTGCCGCTGATCAAGCAGCAATTTCCCGAGATCGTGGATTTCTGGCTGCCGCCGGAAGGCTGCAGCTACCGCATCGCGGTGGTCAGCATGAAGAAGGCGTTCCCCGGCCATGCCAAGCGGGTGATGATGGCGGTGTGGTCGTACCTGCGCCAGTTCATGTACACCAAATGGGTGATCGTGGTGGATGACGACATTAATGCGCGCGACTGGAAAGACGTGATGTGGGCCGTCTCCACCCGCATGGACCCGGCGCGCGACATCACGGTGATCGAGAACACGCCGATTGATTACCTGGACTTCGCCTCGCCCGTCAGCGGACTGGGCAGCAAGATCGGGCTGGACGCCACCAACAAGCTGCCGCCGGAAACCAATCGCGAATGGGGCCGCAAGATCACGATGGACGACGACGTGGTCCGCACCGTGACCGAGAAATGGCCGCGCCTGGGTTTGCCGGGAACCGGCAAACCCATTTGGAAGTAATGCGCGCGTCCGCGCGCGGCTGGAAATAGGCCTTTAAAATCAATCGCGTTTGATTTTACAGCGCATTTTATGGCCCACTTGCGCCGGGGACAGGGCTTGGGGGTAGCGATGCGAACAACCGCACGCATATTCATGTGTGTTGCATCCGTTTTTCTGACATTGGCGGGCGCGGCACACGCGGCCGATTGCAAGCCGCTGGCGATCATCAACAGCGTCAAGATAGAAAGCATCGGCAACGGCGCACGCTATATCGTGCCGGTCACCATTGATGGCAAGCCGCTGAAATTCCTGCTGGACACGGGCGGGGTGGTCACAGAAATTACCCGTGAAGCCGCCAGCGCCATGGGCATGACGGAGCGGGGAAGCAACATCCATATCATCGACGTGCATGGCAACAAGTCCCAGACCAAGGTCATCGCAAAGACTTTTGAAATGGGGGTCATGCAGGGAAAAAATCTCGATCTTCAGGTGGCAATCGCGTCAGACCTTCCCCGCGAAGGCGTGGACGGCATCCTGGCCGGGGACATGTTCCGCAAATTCGATGTGGACATGGATTTCGGCGCCATGCGCCTGAATTACTTTTCCCAGGATCATTGCGACGGCAAGGTGGTGTACTGGACCGAGCGGCCCATCGCGGTCGTGCCTTTCACGGTCACGGGTTACCATATCAACATACCCGTCACCATCGACGGCAAGGACTTGCCGGCCATCATCGATACCGGCGCCGACACGCTGATGAATGCCGATGAGCTGGACCGGGTGTTTGGCGTCAAGGCGGGATCACCCGAAGCCCCCTTGCTGCGCGAATCGCAGAGCGACAGTGATCTGAAATATTACTCCCACAGCTTCGGCAACCTGGCCATTGAAGGCGTGACAATCGCCAATCCCAATATCAACATCGTGAATGACCGCGTTTCGTCGCAGCGTGCGCCCAGCACCAGCATTCACACCATGCTGATGGATGACCCCCATCCAAAATTGCCGCCCGTGATCCTGGGCGTGAAAGTTCTGAAGCAATTGCACGTCTACATCGCCTATGGCGAAAAGAAACTTTATATCTCCCCCGCCGGGACCGGGGAATCCGTGCTGTTCAAGAACGCCGCGCCAACACCGCCCGCGAATTGACGGGTGGACAATAAACATTGGGGGAACGATGAAAAAAATACATTGGATTTCATGCCTGGGGGCAATGCTCTTTGCGATCACCGGCCAGGCCGCACACGCCGCCGACTGCAAGCCGCTGCAAATTCTCAACACCATAAAGATGGAAGCCAACAAGGATGGCACGCGCTACCTTGTTCCCGTCACTGTCAACGACAAGCCGCAGAAATTTCTTCTGGATACGGGCGGTGGCATTTCGCAGATTTCCCGAGCTGCCGCAAAGTCGCTGGGCATGAAGGAAGAAGCCAGTCGCTGGCAACTGTTCGACATGTACGGCAATGATTCCGACACCAAGGTCACCGCCAAGACATTCGTGATGGGCATTCAGGGCGGCAAGGACGTTATCCTGCAGGTATCGCCATCGGCGCAGATGACGGACGATGGCCTTGACGGAATTCTGGCCCGCGATCTGTTTCTTCAATATGACGTGGATTTTGATTTCGGCGCATCACGCCTGAATTATTTTTCCCAGGATCATTGCGAAGGCAAGGTCGCCTATTGGGCCGAACGCCCTTTGGCCATCATTCCCTTTACGGACCGGAGCAGTCACATCAATTTCCCGGTCTTGGTGGATGGCCACCAGATGTTGGCCATGATTGATACCGGCTCCACCGACACGCTTATGAGCGCCACCTAGTTCCAGAAATCCTTTGCCATCGCGCCCGGTTCGCCGGACGCGCCACTGGACGAGGCGTTGACGAAAGAGAACAAGCTGAACAGTTACAGCCACGCCTTCAGCAGCATAACCATTGAAGGCCTGACCGTCGCGAATCCCAAAATCACAGTCGTGGCAGACCGCATGGGCGCACGGCTGGCGACCAACAGCATCAGGGGCGCAACTCAGGATCCCTATAGCCGGGCGAGCGATTCCCTGATCATCGGGATGAACGTGCTGAAGAAGCTGCACATCTATGTCGCTTACGGTGAAAAGAAGCTCTACATCACCCCCGCCGGGACCGGGGAATCCGTGCTTTTCAAGACTGCCGCGCCGGCCCCTGCCCCCTGAACCACTGCCCCTGCCTGTGCTAGACTGATCAAGGGTCTGGGGAGGCTGAAATGAAAAACTCCGCTTGTTGGCTGGCCGTGATGGCCGGCACCATGGCTAGCATGCTGTCCGGCGCAGCGCAGGCGCAAACGCCAAGCTGCGCGCCGTTGCATATCCTCAACAGCGTCAACCTGCTGCCGGTGCCGGGCGAAAACACCATGATGGTGCCGGTGACCATCAATGGCGCCGCCAGGAAACTGCTGGTTTCAACCGGCACGCCGGTGGGCCAGGTTTCCGCAGCCACGGTCAGGGAATTACAGCTCCCGGAATTCGAGAAAGTTGATTTCAACCAGCTCCGCGCCGTGGATGTGCGCGGCGCCGTCAAGACGGATGCCGCCCGCGTGCGCGTTTCCACCACCAGCTTCGGCATGGGTTCGGTCAACGGGTCGGGAATCCAGTTCCAGATCGCCGCCGATCCCGAGCTGGGCAAGGCCAAGCCCTATGACGGCTATCTGGGGATGGATTTGTTCAAGCTCTATGACCTGGACATGGACTTCGGCGCCCATCGCCTCAACTATTTCGATTCGTTTCATTGTCCCGCCCAGGTGGTCTATTGGCCGCATGACAGCGTCGCTGTCGTGGCCATGGAGCGGGTGGACGACCAGATCATCGTGCCGGTGACCATTGACGGGCGCAGCATTGACGCGGTGATTGATACGGGCGCATCGCGCACCACCATGCGGCGCGGCATCGGTGAATCCCGCTTCGGCGTGCGCGAAGGCAAGGACATGGTTCCCGTGGAGGGCTTGCGCGATTCCAAGGGCCAACAGGTCTTCAGCCATGTTTTCGCATCGCTGGGTTTTGCGGGCGTGGCGGTTAAGAATCTGAACGTCCTGCTCCAGAATAACAAGCTGGTGGCGGACCCCGAAGCAGACCAGATGCGGCTGGGCAGCCACGCCACCACCAAGGGGTCCATGCCGGACCTGGTGATCGGCATGGATGTTCTCAGCCGCCTGCACATGTATGTGGCCTTCAACGAAGGCAAGCTCTATGTCACCCCCGCCGGAACCGGCGAATCCGTGCTGTTCAAGAATGCGGAACCCGCCAAATAGGTGATCTTTGCGGAGCGTGCGACCCCGCGCTATTCTGGTGGCATGAAAAAATCCCTTATCGGGTTGGCGCCCGCCTTCCTTGCCGCGATGCTGTCATCGGCACGCGCCGAAACACCGGCGGATGCGCCGGCCTGCGGCCCCTTGCGTATCCTCAATTCCGTGCAGATGCAGACCACGGCGGCGCGCAGCGAAATGTTCGTGCCGGTGAAGATCGAAGGCCAGACCAAGTCCCTGTTGCTGGATACCGGCGGCCAGGTCAGCCAGATCAGCCGCGACACCGCCCAGGAATTGCGCCTGCACCAGGAATACAGCCGCACGCGCCTGTTTGACGTGGCGGGCAATATCTCCAGCACGCGCGTCACTGCCGATAATTTCACCCTTGGCGCGCAGGACAGGCACCGCGTGGCCTTGCAGGTGGCGCCCAATCCCACGCTGGGCCGCATCCCCGCCTATGACGGCGTGCTGGCCACCGACATGTTCGCCAATGCCGATATCGACATGGATTTCGGCGCGGCGCGGCTGACGGCTTTCGCACCCGACCATTGCGATGGCCGGGTGGTCTATTGGCCGGCGGACAATATCGCGGTGGTGCCGGTAAGACTGGACCGCGGCCATATCAGCATGGATGTGATGGTGGATGGCCACCCCCTGAAGGCGGTGCTGGACACGGGCGCGCAGCAGACCAGCATGAACATGAACGTGGCGCGCAATCTTTTCGGCCTTACCCCTGACTCGCCGGAGATGCCGCGCCTGGACGATTTGCAGGGCGCGCCCGGCCTGAAAGTCTATAGCCACAAATTTCCCAACCTGACCTTTGAAGGGGTCGAGGTGGGCAACCTCAAGGTCCTGGTGCTTCCCGACCAGATGCATTCGCGCGATCCGGGCCGCTTCGTCACGCGCGAATCCACGCTGACCCTGCCCGATATCGTGATCGGCATGGATGTGCTGCGCCATCTGCATGTCTATCTGGCGCGGGCGGAGAACAAGCTTTATGTCAGCGAGGCGGTGCGCGGCCACTCTGCCCTTTTCGCCTACAAGGACAAGGACGCAAAAGCCGATTCCGGGACCACTTCCAGCACGCAATAGCACCCCGAAAGCTTGACCGCGCCCTGTCTTTGCGGCATCGAAACGCCATGGCCCATGATCCCGAGAAAATCCTGCAGGCGGCGATAGACGGCGCCATGAAGACGGGCGCCGACGCCGCCGATGCCCTGTTCGTGGAAAATGTCTCGGCCAGTGTTTCCTATCGTTTGGGCAAGCTGGAAGATGTGGAGCGCAGTGAAAGCGCCGATCTGGGCCTGCGGGTTTTCGTGGGCAACCGGGTGGCCTTCGTCTCCTCCTGCGATTTCAGCAACGATGCGCTTGACGGTTTGCCCGGCCGGGCGCTGGCCATGGCGCGGCTGGCCCCGGAAGACAAATATGCGGGCCTGGCGCCGAAAGACCGCCTGGCAAAAGCCATTCCCGCGCTTGATCTCGAAGACAAAACCGAACCCGCGCCGGAAACATTGGTTGACCGCGCGCGCGACTGCGAAGCCGCGGCCCTGGCCGTTCCCGGCGTCACCAATTCCGAAGGCGGCGGTGCATCCTTTTCCCGCGCCGCGGTGGCGCTCGCCACCAGCGAAGGTTTCTATGGCCGCTATGCCGGCACCAGCCATGGCATCGGCGTGGCGGTGCTGGCCGGTGAAGGCACCGGCATGGAACGCGATTACGACCAGGCCTCCGCCCGCCATGCCAGCGATTTGAAAAGCGCCGCCGAGATCGGCACCAGCGCGGGCGAACGGGCCGTCAAGCGCCTCAATCCCCGCAAGGTGAAATCCCAAAGCGTGCCGGTGATTTTCGACACCCGCGAATCCGCAGGCCTGCTGGGCCATTTCGCGGGCGCCATCTCGGGCGCGGCCATCGCGCGCGGCGTCAGCTTCCTGAAAGACCGCATGGGCCAGCCCGTGTTCGGCCCCGGCATCACGGTGATGGATGATCCGCATCGTCTGCGCGGCCAGCGTTCCAAGCCGTTCGATGGTGAAGGCGTCGCCAACCAGCGCCGCGCCCTGATAGACAAGGGCCGCCTCACCACCTGGCTGCTGGATTGCGCCAGCGCCCGGCAGTTGGGCGTTGAAACAACGGGCCATGCCGCGCGCGGCACCGGCGGGCCGCCGCATCCTTCCGCCACCAATCTCTATATGGAGCCGGGCGCGCTTTCGCCGGAAGAGCTGATCGCCGATATCCGCCAAGGCTTTTACGTCACCGAACTGATGGGCATGGGCGTCAATGGCGTCACCGGCGATTACAGCCGCGGTGCCGCCGGTTTCTGGATCGAAAATGGCCAGATCGCCTTCGCTGTTTCGGAAGTCACCATCGCGGGCAACCTGAAAGACATGTTCCTGAACCTGACCCCCGCCAGCGATCTGGTCTTCCGCTATGGCACCAACGCCCCCACCATCCGCATCGAGGGCATGACGATTGCCGGGGCCTGAGGCACAGGCGCTGAAATCCGAACTGGCGCTGCTGGAAGAAAAAGCGCGCGAAGCGGGCAAGATCGCCCTGAAATTTTTCGGCGGCGATTACAAAAGCTGGAGCAAGTCGGGCGGCAGCCCCGTCACCGAAGCCGACCTGGCCATAGACGCTTTTCTCAAAACCAGTCTGCGTGCGGCGCGGCCGGACCATGGCTGGCTGTCGGAAGAAAGCGTGGACGATCCGGCGCGCCTGCAATCATCGCGGCTGTTCATCGTGGACCCGATTGACGGCACCATGGCCTTCCTGAAAAACCGCCCGCACTTCACCATCTGCATCGCGTTGGTGGAATCCGGCCGCCCGCTGGCGGGCGTGGTCTTCAATCCCGCCACCGATGAATGTTTCACGGCCCATCTCGGCGGCGGCGCGCATCTGAACGGCGCGCCTATCCATGTCGGCACCCACGCCATACTGGCGGGTTGCCGCATGCTGGGCCAGAAGGCGTTGTTTGAAGATCCCGCCAATCATTGGCCGGCCATGACGATCGAAAATTTCAGCTCCATCGCCTATCGCCTGGCGCTGGTGGCGGCGGGGCGTTTCGACGCCATGGTCAGCCTGACCGTCAAGCGCGACTGGGACCTTGCGGCGGCGGACATCATCCTGGCCGAGGCGGGCGGCATCCTGTGCGGCGCGGACGGCGCACGGCCCGTCTATAACCTGGCCCCCGCCACCCAGGGCGCCAGCATCGCGGCGGCGCCCGCGCTGAATGCCGCCATCCTGGAACATTTGCCAAAGCTGGCGAAAAAAGGGGCTTAACCCCGGCGCGGTTTGCCGTTAAGGAGGCCCCGCAAACCTTCAGGCTTACCCATGACCACCACCGAATCGCGCCAACTGCTGCACCTGGTATTCGGCGGCGAACTGACATCCCCCGGCACGGTGGAATTCAAGGACCTGTCCAAGCTGGACGTGGTGGGCATCTATCCCAACTTCGCCGCCGCCCGTCAGGCCTGGCTGGCCAAGGCGCAGGGCACGGTGGACAATGCCCAGATGCGCTATTTCGTGGTGCATATCCACCGCCTGATCGAGCCGGACGCCGCAGCCCAGCCGTAAAGGATTTTTATTCAATGGCTTATGGGGTCTTACAGCCCCGCCGCCCCCATGCTAAACGGGCGCGGCATGGCGCTTTCCGCAACGACAAACCCTGAGCCGGGAACTGGTGCGGTGATCCGCCGCCTGCTCCGCGATTATGTGCGGGCGCAGGGGCCGATCCTGGCCGCCGCCGTGATCTTCATGCTGCTGACATCGGCGGCCTCGGCGCTGATCCCGCTGGGGCTGGAACCGGCGCTGCGGCTGATCTTTGTCGAACATCGCCGCGACTTGCTGGCGCCCATCGCGCTGGCCGCGCTGGGCATCATGCTGGTGCGGGCCGTGACATTCTTCGCAGGCAAGTCGCTGATGGACAGCGTTGGCGAGCGCGCCGTGGCTGGTGTCCAGCGCGACATGTTCGACCGGCTGGTGCGCCAGGATTTGGCCGCGCTGAACGCCGTGCATTCCGGGCAATTTGTTTCCAGCTTTCTCTATGACGCCACCTTGATGCGTGATGCCATCACCCAGGGCGTGGCCGCCATCGCGCTAGAACTGGTGCAGCTGTTTTTTTATGCCGCGGTGATGTTCTACCGCGACTGGCAGTTGGCGATCCTGTCGATTCTTGTGCTGCCCGCTGTCGCCTGGGTGATGCAGAAGCTGGGCGGCTCCATGCGCCGCGCCGCCTCGCGCGGCATGACCGAGACGGGCAATCTTTCCACGCTTTTGTCCGAAACCCTGGATGGACGGCGCATCATCAAGGCTTATGGGCTGGAAAGTCACGCGTCGACACGCGCCCATGCTCAGATCGGCGCGCGGCTGGCGACACTCATACGCGTGGCGCGTGTGCGCGCGGCCTCCGCCCCCTCCACCGACGTCTTTGCCGGGCTGGTGATCGCCGCCACGCTATTCTACGCGGGGTATCAATCCGCCGAAGGGCAGCTCAGCCTGGCGACATTCTTTTCCTTCGTAGGCGCGATGCTGCTGGCGCAGCAGCCGGTGCGAAACCTCAGCCAGCTCTGGCCCGCGGCCTCCGCCGGCATCGCCGCCGCCAGCCGCAGCTTCGCCATGATGGATGCGCGGCCCCGCATCACCGACAAGCCAGACGCCGCCACCTTGCAAGTCGACCGCGCGCCCAAAGGCGGCGCTGTGGCATTCCACAAGGCCGTGTTTTCCTATGCTCCCGGCGGGGATGCAGCGCTGGACGGCATTGATCTGTCCATCACGCCCGGCAGCAAGATCGCGCTGGTGGGTCCGTCTGGCGCAGGAAAAACCACAATCTTCAGCCTGCTGCTGCGTTTTTATGACCTGGATTCCGGGTCCATCACCATTGATGGCGCCGATATCCGCGATGTCACCCGCAGCTCCTTGCGCGCCAATATCGCGCTGGTGACCCAGGAATCCATCCTGTTCGACGAAAGCGTGGCGGAGAATATCGCCCTGGGCCGCCCCGGCGCCAGCCAGGCGGAAATCGAACGCGCCGCAACCGACGCCGCCGCCCATGATTTCATCATGGCTTTGCCAAAGGGTTATGACACGCGCATCGGCGAAGGCGGGCTGAAGCTTTCGGGCGGCCAGCGCCAGCGCATTGCCATCGCCCGCGCCATGCTGCGCAACGCGCCCATCTTGCTGCTGGACGAAGCCACCAGCGCCCTGGACAGCGAAAGCGAACGCCAGGTGCAGGATGCCTTGTCCCGCTTGATGCATGACCGTACCACCATCGTGATCGCCCATCGCCTGTCCACCGTGCGCGATGCAGACCGCATTTTCGTGCTGGATGGCGGGCGCATTGCAGAAGCCGGAACCCACAGCGAATTGCTGGCCATGGACGGGCTGTATGCCCGGCTTTACAGCCACAATCTGTCCGAAGCGGAGAATGGCTGATGCCGCTGGGGTTGACCCTCTGGCGCAGGCTGACGGCGGCATTGTCGCCGCTGTCGCCATTGCTGCTGCAGCAACGCGCGGCGCGCGGCAAGGAAGACCGCGCAAGGCTCGATGAACGGCTGGGCATCAGCAAGATCGCGCGGCCCGCCGGCCGGCTGGTCTGGGTGCATGGCGCCAGCGTGGGCGAAAGCCTGGCCGCCCTGCCGCTGGTGGAAAAATTGCTGGCGGACGGTTTCAAGGTTCTGGCCACCAGCGGCACCGTTACCAGCGCCACGATACTGGCAGCGCGGTTGCCGAAAGGTGCGATCCATCAGTATGTGCCGCTGGACACGCCGCGTGCGTCGCGCCATTTCCTGGAACATTGGCGACCGGATGCAGGCCTGTTCGTGGAATCCGATCTCTGGCCCAATTTGATCTTGGCGGCAAAGGCGCAGGGCGTTCGCATGGCGCTTATCAATGCGCGTATTTCCGAACGCTCGGCGCGGCGCTGGCGGCGCGCGCCCAAAAGCGTTCAAACCTTGCTGGGTGCCTTTGACGCGGTGCTGGCGCAGGACGAGGAAATAACCGCCCGCTTCCGCGCCCTGGGCGCAGGCAATGTGCAGGTGGTCGGTAGCTTGAAGGCAGACGCGCCGCCGCTGGCGCATGATCCCGCCGCGCTGGCGACGTTGAAAGCGCAGATCGGTGCGCGGCCCGTGCTGCTGGCGGCCCAGACCCATCCGGGCGAAGACGAAACCGTGCTGCCCGCCCATGACATTTTGCGCGCGCGCTTTCCCAATCTTCTGACCATCATCGTGCCGCGCCATCCTGCCCGCGGCGCCGACATCGCCATGCTGTGCGGCACCCGCATTCCCGCGCGCCGCTCGCTGGGTCAGCCCATCACGCCGGAAACCGCCGTCTATATCGCCGATACGCTGGGCGAATTGGGCCTGTTCTATCGCGCCGCGCCCTTCTGCTTCATCGGCGGCACATTGGTGGCCATGGGCGGGCACAATCCATTGGAACCCGCCGTGCTGGAGCGCGCGATCCTGGCCGGGCCGCATCGCAGCAGCGCGGCAAGCGCCTATGACGCCATTTTAGGCGCGCAGGCTTTCGGCACCGTCACCTCCAGCGCCGACATCGCGCGCGAAGCCGCACGCCTGATCACCGACCCCGATGCGGCGCGCATTGCGGGCGCGGCGGCGGCGCAGGGCGCGGCCACCTTGTCAGGCGCTGTGGCGCGCACGGTGGCGGTCCTCAAAAATCTTCTGGCGCATGATGCGCGCGCCTGATTTCTGGCAGAACCGGAGCCCGCTGGCGCTGTTGCTGGCGCCGCTGGGCTGGCTGTATGGCGCCAGCGTGGCCCTGAGGGCGGCGCTGGCGAATCCAGCGCAGGCGCGCGCGCGCGTCTTGTGCGTGGGCAATCTGACGGCGGGCGGCAGCGGCAAAACACCGGTGGCGCTGGCGCTGGGCGCGGCGCTGATGGCACGCGGGAAAACGATCGCTTTTCTCACGCGCGGCTATGGCGGCAGCCTGGCGGGGCCTGTGATGGTATCGCCAAACGACGATGCTGCGCGGGTGGGCGATGAAGCCCTGTTGCTGGCCAACATCGCGCCCACCATCCTGGCGGCGGACCGGGCAGTGGGCGCGCGCCTCACAGACGCAGATGTGATCGTGATGGATGACGGCCACCAGAACTTCATGCTCGCCAAGACCCTGTCGGTGGTCGTGGTGGATGGCGAAACTGGCTTTGGCAATGGCCTGATGATCCCCGCCGGGCCCTTGCGCGAGCCTGTGGCGCAGGGCCTTGCCCGCGCCGATGCGGTGGTGATCATGGGCGGCGGCGATGTGGCGCTTGGCGATTTTCGCGGCCCGGTGCTGCGAGCGAACCTGACGGCCGATGGTGAGGCTTTTCGTGGAATGCGGGTTTTCGCCTTTGCCGGGATCGGGCGGCCGCAGAAGTTCATCGCTTCGCTGGAACAGGCGGGCGCAATTGTCACCGGCAGCAGATTTTTTCCGGACCATCACCCCTACAGCCTGGGTGACCTGGATTGTTTGATAAAACAAGCCGGCGGCGCGCAGCTTGTCACCACGCAAAAGGATTTCGTCCGCCTCGCGCCGCACCAGCGCTCGGGCATCGCCGTGCTGTCGGTGCGCGCGGTGTTCGACGACCCCGCGCAAGTCTCGGCGCTCCTGGACAGGCTGGCCTGATGCGCGCACGCCGCCACACATTGCGTTACTGCGCCGAGGCAGCGGGGTTTTTCCTGTTCATGGGCCTGTTCCGCATCATGGGGCTGGATGCGGCATCGGCGCTGGGCGGCTTTATTGGGCGGAATGTCTTTTCGCGCACAAAGCTGACAGCGCGCGCCCGCGAAAATCTTGTCGCTGCTTTCCCCGAAAAATCCGCTGCCGAAATCGCCGCCATCATCAGCCGCATGTGGGACAATCTGGGCCGCACCGTGGCCGAGTATGCCCATCTGGACCGTTTCGGCATTGACGGGCCGGATGCCCGCATCACCATCAGGGGTGTCGACAATGCCGCCCAGACGCAAGGCGCACTGTTCCTGTCCGGGCATTTCGCCAACTGGGAAATCCTGCCCATCGCGGCGGCGCAGTACGGGCTGGATGGCGCCATCGTCTATCGCCCGCCCAACAATCCTTTCGTGGATCGCTGGATCGCGCGCATGCGGGGCAAGCGCGGCTATACCGAACAGATCAGCAAGCACAACGGCGCCAAGCGCATCTTCACCTTGCTGCGCGGCGGCAAATGCATCCTGCTGCTGGCCGACCAGAAGACCAGTGAAGGCATCGAAGCGCCGTTCTTCGGGCGAGGGGCGATGACCACGCCGGTGCCCGCGGCATTGGCGCTGAAGCTTGGCGTGCCGATACTGTTCGCATCCAACCGCCGCACCGGCGGCGCGCATTTTGAGGTGACGCTGCACCCGCCTTTGGCCTTCACGCCATCGGGCGATGAAAAAGCCGATGTGCAGGCCATGACGGTGGTCATCAACCAGCGCCTGGAAGAAATGGTGCGGGCCGATCCCGCGCAATGGTTGTGGATTCACCGCCGCTGGACAACGGCGCGCGACAGAGCAAAGCTCGCGAAATCTTAGGAAACGCAGGTCCGCCTCCCCATCGTGCGCGCAGCGCACAAGAGGGGGAGGTGGCCGTAGCATCCCGCCGCCCATCTTCTGTTTAAGAGGGCGGCGGAAAGATGCGAAGGCCGGAGGGGGTAAAATCAGAGCGGTTTAGGCTTGGGCGTCTTCGTAGAACGGGACGGATCCAGCTTCACCTGAAACCAGTTCATCGCCCAGTGCAGATGCGGCCCGGTGGCGCGGCCCGTCTGTCCTACCAGCCCGATCACCTGCCCGCGCCTGACCACATCACCCGCCTGCGCGATCCGTTTGGACTGGTGCAGGAAGGATGTGGAAACGCCCTGGCCATGATCCATCAGGATAAAACCGCCATTCAGATAATGATCGGCGGAAATCGTCACCACGCCGTCGGCGGGGGCATGGATGGGCGTGCCGGTGGGCGCCGCCATGTCCACGCCGAAATGCGGCGCCATGGGCACGCCATTGTCTATGCGCTGGCTGCCGAACACGCCGCTTTCCCGGCCCGGCGCGGGCCAGTCAAAACCGGACAGAAAATCATCGCCTGCCGTGTCGCGCGTGCGGCCTTCGAAAATCTCCGCGCCTTCGCGCTTGATGCGCTCCAGTATCTCCGGCGGCGGCGTCACCGTGGACTGGGGCAAGCCATCCACGCGCTGGATGTCATATTGCCGCGCTGTCGGCGTGAAGCTGGCGCTGTCCGTCTTGCCGTCGGCAAAGCGCGCTTCCACGGAAACAGGCTTCAGCTGGTCATAGGGAAAGCCAAAGGCAAACGCGCCGCCGGGTGAGACGCGCACTTGCTGCCCGTCCACCGTCACGGTTGCGCCGCGCCCGGCATGCCCGATGGCCAGGCTGCCCTGCTCCAGGGCGCCTTTCACGACCAGACGCGATGCGCCGAAGGCTGGACGCAGCAGCAAGGGTGTTGCCAGGCAGGCGCCAACAAATTCTCGCCGCCGCATCATTCCGGCACCAGTTTTTTTTCCTGGAAGCGTTTGGTGGCGATTTCCGGCGTGGCGTAGGCTTCCTGCAAATCCACGCTCCAGTAACGCAGCGCATCCAGCGGGATATGCACGCCACTGACGGCGCAGGCGACATAGGTGCCCGGCGACAGCACTTCATAGTCGCCGTCCAGATAGTGCAGCCGGGCTTGGCCGGTTTCCATGCGATTCATCATGCGCTCTTATATATCAAAAAAGTCTGTCCTGGCCGGGTCCCGACGTTTTCGTTTTTGCGGGCTTTTTGCCGCCCGCAACCGCATTTGCCTCGCCATCCACGAAGACCAGGGTCAGGCTTTCGCCCGGCTTCACGGCATCGGCGCGGCGGCGCACCTTGCCGTCCTCGCCCCTGACCAGCGCAAATCCCCGCGCCAGCACGGCGTGGTGGGAAACACTGTCCAGCATCCGCGCCAGCCCGGCCAGGCGCGCCCGCGCATCGGTCAAACGTGTCAGCCGCACCCGCGTCGCCCGGCTGTCCAGCGCCTTCAGCCTTTCGCGTCCCAGAGCAATGCGGTGGGACAGTGCGCGCGGCCGCAGCAACGCCGCGTCTTTCAAGAATCGCGCCCGGTGCAAATCGAAATTGCGGCGCAGGCCTGTGCCTAATCTTTCGCCCGCCGCATCCAGCCGCTGGCGGGGGGCAGCGAACAGTTGCTCGGCCCGTGGCAAGATGCGCGCCAACTGCCCCAGATGGCGGCGGCGCTGTTCCAGCATCTTGTCGAAACTGTTGCGCACCCGGCGCTCAAAATCCTGCACCTGCCCCACTAGCTCGGTGCGCACCGGCACCGCCATTTCGGCGGCGGCGGTGGGCGTGGGCGCGCGCATGTCGGCCGCGAAATCCAACAAGGTGGTGTCGGTTTCGTGTCCCACCGCGGAAATCAGCGGAATGATGCTGGCAAAGGCGGCGCGCACCACCACCTCTTCGTTGAAGGCCATCAGGTCTTCGGCGGAGCCGCCGCCACGCGCCACGATGATCAGATCGGGCCTGGGAAACGCGCCAGGTGCATTGAAGCCGGCGATGGCGGCGGCAACTTCCGCCGCCGCATTGGCGCCCTGCACCGCCACCGGCCAGATCAGGACATTGCGGGGAAAGCGCGCATTCAGCCGGTGCATGATGTCGCGCAGCACCGCGCCCGTGGGAGAAGTGATCACCCCGATCACCTCCGGCAGGAAGGGCAACGGTTTTTTGCGCGCGGCATCGAACAGGCCTTCGGCGGCCAGCCGCTTGCGGCGCTCCTCCAGCATGGCCATCAGCGCGCCCGCGCCCGCGAGCTCCATCTGCTCCACGATCACCTGGTAGCGCGATGATCCGGGATAGGTGGTCAGCCGCCCGGTGCAGATCACTTCCAAACCCGGCTCGGGGCGGATTTTCAAAAGCCGCGCCGTGGGCTTCCAGATGATGGCGTTCAGCACCGCCTTTTCATCCTTGAGGTCGAAATAGATGTGGCCGGAGGCCGCGGCCTTTAGCCCCGAAATCTCGCCCCGGACCCGCACCAGGGCAAAGCCGTCCTCCACCGTCCGCTTGATGGCGGCGCTGAGCTCGCTGACCGAATATTCGGGCAGGTTTTGCAGGGCTGGTGTGGACGCTTCGCTCATGGGAAGGATTATTATGGCCGTTTCGGTCCCTGGAATGATACAGGATTGCGCATGACGGATATGAGGTTCCAGTGAAGGTTCTGCTGGTGGGATCGGGCGGGCGCGAGCATGCGCTGGCGGCCAGCCTGGCGGCCAGCCCGCTGCTGACGGGGCTTTATTGCGCCCCCGGCAATGGCGGCATGGCCGGGCTTGGGGGAAAGACGCAATGTGTCGCCATTCCGGCCACGGATTTCGCCGGCCTGGCCAATTTCGCGTGCAAGACCGGCATAGATTTTGCCGTCATCGCCGCCGACGCCCAGCTGGTGGGCGGGCTGTGGGATGTGCTGGAAGACGCGGGCATCAAGAGCCTGGGTCCCAGCCGCGCCGCCGCCGTGCTGGAAGGCTCCAAGGGCTTCATAAAAGACCTTTGCATGGATGCGGGCATTCCCACCGCCGCCTATCGCCGATTCCGCACGCCGGAATTCGCCAAAAGCTATGCCCGCACGCTTGGTCAAACGGGGGGATATCCGGTGGTGATCAAGGCCGATGGCCTGGCGGCGGGCAAGGGCGTCATCATCGCGCAGAATGAAAAGGAAGCCGATGACGCCATCGCCTTCATGTTCGACGGCGGGTTTGGTGAATCCGGCGCGGAAATCGTGGTGGAAGAATTCATGGTGGGGGAAGAAGCCAGTTTCTTCGCCCTGTCCGACGGCACGAATGTGGTCAAGCTGGCGGGGGCCCAGGATCACAAGCGCGCTTTCGATGGCGACACCGGTCCCAACACGGGCGGCATGGGCGCCTATTCGCCCGCGCCGGTCCTGACAGCGGCGCTGGAAGACGTGGCGATGACCCAATTCATCCGCCCCACCATCGCCGCCATGGCCAAGCGCGGCCTCAACTATATGGGCGTAGTCTATCTGGGACTGATGATCACAAAGGATGGCCCCAAGCTGGTAGAATATAATTGCCGCTTTGGCGACCCGGAGGCGCAGGTGCTGCTGCCGCGCCTGAAGACCGACCTGCTGACGTTGCTGCTGGCGGCGCGCAATGGCACCTTGAAGACGTTGGAGCCGGCCTGGCGCGACGACGTGGCGCTGACGGTGGTGATGGCGTCGGGCGGCTATCCCGGCGCTTACGAGAAGGGCGCGGAAATCACCGGGCTGGACGAAGCCGCCGCATTGCCTGGCGTCGCCATTTTCCATGCCGGGACAGAACGGCGCGATGGAAAAACTTTTGCTGTTGGCGGACGCGTACTGGACGTCACCGCCACGGGCCGCTCGGTTGCGGAAGCGCGCGACCGCGCCTATGCCGCGGTGGCGAAAATTCACTGGCCCGGCTGCTTCCACCGCACCGACATTGGCTGGCGCGCGTTGTCGCGCAAGGGAAACGCCTGATGCTGTTCTGGGCCGGATTTATATTGATCCTGCTGGGCGTCGCGGCCCTGGCGATTGACCGCCAGGCGGCGCATTTCATCTATGACCATGTCAGCGCCCGCAGCCACAAATTCCTGGACAGCATCACCCATTATGCCAAGGCCGGGCATTGGCTTGCCGCCGCCATCATCGCGCTGGCAGGGGCGGCCATCGCGCGGCATTTCGGTTATCAGGGAAAAGACCTGTCATTGATCTTCACCTACAGCCTGGCCTTCATCGCCAGCCTCACCATCGGCAGCGCCATTCTGCATGGCATCAAGCTGGTCTTGGGCCGACGCCGCCCGCGCGACGACATGGAAATGGGGCTTTACGGCTTCATGCCGCTGGCCTTCAACCTCAACTACAATTCCTTCCCGTCCGGCCATGCGCTGACCATCGCCTGCGTGGCGGTGATCTTCACCTGTGTCTGGACCATGCTGTGGCCCCTGTGGTTTTCGGTGGCCATGGTACTGGCGGTGACGCGGGCCCTGCTGACGGCGCATTTCGTCAGCGATGTGCTGATCGGGGCGGGCATCGGCCTGATCGCGGCGCGCGAAGTGCTGCTGCTGGGTTTCCCGGGATCATCGCCATTTTGGTTCTGATCAGGACCGGCGCGCTTTAAAGAAATCCCGCAGCATCGCGCCTGCGCCTTCGGCGTCGCCCGCCTGCTCCACGTTTGGCCGGTGATGGCAGGTGGGCTGATCAAAAAAGCGTGGCCCATGCAGCACAGCTCCGCCCTTGGGATCAGGGGCCACAAAAACCAGCCGCGCCACCCGGGCCAGCGAAATCGCGCCCGCGCACATGGCGCAAGGCTCCAGCGAGACGTACAGCGTGGTCCCCAAAAGCCGTTCATTGCCCAGGACATTGGCCCCGGCGCGCAGGACCAGCATTTCGGCATGGGCGGTGGGATCGGCCCGCTCCCTTATGCGGTTGCCGTCCTGGGCCAGGATCGCGCCCTCCCCCGAAACCAGCACCGCGCCCACCGGCACCTCGCCCCGGCTGGCGGCGGCTTGGGCCTGGGACAGCGCCAGTGCTATGGCTTGGGGATCGTCCATGGGGAAGCCGCGCTTGGTTGAAGATCGCAAAACACGGGACAAGCGTTTAGCACGCCAGACGGGTGCGGGCGACTACAAGAAATGGAGCCCGGTGGCGCAGCCCGAGCCCAGGCGCGCCGGCGACAAGCCACGTGGTCCCAAGCCGCAAACTGCCGATGACGACGATGAGAAAGACAGCGCCGCTGGCGACCGCATAGCAAAAGTGATGGCGCGGGCTGGACTATGCTCACGCCGCGATGCCGAGAAATGGATCGCCGAAGGCCGCGTGGCGATTGACGGCGTTGTAATCACCACGCCCGCCATTCGCGTGACGCCGGACAATATCGTGGCAGTGGATGGCAAGCCGCTGGGCGCGCCGGAAGCCGCCCGCCTTTGGCGCTATCACAAGCCATCGGGCCTGGTGACAACCCACAAGGACCCGCAGGGCCGCCCGACAGTGTTTGCCAGCCTGCCCGGCACCATGGCGCGGGTGGTGTCGGTGGGACGGCTGGATTTCAATTCCGAAGGCCTGTTGCTGCTGACCAATGACGGCGAGTTGGCGCGGCGTCTGGAAGTGCCGTCCGCAGGCTGGGTCCGCAAATACCGGGTGCGCCTGTTCGGCAAGATCACGCAGAAGGATTTGGAGAAGCTGGCCACCGGCGTCACCATTGATGGCACCAGCTATGGCCCCATCCTGGCGGACCTGGAACGCAGCAAGGGCGTTTATTCCTGGGCCATGGTTTCGCTGAAGGAAGGCAAGAACCGCGAAGTGAAGCGGGTGATGGAAAGCCTGGGGCTGAAGGTGGCGCGCCTGATCCGGGTCTCGTATGGCCCCTTCCAGCTCGGTCACCTGGCCGAAGGCGCGGTCGAGGAAATCCCCGCGAAATTGTGGCGGGAACAGCTGGGTATTGGGCGCAAGAAGCGGGACAAGCCGGAGTAACTTCTGCTAGAAGCCCGGCAACACAGCCACGAGATTTCCATGAAAAAGAAAGCCCACAAGCTTCCCCCGCCCTATGCCGCCGCCACCAAGGACGCGCGGCTGGCCGGCACCTTCGAGGTGCTGATCCCCGTGGAAGGCCGCAACAAGCCGCACAAGGTGCCGCTGCAATTCCCCACCCAGCAGGCTGCGGAAGCATGGATCCACAGTCCCGACGGCAAGGATGCCATCGCCGAGGTCCTGGCCGACGCGGGTAAAAGTTAACGCCGCCATAAGAATCGGCCAATAAAATTGGGGACGAATCGCTGGACCCTTCCAAACTGATTCCCTAGACTCGGGGCCTGACGAAGCAGTCTGCCCGAGGACATCATGTCCCTGCTTGTCAGCCCCGTCTGGTTCCTGGCTGCGCGGCTGCTGCACAAACTGGCGCAGACACAGGCAGGCTTCTGGGGCATTGATTTGTCCAGCCTCATGGTTCGACGGGGGATTGCTCCAGCCCTGCAGGGTCCTGGTGAATGATCACCTGGGCGTGCGGGAATGCGCCCATCAAGTCGCCTTCCACCGCATCGCTGACCTGGTGCGCTTCCGCCAGCTTCATGTGCGGCGGCAATTCGATATGCACCTGGATGAAGGTGTGCAGCCCCGCCTGGCGCGTTTTCAACTCATGCAGGCTTAGGACTTCGGGATGGGCCATGATGATGGACTTGATGCGGTCCCGCTGGTCCGTCCGCAATTCATGGTCCATCAACTGGTCCAGGCTCTGGCGAAAGACCTGCCAGGCGCTGGCCACCAGAATGGCCGCGATCATCAGCGCGATTATGGGATCGGCGCTGAGCCAGCCCCATTCCGCCACCAGCCAGATCGCCGCCACCACGCCGATATTGGTGGCAAGGTCGCCCAGATAATGCATCTGGTCGGCGCGCACGGCCAGCGAGCCGCTGCGCTGGATGGCGCGGCGCTGGTACAGGACCAAACCAACGGTGGCGGCGACCGACACCAGCATCACCACGATGGCCTCGCCACTGTTTTCAACCGGTTGCGGCGCCTGCAGGCGGCCAATGGCCTGGATCACCAGGAACAGGGCAGAGGCGGCGATAAAGGCGCCCTGCGCCAGGCCAGCCAGCGGTTCGGCCTTGCCATGGCCAAAGCGATGCTCGGCATCGGCTGGCGCCAGGGCCTCATGGATCGCAAACAGATTGAGCGCGGAGGTGAAAAGGTCCAGCGAACTGTCGGCGAGGCTGGCCAGCAGCGCCACGGAATGCGACGCGAAATAGGCGACGGCCTTGATCGTCACCAGCAGCAGCGCCACCGCGACGGACGCACGGGCCGCCCGACGCATGATGCGGCCTTTTTCGTCTAACAGCGTCACGGGAAAAGACGCTGCGTGGTCCAGGGACCGCCGCCATCGCGGCGATAGACCAGCCGGTCATGCAGCCGGAAGTGACGATCGCCCCAGAACTCGATCTCGAAGGGCGTGATGCGCCAGCCGCTCCAATATTCCGGGCGCGGCACCTTCGTCAGGCCATACTGCGCGGCATAACGGGCGATGGCCTTTTCAAACACCCAGCGCCCTTCCATGGGCCGCGACTGGGCCGAGGCCCAGGCCCCGATCTGGCTGTCCTTGGCGCGGCTGGCGAAATAGGCGTCGGCTTCGGCGGCGCTGACTTCGCTGACCGATCCGCGCACGCGAATCTGGCGGCGCAAGGATTTCCAATGGAGACAAATGGCGGCATGGGCATTGGCCGCCAGCTCGCCACCCTTGGCGCTTTCCTTGTTGCTGTAGAAAACAAAACCATTCTGGTCCCAGCCCTTCAGCAGCACCATGCGGACATTGGGCCGGCCTTCAGCATCCACCGTCGCCAGCGACATGGCGTTGGCTTCGTTGATCTCGGCCTTGTCAGCTTCCGCCATCCAGGACGCAAACAGCGCCATGGGATCACCTGTGGGCGCTATGCCGCCATCATCCAAAGGTCCGCCTACATCACCCATTCTTCCGTCCCGCTTTGTAATCGGCCCGTAGCATCCCGGCCGGGGACAGGCTAGCCTTTCGCCATGGGAGGTGCCATGCGCAAATCATTTGTCCTTGTTCCGTTTTTCTTCTGCGCCCTGGCCGGTTGCGCCACCGCCCAGACCGGCGAACGCCTCAAGGCCACATTTGATTCCGGCGTGGCCGCCTATGATGCGGGCGACTTTGCGAATGCGTATCGAATCTGGTCATCCATCACGGATGAAGACATTGCCGCCATGCGCAATGTGGCCATGATGCGCCGCAACGGCACCGGCACGGAAAAAGACCCGGCGGGCGCTGTGGAAATGTACCAGCGCGCCGCCGATGCCGGGTTGCCCACCGCCCAGGCCGACCTGGCAGACATGCTGCTAAAGGGCGAAGCCGGGCCGCCCAATGTGGCGCGCGCCCTGCCCCTGCTGGAAGCAGCAGCGGCCGCCAACCACCCCATCGCCCAGTATGAGCTAGCCCAGCTTTATGAAACCGGCAACCAGGTGCCGCAGGATATGCTTGCTGCCTGCAACCTTTATGCCGCCGCCAGCCATGGCATGAAGCAGGCTGCGGACCGGCTGGCCGCCCTCGGACCTACTCCAGGTCCAGCCCCGGCAAACAAGACGCCTTGAGAGACGCGCTTCGCGCTCTATATTGGAATTAAGATGCGCGATCCGTATGAAATTCTGGGTGTGGGCCGTTCCGCCAGCGAGGCGGAAATCAAAAAGGCATTCCGCAGCCTGGCCAAGAAGCACCATCCCGACGCCCATCCCGGCGACGAAAAGGCCAAGCAGCGCTTCCAGGAAATTTCCGGCGCCTATGACATTCTGGGCGACAAGGAAAAGCGCGTGAAGTTCAACGCAGGCGAGATAGACGCGGGCGGCAACGCCAAGAGTTTCGATCCGCGTGCCTATGGCCAACCGGGCAGCAAGGGTGGACGCGGCTTCCGTCCCGGGCCGTTCGGCGCCAAGGATTTTCATTTCAGCTGGGGCGAAGGCGGCGAACAGCCACAACAGGGCTTCAGCGCCGAAGACATTTTCGCGGATTTTCTCGGCGGGGCGAAACGCGGTGGACGCACCCGCGCCGCCAAGGGCGAGGATTTTTCTGCCGCCATCACGGTGGCGTTCGCCGAAGCGGTGATGGGCAGCACCCGCCGCCTCGTCCTTCAGAATGGCGAACAGATTGACGTGCATGTTCCGGCTGGCGTGAAGGACGGCCAGCAGATTCGGGCCAAGGGCCGGGGCGGCGCAGGCCGGGCGGGCGGTCCCGCGGGCGACATCCTGATCCAGGTCAGCGTGGCGCCCCATGCCTTCATAGTGCGCGACGGCAACGACCTGAAAATGGACCTGCCGGTGACGGTAAGAGAAGCCGTGCTGGGGGCGAAAGTTCCGGTGCCAACATTGGGGGCCAGCGTCAGCCTGACGGTGCCGCCCGGCTCCAACAGCGGCGCGGTCCTGCGCCTGAAGGGCAAGGGCGTTCCGGCCCATGCCGGCCAGGGCGCAGGTGACCTTTATGTAAGGATGGTGGTGACGCTTCCCGACAAGCCCGACGAAGCCCTGAAAACATTTGCACAGGGCTGGGACAGCGCCTATGACCCGCGCGCGCGGATGCGCTGAAGCGGCTTTGTCCGGTTTGGACCCTTTGCGCCTGGCGCTGGCCATTTAAGGCCAAATCGCTAGAATTGCAGCCATTACAGGAGCTGGGAATCAATGGCGTTCGAAGGCCTGATGAAGGGCAAGCGCGGGCTTATCATGGGCGTCGCCAACCAGCATTCCATCGCCTGGGGCATTGCCCAGGCGCTGCATGACGCGGGCGCCGAACTGGCCTTCACCTACCAGGGCGACCTGTTCAAGAAGCGCGTCCTGCCGCTGGTCGAACCCATGAAGCCGGCCGCCCTGATTGACTGCGATGTCTCCGACCAGGGATCGCTGGACAAGACATTCGCGCAAATCGCCAAGGTCTGGGACCGGCTGGATTTCGTGGTGCATGCGGTGGCCTTTTCCGACAAGGACCAGCTCAAGGGCCGCTACGTGGACACCAGCCCCGACAATTTCCGCATGACCATGGACATCTCCTGCTACTCGTTCACGGCGGTGGCGCAGCGCGCCGAAAAGCTGATGACCAATGGCGGCTCGCTGGTGACGCTGTCCTATTACGGCGCCGAGCGGGTGATGCCGCATTACAATGTGATGGGCGTTGCCAAGGCGGCGCTGGAGTCTTCGGTGCGCTACATGGCCGAAGACCTGGGCAAGAAGAATATCCGCGTCAATTCCATTTCTGCCGGCCCCATCAAGACCCTGGCCGCCAGCGGCATCGGCGATTTCCGCTATATCCTGAAATGGAACGAATACAACTCGCCGCTGCGCCGCAATGTGACGCAAGCCGAAGTGGGCAATGCCGCGCTGTTCCTGCTGTCCGATTTGGGCAGCGCCGTCACGGGCGAGAACATGCATGTGGATGCGGGGTATCATGTGGTGGGCATGAAGGCGGAAGACGCGCCCGACATCGCGGTCCCCAACAAGCATGAAGGTTGAGCATACGCTCTATATCGCCCGGCATGGCGAGACCCAGGCCAATATCGAACACCGCTTTTCCGGCAAAAAAGACACGCCCCTGACGGCGCGCGGTTTGGAACAGGCGCATCAGGTGGGCGCCATCCTGCGCCGCGAGCTGGGTCTGAAGCCCGCCCTTGGCTTTGTCGCCAGCCCGTTGCAGCGCGCCCGCACCACCATGGAAATCGTGCGGGGCGATCTGGAATTGCCGCCGCAGGATTTTTCCACCGATGCGCGCTTGCAGGAAATTGACCTGGGTGAATGGGACCAGTTGACGGACGACGAAGCCCGCACCCGCGATCCGGTGCTGTTCAGCGCACGCGGCAATGACAAGTGGCATGTGAAAGTGCCGGGCGGCGAGAATTACGCCGATGTCGCCGCCCGTGCGGAAGACTGGCTGGCAAGCCTTTCGGGCGACACCTTCGCCATCAGCCATGGCGCCTTTATCCGCATCCTGCGGGGCATGGTTCTGGGCCTGGACTGGAAGGCCATGAGCGCGCTGGACGAGCCGCAGGGCTGCGTTTACCGCCTGTCCGGCCAGACCGTGACGCGGCTGGACGCTTAAGCCAAATCGGTTTAATTGCTGGCTTATGTCGCACAATTCGTTCGGCCATCTTTTCCGCGTCATCACCTTTGGCGAAAGCCATGGGCCGGCCATTGGCTGTGTGGTGGATGGCTGCCCGCCCGGCATCATGCTGACCGAAGCTGACATCCAGGCCGACCTGGAGCGCCGCCGTCCGGGGCAAAGCAAATTCGTCACCCAGCGCCAGGAAGCGGACGCGGTGAAAATCCTGTCCGGCGTTTTCCAGGATGAACGCATGCCGGCCCAGCTCACCACCGGCACGCCCATCGGGTTGCTGATCGAGAATACCGACCAGCGGTCCAAGGATTATTCCGACATCCGCGATGCCTATCGTCCCGGCCATGCCGACTACACCTATGACGCCAAGTATGGCGTGCGCGATTATCGCGGCGGCGGGCGGCAATCGGCGCGCGAAACCGCCATGCGGGTGGCGGCGGGCGCGATTGCGCGCAAGGTGCTGGATCAGATTTACGGCAAGGTCGTTATCCGCGCCGCTTTGGTGCAGATGGGCACGCAGAAAATTGACCGCGCCCGCTGGGACTGGGACGAGACCGCGCGCAATCCCTTTTTCTGCCCCGACGCGAAATCCGTTGATTCGTGGACGGAATATCTAGAGGGCATCCGCAAGGCGGGTTCTTCCGTAGGCGCGATTGTCGAGGTTACCGCCGAAGGCGTGCCAGCCGGGCTGGGTGCGCCGGTCTATGCCAAGCTGGACAATGATCTGGCCTCGGCCCTGATGAGCATCAACGCCGTCAAGGGCGTGGAGATCGGTGACGGCTTTGCTACCGCTGCCATGACCGGCGCCGACAATGCCGACGAGATGCGCGCCGGTAACGATGGCAAGCCTCTGTTCCTGTCCAACCATGCCGGCGGAATCCTGGGCGGGATTTCCACCGGCCAGCCCATCGTGGCGCGTTTCGTGGTCAAGCCTACGTCTTCCATCCTCACCGCCCGCCGCACCATCGACAAGGCGGGCGCGGAGGTGGAAATCATCACCAAGGGCCGCCACGACCCCTGTGTCGGCATCCGTGCGGTCCCCGTTGGCGAAGCGATGATGGCGCTGGTTCTGGCGGATCACGCTTTGCGTCACAGAGCGCAGGTCGGTTAACGGGTAAAACCCGCGACCATTTCAATGTGGTTTGAATAGAGAAACTGGTCCACCGGCGTCACCACGCCAATCCTGTATCCGCCATCAATCAAGATGCGCGCGTCGCGGGCGAAGGTGGCGGCATCGCACGACACATAGGCGACGCGCTTGACCTTTGATGCCGCCAGCATCCGCGCCTGGGCTTCCGCGCCCGCGCGCGGCGGGTCCATCACCACCGCGTCATAGGCATTCAGTTCCAGTGCGTCGAGCGGCAGCTTGAAAAGATCGCGTTTCTCGGTCGTCACGGGTTTCAGGCCTGTTGCTACCCGTGCCGCTGCTGCCAGCGCGGCAAGTGCGTCCTTATCCTGCTCCACGGCATGGACTTTGGCCCGCCGGGCCAGCGGCAGCGAAACCGTGCCAAGGCCGGAAAACAGATCCGAGACCTTCTTGGCGCCGCCCGTGATCGCCAGTACCTTTTCGCGCAAGACGCCTTCACCTTCCGCCGTGGCCTGCAAGAATGCCATGGGCGGCGGCAGAACAGCAATGCCGTCAAAGCTGACCCGGGGCGATGCATTTTCCAGCAATATCTCGCCATTGAAGAGAATGCGGGCCGCCGGAAGCTTTACCGCCGCAATCGCCGCCGTCAGTGCTGGCGTCAACTTGCGCTCCATGCGAATGCTCAGATCAAAGCCTGTCTCGCTTTCCAGGGCATGCAGCTCGGCCTTTTCGCCTTCCTTCATCACACCCGTCAGCGTGGCACGCAATTTCTCCACCAGCGCGAAGAGCGGCGGCGTCAGCACCAGGCATTCACCCATGTCCACGATCTGGTGGCTGCGGGCGGCGTGAAAGCCAATCTCAAGCCCGGCATTCGTGCGCGCCAGCTTGAAGGCGGCGCGGCGGCGCGATCCCTCGCCCACCGCCCTGGTTTCTTCCACTTGCGCCTCAACACCGGCACGGGCCAGGGCCGCCATCACCGTGGCGCGCTTGAGGGCGTGATAGTCGCTGCCATCCTGATGCGTGCAGCCGCCACAGCTTCCGAAGTGGCGGCAGGCGCTCACGGCTTCATTGCCGCCACAAGGAATTCGCGGTTGCCGTCGCCGCCCGCAATGGGGCTTTCCATGCGCCCCGTCACGGTCCATCCGCCCTGCGCGCCGATGAACTCCTCGATCCCCGCCAGGGAGGCGTCGCGCAATTCCTCGTCCCGCACGATGCCGCCCTTGGAGAGGCCGTCGCGGCCCACTTCGAATTGCGGCTTGACCAGGGCCACCATCCAGGCCCCCTGCCCCGCCAGCGCCATTACCGGCGGCAGCACCAGGCGCAAGCCGATAAAACTGACGTCCAATGTGATGGCGGTGACGATCTCGGGCACTTCATTGCGGCTGAGATTGCGGGCGTTGACGCCATCGCGCCGCACGATGCGCGGATCGCGCGCCAACACAGGGTGCATCTGGTCATGGCCAACATCCACCGCGTAAACCCTGGCCGCACCTGCCTGCAGCAAGACCTGCGTGAAGCCGCCGGTGGAGGCGCCCACATCCAGCGCCACCCGGTCATTGGCATCCAGCCCGAAGCGTTCCAGCGCGGCGGCCAGCTTGACGCCGCCACGGCTGACAAAATCATGGGGTCGTTGATAGGCGATCACAGCCTCCATCGTTACGGGCTTTGAGGATTTGGTCAGGGTCTGGCCATCCACCTGCACCAGGCCTGACTTGATGGCGGCCTGGGCTTCGGCGCGGCTTTTGGCATAGCCTTGCTCGACAAGAAACTGGTCTGCGCGGGTCATTCATATTCCCATAGGTCACATGCATGGCCATGAACATGGCCAATGTCCCACTGAAAGCGGGGCAAGACTGATTTAGGCGATTTTTCCAACCGCGACGGCAGCAGGCGCTTCCGACTCGCGGCCCAGCGCATTCAGCACCGTGGCGACAATGCCGTCCGCATCCAGGCCCGCCTGTGCATACTGCTTCTCGGGCGTGTCATGGTCCTGGAAAATATCCGGCAGGGTCATGGGCCGCATCTTGAGGCCCTTGTCGAGCAGGCCTTCCCAGGCCAGGAACTGCATCACATGGGCGCCGAAACCGCCCGCGGCACCTGCCTCGATCGT
This sequence comes from Alphaproteobacteria bacterium, assembly GCA_947465395.1. Lineage (GTDB taxonomy): Bacteria > Pseudomonadota > Alphaproteobacteria > Micropepsales > Micropepsaceae > Rhizomicrobium. Next base: position 36,527 of record CANIAL010000007.1, on the reverse strand, counting down.
GATCAGGACGTCGTGGCCCCGCGCCAGCCTGGCGATCAGGTCGGTGTCCAGCGGCTTGGCGAAGCGCGCATCGGCCACGGTGGGCGACAGGCCATAGGCCGACAGCTTCTCGCAGGCCAGCAGCACTTCCGACAGGCGCGTGCCGAACGACAGAATAGCGATGCCCGCGCCTTCGCGGATCATGCGGCCCTTGCCGATTTCCATGGGAACGCCCTGGGCAGGACGGGCAACACCCGTACCTTCGCCGCGCGGATAGCGGATGGCGCTGGGACGGTCATTGATGCCCACGGCGGTTGCCACCATGTGCGTCAGCTCGGCCTCGTCGGCCGGGGCCATGATCACGAAATTGGGCAGGGTCGCCAGATACGCCACGTCGAACGAACCGGCATGGGTGCAGCCGTCAGAGCCGACAAGGCCGGCGCGGTCCATGGCGAAACGCACGGGCAGCGACTGGATGGCCACGTCATGCACCACCTGGTCATAGGCGCGCTGCAGGAAGGTGGAATAGATGGCGCAGAAAGGCTTCATGCCCTCAGAGGCCAAACCAGCGGCGAATGTCACGGCATGTTGTTCGGCAATGCCGACATCGAATGTGCGAGCCGGGAATTGCGCGCCGAACAGATCCACGCCGGTGCCGGACGGCATGGCGGCCGTGATGGCGACGATGGTTTCGTCCTTGCGGGCTTCGGCGATCAGGCTTTCGCCGAACACCTTTTGATAGGTGGGGTTCTTGGCCGCAGCCTTGCTCTGTTCGCCGGTCAGGACGGTGAATTTGGTGACCGCGTGATACTTGTCGGCGCTGGCTTCGGCGGGGGCATAGCCATGACCCTTCTTGGTCACCACATGCACCAGCACGGGGCCCTTCATGGTGTCGCGCACATTTTCCAGAACCGGGATCAAATGGTCGAGGTTGTGGCCGTCAATCGGGCCGACATAGAAGAAACCCATCTCCTCAAACAGCGTGCCGCCCATGGCCATGCCGCGGGCAAATTCTTCCGTGCGGCGCGCCATGGTGAAAAGCGCGCGCGGCAGCAGCTTCTTGGCCAGGCGCTTGCCGAAATTGCGCAGGCCCGTATAGGGGCGGCTGGAGACCAGGCGCGCCAGGTACGCGCTCATCGCGCCAACCGGCGGGGCGATGGACATGTCATTGTCGTTCAGGATCACGATCAGGCGGTTCTTGTTGGCGCCCGCATTGTTCATGGCTTCATAGGCCATGCCGGCGCTCATCGAACCGTCGCCGATCACGGCGATGACATTGTTGTTGCCGCCCTTCAGATCGCGCGCCACCGCCATGCCCAGGCCCGCCGAGATAGAGGTCGAGGAATGGGCCGCGCCAAAGGGGTCATATTCGCTTTCGCTGCGCTTGGTGAAACCGGAAAGGCCCGCGCCCTGGCGCAGGCTGCGCATGCGGCTGCGGCGGCCCGTCAGAATCTTGTGGGGATAGGCCTGGTGGCCCACATCCCAGATCAGCCTGTCGGCCGGCGTATTGAATACGTAGTGCAGCGCCGTGGTCAGTTCCACCACGCCAAGGCCCGCGCCGAAATGGCCGCCCGTGACCGAGACGATATCAATCAGGTCGGTGCGCAATTCGTCGGCGAACTGGCGCAGCTTGCTCTTGGGCAGCGCGCGCAAATCGGCGGGAAATTCAACCTTGTCGAGCAACGGTGTCTTGCTGGCAGTCATGTCACGCTGTTTCCATCTTGCCGCCCAGGGCCGGCCCCGCCACACCCAGAACGATTTTTTCCAAACGGCCTTCCGCCGCCTTTAATTTCTCTTCGCAATGCGCCTTGAGCGCCTGGCCGCGCTCGTACAACGCAATGGAATCCTCCAGTTCGACTTCCCCCTGTTCGAGCCGGGCCACAATGGCCTCGAACTCCTTGAGGGCAGCCTCAAAGCTCATGGTGCCGACAGGTTCGGCCTTGCTGTTCGCGGGAATGATGCGTCTCCAACTCCTCGCCGTCCACGCCCCCGTGGCTGGCGAATAGGATCAATTTCGCAAGTTTGGAAGGGCTATGCCATCCCTTGCCGGGGTCGAGAAATTATATATCCAAAAAATAGCCCGGCAAGTACTTTCCTGTCCTGATCTTACCCGTGGGGCAGATTGGGCGAACGCAGCTCCACCCGCCCCCTCGGGGCCTGGATCAGTGCGTCCATGGCCCCGTTCACGCCCGGCAGGGCCATCAGGGCGCCCAGCTTTTCCAGGATGCCCATGCTTGCCCCTGCCCGGCCCAGAAGGCCGGCGAGGCCTGCAAAAATGCCGCTGCGGCGGGGATAAACCTTCAGCACGGGGGACTGGATATTCGCCAGCCGGGCGGCTGCGTCTCGGGCAGTCCAGAAGCCGCCCAGCTCGTCCACCAGGCCCTGGCCCTTGGCGTCAGCCCCGGTCCAGACGCGGCCCTTGGCGGCGGCTTCCACCCTGGCCAGCGGGATTTTGCGCCCAGCCGAAACCTTTTGCAGGAAATCTTGATAGATCACATCGGCCTGCTTTTTGAGCATGGCCCATTGTTCCGGCGTGTAGGGCGTCAAGGCCGAATCCATCAGCGCGTTCTTGCCCTGGGCGACCTCGTCGAAGCCCACCCCGACCATGTCCAGCGATTTGCCGAAGGACACCTTGCCCGTCAGCACGCCGATGGAGCCGGTAAGCGTGGCGGGCTGCGCCACGATGCGATTGGCGCTGGCGGAAATATAATAGCCGCCGGACGCGGCCAGCGCGCCCATGCTCACCACCACGGGCTTGCCGGCGGCCTGCGCCTTTTTCACCGCATCCAATATCTGGTCCGATGCGGTGACCGATCCGCCCGGCGAATCCACGCGCAGCACGATGGCCTTGATGGCCTTGTCGCGGGTGGCCCGGCGGATGGTGGCCGACAGATCGTCGCTGGCGATGCCCGATGCGGTGCTGAAAACCGAATCGCCCGCGGTGCCGTCATTGATTTCGCCAGCCGCCTCGATCACCGCCACGTTGGCATTCGGCACGGCATTGAAATCCTGGTTCTTGATATAGTCACCCATCTTGACGGCGCGGATGCGTGTCTTGGTATCGCCCTGCGCCCGGCCACGTGCCGCGCCCAGCGCGTCATCGTCAAAGCCTATCCTGTCTACCAATTTGGCGGCCATCGCTTCCTCGGCGAATTGCGGCGAGGCTTCGAAGGATGCTGCCACCGCGGCCGGCGTCAGGTTGCGCGCCGACGCCACCGCGCCCACCGCCGCATCATACCAGGAGCGCAGCAGCGCGGTCAGTTGCTCGCGGTCGGCCGGGGTCATGTTCTTTTCCATGTACATGTCGGCGGCGCTTTTATATTCGGCGCGCTTGGCGATCTGCGGCTCGGCATGGATCTTCTCGAACGCGCCGCGCAGGAAAATCTCGCCCGCGGCCGCGCCCGACACGCGGAAGTCGCTCTTGGGCTGCATCCAGATCTGGTCGGCGGCGGCGGCCGTCACATAATCGCCCATGCCCGCCCCGGCGAAAGACGTGGCCTGGGCGATGACGAATTTCTTTTGCGCCCGGAAGCGGGCCAGCGCGGCGGCGATTTCCTCGGCTTGCGCCAGCCCGACGGCGCCATTGCCAAGGCGCATGAAGACGACCTTGACGCGGGCATCGCGCGAGGCCGCATCCAGCCCCAGCACCAGGTTCATCACGGTCAGCTTCTGGCCGGTGAATGGAAGAGCGGTGCTGGAATCCGAATCGGCGATGGCCTGGCGCAGGTCCAGCGACAAGATCATGTTCTTGGGCATGCCATCGCCCTGCACCAGCCCCACGGCCAGCAGCACCAGGAACAGCAGCACCAGCGCCACCACGATCTTGGCCACCCCGTTCAGCACGGAAGCCGTAATGTGTCCCAGCCAGCGAAAAAATCTCATGGCGCGTTCCTGAAATGATTTTAAAAAATGGTGGCCGTTTCTAGCCCGGATCAGGGGTGCGCGTATATGCGCCAAAACCCGGAGGGTTGCTCCGGGTTTTGCGACGTTACGGGATATTCAGCTTAGTTTTTTGCGGCGTCCCTGATGGCATCCTTGGCGCCGCCCACGGCGTTCTGGACCTTGCCCTTGGCCTTGTCCATCGCGCCTTCCGCCTGCAGCTTGGCATCGCCCGTCAGCTTGCCCACGCCTTCCTTGATGGCGCCCTTGGCCTGGTTGGCGGAACCTTGGATTCTGTCCTTGTCCATACTATCTCTCCTGTGCTGGTCGTGACGGTAACGGCCCCTGCCGGACCCCGTTCCGAAGTTTTTTTGTGATCTGCCCTGTGCCAGGATGCGTAACCATACCGATCCCGTGAAAGGATAATCCCATGCAGCGACGGAACTTTCTGGCGGGCCTGATGGCCAGCGGCGCGGTGGCGGCCCTTGGCATGCGCGGCACGTTTGCTGCGGCAAGCTATGCCGTTACCCGGACGGATGCGGAATGGAAGAAGATGCTGTCACCCGCCGCCTATGACGTGCTGCGCCATGAAGGCACCGAAGCGCCCTTCTCCAGCCCGCTGGACATGGATTTCCGCAAAGGCACCTATGCCTGCGCCGGTTGCGGCCAGGTCAATTTCTCTAGCGCCAGCAAGTATGACAGCAAGACCGGCTGGCCCAGCTTCTGGCAGCCGCTGCCGGGCGCCGTCCTGACCTCGCGCGATGTCAGCCTGGGCATGATCCGCACTGAAGTGCATTGCAAAAACTGCGGCGGGCATCTGGGCCATGTCTTTGACGACGGTCCCAGGCCGACCGGCTTGCGCTATTGCATGAACGGCGTGGCGCTGACCTTCAAGAAAGCCTAGAAGCGCGACATGGAAAACAAAAAAGCCGCCGGTCACCCGGCGGCTTTTTTTATTATCTGCGGGTTTCCTACTTCGCGGGAGCCGCGGCAGCCGGCGCCTTGGCCTTTTGGCGGGCCGCTTCCATCATGGCTTCGCGCGCACCGGAAAAACCGTTGAGCGAGAATTTGATGGGAAAGGGCTTGTCATTGTTGGCCACGATCTTGATCACGCCCTCATTGCCCGACGCGGCCATCTTGTCCGGGATGGTGGCGTCCAGCAGGGTTTCCACATAGCAGCCGCCACGGTCGCAGCGGCGGAACTTCATCGCCGGCGAATTGTAGCTGCCCATGGAGACCACAACGCCATTGGCCAGCGCCACGCCCAGCGGCACGGAAATCTGGATGGCATAGCGGTCGCTGGAGGGGATGAAGGCGATGGAAATGCCCAGCACCTTCTGCTTGGTCTCGCGGTCGGCAAGTTCCTGGTACATGTCGCAGGGCGAAGCCGTGGCCACCGGGAAGCAGCGCGCCACCCAGTCACCGGATTCCCTGACGACCGTGGGCTGGCCGGGAGGCGCGGGCGCGGCAGCCGGAGCTGCTTCAGCCGCCGGGGCCGGGGCGGCGGCAAGCGCCGACGACAGGGTCAGCGACGCGAGCGCGATACCGGCAACGGCGCGGGACAGAATCGAAAAAGACCTCATGACCACATTCTCCAGAACCAGGAACTGCGCTTGGCTTCGCTGCGGCGGAATGCGCGCGAGGCTTCGGAATAACCCTTGAGCGAGATCGGCAGCGCCACCGGCTTGTTGTCCAGGCCCGCGAACAGCACGCGGCCATCCTTGCCCGCCTTCAACTGCGCCGCCAGCTTGTCGTCCAGCGGAATGACCGCCAGGCAGCCCACGCTAGTGCAGGTGCGGTACTGATAGACCTTGACCGGATCGGTGCCGAAGATCAGGCCGATGCCCGGCTCCAGCGCCACGCCGAACGGCATGGTGATGCCGAAGACATCCTTGCCCATGTCCTTGGTGATGGTGATGCGGGCCACTTCCGACTTGGTGTTGCTGTCCACCACATTTTCCACCATCTCGCAGGAAGCGTCCTTGGCCGTGGCCGGCGGACAGGCGGTGTGCCAGTCCTGGTAATCGCTGACGGACTGCATGGTGGTGTCATAGCCAACAACTCCGCGCACCGCCCAGCCCAGGACAAGCCCGGCCAGCACCAGCGCGCCCGCTTTGACAAGATTCAGGATCGTGTTGTTCATGGTCTGAAATTGCTTTCGCCTGATTTCGGGGTCACGGCGGTGCCGGACCGGCGCAGGAGTTAGCAGATCACATTCCCAAAAGAAACGGCCCCCTTGGGCCGTCCGGGCAGCTTTTTGGCCCTTTTTCAGGCTTTGGTTAGCGCCGTGCGGTCATGCCCCGCTTAATGACAAGGCGTTAACGCCGCGCAAGCTGCACCGGGACGGTCCGGTAATATTGCGGCCAGACCTTCTTCAGCGCCTCCAGCTTGGGCAGGTCGTTGAAGACGATGTAGGGCTGGGTGGGATTATGGATCAGGTAATCCTGGTGATAGCCCTCGGCCGCGTAGAAGCCCTTGAGCGGTTCCACCCTGGTCACAATGGGCCCGGAGAAGATATGGGCCGCATCCAGCGCCGCGATATAGGTGCGGGCGGTTTTTTCCTGCGCCGCATTGGCGAAGAAGATTTCCGAACGGTAGGACGTGCCGCGATCCGGCCCCTGGAAATTGAGCTGTGTGGGATCATGCGCCACCGAGAAGAAAATCCGCAGCAGGGTGCCGAAGGAAACCTGCGCCGGATCAAACGTCACCTGAACGGATTCGGCATGGCCGGTGGTCTCGGTGGTGACCTGGTCATAGGTGGCGGTGTTCCTGGCGCCGCCGGAATAACCCGCCACCACGCTGATCACGCCCTTCACATGTTCGAACACGGCCTGCTGGCCCCAGAAGCAGCCGCCCGCCAGCACCACGGTTTGCGTTCCCGTCATCGGCGCGTCGTCGGTGGCGGCGGGGATGGGCTTGTCCAGGTCGGCGGCGCTGGCCGAGCCGATCATCGCCACCATCGCGGCCGTGCAGAGCAGGGATTTCATCATGGGGTTCTCCGGTTGAAAACATCATAGACCGGTTCGCGTTTACGCGAAATGATCCGCCGCCGCCGCAATCGCGCCATAAATTAAGGCAAGTTCATCCGCCGTGACGCAGTAAGGTGGCATCACATAGATGGTATTGCCCAGCGGCCGCAGCAAGACCCCGCGCGCCTGCAGGAAGGCCGTGAGCTCCGGCCCACGCCCCGCCAGATAGCCGGGGTCGGGAACCTTCAGCTCCAGCGCCGTGATGGTGCCGATGCGCCGCACATTTTCAAATCGCGCATCTTTCAGAAATGGCGCCAGCGCCTTTTCCTGCATCGCGCCCAGGGCGGTGATGCGCGCGGCCACATCTTCGCTGGCCCAGATTTTCAGATTGGCGCGCGCCGCCGCCAGCGCCAGCGGATTGGCGGTAAAGGAACTGGAATGGAAAAAAGTTGCGGCGCGGTCGGTGGAATAATGCGCGTCGAATATGGGCGCGGTGCAAAGCGTGGCAGCCAGCGGCAGCGCCCCCCCGGTAAGTCCCTTGGCGATGCACATGATGTCGGGCGTGATACCGGCCTGCTGGCAGGCGAACAAGGTGCCGGTGCGGCCAAAGCCGGTCATCACTTCATCGGCGATGAATAGCGCGCCATGGCGTTCGCAGATGGCTTTCATCTGGCGCAACATTTCCGGCGGATAGATTTTCATGCCGCCAGCGCCCAGGATCAGCGGCTCAACCAACAGGGCGGCGGCGTCCGGGGCCAGGGCTTCCAGCGCCTTCAATGTTTCATCCTCGCGTCCGCTTTCCGGAAAAGGAATCCGCGCAGCCTCGAACAGCAAGGGTTCATAGGCGGCGTTGAAAACCCCGCGCGCGCCCGCCGACATGGTGCCGATGGTGTCGCCATGATAGGCATGCTCCAGCGCGATGATGCGGCGGCGCGGTTTTCCATTGTTGCGCCAATAGCCCAGCGCCATCTTCAGCGCCACTTCCACGGCGGTGGAACCGCTGTCGGAATAAAATACATGCGCCAGGGGTTTTGGCGCGATTTTGACCAGCGCATGGGCCACATCTTCCGCGGCCTGGTGCGTGAAGCCCGCAAACATCACCTGGTCCAGGTGATCGGCCTGTTCCTTGATGGCGGCCATGATCGCGGGATGACGATGGCCATGGGTGATGACCCACCAGGACGAAATCGCGTCCAGGATTTTGTCGCCCTTGTCCGTCCACAGCCATGCGCCTTCCGCCCTGGAAATCACCGGCGGCGGCGGCATCAGCGCGTGCTGGGTGAAGGGGTGCCAGACTGGGGATGTCATCGGAAATCCGCGATGTTGAAGCCGCGCGCGAATTCCCTCGCCAGGCCTTCGCGGGTGAGCGGATTGACCAACCCCAACCGCCCCAACCGCTTCACCGCACCGATGCGGCAGATGGTGTCTTCGGCTTCCGCCTGCGCTTCGCCGATGAAAGCCACACCCAGCAGCGGCACGCGTCTTGTACGGATGGCCTCCAGCGACAACAGGGTGTGGTTGATGGTGCCCAGCCCCGTGCGGGCGCACAGGATCAGCGGCGCGGCCCAGCGCGCAAAGACATCTATATAGAGCGTGTTGCCATCCAGCGGCACCAGCAGCCCGCCTGCGCCTTCCACCACCAGCGGCCGCGCATCGGGCAGTTTCAGCGCGGCGGGATCAAGGCGGATATTCTCGGCCCGTGCGGCGCGGTCCGGCGATGCCGACAGCTTCAGCCGGTATGTTTCCGGCAAGGTCTTGCAGCCGGACAGTTGCGCCACGGCCTCGCTGTCGGTGGGCGCGTCCAGCCCCGCCTGCACCGGCTTGAAGTATGTGGCGCCCAGCGCGCCCGCCAGCGCGGCGGAAAACACCGTCTTGCCGATGCCGGTATCGGTGCCGGTGACGACAAAAACACTCATGCGATCACATCTGCCAGTTCGCTGAACATTTTTTCCAGCGCCGCGCTGTCCACATGCAGGCTCAGCGACAGGCGCAGCCTTGCGGTGCCTTCCGGCACGGTGGGCGGGCGAATGGCGCGGATGTCGTAACCGCGCGCCTGCATCGCCGCCGCCACATCCACCGCCGCCTGGTCTTCGCCAATGATGATGGGCTGCACCTGGGAGCCGCTGCCCGAACGCCCCAGCTTGCTTTTGATATGCCCGTCCGCCTCGGCCACCAGCTTCGCCAGCGCCGCGCGCTCCGCGTCCGCGCCTTCGCACAATTTCAGCGCAGCGCGCACGGCGGCGGCCACCAGCGGCGACGGCGCGGTGGAATAGATGAAGCTGCGCCCGCGATTGACCAGGAAATCGCGCATCAGCGCCGAACAGCAAACCAGCCCGCCTGCCACGCCCAGCGCCTTGCCGCAGGTGTGCAGCGACACGACATTTTCGCGCCCTTCCAGAGCAGACCCAAGCCCGCGCCCGCCCGGGCCGAACACGCCGGTGGCATGGGCTTCGTCCAGAAGCAGCATGGCGTCGTGCCTGTCGGCCAGCGCCGCCAGATCGGCCAGCTTCGCGCGGTCGCCATCCATGCCATACAGCGTTTCCACCGCGATCCAGACCTGGCCCTTGCCGCCTTCGGCGCGCCAGGCGCGGATCTTCGCCTCCACATCATTCACATCATTATGCGCCGCCATCACCGCGGCGATGCGCGCCGGGTCCAGCCCGTCGCGGAAACTGGCATGCATCAGCGCGTCATAGACGATCAAATCGCCCCGCCGCGGCAAGGTGGCGGCGATGGCCGCATTGGCGGCAAAGCCGGTAGGGAAATACAACGCCGCTTCATGGCCGAAAAAGGCGGCGGCTTCCGCTTCCAGCATTTCATGCTCGGGATGGTTGCCGCGCAGCAGCCGCGCTCCGCCCGCGCCCACCGGCACACCGCGCGCCAGCGCCGCCGTGACGGCGTCTTTCAGCTTGAAACTGTCCGCCAGCCCCAGATAATCATTCGATGTCAGATCCAGCCCACCCTGCCCGGTCAGCGACCGCAGCCGACCGCGCGCTTCCAGCGACGCCAGAACGTCCTTATGATCCTGCATGGCGGCTCACAGCGCGCCGTCGCCGCTCTCACCCGTGCGCACGCGCAGCGCCGCTTCCAGATCGAGGGTGAAAATCTTGCCATCGCCGATCTTGCCGGTGCGCGCCGCGCCCGTGATGGCTGTCACCACATCCGCCGCGCGGGAATCGGCAATCGCCACTTCCAGTTTCAGTTTCGGAATGAAGGAGATGGTATATTCCGCGCCGCGATAGATTTCGGTATGGCCGCGCTGGCGGCCATAGCCGCGCACTTCCGACACGGTCATGCCGTCCACGCCGATGGCCGTCAGCGCCTCGCGCACCGCGTCCAGGCGGTGGGGCTGAATGATCGCCACAATCATCTTCATGGGCGCCTCCTAACGGTTGCCGTGATAGCCGGACTCGCCATGCGTGGCATAGTCCAGGCCCTGGATTTCATGATCGCGGTCCACGCGCAGTCCGATCACCTTGCCCACCAGCTTGGTGATGACAAAGGTTGCGACGCCCGCCCAGACGGCGGCGGCCAGCACGCCTTCGGCCTGCACGATGAATTGCGCCATCACCGGATGATGCAGCGGCGCGCCGCCCACACCAAGCCCGGACAAAAACGGCAGCGCCAATGTCCCCAGCGCCCCGCCCACGCCATGCACGCCCAGCACGTCCAGCGCGTCATCCACTGCCATCACGCGCTTGACCAGGTGCACGGCGGAATAACAGACGATGCTGGCGGCCGATCCCAGCAGCACCGCGCCCAGGACGCCGACCGTACCGGCGGCGGGCGTGATGGTGGCCAGGCCCGCAATGGTGCCGGTGACCGCGCCCACCAGGCTGGGCTTGCCGAAGGACCGCCATTCAATGGCGATCCAGACCAGGGTGGCGGCCGCCGCCGACATGTGCGTGTTCAGCATGGCCATGCCGGCATCGGCATTGGCCGCCAGCGCGCTGCCGGCATTGAAGCCGAACCAGCCCACCCACAAAAGCGACGCGCCCACCATCACCATCCAGGGCGCATGGGGCGGGCGAACATTGTGGGGAAATTCGTGGCGCGGCTTCAGCATCCAAGCAATCACCACGGCGGAAACGCCGGCCGTGACATGGACCACGATGCCGCCCGCGAAATCGATCACGCCCGCCTTGGCCAGGAACCCGCCGCCCCATACCCAATGGGCCACCGGCGCATAAACCAAAAGAAGCCACAGCCCGGAAATGGCCAGCACGGCGTCAAAACGAATGCGCTCCACATAGGCGCCGATGATCAAGGCAGGCGTGATGACCGCAAAGGTCATCTGGAACATCACGAAGACGCTTTCGGGAATGAAGGTGCCGGGATGCAGCGCAGCGCGCCCGGCATTCTGCAGGAAGGCGGCGGAGAGATTGCCGATCCATGGTCCATCGCCGGAATAGGCCAGCGAATAGCCGATGGCGAACCACAACACCGAACCCAGGCAGGCAATGGCGCAGCATTGCACCAGCACCGACAGGATATTCTTGGCCTGGACCAGCCCGCCATAGAACAGCGCCAGCGCCGGCAGGGTCATCAGCAGGACCAGCACCGATGCCATCATCAGCCAGGCTGTATCGGCCCCGTTTATCATCCCAATTCCCCGTGCGCGTCGGCCCGCAAAATGGCGAAGCCCGCCCCTCCTGACAAGGTCCTGACTAGCGCCAGACCGTCACAGGTTGAACCAATCGCGCCCCGGCCCGTTGTTCCCCGGAAGGTTCAAAAGGCGGAAAACCCCATGTTGCGATTGTTACTTCTGATTCTGGTGGTGCTGGCGATTGTCGGCTCGGTGCCCATGTGGGGCTACAGCACGGGCTGGGGCTATGGCCCCAGCGGCGGGTTGGGCGTGGTTTTGCTGATCCTTTTGATCCTGGTGGTATTGGGACGGATCTAGCAAAGGAGGTTTCATGGCCCGCAAATATTCCAAATCCGCATCCAGGGACGTGGAGCGCGCTGTCACCAAGGAAAAGAAAGGCACCCTGAAAAGCGGCAAAGACGGCAAAGGCGGCACGGTCAAAAGCCGCAAGCAAGCCATCGCCATCGGGCTTTCGGAAGCCCGAAAAAAGGGCAAGAAGGTGCCTAAAAAGAAGTCATCCAGGAAATAATAAAAAAGCCCGGCGGAATCACCGCCGGGCTTTTTCGTATTCCCATCCGTCCGCTCAGGCCACCCTGACCTTCTTCTTGGCGGCCTCGAAGCGGCGGTTCATGGCAATGCGCGCCTTGGCATCGAACTTCTCGCGCACATCGGCCCAGATGTTGCGCTCTTCTTCCTTCACATGATGCTCGATCAGTTCTTTCAGCACCTTGGCGGTGGCCGTGAATTCCGGCGAGGTCAAATTGCGAATCTTGGACAGCCGGGCCAGCGTGCGGTCGGCCAGTTCGTGTTCGACATAGCCTTCGGCGCCGTCAATCTTGTTCTTCGCATTCTTGACCGCGATGATGGCGTCATAGACCACGCTTTCTTCCGCCTTGGTGTGGGGGATCAGCGCTTTGCGGATTTTCGCCAGCAGCGTCTTGCGCTCGGCGGTCTTGCGGCTTTCGACGATCTTTTCCAAAAGCTCCTGCACTTCGTCATGCTCCATGTGCAACTTGTCCAGTATGTCCATGTCGCCCGCCTTTTCCGGCTTGGTGGAAAAGACTTCCGCGACCTTGTCGCTTGCGGCCTTGATGGTGCTCTTCATGCTCATGGTGATGTTCCTGATGATGATGTTTGGCGGGGTGGCAACGTCTGCGCCATGCCGAAGTTCCAGAATTCAGCTTCGCGTGAATTTCTTCAGCGCAGCCGTCAGCAGACGTTCGCTTTCGCACCAATCTTCCCAGGGCCTGGCGCGGGCCAAAAGACCGGGCGCTGTGCGGACCGTGAACTGCGCGGGGTCCAGGCCTTTTTTCACCTGGCTCCAGTTCAGCGGCATGGAGACGGTGGCGCCCGCCCGTGCGCGCGGGCTGAGCGGCGCCACGGCGGTGGCAGTGCGATCATTGCGCAGGTAATCGAGGAAGATTTTTCCCGTCCGCGCTTTCTTCGACATGTTGACCAGGTATTTGTCAGGACTGTCTGCGGCCATGGCGGCGGACACGGCATGGGCAAAGGCCTTCCCCGCCTTCCAGTCCAGCTTTTCGCGCTTGATGGGCGTCACCACGTGAAGACCCTTGCCGCCGGTCGTCTTGCAAAAGGCGACAAGGCCCAACGCCTCCAGCCGCGCCTTCATTTCCTTGGCCGCAGCAATCACATCCGCGAATTCCACATCCGGCGCGGGGTCCAGGTCAAAGACAAAGCGTCCCGGCACCAGCGGCGCATCGGGCTGGCAGTTCCAGGGATGCAGTTCCAGCGCTCCCATCTGGGCGGCAGCCGCCAGCGCCTCCACCCGGTCAATGGCCAGATACGCTTCGCCGGACACTTTAATCTCCGTGAACAGGCTGGAGCTGCCCTGTCCGGCATGGCGCTGGAAGAAATGCTGGCCGTTCACACCATCCGGGGCGCGCACGATGGAGCATGGCCGACCCTTGATGTGCGGCAGCATCCATTCGCCGATCTTTTCAAAATACTCCGCCAGCTCCAGCTTGGTCACCGGCTTGCCGTCGCCCGCATCGGGCCATAGCGGCTTGTCCGGCTTGGAGATGGGAACGCCCATCACCACGCTGGATCTTGCTTTGGAAGTTTGAGCTTTTGCCGCTTTCGGTTTTGCCAGCGCCGTCTTGCCGGTTGGCACTTCCGCTTCCACCTCGTCCGCCGACTTGTCCTGCCGCAACCCCTTGAAGGACGCCTGTCGCACCATGCCATCGCCCGTAAAGCCGGCGAATTCGATTTCCGCCACCAGCTTCGGCTTTACCCAATGCATGCCCGCCTCGGCGCGCGGCGCGGTATCGCCCTGGAAGGGATTGGTTTTGCTTTCCTGCTTCTTCAGTTGCGGCTGCAGCCGCGCCACCGTCTTGCCGCCATAGCCGGTGCCGACCCGGCCCACATAGATCAGATGCTTGCCACGATGCACGCCCACCAGAAGCGAGCGGAATTTTCCCGCCGTGGTGGACCAGCCGCCGATCACCACTTCATGCCCGGCGCGGCATTTGGCTTTTACCCAGGTGTCGCCGCGCCCCGAACGATAGGGCGCATCCAGCCGCTTGGAGACAATGCCTTCCAGCGACATGCGGCAGGCCGATTGCAGCACCGCATCACCGCCATTGGAAAAATGTTCGACATAGCGCAGCACCGCCAGTTTCTTTTCATGCGCCGTGACCAGCGCCTCCAGCCGCGCCTTGCGGTCCCGCAACGGCAGCTTGCGCAAATCTTCGCCCTCTTCGAACAGCAGGTCGAAAGCGAAGAAGACCAGCCCGGCGGTTTTCTCCTCCGACAACGCCGCCTGCAGCCCCGCGAAATCCGGCGCGCCGTTGTGATCCAGCGCCACGATCTCCCCGTCCAGGATCACATCGGGCAACTGCGCGGCGGCTTTTGCGATTTCGGGAAAGCGCGACGTCCAGTCCAGGCCCTTGCGGGTGAAGAGCCGCGCCTTGCCGCCTTCCACCCGCGCCTGCACGCGATAGCCGTCAAACTTGATCTCATGCGCCCAGCCCGGGGCCGATGGCGGCCTGTCCTCCAGGCGGCAAAGCTGCGGCGCAATGAAGACGGGAATTTTCGTTTTTTTCGCGGGCGCAGATTTTTTCTTCTTCGCTGCCGTTTCCGCCATGCCGCCCTTGCTGTTCCAGACCGCATCGGCGCCATAGCTTTTCTTCAGCATGAAGGGGCTGGGCTTCTTGCCCTTGCCCGCCGCGATGTCGGCCATGGCGCGGCCCGAAGCGATGGAGGCATCGTCTTTCAGAATCGCCTCGCCCTTGCCCGCCTTCGCATATTCATCCTTGTGCTTGATCAAGAGCCAGTTGTTGCGCTTGCCCCCATTCCTGTCATGCCGCATCCGCACCAGCACCCAGCCGCCTTTCAGCCGTCCGCCCGCCAGCACGAATTTCAAATCGCCTTTTTTCAGCATCCGGGTCGCATCGCCGTCCGGCTTCCAGAAGCCGCGATCCCACAACTGAACCGTGCCGCCGCCATACTGGCCCTTGGGAATAGTGCCTTCGAAATCGCCGTAATCGAGCGGATGGTCTTCCACCTCTACTGCCAGGCGCTTGTCTGCGGGATCGGGCGAGGGCCCGCGCGTCACCGCCCAGCTTTTGAAGACGCCCTCCCATTCCAGGCGAAAGTCATAATGCAGCCGCGTGGCGGCATGTTTCTGGATCACGAAGCGCAAGGCGGGCGCGGACGCCACCTTGGCAGCACCGCTGGGCTCGCTGGTCTTCTGGAAATCGCGCTTGGCCCGGTAGAGGCCCAGTTTCTGTTTTGGCTTTTGCGCGGGCATGGTGCGTCTCCGGTTGAGAAAAGCGTCACATGCGTGGCGGTTCCAATATTGGGGCGCAATTATGGTCCCGGGACTGAAAAAATCCCCTGCGGCGGAATCGATTTTCTGCTAGATTCCATGCGAGATAAGCGAGGCAATAATGGCCCGGTTTCGGACGCTTTTGATACTTGCCGCCGCCCTGCCCATCCTGGCGGGCTGTTATTCCGACCAGCAAAAACAGCTCAGCGCCTGCAAGGTGGCCGCGCCCAGCAACATGCATGCGGGCGAGCCGTTCAATTCTATCCGCGCCTGCATGGACAAGGCCGGCTACCGCTTCATCGGCTGGGACCCGGGCATCGTCTGCGACATGCATGCGGTGGTGACGGGCGTGGCGACGGGCGCCTTCCAGACCGGCGCGTTGTGCTTTGAGCCCAAGGACTGGCTGGCGCTGAAGCTTTACCGCCTGGAAGTGCCGATCAAGAAACAGCCTGCCGGCTGATGTGGCTGCTCTATGCCTTTTCCGGCCCCCTGCTGTGGGCCGTGTCCACGCACATCGACAAATACCTGGTGGACAAATATTTCCGTGACGCCGACACCAATGTGCTGATCCTGTTCACGGCGCTGATCGGGGCGGCTTTGCTGCCAGTGATCTATGTCGTGCAGCCGCATGTGCTGTCGCCCGCGCCCGGTCCCATCGCGGTGATGATGTTTTCCGGCGCGCTCTATATCAGCGCCATACTTTTCTACCTGCGCGCCATCCAGAGCGAGGAAGCGTCCGTGGTGGCGCCCCTGTTCCAGGCCTCCACGCTTTTCACTTTCATGCTGGGCTATATCTTCCTGCACGAAAGCCTGAAGCCGGGCCAGATTTTCGGCGGCGCCTTGATCCTGATCGGCGCGCTGGGCCTGTCCTTGAACAACGGGATGAATTTCAAGGGTTTCAACGTGCGCGTGGTTGTGCTGATGCTGGGCTGCACCTTTGTGCTGGCCGTCTCCAGCGTGATGTTCAAATATTTCGCCATCCGCGATGATTTCTGGACCGTGACCTTCTGGACATTTGTGGGCCAGGCTTTCGTGGGCCTGGCGTTTTTTGCGCGGCCCGCCTATCGCCGTCAGTTCGCGGACTTGTTTCGCGCCAATCCCGGCGCGGTGATTGGAATCAACGCCGCCAACGAGCTGGTCAATTTGGGCGCAGGCCTTGGCGTGCGTTACGCCAGCATGCTGGCGCCGGTGGCGCTGGTCTCGGCCATTTCTTCCACCACTACCTTTTTCGTTTTCAGCTTCGGCATATTGTTGACTCTGTTTTTCCCGAAGCTGGGGCGCGAGGATATGTCGGCGCGCAATCTTGTCCGCAAGGCAGTCGGCGCGACCCTGATCGCGGGCGGCGTCATCTTGATCGAGAGTGGCGGGATTTAAGGTTCAGGAATCCGCGCCACGGCATTCGCCACGGTTGCAAAATCCGCATTGCCGCCCGACAACACCAAACAAAGCGCGCCTTTGTTGTTTTTTGGGCCGGGCGCTTTCCTGGCCAATGCCGCCGCCAGCGCGGCAGAGCCGCCCGGCTCCACAAACAGCTTCAGCTTCTGCGCTGCAAAACTCAGCGCCCGCTCCAGTTCATCCTCGCTGACAACCAGCCCCGCGCCCAGCAAGCCCTCGGCCAGCGCGAAGACGTGGTGGCCGGGGATTGGCGCCATCAGCGCGTCCGCCATGGACAGTTTTCCGCCCGGTGCGGCCACGCGTGTCCCCGCTTCCAGGGATCGGCGCATGCCGTCGTAATTTTCCGGCTCGACACTGTGCACCGTTACCGTCTCGCCCGCGCCTTTCAGCGCCAGGGCGATGCCCGCCGCCAACCCGCCGCCCGATACCGGCACCAATACCTGTTCCAAGGTCACGCCAAACCGTTTTGCATCTTCCGCGATCTCAAGCCCCGCTGTGCCCTGCCCCGCCATGACAATGGGATCGTCATAGGGCGCGACCAATGTCGCTCCGCGTTCCGCGCATATTTTCGCGGCAATCGCCTCGCGGTCATCGTGCACCCGGTCATAATGCACGATCTCGGCCCCCAGGGCTGCGGTGCCCGCAATCTTGGCGCGCGGCGCATCGGCGGGCATCACGATCAACGCCTTCATGCCGAACAGGGCCGCAGCCGCCGCCACCCCTTGCGCGTGATTGCCGCTGGAGAAAGCCACCACGCCGCCCGCACGTGCTGCTTCCGGGATCAGCGCCAGCCGGTTGACCGCGCCGCGAAACTTGAAAGACCCAGTCCGCTGCAGCAATTCCAGTTTCAGGAATACCGGCCGGTCCAGCCGCGCCGACAGCACGGGGCTTTCCACCAGCGGCGTGCGCACGGCATAGGGCGCGATGCGGGCGGCGGCGGCCAAGATGTCTTTATATTGGGGTATCTCGGGGTCGGGCATTGGTGTCGGTTGAAAGGCGGGGCAATTCCCGCATACTTGCCCGCGAAGGAGCCGGCCCATGCATTTAGCAAGATTTCCCCGCCGCCGCTACACAAATGCGCCGACGCCCATCGAGGCCATGCCGCGCCTTGGCGCCGCGATTGGCGCCAATGTCTTCATCAAGCGCGACGACCTGACCGGACTGGCATCGGGCGGCAACAAGACGCGCAAGCTGGAGTTTTTGGTGGCCGATGCGATGGCGCAAGGTGCCGATACCGTGATCACGGTGGGCGCGGTGCAGTCCAACCATGCCCGCCTGACCCTGGCCGCCGCCGCCAAGGAAGGGTTGAAGTGCCGCCTGATATTGGAAGAGCGCGTGCCCGGCTCCTACAAGCCGGACGCCAGCGGCAACAATTTCCTGTTCAACCTGCTGGGCGTGGAAAGCGTCTCGGTTGTGAAACTGGGCGACGATCTGCAGGCCGCGATGGAAGCCGTCGCCGCCGACCTGAAGAAACTAGGCCGCAAGGGCTACATCATTCCCGGCGGCGGCTCGAACGCGCTTGGCTCGCTGGGCTATGTCGCCTGCTTCGAGGAAATGAACGGCCAGCTTTTCGACATGGGCCTGAAAATTGACCGCATCGTGCTGGCCAGCGGCAGCGCCGGCACCCATGCCGGCATGCTGGTGGGCGCGGCCGGATGCAGCGTGGACATTCCCATCATCGGCGTGAATGTGCGCCGCCCCCGCCCGGAGCAAGAAGGCAATGTCTTTGCTCTGGCGGAAAAATGCGCCGCGCTGGCGGGCATTCGTGGCGAGCTGCGGCGGCAGGATGTGGTCTGCCGTGATGAATGGGTGGGGCCTGGCTATTCCCTGCCCACGCCCGAAATGGTGGAAGCCGTGCAGATGACGGCGCGGAACGAGGCCATCCTGCTGGACCCTGTCTATACCGGCAAGGCGATGGCGGGCCTGATCGGCATGGCGCGCAAAAAAGAATTCGGCGCGAAAGAAAATATTCTCTTCCTGCATACCGGCGGCGCGCCCGCGCTGTATGCCTATCAAAACATTCTCGAAGGCCGATGAAGCGTCTTACGGTCGGCATCATTGGCGGCATGGGACCGGCGGCGACGCTGGATCTCATGGACCGGATGCTGCGTCTCTCATTTGGCAAGTCGGACCAGGACTGCGTGCGCATGCTGGTGGACAACAATCCCCTGCTGCCCGACCGCAACCTGGCCATCGCGGGCAAGGGTCCGTCGCCCGGGCCCCAGCTTGCCGAGATGGCGCGCGGCCTTGAAAAGTCCGGCGCGGATTTCCTGGTCATCGCCTGCAACACCGCGCACGCCTTCGCAGCCGACATCCGCGCCGCGATTTCCATTCCGCTTCTGGACATGATTGCAGAGACCGTGGCGGCGCTGCCCGCCGGGTCCGCGCCGGTGGGATTGATGGCGGCGGCGGGTTGCCTGGATGCCGGGCTTTATCAAAAGGCGCTGGGGGCACGGACCATCCTGCTGCCGGACCGCGGAGCGCTGATGACGCTTCTTTATGACATCAAGACCGGCGACACCGGTGCCGCCATCAAGGCCCGCATGGCAACGCTGGCGAAAGGCCTGGCGGACCAGGGCGCGGCCCATATCATCGCCGGCTGCACCGAAGTGCCGCTGGTGCTGGGCGCGGGCGATGTTGCGGTGCCGCTGCTGGATTCCACCGCCATCCTGGCCCGCGCCGCCATGGATATCGCCTATGGCCGCCGCGCCTTGCCCGTCCTTTAGGCAACATTTGACTCGCAGCCCGCTTTCCCCAACCATGGAAAAAAGCGGGGGCTGGGCATGAAGCGTGGTTTTATCCTTTTCGTGATTGCCGCCATGATCGGCGGCGTTGTCACCGGCCTGCTTCTGCACGAGTTCCTGACACCCGCCGGCGCCGTCACCGCGGCAGGCTATTTCAACCAGGTCACCACCATCTTCCTGCGCCTGATCAAGATGATCATTGCGCCGCTGATCCTGACCACGCTGACCAGCAGCATCGGCCATATCGAAAACGCCTCCACCGTGGGGCGCATCGGCGCCAAGGCGATGATCTGGTTTTTGATCTCGTCCTTCGTGGCGCTGGTGATCGGGCTGATCGCAGTCAATATCCTGGAACCCGGCGCGGGCGCCGGCGTCGTGGCGGCAACAGGCAAGGCCGCCAATTTGGCGCCGCCCGAAGGCCTGAGCGGTTTCATCGAACACCTGATCCCCGCCTCCATCTTCGACGCCATGGCGCGCAACGAAATCCTCCAGGTGGTGGTGTTCTCGCTCTTCGCGGGCATGGCGATCTCAGCCGTGGGCAAGAAGGGCCATGCCCTGCTGGAAGTGGTTGAATCCGGCGCCCAGGTGATCCTGAAGATCACCATGTATGTGATGATGTTCGCGCCCGTCGCCATCTTCTCGGCCCTGGCCAGCTCCCTCTCGCTACAGGGCGCGGGCATCATGGTCACCTATGCGCGGCTGGTGGGCGATCTGTATCTGGCGCTGATCGTGCTGGTGTTGGCCATGGGCTGTGTCACCTATCTGGTGATCGGCAACACCGCCTTCAAGAAACTCTTCATCGCCACGCGCTCGCCCGCGCTGCTGGCCTTTTCCACCGCCAGCTCGGAATCCGCTTTCCCGCTGCTGCTGGAAACGCTGGAGGAGATGGGCCTCAACCCCAAGATCGTCAGTTTTGTTTTACCGCTGGGTTATTCCTTCAACCTGGTCGGCTCGACCATGTATTGCACCTTTGCAGTAATGTTCATCGCCCAGGCCTATGGCGTGCATATCCCGCTGGGCCAGCAGGTATTGATGCTGCTGATGCTGATGGTGACGTCCAAGGGCATTGCCGGCGTGCCGCGCGCATCATTGGTGGTGGTGGCCGCCACCCTGCCCTATTTCAATCTGCCGGAAGCGGGCCTGTTCCTGGTCCTGGCGGTGGACAATCTGATGGACATGGGCCGCAGCGCCACCAACGTCATCGGCAACGCCATGGCGTCGGCGGTGGTGAACAAATGGGAAGCCCATGGCGAGGCCCGCGCCCTGCGCAGGGCATCGCTGGGCGCATGATGCGGCGCGTCTTCAATGGGGTGATGCGCGTGGTTTCCAGCGCCATCGGACTTCTGATGATGGCGATGGGCACCATCTTCGCGCTGCAGGGCCTGAACCTGGCCTTTCGCCGCGGCTTCATGGTGGGCGACCCGCACTGGACCTTTTACGGCGTGGTGCTGGCGCTGGTCGGGCTGGCGCAACTGGTGTGGAGCAATACCCGCCAGCACTGAACAAGATGAGGACGGCAATGATCGCGCGCAAATCCGTTGTTTTGGTGTTTTCGCTTCTGGCGCTGGCCGCCTGCCAGCCGCAAAAGCCCGCCCAGCGTCCCGCGCCGTTCGAGCCGCGCCAGACTTTCGCGCCGCTGACCCTGCCCTCCGCCGTCAATGGCTATCGTTCCGCCGATGGCACGCCGGGGCCGGATTACTGGCAGAACCGCGCCGACTACAACATCAATGTGGCGCTCAATCCCGCCACCGCGCTTCTCACCGGCGACGAGACCATCACCTACACCAACAACAGCCCGTCCGACCTGACGGAATTGTGGATTCAACTGGACGAAAATCTTTACCGCACCAATGCGCGGGCGCGTTTCTTTGGCGGGCGGCGCGTGAACGCCCAGCCCAGCGAAGGCTTTGTCATTGATGGCGTGGAGATCGTGGGACAGGCCGGCGCACCGGAAACAAGCGAGGCCGACACGCGGCTGCAGATTAGGCTCGCCCAGCCCCTGCCGCGCAAGGGCGGCAAGATCGCCATCCGCATCCGCTATCACTACACCATGCCCAAGGGCACATCGGGCCGCACCGGCCATGCCCCGGCCAAGGACGGCGAGATTTTCGATGCCGCGCAATGGTATCCGCGCATGGCGGTGTTTGACGACCAGCATGGCTGGGACACGCTGCCCTATCTGAGTTCGGAATTTTACCTGGAGTTCGGCGACATTGATTACGCCGTCACCGTGCCATGGGATTACATCGTGGCGGGGTCGGGCGAGCTGACCAATCCCGATGATGTTCTGACGCCTTTGCAGCGCGAGCGCATGGCCCAGGCACGCGCCAGCGACAAGACGGTTTTCATACGCACCGCCGCCGAAGTGAATGATCCCGCCAGCCGCCCAGTGCAGAATGGCACCCTGGCCTGGCGCTTCCACATGGCGAACACGCGTGATGTCGCCTTCAGCGCCAGCCGCGCCTTTATGTGGGATGCGGCGCGGATGAATTTGCCTGCCGGCAAGACGGCGCTGGCCATGTCGGTCTATCCGGTGGAAGGCGCGGGCGATGGCGCCTGGGGCCGTTCCACCGAATACCTGAAGCACGCGGTGGAGAATTTCTCCAAACGCTGGTCGCCCTATCCCTGGCCGGTGGCCTTCAGCATCGGCGGGCCCATCAGCGGCATGGAATATCCCGGCGTCGCCTTTGACAGCTACAAGCTGAAGGGCAAATCTCTGTTCTGGATCACGGCGCACGAGATCGGCCACACCTGGTTTCCCATGGTGGTAGGTTTCAACGAGCGGCGCGACCAGTGGATGGATGAAGGCTTCAACACCTTCATCGACATTTATGAATCCGACGACTTCAAGGAATATGGCCCCAAGCGCGACGGCGAATATGCGCCCAAGGGTGGCAACCCGGTGGACGAGATATTGCCCCTGCTGGCCGACCGCCAGGCGCCGGTGATCCTGGCCCGCTCCGACCAGGTGACCGAGAAATACCGCCACCCCGTCAGCTATTTCAAATCGGCGCTGGGGCTGGTGCTGTTGCGCGAGCAGATTCTTGGACCAGATCGCTTCGACTGGGCCTTCCGCAAATTCATCCGCGACTGGTCGTTCAAGCATCCCACGCCGTCGGATTTCTTCCGGGCCATGGAAAGCGCGGGCGGCGAAGACCTGTCCTGGTACTGGCGCGGCTGGTACATGCGCAACTGGCAACTTGACCTGGGCGTGGAAAGCGCCAAGCCCGCCGATGGCGGCTGGGACAAGGGGTCGGTGGTCATCATCGCCAACCGCGAAAGGCTGGTGTTGCCCACCACGGTCGAGATCGCCTTTGACGGCGCGCCGCGCCAGCGTGTGCAGGTGCCGGCCGAAGCCTTCATCCAGAGCAAGACCGCCACCATCCGCCTGCCCAGCACGACACGCATCACGTCGGTGACGATTGACCCGGATCACGTGATCCCGGACATGGATCGCGCCAACAATGTGCTGAACATCGCGCCCTGATGGCTGGGAAGATTGATCTTGCCAAGGCGACCAGCGACACACTGGCGCATTACGACACCATCGCGGAATCGTTCCGCGAGCGCACGCATGACCATGACGTCAGCCAGAACATCAACGCCCTGCTGGAAGCGATGGATATGCCCGCGCCCGCCGACATTCTTGATCTTGGTTGCGGGCCGGGACGCGACCTGAAGCAATTCGCGGCCCGGGGCCACCGGCCCGTAGGCGTGGAAGGCGCTGCCGCTTTTGCCCGCATGGGGCGCGAGGCGGGGTTCGAGGTATGGGAGCAGAATTTCCTGAACCTGGACCTGCCGCCCGCACGGTTCGATGGCATCTTCGCCAATGCCACGCTGTTTCATGTGCCGACGCAGGAATTGCCCCGCGTGCTGGGCCAGCTTTTCGACACGCTGCGGCCTGGCGGCGTGCTGTTCAGCTCCAACCCGCACGGCCAGAATGAGGAGCGTTTTTCCAACGGGCGATTCGGCGCCTTCCATGACCTGGCCCAGTGGCGGAAATTCCTGACGGCAGCGGGGTTTGTCGAGCTGTCCCATTATTATCGGCCCGAAGGCCTGCCGCGCGAGGAACAGCCCTGGCTGGCCAGTCTTTGGCGCAAAGTCGGGTCAAAAACCCGGTAAATAAACGCGGCACAGAGTCCCGCTCCCTTCCGTCCCGCGCTAGGATGGCAAAAATATAAAGGGGCGAGAAACATGGCACGCAAAATCCTGGTGGCGCTGGCTTTGGCCTTGTCCTTTGCCGCGCCCGCCGCCGCACAAACCAACGAGCCGGTGCCTGTGTTTGAAGTGGACACGCATTGGCCCGTGCTGCCCAACAACTGGTCGCTGGGCTTTGTCGCCAAGGTGGCGGTGGATTCCCATGACAATGTCTGGCTGATCCATCGCCCGCGCACCGTCGCCGCCGGCAAGACCGCCGCGCCGCCGGTAATCGTGTTCGACAAGAACGGCAAATTCGTGCGCGCCTGGGGCGGTGAAGCTGCGGGCTATGACTGGCCCGATGCCGAACACAATGTCTTCGTGGACGGCCACGACAATGTCTATATCTCCGGCTCCAGCCCCTCGGGCCAGTCCAAGACCCGCAATTCCGACGACATGATCATCAAGTTCACGGCGGACGGAAAATTCATCAAGCAATTCGGCGGGCGCACCGTTTCAAAAGGCAGCAACGATCCGGCCTCGGTGAACAAGCCGGGCGACATTTATGTCTGGCCCAAGACCAACGAGCTTTTCATCGCCGATGGCTATGGCAACCGCCGGGTGATGGTGCTGGATGCGACCACCTTCGCCTTCAAGCGCATGTGGGCCGCGTTCGGCAAGCCGCCCACTGATGATGCGGGTTCGGGCGGCGTGGGCCCGTCCGGCGGCCCCGATCCCGTGCCGCCGCGCCCCGCCACACCGGCGCCCAAGCCCGTGCTGGACACCGAAGGCCCCGGCTCGGACCGTTTCGACAGCCCCGTGCATGGCGTGATGGTGTCCAATGACGGGATCGTCTATGTCGCCGACCGCAGCAACCGCCGGGTGCAGCTGTTCACGCCGGATGGAAAATACCTCACCCAGATGTTCCTGAACCGGGGCGGGCCCGCGCCTGGCTCCGTTTCGGGCCTGGCCTTCTCGCCCGATGCCGCGCAGAAATATCTGTATCTTTCAGACTATGGCAATTCACACATAGCGGTGGTGGACCGGAAATCGTTGACGGTGCTGTACCAGTTTGGCCAGCGCGGGGCGGAGCCGGGCAACTTCCAGGGCATCCACCACATCGCGGCAGATTCAAAAGGCAATCTCTATGCCGCGGAAGTCGCGCCGGGCGGCCGGGCGCAGCGTTTCATCCTCAAGGGCATGTCAAAGACCCTGCCCGCCAACGCGCTCACTTCATCGCAACTGGGCGCGCAACTGGGACCGACGCCCTAGCTGCTTTTGGCGGCAAGCCGGTCCAACACCTTCTTGCGCGCCAGCACACGGTCGCGGTCGGTGACATAGATCAGCCCCGCGATGCGGCGGATCAGGGAATCCTCTTCCGGGTCCAGCACACCATCGGCATAGGCGACGTCCCACAGCATCTCGATCAGCTCGATGCGCTCCGCCATGGGCATCTGCTCGAAGATGGCATGGGTATAGGGATGAAGCTGGGTCATGCGGGCGCTGAGCGCCTCGCTGTCGGCCAGCAGCTTGCCGCACTCTTCCGCCGACAATGCGAATTTCTGCGCCAGCAGATGGGCGATCATGGCCCGCTCGTCCGGCCCGAACGTGTCGTCCATGCGGGCGGCTTCCACCAGCAATATGGCCACCGCCTCGCGGGTGGAGGGCAACTGGCGCTGGGGCTGGGGGGCCTGGAGCAGGCGGGCAAGCTGGGCAAACACGGCTAAAATCCTGTGGTGAGAGGTGGGGCGTGGCCACGAATAGCATGGCGGGTTCCAGCCTCACCTGCCATAATTTTAATGTGGCCGTTCAAGGGTACTGAGGCCCTATTTCCGCCCCCCTCCGATCCGCTATGTAAGTCCCGCTCCACCAGGCAAAAAGATGTCGCCAGACTCCCCAGATTCAAACGACAAGCCGCCCGTCTTTTTCGACGCCACGGGAAGGCGCGGCCGCCGCCTGGCCTGGCTGGGCTGGAGCGCGGCCATCATCAGCACCATTTTCGGCATCGGCTTTGTCACCAGCCTGGTGATTTCCAAGCCGGTGCAGGCGCCCAACCTGCCTGCCCGCTCCTATGCCATCGCCAAGCCCGAACTGGTGAAGAAGGCCGTCGCCCCTGGCCTGCTCAGCCAGGCCAACCGCCTGGCAGTCCAGGCCGAGGACCGGCGCATGAAAATCCGCCGCGAGCGCCGGGCGCGCAACGAAGCCCCGTCGCGGGTGCATACGGCGATCCTGGCGCCGCAAAAGGGCCGCTCGCTTGCCATCGCCTTCTACACCAACTGGGCTGGGGCGAATGACGCCAGCTATCCGGCGCTGAAGCGCGCCTTGCCGCAACTGGACTGGGTGGTGCCAAGCTGGATGGCGCTGAACGGGCCGGGCCTGGAATTCAAGACCAGCATGGATCGCAAGGCGCTGAACTATATCCGTGCCAACAAGCCGGGTGTCGCTATACTGCCCATGCTTCAGAACGCCACGGCAGGCAAATGGGATGGTGCCGGGCTTCAGCGCCTGCTGGCTGATCCTACGCGCACCGCCGAACTAAACCGCCAGGTAGTCGCTTTCATCGCCGCCAACAAGCTGCAGGGCGTGACGATTGATTTCGAGAATATCCCCAAGGCGGCGCACAAGGATTTGGAAAAATTCCTGGCGGGGCTTTCGCAAAGCTTCGCGCCGCATCAATGGATCATAGCCCAGGCCGCGCCATTCGATGATGGCGACTGGCCGTACAAAGAATACGCCCAGATCGTGGATTACACGATGCTCATGGCCTATGACCAGCATGAAATTTCCGACCCCGCCGGCGCCATCGCAGGCCAGTCCTGGTATGAAGACATACTGGACAAGCGCATGCGCGACCTGCCCGCAGACAGCACCATCATCGCGGTGGGCAGCTATGGCTATGACTGGGTCAATCGTGGCGCAGGCACGCCGCTGGCCTTTGCCGACGCCATGGTGGCGGCGCGCGATGCCGCGGCGCCCATTCAGTTCGACGACGACACCAACAATCCGCATTTCGCCTACAAGGAAAGCGACGGGGATTCCCACGAGATCTGGTTCCTGGACGGCGTCACCGTCTTCAACCAGATCCACGCCGCCGATCCCTACCAGCCCGCGGGCTATGCCTTGTGGCGGCTGGGCAGCGAAGACCCCAGCGTCATTCCGCTGCTGGGGCGGCGCTATGGCGTGGCCCCGCCCGCCTCGCTCACCACCATCCCCACCAATGACGACATTGATTATGACGGCAATGGCGAAATCCTGCGGGTGGAAGCCGATCCGGCGGAAGGCACGCGCAAGCTGGTGATGGAAGCCAGTGGTGATATCAACACGGAAACCTATACCGCCCTGCCCACCAATTACGTGATCCGCCGCGTAGGGCTTTCCCCCAACAAGATCGCGCTGACATTTGACGACGGGCCGGACCCGGCCTGGACGCCGCAGATTCTGGATATCCTTCGCCAAAAGCATGTGCCGGCCGCCTTCTTCATGATTGGCTCGAACATGCAGGCGCATCCCGGCCTGGCGCAGCGCGTGCTGGCAGAAGGCCATGAGGTGGGCAACCACACCTATACGCATCCCAATCTGGCCGACACGCCCGCAGCCGCGGTGCGGCTGGAGCTGAACGCCACGCAGCGTCTGTTCGAGGCGCTGACGGGCCGTTCCATGATCCTGTTGCGTCCGCCCTATCTGGGCGACGCCCAGCCCACCGACGCGGACGAGATCGTGCCCATGGAAGTGGCGCAGGGCCTTGGCTATCTCACCATCGGCACCCAGGTGGACACGCTGGACTGGATGTCGCCGTCCGTCGACCAGATGATGGCGCTGGTAGAAAAACAGGTGCATCACCCGCGCGACGAGTTGCGCGGCAATATCGTGCTGCTGCATGATTCCGGCGGCGACCGCGCCCAGACTGTGAAATTGCTGCCGGTTCTTATCGATCATCTGCGGGCCGAAGGTTACACCTTTGTGCCCGTATCGGCGCTGGCCGGATTCAGCCGCGACCAGGTGATGCCGAAATTGCCGCTGACGGTGGCGCTGTGGGCCGACCGCATTGTATTCCTGTCCCTCTCCTATATCGGCCAGGCGCTTTATTACTGTTTCATCGGCGCAATCATACTGGGCATGGGGCGGCTGCTGCTGCTGTGCGGGCTGGCGCTGGCAAACCGCTGGCGCAAATCAGGCATCGTGCCGCCTGTGGCCGGCACGCAGATGGTGTCGGTGCTGATCCCCGCCTATAACGAAGAAAAGGTCATCGCCGTCACCATTGATCGCATTCTGGCCAGCGATTATCCGCACATGGAAATACTGGTGATTGACGATGGCTCTGCCGACGGCACCGCGGCCATGGTGAAGGTCGCTTTTTCTGGTGATCCCCGCGTCACGCTTCTGTCCATTCCCAATGGCGGCAAGGCGGGCGCGCTCAACATCGGCCTGCGCCATGCCAAGGGGGAGGTGGTGGTGGCGCTGGACGCCGACACGCAATTCGCCCCCGACACGATTTCAAAACTGGCGCGCTGGTTCGTGGACCCAGTGGTAGGCGCTGTGGCGGGCAATGCCAAGGTTGGCAACCGCATCAACATGATCACCCGCTGGCAGGCGCTGGAATATATCGTGGCGCAGAATCTGGAACGCCGGGCGCTCTCGGCGCTCGACACGCTGACTGTGGTGCCGGGCGCGGTGGGCGCCTGGCGGCGCAAAGCCGTGCTAGCGCTGGGCGGTTTTCCCACCGACACCCTGGCCGAAGACCAGGACCTCACCATCGCCGTGCAGGTGGCCGGTTACCGCGTGCTATTCGATCCCGGCGCCATCGCCTGGACCGAAGCGCCCGCCACGGTGCGCGGCCTCGCCAAGCAGCGTTTCCGCTGGGCCTATGGCACGCTGCAATGCCTATGGAAGTACCGCGGCAGCACCTTCAACCCGCGCTATCGCCAGCTAGGCATGATCGCCCTGCCCCAGGTATGGCTGTTCCAGATCATGCTCACGACTTTGGCGCCGGTGGCGGACCTGCTCCTGGTCTGGCAGTTGATAGGCCAGTGGATGAATTACGCCCAGCATGGCTCGGAGTACTCCAGCTTCGGTCTTCGCGACATCGGCATCTACTACATGATCTTCATGGCGGTGGATTTGATGGCCGCGGTGGTGGGCTTCGCCATGGAGCGCCGCGAAAACTGGTCGCTACTCTGGTGGCTGGTTCTGCAACGCTTCGGATACCGCCAGATCATGTATTACGTGGTGATGCGTTCCATCGTCGTGGCGGCGCGGGGCCCGTTCGTGGGCTGGGGCAAGCTAGAACGGTTCGGCACCGTCAAGTCGGCGTACTGACCGTCGTAACTGAACCCGGCAGCATCGGTGCATGACGCATCTGTAATTCCGCTCAGGGCTTTATTCATTTGCCATTCAAACCTACGGGTCGAGACTGGGAGCTAAGACTTGGCGCGCGGAACAACGGATCATCGCATGTCCCTGGAAGGCGTGATTGCGGCAAATCGTTTTGGGCTGGGCGGCCGGCCTGGTGAAGTAGCCCGCGCCAGTTCTGATCCCCGCGGCTGGCCCACCGCCCAAATCACGCCTGCCGACATGCCGAAGTCGCTGGACGGCCAGCCCCTGATGAGCGGCGGCGAAGCGGTATTGGAACTCACTCGCTATCGCCAGGAACGCCGACAGATGCGCGCCGCCAAAACTCACCGCCTGCCGCCGATCCTGCGTGCTGCTATAAGACTGGCTATACAGTTGGAATCAAAGGGCAACGGTGTCGCAAATTGTAAACGTCGCCGCCGCTATGCAGGCCGCCCCGCGCTCCTATAGGCTTTGGCATCGAAAGTGTTTCAATCGAATGGGGAGTGTGAAGATGCGTAAATTTGTGATGGGTCTTGTGCCGCTATTGCTGCTGGGGAGCGCCGTTATTGCCCAGGCCGATGACGCCAGCGACAAGCAGGCCTTCCGTGATTTCCTGGCGCAGGCAAAAACCGCCGCCAGCCCGGACGCGGACAAGACGGCCGCCTTTTACAAGACCACAGGTGCCTATTGGCGCGCACACTGGCTGGACTATTCGCAGCATCCAGAGAATTACGCCGAGGTGATGGGCCTCTACAAGGCGAACCAGGCCATCTATCACCGCAAGAACGAACGCAAGTCGGCGGAAGAATTGTACCGCAAGGAAATTGACGGCTTCGAGGAATATGAAGCCAAGAACACGCTGCCGAAAAACCCGGCCATCTTTGTGGGCAGTTCCACACCCCGGCGCTGGAAGACGGCGGAAGCCTTCCCGGAGTTCAACATCATCAACCGCGCCATTGGCGGCTCGGTGATCGGCGATGTGCAGTATTTTTATAAAGAGACAATCGGGAAATACCATCCCTCCGCCATCCTCTTCTATTGCGACAATGACGTCACCGGCGGCGCCGATGGCAGCGTGGCCTTCCAGAAGACGATGGACGTCTATGCCCGTGTCCGCGCCGATTTTCCCAAGGTGCCGTTTGTATTCCTCAGCATGAAGCATGCGCCCAACTCCGCCTTCGCGGATCTGGGCGAGCCCGCCAACATCGACAAGTTCAATGACCTGGCCAAGGCGCAGGCCAAGAAGGACCCGCTGTTCAAATATTTCGACATGGATGCGGGCGTGCTGGACGCCAAGGGCCATGTGCGCCCGGAATTGTTCTTTGACGGCGAGCATTTCAACGACAATGGCTATGCGCTGGTGAACCCGTTGATGAAGAAGATGCTGGCGTCCCTGCATGTGACACGCGCCAAGTAGCCCGCAGGCAGGTTCAGGCGATAAAACGGGGCCGGGGCGCTTTTGCGCCCTGGCCCCGAATGCTTCCGGGCCCGCGTTTGAGATGGCGCGCCAAACCGTCTAGCGTGGCGCCAGGGGGACCGGCCATGAAAAATCTTGCTGCTGGAATTGCCGTGCTGCTTCTGGCAGGGGCCGCCACACCGGCTTTTGCCGCCTGCGCGGTCAAGCCGCCGCCGGGTCTGGTGACGCCGGGGGCGCTGACCATCGGCTCCAACATGTCCACGCCGCCCCAGATGTTCATCGAGAATGGCCAGCCCGCCGGTTTTGAAATTGACCTGTCCCGGGCGCTGGCGGGGGCCATGTGCCTGAAGCCGGTGTTCATCAACATCGCCTTTGGCGGGCTGTTCCCCGGCCTGGTGGCGCACAAGTTCGACTATGTCACTTCTGGCCTTGGCATCACGCCGCAGCGCCAGCAGGTTTTCGATTTTTTGCCATACCTGGTCGGCGGCATCCAGCTTGTCACGCGCAAGGACAGCGGTCTGCGCTTCAAGGACGAAAATGATCTGTGCGGTCACAGCGTCGCCACCATTTCCGGCACCACCCAGGCCCGCGCCATCGAAACCGCCAACGATGTCGTCTGCAAGCCGGGCAACAAGATCACCTTGAAGTATTTTCCCAGCTTCAACGACGCCATCATCCAGCTTCGCAAGAAATCGGCCGATGTCGCCTTCGTGGATTGGGGCTTTGCCGCCTATGTCACCCGCCTGCTGCCGGAATTGACGGTCGCCAGCCCCATCATTTCGGGCCGCAAGGAAGTGCCGCGCAACAAGCTGGGCATGGCCTTCCGCAAGAATGACGCGGCCATGCGGGACGCCGTGGCCGCCGCTTTGCAGAGCATCGAAAGGACCGGTGAATACAGCAAGATTCTTGAGAAGTGGCACCTAGAACGCGGCGATATCAGCAAGCCGATCTGAAAGCGGGGACAGCCGGAATGGTTTTCGACAGCAAGGCGTTTTTCGACATTCTGTTTTCCACCATGTTCATCATGCCTGCGCTCACCACCCTGGGCATAACCATGGTGGCCATGGCGCTGGCGATCCTGCTGGGCTTTGGCGGCGCGATGGCGGCGCTGTCCGGTGTGCGGCCCCTGCGCTGGCTGGCCCATTGCTATCTGGGCTTCTTTCGCGGCGTGCCGGTCCTGGTGCAGATCGTGTTCTGGTACAACGCCATCCCGGTTCTTACCGGCAACGCCATCAACCTGCCCGCGCTGATTGCGGGCACCATCGCGCTGGGCCTCAACGAAGGGGCCTACATGACCGAAATCATCCGCTCTGGCCTGATCGCGGTGGACCCGGGCCAGCGCGAAGCCGCCCGTGCGCTGGGCATGACGCGGCCACAGGCCATGCGCCGCATCGTGATGCCACAGGCGCTGCGGATCATCGTGCCGCCAACCGGCAACCAGTTCATCGCCATGCTGAAGACCACGTCGCTGCTTTTCGCCATCGCGGTGCCCGAGATTTTCTCCACCGGCACCAACATCTACAGCCAGAATTTCAAGTATTTTGAAGTCCTGGCGGTGGTCAGCATCTGGTACCTGGCGCTGACGGCGCTTCTGACCACGGTGCAGAAGGCGGTGGAGCGCCGCCTAGGCGCGCGCAAGAATACGCGCCGCCTGGCCATTCCCGCCGGGGAGCATGGCTGATGGCATTGGTCGAAATCGAGAATGTGCACAAGCGCCTGGGCGGCAGCGATATCCTGCGCGGCATTTCGCTGAAGGTGGACGCCGGCGAGGTGGTTTGCCTGCTGGGCGCCAGCGGCAGCGGCAAGACCACGCTTCTGCGCTGTATCAACCACCTGGAGACCATAGACCAGGGCGAAATAAAGGTGGCGGGCGAGCTGGTCGGCTATGCCCGCGGGGCCGACGGCAAGCTGCGCGCGGAACGCGACCGGCTGACCGCGGCCAAGCGCGCCCGCATCGGCATGGTGTTCCAGCGTTTCAATCTTTTCGCTCATCTGACGGCGCTGGAAAATGTTACCGAAGCGCCGGTGCAGGTGCTTGGAATGTCGCCCGACGCGGCGCGCCGCCGTGCGCTGGATTTGCTGGCCAGTGTCGGGCTGGAGAAAAAGGCGGAACTTTACCCCCACGAACTTTCCGGCGGCCAGCAGCAGCGCGTTGCCATTGCGCGGGCGCTTGCGATGGAGCCGCGCCTGATGCTGTTCGACGAGCCGACTTCGGCGCTGGACCCCGAACTGGTGGGCGAAGTGCTGGAAACCATGCGCCGCCTGGCCGATGGCGGCATGACCATGATCGTGGTCACCCATGAAATGTCCTTCGCACGTGAAGTGGCCGACCGGGTGGTGATGATGGCCGATGGACAGGTGGTCGAAGCCGCCCCGCCGGAACAATTATTCTCCGCGCCCGCGCATCCGCGCACCCAGGCTTTCCTGGCGCGCATCCTGGCGGCAAACTGATGGCCCATACGCCCAGCATCATGCCCGCCGATCCATCCTGGTGGTTCGCAGATGCCATGCGCGCCGAGGGCGCAGCCGCGCCGCCCCTGAGCGGCGAGATCATGGTGGACGTGGCGATTGTCGGCGGCGGCTATACCGGGCTGTGGACCGCGCTGGCCCTGAAGGAACGCAGCCCGGCCCTACGCGTGGCGCTGATAGAAGCCAAATTGTGTGGAAGCGGCGCCAGCGGCAAGAATGGCGGCAAGGTGCATGGCTATTGGGCGTCGCTGGCGGGCATGGCGAAGAATATCGGCGATGACGCGGCGCTGTCCGTCGCGCGCGCGGGCACCATCGCCCAGGACGCCATCCGTGAATTTGCAAAAAATCACGATGTCTGGTGGCGCGAGGGCGGCACCCTGCGCGTCTCGGCCGCCCCCGCCCAGGACGCACGGATCGCCGGTTACATCCAGGCTGCGCGGCGGCTTGGCGTACCCGATACCGCCATGGCATTGACGGCGGCGGACGTCGCGGCGCGTTGCCGCTCGCCTGTGTTCCGCGGCGGGGTTTTCCTGCCCGAAGGGGCGACGGTGCATCCCGCCCGCCTGGCCCGCGCCTTGCGCGCCGCCGCCATCAAGTCCGGCGTGATGCTGTACGAGAACACGGCCATGATCGGCTTGGACAAGGGCGCGCCCAACCGCGTCCGCACACAAAATGGACAAATTATCGCCCGCGATGTCGTGCTGGCCACCAACTGCGAATCGGCGGCCGAGCCGCTGGCCCGCGCCCATGTCAGCGTCTTCTCAAGCTATGCGGTGATGAGCGAGCCTGCGCCGGAAAAACTCGCCGCCATGGGCTGGACCGGCGAAGAAGGCATCTCGGACATGCGGATGTTCGTGCATTATTTCCGCACCACGGCGGATGGCCGCGTGCTGATGGGGTCTGGATCGGGACCGATCGCCTATGGCGGTGGCACCACCGCGACAAAGCTGCGTGAAGATGCCGCCAGTGCTTTGCGGGCGGAACGGGGCCTGCGCCGCCTGCTGCCCGCGCTTGCCGATGTGCCGATTGCGCGCGCCTGGGGCGGGCCGATAGATGTCAGCGCCGACCGGCTTCCCTTCTTCAAGACCATGCCCGGCACGCGGGTGCATTTCGGCTGCGGCTATTCCGGCCATGGCGTCAATCCGTCCTGGATCGGCGGCCAATGCCTGGCCTCGCTGGTTCTGAACGCTCACGACATGTGGACGAACCTTCCCCTCTGCACCCGCGCGCTGCCCAGCCTGCCGCCAGAGCCTTTGCGCTATCTGGGCGGCACGGCGGTCCGGCGCGCCATCCTCGCCTGCGAAGACGCCGAAGAGCGCGGGCAGGCCCCGCCCTTGGCCGCATCAGCCGTCGCGGCGCTTCCCAAGCTGATGGGTCTGAGGATCGGCACGCGCTGATCCAATACCGCCAGATGAACCTTGCCCCGGCGCGCCGGACCCATTAGATGCGTGACCTCGCCGTCCGCGCTGCATGGCGTTCCGGCCATCTCCATTTCCTCTCAAGGCGTTCATGATCACCGGTGCCATAAAATTCTTCAATGCCGCCAAGAAATTCGGTTTCGTCACGCCTGATGACGGCGGCAAGGATATCTACCTTCCCGCCACCGCGGCCACGGCCGGCGACCTTCCCAGGCTCAAGCCGGGACAGCGCGTTTCCTTCGAACGCGAATCCGATCCCCGGGGCGAAAAGGCTGCCAATTTGAAATTGCTGACGGAGGCTCCGCAACCCGCGCCCGTCCTGCGGCAAGCCCCTGCGCCCATCGTGCGGCAAAGCCTGACCATCTATCTGGACCCCGCCAACCCAGAAGCCGAATCCGTGGAAGATGCCGTCCGCGCCAGGAACCTTGCGCCGGTCGTGGTGGATTATGCGGCGGCGCCGTTGACGGTGGAGCAGCTCAAGCATCTGGCGTTGCTGGTGGGCGCCAATGACCAGAGCCTGGTGCGCCGGTATCATCCCGTGTTCCTGGGACTGCAGCTGGATGACCGTTTCATCAGCGAAGGCGAATACTGGACCGCCATCGCAGAACATCCTGCGCTGGTGAACGGCCCGGTCATCTTGGCGCATGGCCGCGCCGGCATCTGCAAATCAAAAAAAGACGTTGCGGCGTTTCTGGATCATGACCCAGCAGCGGCGATGGAAAAAAAGCCCAAGCAGATTTCTGCCCGCCTGGCCGCCATGATAAATGGGCAGCCGGTCCTGCCTCTTGATAAGGCGTTGCCCGCTGCTGCCAAGGTTACGACCAGCCCTGTCGAGATCGTGGTCAAACTCAAGTCACCCGCCAAGCCACCGGCTCCCACCACGAGGAAAGCGGCGCCCGCGCCAAAAGCCG
The DNA here is from genome assembly GCA_947465395.1 of Alphaproteobacteria bacterium. Taxonomy (GTDB): domain Bacteria; phylum Pseudomonadota; class Alphaproteobacteria; order Micropepsales; family Micropepsaceae; genus Rhizomicrobium. The sequence goes on along the minus strand of CANIAL010000007.1, from coordinate 1,506 downwards.
CGCCCAAAAAGCCGGAAAAGAAAGCCGTGAAGAAAACGGCCAAACCCGCTGCCAAGCCAGCGAAAAAACCAAGCCGCCGCTCAAAGCCAAAAAGAAGAAATAGCGCAGGCCGGCCAAAAAAAGTAGGCACCTAACTAATATTGGCGCGCGTCTTTTATTGGCGCGCGTCTCTACTTGCTGCAGCCTTTTTGTATCTTCGAAACCGTCGAAAAGCCGGCTGGCATTCGCGCCGGCAAGCGTGTCCAGCCGGTGCGGCTCGCTTTTTTCGACGCTATAATGCGCGACAGCACCCTTCGCACGCAGGAACTCCGCCTCACGCTGCATTTCAGAGTGCCGGCGATGCTCTTCATTTTCGCCCATATACATGAAGACGCACATCTTGGAGATCGCCTGGAGTTTGGTCGGCGTCGATTGCCGCATGTATCCTGGAAATGCCGTGACCGAGAAGAAATATTCCGGACCGGCGGCCGCGACGTGAAACGCCGCGATGCCACCGTTGGATGGGCCGGCAATGTGAAACTTCCCGTCCTAAATCTTGTAGTCCGCGAGGACCATCTTCAGGAATTTTGGAAAATCCACTCACCGCTCTCGAAGAACAGCACGCCATTGGGCGCAGCCGGTGCCACGACGATATATCCGCGTTTCTCGGCCTCGGCCCGAAAGTTACGCGTAAGCGTTCCGCTCACCGTGTCCATCGTCTGTGGACCGCCGCCAAACATGATGACTCCCGGATAATTTCTGGTCGCGTCGTAGCCGTCGGGCAGCACGGCCTTGTAGTGAACTGCGACACTGCCGACGATTTTTGTTTGTTCGAGCATGCCGGCTCCCGCAGACTCACCGCAGAATATTATCGACACGGTTATGGCTATCCCCGACAGTATCCGCGTGAAACTGATCGCCTTTATTATTGGGAATACTTCTCCTCGCGCGTCCGGCGGCTCTGCGATGTTCGTTTTCCGATAAAGCGGATATTGTGGAAACTTGTTATGACCCGCGCGCGCTAGGTCTATTTGCGCGAACGGGTCGCGGCCTTTTGCGCAACAATGAGAGCCTTCGCATGCGCCTCGCTGGCCAGGGTGTGCTTCTTTACCGCCGCGTGATGCGCGGATGTCCCCATGGCAAGTTTCATTTCCTTATGGGCGATTGCCCGCTCCGCAGCACGCTTGTCCAATTCAAGGTCTTCGGGACTTTTATCGGGCATTTCATTTTCCTCCAATGTGGGCTGACTATATCGTTTCCATGGCGCGCGGTCCGCTTCGATGCCGGTTTGCGGTCCCTGCAGGACGAAGCCTTCCGTTTCGGACGCAGAAAAGCTATCCGTTCTCACATAAAGCTCGGTTTTGTTCGATAAAAAGAGTGGTGCCCAGGGACAGAATCGAACTGCCGACACGTGGATTTTCAATCCACTGCTCTACCGACTGAGCTACCTGGGCGCGCCTTTTGGGCGGAAGACGGCGTTATTAGAGGAGCCTTCCGGCCCTGTCCAGCCGGCATCAACCCGCCCCG
>CANIAL010000006.1 GCA_947465395.1 Alphaproteobacteria bacterium | reverse complement strand
TACGGCCGGCCATAGCGCTGGAGGCTGGAATGCACTAACAATCAAAACGGACCACTCAGTGGGGGCCGATCAATTGCCCGCATCGCCGAAAGCTTCGGCGTCACCCTGCACACCATGGATGGGCTGGACTTGCGCGACGACGTGGATGGTGCGGCGGCTTTGGCGGCGGCACTAGATCTTGTCATCTCGGCCCCCACCGCGGCGGCAGGCATGTCCGCCAGCGTGGGCGCGGAAGTCTGGTTTGTCACTGCCGGGCGTACCTGGCCGCAGCTGGGGACGGAAGAATGTCCCTGGTATGCCAGCACCCGGGTTTTCAGCCCGGAGCATTTTGGCGACTGGACGGCGCTGATGCCCCAGGTGGGCGCTGCGCTTTCGGATTTCGCCAGGAAATAATTTCGCCTTGGATCAGAATAGCGAAACGGAGCGGGGTGATTCCCGCGCCGTTTGCTTTTGCCCCTTGTCCGACCGGTGGAGCCGGGGGGGAGCCGCGGCCGGAAAATGGTGCTTGCACACATGTGCAATCTAAGGTTGCATGAAAAGCGTTAAAACGGGGTTAAAGAAGCCCGATCAGCGCCTTTTGGCTGGGCTGAGGCGCGATGCGGATCTCCCGGAAAGCCAACCCCGCCAGCCCGTCCGCCACTGCCGGGCTGAGGCAGGCCGCGATCACCCCGCCCATGGACAGTCCATCCGCCGCCGCACGGGCCACGAAAATCCGGGCCGAACGGGGGGAGAAAAACAGGGCGGCATCGATCTTGTTATCCGCCAGCGCGCTTCGCGCATCAGCGGGGAAATGCTCCGCCGCAACCGCTTCATATAAAGTGACGCTGACAAGGCCGGGAAGGGTTTGCGCCAGCACATCGCCGCGATCCTTGCCCGCCAGGAGCAGCAGCGGCCCTGCAATGGCCGAGGCCTTGATGGTTTTGGCCAGCGCGGCGGCATCGCCATCGCTGGCGCACACATCGCTGAAACCCATTTTCCGCGCCACATCGGCCGTATGCGAGCCCACGGCGAAAAGCGGCAGGTCACGCCGCGCATCCAACCTGCAAAAGCCGCGCACGCCATTGGCGCTGGTGGCGACCAGGCCCCGCACATTTTCCGGCACTGCCGCATCCAGAAAGCTCACGGTCATAAGCGGCGCCAGCAGAGCCTGATGCCCCGCCGCTTCCAGCAAAGCGGCTGTCTGGCGGGCATCATCCAGGGGGCGGGTGACAAGGACGCGCATGCTTCGCTCGTCTTTAAGGCCCGTTTGGGTTAGACGAGCTTTTGCAGACTGACAAGGGCGCGTCTTGAACCCCATCACCATACTGGGCCTGGAGACAAGCTGCGACGAGACCGCGGCGGCCGTGGTGCGCGGAAATCCTCCCGGTCCCGGCGCGATATTGTCCAACGTCATCTTCAGCCAGACCGAAGCCCATGCCCCCTATGGCGGAGTGGTGCCGGAAATCGCCTCTCGCGCGCATCTGGAAATACTGGACGGGATTGTCGAGCGCGCGCTGTCGGACGCGCGCATTTCATTGAAAGAAATTGATGCCATCGCCGTCACCGCCGGGCCGGGATTGATCGGCGGCGTCATGGTGGGTCTTACAATGGCCAAGGGTTTGAGCATGGGCGCAGGCAAACCCCTGGTCGCGGTCAATCACCTGGCGGGCCATGCGCTGACGGCACGGCTAACCCATGCCGTGGCGTTTCCGTATCTATTGCTTCTGGTATCGGGCGGGCATTGCCAGTTGCTGGCGGTGCGCGGCGCGGAGGATTTCCGCCTGTATGGCAGCACATTGGATGACGCGGCGGGCGAGGCCTTTGACAAGACCGCCAAGATGCTGGGCCTGCCCTATCCCGGCGGGCCGGAAGTGGAGAAACTGGCGAGCAATGGCAATGCCAAACGCTATCCCCTGCCCCGGCCCATGCTGGCGCGGGCGGGATGCGATTTTTCTTTTTCAGGTTTGAAGACTGCCATGCGGCAGTTGATCGAAACGCCGGACATCAACAAAGCCGATGCGGCGGCGTCTTTCCAGGCGGCGGTGATTGATATTCTGAAAAACCGCACTGGCCATGCCATGGCGCGCTTTCGCGGCGACTTTCCGGAAAATGAAAATCCGACTCTGGTGGTGGCGGGCGGGGTTGCCGCCAATCAGGACATCGGTGACGGCCTTCGCGCTTTGGCCGGGGAAAACGGCTTTGCGCTGTGTGTGCCCGCGCCCGCTTTATGCACCGACAATGCGGCCATGATCGCCTGGGCGGGGTTGGAGCGCTTCGCGGCCGGCGCGAGCGACCCGGTTTCAACCGGACCGCGTGCGCGCTGGCCGCTGGATGCGTCCGCTACTTAGACAGTTAGGCCGTGGCGAAAACCACAAAGGCCGCCACGCTGGCCAGGGCCAGGAAAGCGGTGGCAAGGTCTTCAAAGATGAAGTCCCGGATGCGTTCGGCCTGGCTCTGCAGGAGATAGCTGTTCTTTTTCATGTTCAGTCCCTTTCAAATACAGCGTTTGCTGCACTGCGATATAGGGGCCGGAACGGGGTATTACAAATCAAGCTTTGGTGACGCCTTTACGTGGCAAGATGCTGATAATAATGATAAAAATGTCATATTAACTGACTGTGCAAGTGCAGCATGGGTGGGGTGCGTGGAATGAAGATCGCAAGCTGGAATATCAACTCGGTGCGCCACCGCATCCAGCTTGTCGCCCGCTTCCTGCGCGAGCATCAGCCCGATGTGCTGTGCCTTCAGGAAACCAAGGTAACGGACGACCTGTTTCCCGCCGCTGCCTTTCACAAACTGGGATATGCGCATCACGCCCTGCATGGCCAGAAGGCCTATCACGGCGTCGCCATTCTCTCGCGCATGCCTTTCAAGCAAACCGGCGTGCAGGATTTCTGCCGCGAAGGCCATGCCCGCCACATGGGCGTGACATTGCAGAACGGACTGGAGCTGCACAATTTCTATGTGCCGGCCGGCGGCGATGTCGCGGACCCGGACGCCAATCCAAAATTCGCCCACAAACTCGATTTCCTCCAGGGCATGGAAAAGTTTTTTGGCAAGCGCAAAGCGGCAGCGCGCAGCAATCCGGTGATGCTGCTGGGCGATCTGAACGTGGCGCCGCTGGAGCATGATGTCTGGAGCCACAAACAGTTGCTGGATGTGGTCAGCCATACGCCGGTGGAAACGCGGCTGCTGGGCGATGCCATGTCGGCCTTTGACTGGTGCGACGTGACGCGCCATTTCGTGCCGCCGGATCAGAAAATCTATAGCTGGTGGAGTTACCGTGCCGCGGACTGGGCGGCGTCGGACCGGGGGCGGCGGCTGGACCATGTCTGGGTCAGCCCCGGCCTGAAAGGCGCGTTGAAGTCGCAGACCATCCTGAAAAAGATGCGCGGCTGGCAGAAAGCGTCCGACCATGTGCCGGTGATGGTGGAAGTGGATATTTGATCGTGAAGATCGCACTCCTTCGCCACGGTCCCACCGAATGGAATGTGCTGGGCCGTATCCAGGGCCATACCGATATCCCGCTGTCAGACGCGGGCCTGGCCAAGATACGCGGGCTGATGCCGCCGCCGGGATTTGAACCTGATTCAAATCCTGGTTCAAATAAAGTGCGCGTATTCGCCAGTCCCCTCACCCGCACCCGCCAGACGGCGGAGGCGCTGGGGTTGAAAGCGCCGGTCTTCGATGCCCGCCTGAAAGAACAGCATTGGGGCCATTGGGAAGGACTGGACAGCAAAGGCATCCTGGCGCGCGATGGCGCTGACGCCTATGCCAAGGCTGGCGTGAAGCTGGATTTCCGCCCGCCCGGCGGCGAATCCACCGGTGAGCTGCATTCTCGTGTAGCGGCGTTCTTTAAAGAAGTGGCGCAGCAGCCGGGCGATGCGATTGTTGTGACCCATCTGGGCGTGCTGCGTGCGGCTTACACCCTGGCCACCAACTGGGCGATGGACCGGCCCATGCCGCCCGATCTTGATCTTGCCTGTGCGTTGATCCTGTCACTGGATGAAAGCGGCGTACCAAGCCTGCATGCCCTGAACGTGGCGCTGCCGCCGCGGCTTTAGGCGCGCACGGCAATGCCCGCATCGGCCAGCGCCTTCTTGGCATCGGCGATGCTGGCTTCCCCGAAATGAAAAATGGAGGCGGCCAGAACGGCGCTGGCATGGCCTTCGCGCACACCGGCCACCAGATCATTCAAATTGCCCACCCCGCCCGAGGCGATCACCGGCACCGATACCGCATCGGCGATGGCGCGGGTCAGCGGCAAATCATAGCCCACCCTGGTACCGTCCCGGTCCATGGAGGTGAGAAGGATTTCCCCGGCCCCCAGCGCCGTCACCTGTTTGGCGAATGCCACCGCATCAATGCCGGTTTCTTTCCGGCCGCCATGGGTGAAGATTTCAAAGCGGCCATTGGCGGCTTTCTTGGCGTCCATCGCCACCACGATGCACTGGCTGCCGAACTTCCGCGCCGCTTCCGCCACCAGTTCGGGCCGCGCCACCGCCGCCGTGTTGATTGAAACCTTGTCGGCGCCCGCCAGCAAAAGCGCGCGAATATCTTCCAGGCTGCGCACGCCGCCGCCCACGGTCAGGGGCATGAAACACACTTCCGCCGTGCGATGAACGACATCGAGCAAGGTGCCGCGCGCTTCATGGCTGGCGGTGATATCCAGGAAGCAAAGCTCGTCCGCGCCGGCCCGGTCATAGACGATGGCCTGTTCCACCGGATCGCCGGCATCGCGCAGGCCCACGAAATTGACGCCCTTGACCACGCGGCCGTCTTTAATGTCCAGGCATGGAATGACGCGAACCTTGAGCATTAATTTCTGCCCTTCGCCAAGGCGGCGATGTTCAAAAGCGTGCGCCCGCACATGGCTTCGGCCGGTACATGCGTGGTCTTGGACAGCGCCTCGGCCTCCAGCAGCATGTCCAAAGCCTCACCAAGCCGTTCCGGCGACCAGCTTCGCGCCTGCATCTTGAAACTGTCGGCGCGGCTGAAATGCAAAGGCGGGCGCAGCTTGCGCAAGGCGACATCCATGGGTTCGCCCCGCGCCATGCTTTCGCTGACGGTCAGCAATTTCTGGAAATGGCCCAGCATGGCGCGCAGCACCTGCACCACCGCCACATCCGCGCTCCAGAGCCGTTCCAGCGCCAGGTCAAGCCGGGCATAATCGCCGCTGCCCGCCGCGTCACAGGCTTCTTCCACCCGCACCTCGGCCTCGTCGCCCATCACGGCGCGCACCTCGGCAAGGCTGACGCTTTTCTGACCTTGTGCATACAGCGCCAGCTTTTCCAGCTCGCGCCGCGTCACGCCGCGATCAGACCCCAGCCGCGAGACGGCGTCGGCCAGCGCATCGGGCGCGATGGAAAGGCCCGCCGCCTTAAGCCCGTCGCGCACCACCGATTCCAGGCCCCGGGCATTGTCCAGGTAGCAGGCCACGGCGGCGGCCTTGTCGTCTTCTTCAAAAAGTTTGCGAAGCGCGCTGCCCTTGGCCAGATCGCCCGCCTCCAGCACCACCAGCGCATCACCGGGCGGATCGTCCAGGAAAGTTTCCAGGAGCGGCGCCAATCCATTGCCTGCGCCCCGTACCCTGACCACGCGCCGCCCGCCCATCATGGACATGGCGGCGGCTTCATCGGACAGGCGCGCAGGATCAGCCAGGATGGCCGCTTCCTCGAAATCCGCCACATTGAAGGGATCGGTCAAATCGGGCGTCACGCTTTTCAAAAGCGCCTCGGCCCGTTCCTGCACCAGCCCGGCATCGGGGCCGAAGACCAGCGCCACGCGCAAATTCTTGGGCGGGCTGGCGATGAAGCGGTCCGCGTCGCGCGCCTCTATCTTCATCGCCTTTGGCTGAAATAAACGCCCAGATCCAGGCGGATGCGTTCGGCAATGTCCTGGGCGGCGCGCATGTTGGAATCGCGCTGCTGCGAAAGCGTGTCGTAGGGCGAGGTGGCCACGTTGAAGGAGGCAAGCCCCGTCTGGCTGCCATGCGCCACTTCGGCGCCAGCCGAATTGGTGAGGATATAATTCACCGTCAAGGTGTCGTTGAAGCGGGTGATGGTGGCGTTGTTCTGCTGGGCGATGCCCTGGCTGGTTTCGCTGAGGACAAGATGCAGGCGATAGGCCTTGCCGCTGGTGCGCCCGTCCGAGCCCAGAAGATCAATCAAGGTGTTGCGCAGTTCATAGCCATCCGTATTGGCGACGGGGTCCACGAAGATGGAGGCGAGCTGGGGCGACAGCCGCGCATCGCCATAAAGCGGGCGGAAACCGCAGCCCCCAAGCGGAACGCACAAAGCCAGGGCCAGCACAGCCCCGCCTCCCCTGCGCGTGCGAAGCACGCTGGCGGGGGAGGCGGCCGCAGCAACGCAAGACGCGAAGGCGCGGGCGCCTGAGCGTCGAAGCAAAGTTGCGAAGGCCGGAGGGGGAAGAATCATACAACGATATTCACAATGCGACCCGGCACAATAATCACTTTTTTGGGCGTTTTGCCATCCAAGGCGCGCTGCACGGCTTCTTCGCCCAGAGCCATGGCCTCGATGGCGGGATTGGCGGCATCGCGGGGAACGGAAATGGTGGCGCGCAACTTGCCGTTCACCTGCACCGCCATGGTGTGGCTGTCGGTTTCCAGCAGCGACGGATCATGTTTCGGCCAGGGCGTTTCGGCCACCAGCTTGGTATGCCCCAGCGCCTTCCAGCATTCTTCCGCCAGATGCGGCATCATGGGCGCGGACAACAGAACCAGCGCTTCCAGCGCCTCGCGTCGGGCCGCGCCGTCCGCGTCCTTGGCGTCGGCAATGGCGTTGGACAGTGTGTAAAGCTGCGCCACGGCACTGTTGAAGCGCAGATGTTCCAGATGATCGGTGACAGAGGCGATGGCCTTGTGGGCGGCGGCGCGCATGCTTCGCGTGCCGTTCTTCATATCGGTGCCGGGTGGCGGCAGGCCTTCCGCCTCACCCGCAAGACGCCAGACGCGCTGCACGAACCGCCAGCAGCCTTCCGCGCCCGCATCCGTCCATTCAATGTCGCGTTCCGGCGGCGTGTCGGACAGCATGAACCAGCGGATGGTGTCGGCGCCATAATCGGCGATGATGGTTTCGGGCGCGATGACATTGCGCCGCGATTTGGACATTTTCTCGGACGCGCCGACTTCCACCGGTGCATGACCGTCTTTCAGGAAAGCCTTGTTGCCTTCCTTGACGATCTCGTCCGGCGACACCCAGTTTCCATCTGCGTCTTTATAGGTTTCGTGGCAGACCATGCCTTGGGTGAAAAGCCCCGCAAACGGTTCTTTCACATCCACCATGTCCAGCTTGTTCATGGCGCGGGTAAAAAAGCGCGCATAGAGCAGATGCAGGATGGCGTGCTCGATGCCGCCAATATACTGGTCCACCGGCAGCCAGTAATTGGCGGCCTTGGCGTTTACCGGCGCTTGCGCCTTCGGGTCCGCGAAACGGGCGAAGTACCAGGACGAATCCACGAATGTGTCCAGCGTGTCGGTGTCACGCGTGGCCGGGCCGCCGCAATCGGGGCATGTGGTTGTGTTCCAGGCCTTGTCGGCGGCCAGCGGATTGCCCTTGACCGAGAAATCGATTTTTTCCGGCAGCAGCACGGGCAGGTTCTTTTCCGGCACAACGCCGCATTTGGCGCAATGCACAAAGGGAATGGGACAGCCCCAGGGCCGCTGGCGCGACACCAGCCAGTCGCGCAAACGGTAATTGACGGTGCGCGCGCCCGCGCCTGCAGCTTCAAGACGCTTGGCGACTTCGGCCTTGGCGTCTTCCACGCTCATGCCATCCAGGAAACGCGAATTGGCCAGATGCCCGGGGCCGGTATAGGCCTCGGCCCCCACCACGAAAGCGGCCGCGTCCTGGCCGTCCGGCACCACCACCGGCGTCACGGAAAGCCCGTATTTACGGGCGAAATCCAGATCGCGCTGGTCATGCGCGGGACAACCGAAAATGGCGCCGGTGCCGTAACCCATCAGCACGAAATTGGCCACCATCACCGGCAGCCTCCAATTCGCATCGAACGGATGCCCGGCGGTAAGGCCGGTGTCGAAGCCCAGCTTCTCGGCCTTTTCGATTTCGGCTTCGGCGGTGCCGGTCTTGCGGCATTCCAGGATGAAGGCCTGCAGCTTTGGGTTCGTCCTGGCCATTTCCTGCGTCAGGGGATGCTCCGGCGACAGCGCCACGAAGGACGCACCGAACAAGGTATCGGGGCGGGTGGTGAAAATCTCCAGGCCGGTATTGTTCGAAAGCTCAAAGCGCAGGCGAAGGCCTTCGCTGCGGCCGATCCAGTTCCTTTGCATGACGCGGACTTTTTCCGGCCAGCGGTCCAGCGTGTCCAGGCCTTCCAGAAGTTCTTGTGCGAAATCGGTGATCTTGAAAAACCATTGCGACAGCTTCTTGCGTTCCACCACCGCGCCGGAACGCCAGCCCTTGCCGTCAATCACCTGCTCGTTGGCGAGCACGGTCATGTCCACCGGGTCCCAGTTCACATCGGCTTCGCCGCGATAGACAAAACCGGCGCGATAAAAATCCAGGAAGAGTTTCTGCTGCTGGTGGTAATAGGCCGGATCGCAGGTGGCGAATTCGCGGGTCCAATCGATGGAAAGACCCAGCAATTTCAGCTCGGCCTTCATGGCCGCGATGTTTTCATACGTCCAGTCGCGGGGATTGACGCCCTTGTCGCGGGCAGCGTTTTCCGCCGGCAAACCAAACGCATCCCAGCCCATGGGATGCAACACGTTATAGCCCTGCGCGCGGCGGAATCGGGCCACGCAATCGCCCATGGTGTAGTTGCGGGCATGGCCCATATGGATGCGCCCCGACGGATAGGGGAACATCTCCAGCACATAGCATTTCGGCTTGTCGCCAGATGGGTCATCAGGCGTCACGAAAAGCGCGCGCCTGTCCCATTCCTGCTGCCAGTGTGTTTCGGATTCCTTGGCGTTGTAACGCGCCATTGCTGCCCAGCCCTTAAAAAATGATCAGCCGGGATCCATGCTGGCCAGGCGCAAGGTGCGGGCGCGGGTAAGAATGGAATCTTCCAGCCGGTGCGATGTGTCGGCATTGGGCGCGGCATCGGCCCAGCTCGCGCCGCTGCGCGTCTGGCGGAACACGGCCACCTTCAGGCCATCGGCGCGCAGCGCGCGGTCCATGATATAGACCGTGACCTTCAAGCGTTCATCGGGCGCATTGGGCGCCACATACCAGTCGGTGATGATGACGCCGCCGAACGGATCCGCCGAGGCCAGCGGCATGAAGGACAGCGTGTCCAGCGCCGCATGCCACAGATAGGAATTGACGCCCAGGGTGAGGCGGTTGCCGTTCGTGCCCGTGACGGTGGCGCCGGTGTCCATGTTGGTGGAGGAACTGGAGCCGCAGGCGGCCAGGGGAAGAGCCAGGGCAACAAACAGGACGGGCAGAAGGCGCATGGTCTCGTTCTTCCTTTTGGCCGGTCCGGACGGGTGCGGTATCCGAAAAAAAATCGGCCCCCTTTTGCGTTCGGGGCCACGGCCTTTTCCGTCTCTCTATACTGGCAGGGTGGGCCCCGCGCAACGGCGATGGGCGCTGGCAAGAAGGCCAGTTTGGCTTATGGTGGAAGGGCTTATCGCCCGGATGGGATCAGGGGAATGTGCAAATACGGCGTTCGGGGCCTGTTTATGGCCACCCCCCTGATTGCCGCCCCCGCCTTCGCTCAGGATGATGCCGTCAGGCCCCTGGAATTGCCGGTCGGGCAGTCGGTTTTCACCCTTGGCGGCACGGCTTCGGGCGCAGGCTTCTGGAACGGCAAGACGGTGGACGCCACCGGCGTCGCGCAGGGCCAGGCCGCCCTTACCCGGTCCTATGACAGCGGCCTTTCCATCTCGGGCCATCTCACCGGCAGCTTGGCCGACCCGCTGGCGCGGGGGCGCTACGACGGCGATGTCTGGGAAGAAGCTTACGGCGAAATGAAGACCGGGCTGGGCGCCTTTCGCATGGGCATGACCGACGGGGCGGGCGCCTTGCTGCCGGTGGGCAGCCCGCGCGCCGAGGAGGATGTCAGTCTTTCCGACCCGCGCATTTTTCTTTTCCGCGATCCTGGCAACGGCAAGCCGGTGGCGCAGGTCTTCGCGCTGACCACGCAGGTGGGGACATCGTCCAATTCCGCCAAGCTGACTTATCAAAGCCCCAATTTGTTCGGTGTGGAGCTGGCGCTGTCATTTGCGCCCGGCGAAGGAAAAGACGTGCTGCCATTCCTGCGCGCTGGTCCCCATGTGCCGGGACGCCAGGCCGATATCTGGGAAGCCTCGGCGCGTTATTCATTTGCCTGGGACGACGCCAATGTTGCCGTTTATGCGGCGCTGGCCGAAGGCCGGGCCGAACTCAAATTGCCGGGGCAGGAAGGCGTCAGCGATATCGGCGCGGGCGCGCGGGTTGATTATCCGTTGAACGATGATGTGACGGTTTCACTGGGCGGTTCCTGGCGGCAAAGCAACGCCTACGCCTTTGACATTCACAATGCCTGGCAGGCGGCCACCACCAATGCCTACGAGTTGGGCGCTGGCGTGAACTGGGGCGCCTGGCTGGCATCCGCGCAATATGGCGGCGGCATTGCGGGCGCGGTGACGGCGGCGGGCTTGCCGCACATGGAACTGGAAGGGGCAGAGCTTGCGCTGGCCCGCACCATCACGCCCAATCTCAAACTGACCATTGGCTGGCAGCGTTTTAATTATGCCCGCGCAGCAGGCGCATTCTATAACGGCTCACCGCGCCTTTTGATGGATGCGGGCTTTGTGCATTTCAAGCTTCATGTCTGAAGGGCGCTGATGGCGGCAATGCCGCAAAAGCCCGTCAGCAATTTCGCGTTGTCCGCATTGACGCCGCCCAGCGCAATCACGGGCCTGTCTGTTTCCCGCGCCATCAGCCGCGCCCGCGCCGGTGTCAGTGGAATTGCGCCCGGATGGCTGGCGGTTGCGAAAACCGGCGACAGCAGAAAGACATCGGCATGCGGCACGCCATGAAGAATGCGCGGGCTGTGCGCCGCCACCGAAATCACCCAGCCGGGATGGCGGGCACGCCAATGCGCGGCCTCCTTGGCACGGGCTTCCGGCAGGTGAATGCCGTCAAGCTGGCGGGCAAGGACGTGGTCATTTGCCGCCAGCAGGATGTGCCCCAACCCCTTCAACTGCGCCGCCAATGCAGCGCGTCGGGCATCGCTTCGGGCGCGAATAATGATGACGGAGCCGTGCGGCAGGGCGCGGGCCGCCGCCAACGGCTCACGCGCGTCATCGGTGAGAAGAAACAGCATCCCGGCGTTGAGTGCGCCGGCCGCCCTTGCTAGTTTCGCGCGCGACAGTCGGGACGCCATGAGCGAGCAATCTTCCACAACAGCAAATCTGGCGGGCATTCTGGCCCGCATTGAAGCGGCGCGAAAGGCCGCCATCAAGCCTGCGGCCACGACACGCCTGATCGCCGTTTCCAAGACGGTGGAAGCGCCGGGCATCGAAGAGGCGCTGGCAGCAGGGCAGCGCCTGTTCGGCGAGAACCGGGTGCAGGAGGCGCAGCGCAAATTCCCGGCCTTGAAGACCGCACATCCCGACCTGGAATTGCACCTGATCGGTCCACTCCAGACCAACAAGGTGAAGGAAGCCGCGGCGCTGTTTGATGTCATCCAGACCCTGGACCGCACCCGCCTGGCCGATGCCCTGGCGGCGGAACGGGACAAGACAGGCCGCTGCCCGCGCCTGTTCATACAGGTGAACACGGGCGAGGAGCCGCAAAAGGCTGGCGTGATACCGGCGGATGCCGCAGCCCTGATCGCTTATGCGCGCGAATTGAAATTGCCGCTGACCGGATTGATGTGCATTCCCCCTGCGGAAGACGATGCCGCGCCGCATTTCGCCTTCCTGGCCAAGCTGGCGGACGAGCATGGTCTGGAAGAACGCTCCATGGGCATGAGCGGGGATTTCGAGATGGCGGTGCGTTTCGGGGCTACGCTTGTACGCGTTGGCAGTGCCATCTTCGGCGCCCGTAATTATTCAACTGATGCGGACTCTGTCGCCGGTCTTTAATTGCGCCAGCGCCGCCAGAAGATCATGCCGGGTCAGCGCCACGCATCCGGCCGTATGCGTATAGCCGTCATGGGCCACATGCAGGAAAATGGCGCTGCCGCGTCCCGGCGTCACGGGCTGGTCGTTGAAGCCCACCACTGCAATCAGGTCATAGAGATTGTCGTCACGCCACAGATGCTCGGCGCTGACGGGATAGGGATGCTTGACCAGTTGATTGTAATGCGGATCGTCCGGCGCATCGCACCAGCCGTCATCCCGCGCCAGCGCGCGCGCCGGCAGGATGCAAAGCGGCTTGGAAAGCCTGTCGGCGCGCCAGTAAAGATTTCGCAGCGCATAGGTGCCGGTGGGCGTGAAGCCGTCGCCTTCGCGCAGCTTCGGCCCAATGCCGGCGGAACCCACGGCGCAGCGGCGCGGACCCTGGCCCCAATCCATGATCGGCCCGATGGGCGAGTTTTTTACGATCAAATCCATGCGGACAGTCTAGCTCAACCCGCCGCGATCACGGAAGGATGAAGGAAGGGCTGGACCGCTCTTTTGCGATAGGCATCCATGGCGCGGGCGGCCAGGTCGGCGTCGGTTCCATCGCGCGCGGCCGCAGCCGTGAAGGCCAACGCATCGCTTGTCGGCGCGGAGGCCAGCATGGCGGGTGCCGATTTGGCGGGGCCGGTGAACAGCGCCAGCACGGTAGAGCCGAAATCCTTGCCGGTTATGGCTTCAAAGGCGGTATCGGCCACGGCGCTGACCGTGCCCCAGATGCCGCCATACAGGGTGTCGCCCGCGATCTTTTCCGGCACGCCCATATGGTCGCCCGTGATGGCGCGATAGATGGTGCCGATCACCGGCAGATGCTGCAGCGGATTGATGATGTCCAGCAGATTGTGGAACGAGAAGTCCCAATCCGATGCGGTGGACGGCTTGTCCTCTGGTGCGGACGCGGCCTGGGTGACGGCGGACGCAGTGGGGGCGGCGGCGGGCATGATGCTCATCCATACGCTCTAGCAAGCGCCAAGCCAGAAAAGACATGCGTTTTTGCTGGCTTTTAAGCGTTTGCTGCCGCGCACCCGGCAGCTTTTGCCGGGCGCGGGATGACAGGCAAGGCATTGATTGCGTATGTTTGCTTCACCCGATCACCGGCTTCCTCCCCCCGCATGGCGAAGCCATTGGCGGGGGGAGGTGGCGCAGCGAGGTGTTTGCCCCTTGGCAAACCCGAGCTGTGACGGTGGGGGGCGGAGAACATGGCTTCCAAACACATACTTCTGGTCGAATCCGATCCCGTGCTGCGCCGCTCGCTGACCGAGCAGTTGCTACAGGCGGGCGAATATACCGTCACCCAGGCCGGCGATGTGGAAACCGCCCGCGCCGCTGCGCCGGGCTACGGCTTTGTCATCCTGGATGATGCGATAGCGGGCGCGGAAGATTTCGCACGTGCGCTCCGGGAACAAAATTATGACGGGCTGATCCTGTTCCTGACGGATTCAGGGGGCGAAGGCCCGGCGGAATTGGGGGAAAGCCTGGCTCGGCCGTTCCGTTTTGCCGGCCTGCTGGCGCGGCTGCAGGCGGAGACCGGCCGGCGCAGCGAAGCCGAGGTGGTGATCGGGCCTTACAGCTTCCGACCCGCCGCCAAGTTGCTGAGCGAAGGCGAAAGGCGCATCCGGCTGACCGAGAAAGAGACCGATATCCTGCGTTTTCTGCATGCGGCGGGGGGCAATGTGCCGCGCGAGACGCTGCTGCACGAGGTCTGGGGCTACAACCCCGCCGTCACCACCCATACCTTGGAAACCCATATCTACCGCCTGCGCAAGAAGATCGAAGCCAACCCCGGCGATGCGCGCATTCTGCTGACAGAGGCAGGGGGCTATCATCTGGCCAAGCCGGATTAACCAAATGTTTAACGCCCGTTAACGATTGGCGCCTAGAAAAAGGCGATGGCAAGACGCCGCCCGCCCCCGGATGACGATGAGGATGACGCACCACGGCGCGGCCCCCCGAAGCGCGCCGCCCGCCGGCCAACGCAAAGCCGCGATGACGACGACATTCCCCTGGCCAAGCGCGGTGGCCGAAGCTGGCCCTTTATCGTCGTCACCTTGCTGGCCTGGGCGGGAATTTTCGCGGGACTCTTATATTCGCATTATGTCTCCAGCCTGCCGGATGTGGGACATCTGCTGGTGGCTAGCGCCTCGGAAGACGTCACCATACTGGATGACCGTGGGCGGCTGGTGGCGCGGCGCGGGCTCACCCAGGGCGAGACGGTGAACATCGCCGATCTTCCTAACTATGTTCCCAATGCTTTCATCGCCATCGAAGACCGCCGCTTCCGCAGCCATTTCGGCATTGACCCCTTTGGCATGATGCGGGCCGGCATTGCGAACATGGTGGCGGGCCATGTGGTGCAGGGCGGTTCGACCCTGACCCAGCAGCTTGCGAAAAATATTTTCCTCAGCGCCGACCGCACCATGGACCGCAAGATCCAGGAAGCGTTGCTGGCCCTGTACCTGGAGAAGCAATATTCCAAGGACCAGATATTGAGTCTTTACCTCAACCGGGTTTATTTCGGCGCCGGTGTCTATGGCATCGAGGCGGCGGCGCAGAAATTCTTCTCCAAGCATGCCGGCGAACTCAGCCTGACCGAAGCCGCCATGATGGCGGGCAGCGTCAAGGCACCGGCGCGCTACAATCCCCTGGCCGATCCCGATGCATCATTGGCCCGCGCGCAGTTCGTGCTCAAGGCCATGAAGGATGCGGGCTTCATTGACGACAGCAGCCGCGCCATGGCCATCGCCACGCGCCCGCGCATCGTGGCCGCCACTGGCACGCCGCAATCCGGTTACTTCGCGGACTGGATCATGGCGACCCTGGGCGGTTATATCGGCCATGTCTCCGACCCGGTGATCGTGGAGACGAGCTTTGATCTACCCACCCAGCGCATCGCCGAACGCAATCTGGCCCACGGCCTGGATGTGGACGGCCCGCGCATCGGCGCCGGCCAGGGCGCGCTGGTGTCCATGACGCCGGACGGCGCTGTGCGCGCGCTGGTGGGCGGGCGTTCCTATGCCGCTTCCAGCTTCAACCGCGCCACCGATGCAGTGCGCCAGCCCGGCTCTGCCTTCAAGCCGTTCGTGTACCTGGCGGCGTTCGAGCATGGCCGCAAGCCAAGCGACATCATGCATGACGGGCCGGTGGATATTAACGGCTGGAAGCCGCAGGATTTCGAGGGCGAATACCAGGGCGACGTCACGCTGACCGAAGCCTTCGCGGAATCGTCCAACACGGTGGCGGCGCAACTGATTGCCGAGGTCGGCCCCAAGGCCGTGGCGCGCACGGCGCACCGGCTGGGCATCGCATCGCCTTTGATGGCCGTGGCGTCGCTGGCGCTGGGCACATCCGGCGTCACGCCGCTGGAACTGACCGGCTCCTATGCGCCCTTTGCCAATGGCGGCAATGGCGTGGTGCCGTTCGCTATTCTGAAAGTGCGCACCAAGTCGGGCAAGATTCTGTATGAACGCAAGGGCGGCAATCTGGGGACGGTAATGTCGGCACAGGACAATGCCGCCATGACCGGTCTGATGACGCAAGTTGTCGCCACCGGCACCGGCAAGGCGGCGCGCATGGACCGCCCCGTGGCGGGCAAGACCGGCACCACCCAGGATTCGCGCGATGCCTGGTTCGTGGGCTTCACCGCCGATCTCATCACCGGTGTCTGGATCGGCAATGACGACACCGCGCCCATGCACAAGGCCAAGGATCTGACCGCCACGGGCGGCGGCCTGCCCGCGCGCATCTTCCATGATTACATGGTGGAAGCGGAACAGGATCTGCCCAGCCGCCCGCTGGTGGGCAGCACGATTGCTGTTGCGGCGGCAGAAACGGAACCGCCTGCGCCAGTTGCTGCTTCTAAAAAACCCACCACGATCGAACAAATCTTGAATGGGCTTTTTGGGGGATAACCCCCTCTGGCCTTCGCATCTTTCCGCCGCCTCTTGAACAGAAGATAGGCGGCGGGATGCTACGGCCATCTCCCCCTTTTAAGCGCTTCGCGCAAAGGGGGAGAAATTCCGTGCCTTGGATCAGCTATAGCGCAGCAGATCGCGCCCGTGTTTTTTCAGCCAGCTCTGCGCGCGCGCCCGGTCAGGACACAGCGTTTCCACATGCGCCCAGAAGCGCGGCGAGTGGTTCATTTCCTTCAAGTGCGCCACTTCATGCGCCACCACATAATCGCGCACGAAATCCGGGGCCAGGATCAGCCGCCAGGAAAAAGACAGCGCGCCCGCATGCGAGCAGGAACCCCAGCGGCTTTGTGTGTCGCGCACCGTGATCCGCGCCACGCGCACATCCAGCACCGCCGCCAGTTCCTGCGCGCGCGTGGAAAGCTGGTCACGCGCCGTCTTGCGCAGGAAATCCGTGATGCGGCGGGCATGATGTTCGGGCCGCCCGCCCACATAAATCACTTGGCCCTCGCGCCGTACCGGTCCCGTGCCCAGGGCAATGTCATGGTCCAGGCCCAAGAAAGGTATCATTGCGCCCACCGCCAGCCGGGCTGGCGGCGGCAGCCTGGCGCGCTGGCTTGTGATCCAGCCCGCCTGTTCCCGGGCGAAAGCCAGCGCCTCGGCCAAGGCGGCGTGGGCGGGCATGGTGACGCAGACCTCGCCGCTGGGATTGATCCGCATCACGAAACGCCGGGCGCGGGCGCTGCGCCGGACGGACAAGGCCACCATCTCCCCGCCCACGGCCAGCAGCGGCGCGGACTTCGTCTCTCGCTTTTTGGGCTTGCGGGATTTAGGCTGTTTGCGGAACCAGGATCCGAACATGTCAGAAAGACCACGCTTTCATATGGCGTTTCCCGTGCGCGACCTGGGTGAGGCACGCCAATTTTACGGCCAGTTGCTGGGCTGTCCCGAAGGCCGTTCCAGCGACGAATGGATTGATTTCGATTTTTACGGTCACCAGATCGTGGCGCATCTAAGCCCGGATGAAGCCGGTCACAAAGCGCATAATCACGTGGACGGTGAAAATGTGCCGGTGCGCCATTTCGGCGCCATCCTGACCATGGCCCAGTGGCACGTGCTGGCAAAAAAACTGACCGATGCGGGGACCAATTTCATCATTCCCCCCGGCATCCGCTTTGAAGGCCTGCCGGGCGAGCAGGCGACATTGTTCTTTCTCGATCCCAGCGGCAATGCGCTGGAGTTCAAGGCGTTTGAAAATGATTCGGCCGTTTTTGCCCGCTGATCCCAAGCTGGTTGCCATGGGCGTGGGCGCGGGCGCGCTGGCGCTGTTGCTGGCGGCATTGGGCCTGCAATATTTCGCGGGCATACAGCCTTGCGAAATGTGCCATTGGCAGCGTTGGCCCTATATCGCCGCCGCCATTCTGGGCATCCTTGGCGCACCCATGATCAAGGATCAAAACAATGCGCGGCACCTGGCGATCTTCCTTGCCCTGCTGGTTCTGTCTTCGGGCCTGATCGGCGCCTACCAGACCGGCATGGAATATCATCTGCTGCCGGGGCCTGCCTCGTGCAGCGGCAACCGCTATGTGCTGGGCAGTGGCGCGCCGCCGCCCAATATTCAATGCGATGTGGCGGCCTGGTCGCTGTATGGCATTTCCATGGCGTCCTGGAACGCCATCTGCGCCTTTATCATCACCGGCTGGGCCGCGATGTCGCTGAAGCGCGCATGACCCCTCCAAGACATCGAAAACAGCGTCCCGCCGCGCCGGGCCATGCCGACACCGACGCCATGATCCGTGTCGATCATGCCGGCGAATATGGCGCGGTGCGCATCTATGAAGGCCAGTTGGCGGTCTTAAGCAAACGCGCTAGCGCCAAGGCCAGCGCCGATCTGATCCACCACATGGCGGCGCAGGAAGAACATCATCTGAAAACCTTTGACGGGCTGATCAACCAGCGCAAGGTTCGGCCCACGGCGCTGGAGCCGGTCTGGCGCATCGCCGGTTTCGCTTTGGGCGCTGCCACGGCCATGATGGGCGAGAAGGCCGCATTCGCCTGCACCGCGGCGGTGGAAGAGGCCATTGACGAACATTACGCGGCGCAGATCGAGGCCCTGGGCGACAGCGATCCGCAACTGAGCAATACCATTTCCGAATTCCGCGCCGACGAAGCGCAGCACCGCCAGACCGCCCTGGACAATGGCGCGGAGGAAGCGCGCGGCTATCCCGTCATGCGCGCCGCCATCAAGGCGGGTTGCAGGGCCGCAATAAAACTCTCGGAAAAGATTTAAGGCTCCAGTTCACTATCCCAGTAAAGATAGTCAGCCCAACTCTCATGCAGATAATTGGGCGGGAAGCGCCTCCCGCGTTCGCGCAAATCCACCACGCTGGGCTGCATGGGGCGCTGGCGCGGCACCATGCGGGCTTCGCGCGGCAGGCGCCCGCCCTTTTCCAGGTTGCAGGGCGAACAGGCGGTGACCACATTTTCCCAGGTGGTGCGCCCGCCCTTGCTGCGCGGAATGACATGGTCGAACGTCAGGTCGTTGGGGTCGCCGCAATATTGGCATTCAAAACGGTCGCGCAGGAAAACATTGAAGCGGGTGAAGGCGGGCTGGCGCGCGGGCCGTATATAAGTCTTCAGCGACACCACGGACGGCAGGCGCATCTCGACCCGGGCCGAGCGCACCGTACGGTCATATTCTTCCAGGATATTCACCCGCTCCAGGAACACCGCCTTGATGGCGTCCTGCCAGGACCAGAGGGACAGCGGGTAATAGCTGAGCGGGCGGTGATCCGCATTGAGCACCAGGGCCGGGCAATTGCTGGCGGCGCGCGCGGCGGTCAGCATGGCCGATCCCGCGTGCAGGGCATGTCGTGTGTGGATGCGCGATCTGTGAAGACAGCTTCTCCCCTCAACTGGGGCCAGTCTAAGGGCGAAACCGGATTCCTGCCAAGGCCGTCACAAAAACATCAGCGCAAAAGCGAATGCAGTGGGCCAGGCCGGGCCAGCTTGCCGGCAAAGGCCATTTCGATGAATTCGCCCGCCATCTCCAGCCCCGCCTGGTCAATGGAATGGCCCATATTCAGGGCCAGGTGCCATTGCACGCTGTGACCGGCCGCCGCCAACCCATTGGCCGCTTCCAGCATGGCGCTGGCGGGGATGACCTGGTCCGCAGCGCCATGGGTCAGCAGCACCGGCATTTCGCCGGGCGGCGGTGCCGCGGCCAACAGGCCTGAAAATCCCACGATGCAGGCCGGCGTCACCGCTCCGCCCTTCAGGCCAAGCTGCAGCGCCACCATGGTGCCCTGGCTGAATCCCACCAGCGCCAGGTTTTTGGGCGGAATGTTCAGTCGCTTCAGTTCCGAAGCGATAAAGCCGGAAAGGGAAGCCGAGGCGCTTTCCACGCCATAATGCATTTCATGGGGATCGCGATTGGTGAGCGCAAACCATTGAAAGCCGTTCGGCGCACCCGGCACGCGGTCCGGTGCATGGGGCGCCACGAAAGCCGTGCTGGGAAGCCGCGCCTGCCAGTGCGACGCCAGCCCGATCAAATCGTCGCCATCCGCGCCATAGCCATGCAGCAGCACCACCAGATGGGTGGGTGCGCCCTTGGCCGGCATCAGGCTGGGACCGGAAAGTAACGCCATCGGGAATATTTTATCTTAAGGTGACCGGCATGACTGTGACACGATTTGCCCCCAGTCCAACAGGCTTTCTGCACCTGGGCCATGCCTTTGCGGCGCTGATGGCGCAGCGAAGCGGCACGCGATTTTTGCTGCGGATCGAGGACCTGGATGCGGCGCGGTCGCGGCCTGAATTCACGTCCGCGATCTTCGAGGATTTGTCATGGCTGGGGCTTTCCTGGGAAACGCCGCTGCTGTTCCAGTCGGCACGGGGCGCGGCCTATGGCGCGGCGCTGGAAATCCTGGGCGCGCGCGGGCTGACCTATCCCTGTTTCTGCACGCGGGCGGAAATTGCCGCCGAAATCTCCCGGGCGGGCGATGCGCCGCCATATGTTGCAGTGGGGGGGCCTGACGGGCATCTGTATCCCGGAACCTGCCGCCATCTTTCGGAAGATGAGCGCGCGGCGCGCAAGGATCAGAGCTTTGCCCTGCGCCTGGATGCAGCGCGGGCGGCGGAACTGGTGGGGCCGCTCTCGTTCCTTGAACATGATGCAGAGATAGCGGTGGACCCGCTTTTGTTCGGCGACATCGTGCTGGCGAGGAAGGGCCTGCCCGCCGCCTATCATCTGGCGGTGGTGGTGGACGATGCCTTCCAGGGCGTTGACCTGGTGACGCGGGGCGAGGACTTGCTGCCCGCCACCCATGTGCAGCGGCTGTTGCAGGCGCTGCTGGACCTGCCCGAACCCGCCTATGCCCATCACAGGCTTATTCTGGACAGCAGCGGCCGCAAATTTTCCAAGCGCGACAATGCCGCCACCCTGGCCGCCATGCGCCGGGCCGGTGTCACCCCGGCAGAAGTAAAGAGCCTGCTGGAGCTTTAAGGCCCTCCCGTGATAAAGCGAGTTATGGATCACGCTTTAGACCGCCTCTTCGCCACCATCGCTGCACGCAAGGGCGGTGATGCCGCCACGTCCTATACCGCCAAGCTGTTGTCGGAGGGGGTGGAGAAATGCGCCCGCAAATTCGGCGAGGAAGCAGTGGAGACGGTGCTGGCCGGCGTCTCGGGCGACAAGGCGCATTTGGCGGCTGAATCTGCCGACGTGCTTTATCATTTGGGCGTGCTGTGGGCGGCGGCGGGGATCACGCCCGAGGAAGTCTATGCGGAATTGAAAAGGCGCGAGGGCGTTTCAGGGCTGGACGAAAAAGCGTCGCGCAAATAATTTTTTATGGTCGCACGCCCAGGCGCGTCGATCCAATTTTTAAAAAATTGGATCGACGTGCGGTCGCTGCTCCTACTCGCTCGCGTTTTCGTCCGCCAGGCTCTTGACCAGATCCAGCACGCGCTTTCGCACTTTTGGGTCCTTGATCTTCATGAAGGCCAGAGAAAGCTGCAGGCCCTCGCCCGACGACACAAACTCCATCACCGGCGGGGCGGCTTCGGATTCCGAGAAGCCGCCTTCGCCCTGGGTGCTGACACCTTCATAGAAAAAATCAATCGGCACCCCCAGGATGCGCGAGACTTCAAACAGGCGGCCGGCGCCGATGCGGTTGACGCCTTTTTCGTATTTCTGAACCTGCTGGAAGGTGAGACCCAGAAGTTCGCCTAGCCTCTCCTGGCTCATGCCGATCAGCATGCGCCGGATTCGCACACGGCTGCCCACTTGGGCATCAATGGGATTGGCTTTTTTTGTCACGGGCGCCCAGCTTGATTTGGCCAGAACTTAGCCGCATTGGTCACAGAACTGAAAGAAATAATTCAGCCCAAAGATTGGGCAGTCCTGCGCAGGAATGCCGCGCCCGCCGACAGCATCAGCATGAGGGCGAAAATCCAATCGCCAAAACGCGCATAGGGCGTGGGCGCTAGCGCCCGGGGCAATGGCGCATCCACCACGCCCATTTGATCAAGCCCCAGCGACGCGGTGATTCGCCCGGTTGCATCAATCATCGCAGAAACACCCGTATTGGCTGCACGTGCAACGGGTATCGCATCTTCAATGGCGCGCATGCGCGCAATCAGGAGATGCTGGTGCGGCCCGGCCCAGGGACCAAACCAGGAATCATCGGTGACATTGACGAACCATTGGGGGCGCGACTGATGATCTGTCACCGCTGCGGGGAAAATGATTTCGTAGCAGATCAGCGGTGTCATCGCGGGCGCGCCCGGCACCGCGTAAACATGCGGGCCGTCGCCAGCGCTGAAGCCCGACGGACCATTTGTCAGCTTGGTGATTCCCACCCGGCCCAGAAGATTCGCGAAGGGCACATATTCGCCGAACGGCACCAGATGAAATTTGTCGTATGTGGCATCCAGCCGACCGCCATGCCCGAAAACGTAAAGACTGTTGAAGAAGGCCAGCGCGCCGCCTTCCGCGCCCACCCGCTCGGCCCCGGTGATCAAGGTCGCCCCATTGGTGAGCAGCGCAATCTGGTCCCGCGCCAGGGGCGAGCGCATCAGGATGAAGGAAGGCGCCGCTTCCGGCCAGATGATATGCGTTGGCTTTTCCTGAGACGGCGCGCCTGGCGCGCGGGTGAGATCAATCAACCGCTGCCAGTTTCGCGCCACCAGCGGGCGCTGATATTTTTCCCGCTGGGGAATGTCGGGCTGCACCAGCCGCACCGACACACCCGGCACTGTCTGGACGGGATTGGCGTTGAGCCGCCAGGCGCCGTAACCCCAAAGGCACACGAACAGGGCCATCAGCGCGATGGGCGCGCGGCGGGGAAAATCCGCCAGCGACGCGCCCAAAAGAATAGTCAGGAAAGAAAGCCCGTAAGCGCCGAACAGGCTGGCGCTTTGCATCACCGCCAAAGATGCACCCCAGCCATAGGCCTGGAGATTCCAGGGAAAGCCGGTGAAGAGGTGCCCGCGCAGCCACTCACTGGCGGCATAGAAAAGCGCGAAAATCAGGATGCGCGTAAAACCCGGACGCCAGAGATACATCGCCGCGACGCAAGCCATGCCGGAATAGAGCGCCAGCCCGGCGGTGAGAAAAACCAGCGCGAATGGCATCTGCCAAAGATGCGCGGCTGAATCCACCAGGAAGGCGTAGCCGATCCAGTGCCAGCCCACCAGGAACTGCCCGAAACCAAAGGACCAGCCGCTGAAGAAAGCGGCGCGCAAACGGCGGGGTGATGCGTTTGCACCATCCAGCAGAAGCAGCAAACCGGCGAAGCCCAGCAAAAGAACGGGAAAGAGATTGAGCGGCGCGAAACCCAGAGCCGAGACCGCGCCCGCGGCAAAGCCGAAGCCAATCCTCCGCCAGCTCGAAAGCCCGCGCACGAAATCACAGATGCGCGCCAGAGCGTTCATCGCGCGGGCGGGCGCACGCGCAGGCGCTTGATGCGGCGGGGATCGGCTTCCAGCACCTCGAACACAAAGCCAGCGGGATGGCTGACAATCTCGCCGCGCTGCGGCACCCGGCCCAGCAGCGACACCACCAGCCCGCCCAGCGAATCCACCTCTTCTTCCGATTCGCCATCCAGCAGCGCCATGCCGGTCTGGGTCTGGAAATCCTCCAGCTCCATGCGGGCATCGGCGACAAAGCCATTGCCATCGGGCTTTAAAATAATCGCCTCGTCGTCATGCTCGTCGGCGATGTCGCCCACGATTTCCTCGATGATGTCCTCGATCGAAACCAGCCCGTCGGTGCCGCCATATTCGTCGATCACCAGCGCCAGATGGGTATGGCTGGTCTGCATTTTTAAAAGCAGGTCCAGCGCCCGCATGGACGGCGGCGCAAACAATATGGGCCGCATGATACGCGCGATGCTGGAATCCTTCAGTTGATAGCCGTCGCCCGCAACCGGCTCCAGCAGTGCGATGGCGTCTTTCACATGCACCAGCCCCGCCGGGTCATCCAGGTTTTCCCGGTACACCGGCAGGCGCGAATGCTGCGCCTCGCGGAACATGGCCACCAGGTCGGCCATGCTGGTGCTTTCCTCCACTGCCACGATCTGGGCGCGCGGCACCATCACATCGGCCACCTTCAATTCGCCAAAGGCAAAGAGGTTGCCCAGCATCACCCTTTCCTGGGGCGACAGCGACAGGCTTTGCCGGTCGCTTTCCTCGATCACTTCCTCCAGGCTTTCGCGCATGGCGGCGCTGTCGGAATCCATGCCGCGCAGCATGTTCATCAACCGGCTGAACAATCCGGGTTCGCTCATCGTGCGGGGGCTTTCAATTCTAGATAGGGATCGGCAATGCCCATCCCCGCCAATATGCGCGCTTCCAGCGGTTCCATTATTTTCGCATCCTTAAGCCGCACATGATCATAGCCCGCCAGGTGCAACACCCCATGCACCACCAGATGCGCGGCATGGTCGGCGAAATCCTTGCCCGCCGCCCTTGCCTCGCGCCGGGTCGCGCCATAGGCCAGCGCCACATCGCCGCGATAACCCGCGCCATTGGGGGCAGCGGGAAATGACAGGACGTTGGTGGGCTTGTCCTTGCCGCGAAAATCCCGGTTCAGGCTTTTCAGGCGGCTGTCGCTGGACAGCAGCAAAGTCAGCGAGGAAGTGCCGCGAAACTTGCACGCCGCCAATGCTGCCAATGCGGCGCGCTTGAGCTTTGGCGTCAGGCCCCGCGCCTTGCGCCAGCCCTGATCTTCTACCAATAGCGTTATGCCGGAAGCGTTCATTTGCCGTTTTTAGTATAGGCGGCAACCACCCGCCTGACGAGGGGATGGCGCACCACATCGGCTTCACCGAAACGGGCAATCCCCACCCCTTCCACCCCTTCCAGGAAGGAAAGCGCCTCGGCCAACCCTTCCGGCCGCCCGCCGGGCAGGTCGCTCTGGCTGGCATCGCCCGTCACCACCATGCGCGAATCCTCGCCCAGCCGGGTCAGGAACATCTTCATCTGGGCGCTGGTGGTGTTCTGGGCTTCGTCCAGAATGACAAAGGCGCGGGTCAGCGTGCGCCCGCGCATGAAGGCCAAAGGCGCAACCTCGATGATGCCCTGCTCCATCAGGCGCGTCGTCTGTTCGCCCAGGACATCGAACAACGCGTCATAGAGCGGCCGCAGATAGGGATCGATTTTTTCCTTCAGGTCGCCGGGCAGGAAACCCAGCCGCTCGCCCGCTTCCAAAGCGGGCCGCGACAGGATCAAACGCTCCACCCGCCGCTCATACAGTTGGTGCGCGCCAAAGGCGGCGGCGAGATACGTCTTGCCGGTGCCGGCGGGGCCGACGCCAAAGACCAGCGGATTTTCCTGCATCAAATCCAGATAGGCGCTTTGCGCCGGTGTGCGCGGGCGGGTCAGCCGTGCGCTGGCGGTGCGAATGGCACCGGGAATGGCAGCGCGGGCCGAATCCGTGAAGCGGATTTCCGCATCCACTTCGGCAAGCGTGACGCTTTCGCCCGCTTGCAGGCGGGCATACAGCGCGCCCAGTATGGTGGCGGCGCGGGCGCGGGTTTCCGCCGTGCCGGCAATGCCCACCAGATTGCCGCGCTGGTTCACCATCACGCCTAGTTTCTGTTCCAGGCGCGCAAAATGTTTCTGGTGAGGGCCGGACAAAGCGGCCAAGAGGCCATTGTCGGCAAACTCAAGCGTCACTTGCTCCGGCGCGGCTTTGCGTTTCTTGGGCTTCTGTTTCACGCGAGGGCGCTTTCACGCTGTGTCAGCCGGCCGCCCAGGGAATTGGAGGTGAGGATTTCCAGTCTCACGTCGCGGATCTGGCTGATCAGGGATGCAGGGGCTGCGGCATGCACCGGCTGAAGCTGGGGCGTGCGGCCCACCAGCTGCCCCGGCTCGCGGCCCAATTTCTCGAACAGCACCGCACGCACCGAACCAATGGAGGCCCGGTTGGCGTCATCTTGCTGTTGCATCAGCAATGCCTGCAACGCCGCCAGCCGTTCCGACTTCACGCTTTCGGAAATCTGCTTGCGCGCGCCCGCCGCCGGGGTGCCGGGGCGCGGGCTGTATTTGAAAGAGAAAGACTGGGCGAAGCCGATCTCGCGCACCAGCGCCATGGTGGCTTCGAAATCCGCATCGCTTTCGCCGGGATGGCCCACGATGAAATCCGACGACAGGGCGATGTCCGGGCGGGCTTTGCGAATCCTTGCGATGATGCGGCGGTAATCATCGGCGCTGTGCTGGCGGTTCATGTCGGCCAGCACCGTATCGGAACCGGACTGCACCGGCAGATGCAGGAAAGGCATCAGTTTTTCAATATTGCCATGCGCTTCGATCAGGCTGTCATCCATGTCGCGGGGATGGCTGGTGGTATAGCGGATGCGTGCCAGCTCTTTTATGTCCGCCAGCGCAGCGATCAATTCCGCCAGCGACCATGTCCGGCCATCATCGCCCTGGCCGCGATAGGCGTTCACATTCTGGCCCAGCAAGGTGATCTCGCGCGCGCCGCGGGCGCACAGCGCCCTCGCCTCTGCCAAAATGCCCGCGGGGCCGCGCGAATGTTCCGGCCCGCGTGTGTAAGGCACCACGCAGAAGCTGCAGAATTTGTCACAGCCTTCCTGCACGGTGAGAAAGGCACTGACCCCGGCATCGCCGGTGGCGGCGGGCAGCGCGTCGAATTTTTCCAGCGCAGGAAAATCCGTCTCCAGCGCATGGCCGCGTTCGCGGCTCACTTTCGCAATCATTTCCGGCAGGCGGTGATAGGATTGCGGCCCCACCAGCATGTCCACGCCGGGCGCGCGGGTGAGAATCTCCCGCCCCTCGGCCTGAGCCACGCAGCCGGCCACCGCCACCAGCATCTCGTCACCGGCACTGGCGCGGGCCTCTTTCATTTTACGCAGGCGGCCCAGTTGCGAATAAACTTTTTCCACTGCCTTTTCGCGGATGTGGCAGGTGTTGAGGATCACCAGGTCGGCATCCTGCACGGTGGGCGAGACGCCATAGCCGATGGGTGCCAGCAGCGCCGCCATGCGGGCGCTGTCATAGGCGTTCATCTGGCAGCCATAGGTCTTGATGAAGAGCTTCTTCATGGGCGGGTTTTATCGGGCGGCGAACCCACGCGCAAACACACTTTAAACCAACCCGGACAAGGCTGAAATCTGCCCGCGCCGCACCAGATTTTCCGCCGCCTGCGCCAGTTCCTTGCGGTCCATGCTGTCCAGGCTGAGGGGCGCATGAAACTGCACCACCACATCCAGAGGCCCGGCCTTCAGCGCCTCCCACAAATGGCCCACCAGTTCCATGTCGCCATACCAGGCATAAAAAGGCCGGTCCTCGCGTCCCATGGGCATGCCGTGACGCCCGACATAGGCGGTGGAAACCGGCTGCACCGGCACATGGCGGCCATCATCCATCACCGCTTCCGCCGCCCCCAAAAGCGCGCTTTTGAAATTCAGCACGCTGTTGCCGTCGGAAGACGTGCCTTCGGGAAACAGCATCAGCATGTCGCCTTCGCCAAGCCGCGCTGCGATGGCGTCTCGCGCCTGGCCGGTCTGGCTGCGGCGGGTGCGTTCCACAAAGACGGTGCGCTGCAACCGCGCCAGCGACCCAAAAAAGGGCCAGGCATTTACTTCGGCTTTTGCAATGAAGCTGATGGGCGCCACGGCGGAGAAGATCACGATATCCAGCCAGCTTGTGTGATTGGCCACCAGCAGAACGCCATGGCTTGAAGCGGGCTTGCCGATAACGCGAATATGGATGCCGAACAGCCAGGCCACAAAACGGTGATACGCATGGGGCAGTTTCTTGCGCCAGCCAAAGCCGCACGTCACTGCCAGCCATTGCAGCGGCATCAACAGAAGCGTCACGAAAAGAAAGGCCGCCAGTATGACAGCCGCGCGAATCCGCTCCATTACCGGGGCGCGATCATTTTTGCGGCTTTTTGGCCTTGGGCACGCCATACAATTCAAGCCGGTGATCCACCAGCTCAAAGCCCAGCTCCTCGGCCACGCGGCGCTGCAGCTTTTCAATTTCCTCGTTGCGGAATTCGATCACGCTGCCGGTCTGCACATCAATCAGATGATCGTGATGCGCTTCGGGCATTTCCTCATAGCGGGCGCGGCCATCGCGGAAATCATGGCGCTCCAATATGCCCGCATCCTCGAACAGCTTGACGGTGCGGTAGATGGTGGCGATGGAAATATGCGGATCAATGGCGGCGGCGCGGCGGTACAATTCCTCGGCGTCGGGATGGTCGCCCGCATTGGACAGCACGCGCGCAATGACCCGCCGCTGTTCGGTCATGCGAAGACCCTTGTCCATGCAAAGCTGTTCAACCCGCGTCACATTCCGCTCCCTTGATGGGCGAAGGTTAGGGGATATTTCGCCCCGGCGGAAGCGGCAGTTGCACCTGCATCAGCCAGGCGTCATGGCCGTTGTCGCCCGCATAATAAGCCTTTCGCATCCCCGCCCGCTCAAACCCGCGATAAAGCGCGAGGGCTGCCTGGTTGGCGGTGGCGACTTCCAGGAACAGTCGGGCGCCGCCGCGGGCATGCGCTTCTTGCGAAGCAGCCGCAAGAAGGGCGCGGCCATGGCCTTGGGCACGGGCGGCGGGGGTGACCGCGATGGTGAGGATTTCGGCTTCATCGGCGGCCACGCGGGTCATGACAAAGCCGATGCCGGGCAGGTGATGTACAAATACGCCGGGACCGGCCAGCAGGGATGAAATGGCGGGGCCATCCCAGCAGGGCGAAAAACTGTCTTTATGAAGCGCCGCCAATGCGCCCACATCGTCCCGCGCCGGATCGAAGAGATTCATAAGGTCTTACCGCCGGGCAACTTCGCGTCCGGCGCGCGCAAATAAAGCGGCGCAGGCGGCGCGTCATCGGCATCGCGTGTCATGGCCAGCCGCGCCACCCACAGGGCATCAGGCTGTTCAATATCGCTGGCGGGAATGCCGGTCTGTGATGCGGCCTGCACCGCGCCCGTGCCTGCGATCACATCCGGCGTAAAGGCGCGGATTTTTTCTATCGCCGAGGCAAAGCCCATCACCATGGGCTCCAGCACCACGCCACCATCCCACAGCAACAGATAGGCTTCGTCACGCTTGGCGTCGTGAATGACGGCGGCGTTTCTTTTTTCCGTCGCCATCGCCATGGCTTCCATGCTGGTGACACCGACCAAGGGTTTCTTCAGCGCCAGCTTAAGCCCGCGCATGAAGGCTAGGCCCACGCGCTGTCCTGTAAAGGTGCCAGGGCCGGTGGTGACGGCAAGACGATCCAGCGCGTCAAACCCCAGGCCCGCTTCGCGCATGACATCGGCCACCATGGGCGCCAGCGCCTCGGCATGGCCGCGCGCCATGGGAACGAATTGATGGGAGAGAATCTTTTCCCCGTCCAGCACGGCGGCGGAACAGGCGCCAAGCGCCGTATCAACCGCCAGCAGCTTCAAACGATTTTACAGGCTTCATCGAAGCTGAGGCGGGGATTGCGCGGGAAGACGCCCGCCGGGTCGCCATGGCCAACAGCGCAGATGAAGTTGGACTTGATGTTGGTGCCGGCGAAGAATTCCTTGTCCAGCGCATCATTGTTGAAGCCCGACATGGGGCCGCAATCCAGCCCCAAAGCCCGCGCCGCCAGGATAAAATAGGCACCCTGCAGCGAGCCGTTGCGGAACGCCACGGTCTGGATCAGTTCGGGCTTGCCCGCGAAATTGTCCTTCATCTTGGGGTTGTTGGGAAACAGCTTGGGCAGATGCTCATAGAAATCCAGATCATGGCCGATCAGCGCGATGGCGGGCGCCGTCATGGTCTTTTCGCGGTTGCCTTCGGCCAGGATGGGTTTCAGCCGCGCCTTGGCTTCGTCGCTGGTGACAAAGACGATGCGCGCGGGCGAGGTGTTGGCGGCGGTCGGCGCCAGGCGCATCAGATCATAAACCGCCATCAGCAGCGCAGGGGATACCGGCTTGTCGGTCCATTTGTTCTGGGTATGCGCTTCGCGGAAGATGGTATCCAGCGCAGCATCGCTGACGGCATGATCAGACATATAAAAGAAACTCCAGCGTTGGGGATCAGACCGCCTGAACGGCAGTCACTTCCGGCACATAATGGCGCAGCATGTTCTCGATGCCGTTCTTCAAGGTCATGGTGGAAGACGGGCAGCCCGCGCACGACCCTTGCAAGTGCAGCGAGACGATGCCGCTGGTGCCGTCAAAACCCTTGAAGATGATGTCGCCGCCATCCTGCGCCACGGCGGGGCGGACGCGGGTATCAATCAGCTCTTTTATCTGGGAAACGATTTCGGGATCGCCCTGGCCGTAATCGCCCGCATCAACTTCTTCCGCGCCGCCTTCGATCAAAGGCAACCCTTGCGTGAAATGATCCATGATCACGCCCAGGATGGCGGGCTTGAGATGGCTCCATTCGCCGGCGCGCTTGGTCACCGAAATAAAGTCGGCCCCGAAAAACACCCGCGAGACATCGGGCGTCTGGAACAAGGCCCGCGCCAGGGGCGAGCGGGCTGCCTGTTCGGCGCTGGGAAAATCGGCCACCGCGCCCAGTCCCATCACATCGCGGCCCGGAATGAATTTCAGGGTGGCGGGATTGGGCGTGTCTTCGGTCTGGATGAACATTTTGGGTTTTCCGGCTGGGACACTTGTTATGTGGACCTTGGGTGGCCCCGGATCAAGGAGGCCTAAGACCCTGTTTAAAAGTCGGAAATCAGGCCTTTTTTCTCCCAATCGCCATAACGGGTGGGCTCCGGCCCCTTGGGGCCGCCCTGTTCAGGGGGAAGGGCTGGCGCGGGTTTGCGGCGGGCATCCGCCTCGGCCCGGGCGCGCTTACCGGCTTCCGCGATGCGCTTGGCAATGTCTTCTGGTGAATCTGCCATTGTCTTGACCCTGTTCCCCGTCAGCTTACATCAGGAATGTGTGCTTGGACCACTTGGTATGAACAGCCTGAAAACCGGAATCCTGATGTCGGCGCTGATGGCGCTGTTCCTGGTGGTGGGCGCCATGATCGGCGGCGGGCCTGGCATGGGCATCGCATTCGTGATGGCGGCGGGGATCAACCTGCTGGCCTATTGGAACTCGGACAAGATGCTGCTGTCCATGTACGGCGCGAGGGCCGTGGATGCGGGCAGCGAGCCAGCGCTTTATCACATCGTGGAAAGATTGGCGGCGCAGGCGGGCCTGCCCATGCCCGCCGTTTATATCGCGCAGAATGAACAGCCCAATGCCTTCGCCACCGGGCGCAATCCGCATCATGCGGCTGTGTGCGTGACGTCGGGATTGCTGGCGCGGCTGGGGCCGGAAGAATTGGCGGGCGTGATCGCGCATGAACTGGGCCATGTGAAGAACCGCGACACGCTGACCATGACCATCACAGCGGTGATCGCGGGCGCCATCGGCATGCTGGCGAATTTTGCTTTCTTCATGGGCGGCAACCGCGAAAACCGTGGCACAGGCCTGATCGGCATGCTGCTGGTGACCATGCTGGCGCCGTTCGCGGCGCTGCTGGTGCAATCGGCCATCAGCCGCAGCCGCGAATTCGAAGCCGACAAGGCGGGCGCGGAATTGACCGGGCGCCCCTTGTGGCTGGCCGATGCGCTGACGGCGATTGACGACAGTGCCCAGCGTGTCTTGAACCCGCCCGCCGACGCCAATCCCGCCACGGCGCACATGTTCATCGTCAATCCGCTGCATGGGGGATTGTCAGGCCTGTTCGCCAGCCATCCTTCCACCGAAGAGCGCGTGGCGCGACTTCGCGCCATGGCGGCGCAAAAAGCGCCCGCCGCCGGACCCTGGAATTGAGCGCGCCTGAAGCATCATCCCGCGCCGCGGCGCTGGCGCTTTTGTCGGGCGTGCTGGGCAAGCGGCGGCAACTGGACGGCCAGTTATCGTTGCTGGAATGCCTGGCGTCCCGCGATGCCGGTTTCGCGCGTGCGCTGGCAAGCCAGACCCTGCGCCATTTTGGTCAACTGGATGCTGTCATCCGCCATTTCGCGCCCAAGCCGCTATCCCCGCACAAGGCGGGACCGGCGGGGGAAATCTTGCTGATGGGGGCGTGCGAACTTCTGATTCTGAAAGTGGCAGCGCATGCCGCCGTGGACGGCGCCAACCGGCTGGCGGCGTCGGATGCCAAGGCCGTGCATTTCAAGCCGCTGATCAATGCGGTCCTGCGTCGCGTGGCGCGCGAAGGCGAAGCCGTGCTGGCCAACACACCGGCAAGCCTCAACACGCCGGACTGGCTGCTGGGCCGCTGGACAGCGCAATATGGCGATGCGCTGGCGCGCGATATTGCCGCCGCGCATGGCCGCGAAGCACCGCTGGACATTGTCCTGAAAAATCCCGGCGCGGCATTCCCGGAAAGCGAGGCCCTGTTCGGCCCCGTGCGCCGCGTGCATGACGCAGCGCGCATCGAAGATATGCCGGGCTTTGCCGGCGGTGACTGGTGGGTGCAGGACGCCGCCGCCACCTTGCCCGCGGCATTGCTGGGCGATGTGAAGGGCAAACGCGTGATCGAGCTTTGCGCCGCGCCCGGCGGCAAGACCTTGCAGCTTGCGGCAGCGGGCGCACAGGTCATCGCCGTGGAACGCGATGCGACGCGCATGAAGCGCGTGGCGGAAAATCTGGGCCGCGTCGGGCTGACGGCGGAACTGGTGGAAGCCGATGCCCGCGATTATGCCCCAGGTCTTGAAGGGCGCGCCGGTCTGGTGCTGCTGGATGCGCCCTGCACCGCCACCGGCACCATAAGGCGGCATCCCGATCTGCCCTGGATTCGCGGCGCGGCGGACATCACCGCGGCCAGCGCGGCGTCTTATGAAATCCTGCAAAACGCGGCCAATATGGTGGAGCCGGGCGGGATGTTGGTCTTTGCCGTCTGCTCCCTGGAGCGCGAGGAAGGCGAAGAACAGATCGCGGCCTTTCTTGACACCAACCCGGAATTCGCCCGCGCGCCCGTGACACCAGCAGATGTCTTCGGCCATTCCGAATGGATCACGCCGGAGGGCGATCTGCGTACCCTGCCCTGTCACCTGAACGATCAAGGCGGCATGGATGGCTTTTATGCGGCGCGTCTCAGGCGATCAGAGACGGCCTAAGGCATAAGCAATCGCCAGATAGATTTTGCCGGTGTCGGCTGACAACAAGGTCGATGTCAGCAACCCGCCGCCATCGCCGTCACGGGCGCGGGCCAGCATGGTCTCGAACTCCGCCAGGTAAGCATCCGCCGCATCATGGAAGCGCGTATCTTCGCGGTAATGACCGGCGATGCGGTGGATGGCGGCATCGTCAATCGCGCCCGCCACCCGGCGCGCGAAAATCGTGCGGTCGCCGGCCAGATAATGTTTCCAGTCCTGAGCGCTGGCGGCGGCCCCGCCAATCGCGTCCAGGTCAATCGCCATGTCGGCCAGCGCCACTTCCAGCGCGCCCAAAGCGGCGGCATTGCCGGGCTGCAGCACGCGCGGGGCCTCGTCCGTGTCGGCGTTGGCCAGAAGCGTTTTCATTTCCCAGCGCTTGGGATCGGCATCGCCGCGCAGGTCGCGGCGCGGCTTTTGCGTCAGCTTGCGCGCCAGGCCTTTCAGGCCATCGTCAACCGATTCCGGTTTGGGCGCGGGGCGATCCTGTTTTTCATGTGCGGCGCTGGCGTGAAGCGTGGAGATGGTGCGGGCCGACAGGTCCAGCATCTGTTCGGTTTCCACCTGGATCATCTGGCGCACGCGCTGGGCTTCGTCCTGGGCCAGCGCGGGAAGGCGCGACAGATGGCGTTCCACATCGGCGATGGTGCCGGCCAGGCTGCCGCGCAGCTGCGCCGCCTCCGCCGACATTTCGCCGGCCGCGCGCAAAAGCTTTTCGCATTCGGCCATGGCTTCACCCACCAGGTGCCGCGCATCCTGCTTGGCCTGTTCGGCGCTCTGGCCGATCAAGGTCTGCGCGCCATCGCCCGCATCATGCAAGGCCGCCACGAGATTGCTGAGTACCACGGAGGCGGCGTCCGAAGTTTCCGTCAAGCGTTCAGCTTCGCGCGCAAAGGCCTGTGTCAGCTGCGAAGCGCGCGATG
Source organism: Alphaproteobacteria bacterium (assembly GCA_947465395.1). Lineage (GTDB taxonomy): Bacteria > Pseudomonadota > Alphaproteobacteria > Micropepsales > Micropepsaceae > Rhizomicrobium. The sequence continues at coordinate 100,426 of CANIAL010000006.1, read as the reverse complement.
CGGCATTCGCCATGATCAGTTCCAGGTGCCGTTCGGCGTCGCCCGTCACCATTTCAAAACGCCGGGCTTCGCCGCCCAGCGCGCCGATGGCCGATTCCATGCCCGAACGCTGCTGCGCCAATGTGCCTTCGAACATGGCGCTGTCTTCCTTCAGCCGCGCCAGCATGTCGCCCATGGCGGCACGATGCTTTTCCTGACGCGCCAGCACGAATTCGGCGCGCGCCAGGGCCGCGTCGGACACGGTTTCGATTTTCTTGGACTGCTCGTCCAGCTCCACTGCCGCGGCGTGGGGCGCTTCGGCGGCAGCATGGGCGGCGGCGCGGAACCCGGCGGCCTGCACGTCCAAGGACTGCGCCGCCATTTTCAGCGAGCCTTCAGCAGCTTCGATGGCGGATTTCAGATGCGCCGAACGCCCCGCCACCATTTCGCTGGCGCGTGATGCCGCATCGCTCATCTGGTCGCTGGCCGATTCCAGGCGCTGGCTTTCCTGCGACAGGCGCGCCGCGATGGACTGGGTGCGCATTTCGGCGCGGGCGCCCGCTTCGTCCAGGGCGCCGATCTGGTTTTCCAGCGATGTCTCAAGCGCGCGCAAGCGTCCGAAGGCGCCATCAAGACCGGTGTTGAGGGTATCCAGTTCGCGGCGCACGGCGCGGCCAAGACGTGCGGCATCGCGGCTGGCATTTTCATCGGCGCTGAAAAGATGTTCGGCGGCGGCGGCCATGGCCCGGGCGCTGGCCGACAAATCGGCGGCGCGGCCCAGGGTGGCGGCGATGGCCAGGAAGAAGAAGGGCGGAAGAAGGATCGCCGAGGCCCAGAGCGACATTTGCTGCATGTCCAGCGCGGACAGCCCGCGCGGCCCCATGAAGCCCCACAGATAAGCGCCCCACACCCCGATCCAGAAGGCGGACAGGATGGCGGCAAAGCTGATGGCGACCATGGCAAAGCGGCGCTTGGGCGCAGGCGGCGGCGTGAAGGCGCGGCTGCGCGCCTCCGGGGTCTCGCCGGTTGCATCATTCACCGGCTCCAGCAGAACCGGTTGATTTCGTTCAAAGTTTCGCACCATGACCCACGCCTTTGTGGCCCCGACTTTAGGCCAGGACAGGCCCCTTGCCCAGCGAGAAGCCATTAACGCCGCTTTTAGGGGGATGGGGGATACTGGCCGCCTCCAAAAAGGGGGAGAGCAGCGTGGCAGACAGCATCATCGATATGGAGCATCTGGCCCGTTATACGGGCGGCGAGCGTGCGCTGAATGCTGAAATCCTGCGGCTTTTTGATTCCCAGGTCACCGACATGGTGGCGCAACTGAACAGCGTTCTGGCCAGCCGCGACACCAAGACCTGGCGCGAAATCACCCATACGATAAAGGGCGCCGCCCGCGGGGTGGGCGCTTTCGGCATGGGCGAGGCCGCTGCCGCCGCAGAACCCCTGGATCCCGCCAATACCGAGACGGCGGCCGCCGCCATCCGTGACCTGCAAAGCGCCGCCGACACGGTACGGGGTTTTATCCGCACCTATCTGGCCGCTTAGTTTTTGCTCCCATCTGGAGCTTGTTGAAGCTGGGGCTAGCTCATATAACCACCACACTTTCCCAAGCATTACATGAAGTTAGGTGTGGAATATCGTGGCCGCCATTGAAACAGATGTTGTGATTATCGGCGCAGGTCCCATCGGCCTGTTCGCGGTTTTTGAGCTGGGTCTGCTGGACCTGAAATGCCATCTGGTGGACATCCTCGACCGGGCGGGCGGGCAATGCACCGAGCTTTATCCCGAAAAGCCCATCTATGACATTCCCGGCATCCCCATTGTCACCGGCCAGGAACTGACCAACCGGCTGATGGAACAGGCCGCGCCTTTCGCGCCGCAATTTCATTTTGGCGAAATGGCCAAGACGCTTGAGAAGCTGGATGACGGCCGCTGGAAACTTTCCACCGATGCGGGCACCGAGATCATCGCCCATGTGGTGGTCGTGGCCGCCGGCGCGGGCAGCTTTGTGCCCAAGCGCCCGCCCCTGCCCGGCATCGAGACATTCGAAAATGCTGGCGACGGCATCGGCGTACATTACGCCGTTCGCAAGATGGAAACATTTCGCGGCAAGAACATCTTGATCGCGGGCGGCGGCGACAGCGCGCTGGACTGGGTGATCAACCTGGCGCCGCTGGCGAAGTCATTGACCCTGGTGCATCACCGCGACGGCTTCCGCGCCGCGGCCCACAGCGTCAACCAGATGCGCGAGCTGGAAAAGGAAGGCAAGGTCAAGTTCCACATCGCCTCGGTCAAGGCGCTGCATGGCGATGCGGGCAAATTGTCGGGCGTGACGTTGGCGGGCCATGACAAGACGGAGTGGCATCACGAAGCCGATACGTTCCTGCCCTTCTTCGGCCTGACCATCAAGCTGGGTCCCATTGCCGAGTTCGGCATCAACCTGCATGAAAACCTGATCCCGGTGGACACGGCCCGCTTTGAAAGCCAGACGCCGGGCATCTTCGCCATCGGCGACATCAACACCTATACCGGCAAGCTGAAATTGATCTTGTCGGGCTTCCATGAAGCGGCTTTGATGGCGCAGGCCGCCTTCCATGTCTGCCGCCCGCATGAGAAACTGCGCTTCCAGTACACGACCTCGTCTTCATCCCTGCAAAAGAAACTGGGTGTCTCGTGAAGATCATCGCCATTGACCGTCAGGGCAAGGAACATGAACTGGAAGGCCGCGACGGCTGGACGGTGATGGAAAGCCTGCGCGATGGCGGGCTGGACATCGCGGCGGAATGCGGCGGCGCCTGCGCCTGCGCCACCTGCCATGTCTATGTGAATGACGGCTGGTTCGAGAAACTGCCCGCGCCGTCCGAAGGCGAAATTGACATGCTGGACATGGCGCTGGCGGTGGAGCCGAACTCGCGCCTCTCCTGCCAGATCATCGTCGGTCCCGAGACCGATGGCATCAAGGTCACGATAGCCCCCGAATAACGGTCCGACTCGCCAGCCCCGAAAATCCCGCATAGGCTGCGCCCCGCAGGGGGCTGCATGACCGTCGCACACACATATACGGTGGCGTTTCAGGGCATCGAAGCGCGCCGGAGCACCGGCCAGCGCGAAGCGCGTCCGGCCGTGCGACCATTAAATCGGAGCACCGGCCAGCGCGAAGCGCGTTCGGCCGTGCGACCAATAAAAAATACGAGCGGGCTTCGATGACGGTCGCCCACATTTATACCGTTGCCTTTCAGGGCATCGAAGCCCGCGAAGTGGACGTGCAGGTGCATGTCGGCGATTCCGGCGGCGGGCAATTCAACATTGTGGGACTGGCCGACAAGGCGGTGGCCGAAAGCCGCGAGCGCGTGCGCGCCGCGCTGACCGCCATTGGCCTGGCGCTGCCCTTCAAGCGCATCACGGTGAACCTGGCGCCCGCCGATCTTCCCAAGGAAGGATCGCATTACGATCTTCCCATCGCGCTGGGATTGCTGGCGGCGATGGGCGTGCTGCCCGCCAGCGAAATGGCCAATTATGTGGCGCTGGGGGAATTGTCGCTGGACGCCGCCGTGACGCCGGTGGCCGGTGTCTTGCCCGCGGCCATCGCGGCGGTGGCGCAGAATCGCGGGTTGATATGCCCCGCGGCCTGCGGCGCGGAAGCGGCCTGGGCGGGTGACCTCAACATCCTGGCCACGCCGTCGCTGATTGCGCTGGTCAATCACATGAAGGGCGCATCCGTTTTAAGCCCGCCCGCTGCGCGGTTGGCCGACGCATCACGCGCCATTCCCGATTTGAAAGACGTGAAGGGACAGGAAAGCGCCAAGCGCGCGCTGGAGATCGCCGCCGCCGGTGGCCATAATCTTCTGATGATCGGCCCGCCGGGCGCGGGCAAGTCCATGCTGGCGCAGCGACTGCCGGGATTGCTGCCACCACTGGATGCGCGCGAGGCGCTGGAGATTTCCATGGTGCGGTCCCTGGCGGGCGAATTGACGGACGGCGCCATCAGCCGCGAGCGGCCTTTCCGCAATCCGCATCATTCCGCTTCCATGGCGGCGCTGGTGGGCGGCGGCTTGAAAGTGCGGCCCGGCGAAGTGAGCCTCGCGCATCTGGGTGTTTTGTTTCTGGACGAGCTGCCGGAGTTTCAACGCGGCGTGCTGGATTCCTTGCGCCAGCCGATCGAGACGGGCGAAGCGGTGGTGGCGCGTGCCAACGCCCATGTGCGTTATCCGGCGCGCTTCCAGCTGGTGGCCGCGATGAACCCCTGCCGCTGCGGCTACCTGACCGACCCCGTGCAAGGCTGCGGTCGCGCACCAAAATGCGGCGCGGACTATCAGGCCCGCATTTCAGGACCCCTGTTCGACCGCATTGATTTGCATGTGGAGGTGGCCAGCGTCAGCGCCGCCGATTTGAGTTTGCCGCCGCCCGCTGAAGGCAACCGGGAAGTGGCCGCCCGCGTGGCCCGCGCCCGCGACATACAGCGCGCGCGTTTTGATGGACTTGGCATCCGCACCAATGCCGAAGCGGAAGGCGAATTGCTGGACCGGGTGGCGACGCCGGAACCGGCCGGTGCGCGTCTGCTGCATGATGCCGCCGAACGCATGCGGCTGTCGGCGCGCGGCTATCACCGTGTCCTGAAAGTGGCGCGCACCATCGCCGATCTTGCCGGGGCCGAGACGGTGGCCAAGACGCATCTGGCCGAGGCGCTGTCCTATCGCAGGCTGTCGCTGCAAAGCTGAACGCCAACAAAAATATCAGATGAGATTGCGGCGGCGTTCCAGTTCTGCAGCGCTGGGTTCGGGTTGACCGAAGTCGCCGGTCCTGACCGCGCCGTCCGGCACATAATTCGCCACGATAACGCCGGTGGAATAGGTCTTGGACTTGACCAGCTTCAAAGCGGTGGGCGCGGCGCTTCCACCAAACACCTTCTTGCCCTTGCCCAGCAGCAGGGGAAAAGTCAGCAGGCAGAATTCATCCACCAAATTCTGGCTCCACAATGTCTGCAGGAAATCGGCCGAGCCTTGCACCAGCAGGTCAGGGCCGTTTTCGCTTTTCAGCTTCTTCAGCGCGCCGACAGTATCCGCGCCCAGAAGCTTGCTGTTCGCCCAGGCAAGTTTGGGTGCGCCGCGCGAGGCCACGTATTTTGTCGCGCTGTTGAACAGCCCGGCGATGGGATCGGCCGGATCGGTGACATAGGGCCAGTGCGCGGCGAAGATGTCATAGGTCTTGCGGCCCAGCAGCAAGTCGAAGGGCTGCGCAAAAATCTCGCCCATCGCCCCGCCCAGTTCGGCATCGAAATAGGGCGCAACCCAGCCGCCAAACCCGAAACCGCCGGTGGGATCTTCCTGCGGCCCGCCCGGCGCCTGCATCACGCCGTCCAGGCTGGTGAAAACCGAAGCGACGATCCTGCGCATGACGTCCCCTTTATGCCGGGACATTATTCCCGCGCGTGCCGACTGGGACAAGCCATGGAACTTTTGTTCCCTGGGCCGCGTTTCCCATTTGATTAGGCCAATTCGGCCGATTTGGAGGGCATTTCATGAAACCGATGATGATTTTGGGACTGGTTCTGATTATCGGCGGCATCGCCGGTCTTTTCCTCAGCCGCATCACCTGGACCGAAACCAAGCCGGTGGTGAAGCTTGGCCCCATCGAGGTCAATTCCAAGGAAGACCACACCGTCTGGATCCCCACCGCCTTTGGCGCGATTGCCGTCTTCGCGGGTTTGGGCCTGGTCATGATCAGCCGCAAGCAGGCCTGACTTTAAGTCTGCTTAGACGGGGCCACGCTTCTTCAACCGGTTGAGCGCCACCAGTTCGGGCTGGATAGCCTTGATGGCGGCGCGCTCCGCAGCGCGGAAATGCTTGACGATATCGGCCCCCAGCGGGGTCAGTTGCGCCCCGCCGCCGCGCTTGCCGCCCGTCTGCCGCGCCAGCACGGGTGCACCAAAGCTTTTTTCCATTTCGGCCAGCAGCATCCAGGCCCGCCGGTAGCTCAACTTCATCTTGATGGCGGCGGACCGGATGGAGCCTGTCTCAGCCACCAGTTCCAGAAGCTGGGTCTTGCCCGGCCCCACCGGCGCGGAATCGGTGATGGGTATGCGAATAAACAGCTTCTCCATGAGGCATCCTGACGCTGGCACTATCGCAAGGGCAAGGCTTTTGCTGGGTAATTGGGCATGATATTGGAACGGATATCACGGGGGTCCCATGAAAAATCGCGTCTCCATTCTGGCACTGGTGCTGGGCATCACGCTGTCGCTCAGCGGCGCGGCCATGGCCGCCGATGTGACGGTGTTCGCCGCCGCGTCCCTGGCCGACGCCATGAAGGAATTGACCGCCGCCTTCAACAAGCAGACCGGCAAGACCGCGGTGGCGTCACTGGCCGCGTCTTCGGCGCTGGCGCGCCAGATTGAATCATCCGGCGGCGCGGACATTTTCATTTCCGCCGACCTGGACTGGATGGATTACCTGGACCAGCGCGGGCTGGTGCTGTCGGACAGCCGGGTCAACCTGTTGGGCAACAAGCTTGTTCTGGTTGCCTCCAAGGATGTGAACACGCAAGTGACCATCGCGCCGCATTTCGACCTGGCCGGGGCGCTGAAAGGCGGGCGCCTTTCCATGGCCGATCCGGATTCGGTGCCGGCGGGAAAATATGGCCGCACCGCGCTGACATCGCTGGGCGTGTGGAACAGCGTGGTCAATCATCTGGTCAATGCGGAAAATGTGCGCGTGGCATTGTCCTATGTGGCGCGGGGCGAAGCGCCGCTGGGCATCGTCTATGAAACCGACGCCAAGGCCGAACCCAATGTGCGGGTAGTCGGCGTGTTTCCTGAAAACAGCCACCAGCCCATCCTGTATCCCGCCGCATTGGTGAAGAATCCCGGCGCCGCGCCCACCGCCGATGCGCGCGCTTTCCTGGCCTTTCTTTCTTCACCCACCGCAAAAGCGGTGTTCGAGAAACTGGGCTTCACCGTTCTTTCCAAGTAGGACTTAATCCATGCGCTTGCGGATTCTCCTTCTTTCCGGTGCCACGCTTGCATCCATGGCGCTGCCTGCGCTTGCAGATGATGCCGAGATCGGCCGCCGCCTGGACCGCATGCAGCGCATGATCGAGCGCCAGCAGCGCGAGATCGAATCCCAGAAAAAGGAAATCACCACACTCAATTCGCAACTTCACGGCGCATCGCCTGCCGCCGTCGAACCCGCCGCGCCGCCGCCAGCAGCAGTGGAAACGCATCTGGTACAGCAGAACCAGAAGATTGACGCGCTGGTGAAAACATTTGCAGCGCAGGCCGACAGCCAGCGCCTGGCCGTGCAGGAAGCGCCCCAGACCAGCGTCACCAATGGCCGCCTCTCTGTCGCCTCCGCCGATGGCCGTTTCAGCGCCGCGCTGCGCCTGACGGGCCAGTATGACATGGGCTATTACATGCAAGGTGCGCGCGCGCGCACGCTGTCCCTGGGACCCGATCTTTCCAGTGGCAGCAATTTCCGCCGGGCCCAGATCGGGCTGCAGGGAAAAATCTTCGGCGACTGGTCCTATTACTTCAACATGGATTATGGCTCGGGCGGCTCCACCGGCACCGAGACGCCGGGCCATATCCAGCAGGCCTATCTGGAATATGACGGGCTGGCGCCGTTCGCCTTCCGCATCGGGGCGCATCCGCCGTCCACGGGTCTTGATGATTCCTATGCCGCCACCGATTCCATTTTCCTGGAACGCTCCAGCCCCGGCGACGCCGCGCGCAACATGGCGGGCGGCGACGGGCGCGATTCGGTCGAGGTGCTTTATACCGGCACCGACCTTTTCGCTTCACTGGCCTATACCGGCGACAAGGTGCAGGCCACATCCGCTTTTGATGAACAGCAGGCGGTGGTGGCGCGCGTGGCCTACACGCCATTCGTGAACAATGACTGGCGCTGGGTGATCAGCGGCGCTGGGACTTATGTCTACAAACCCGCCGATACCGGTTCGCTGTCGGCATCAGCCCGGCCCTTCACCATTTCCAATCCGCCCGAAATCATCGTGGACGACAACAGCACCAAGTTTGTTTCCGCCGCCCTGGCCAACGCCACCGATGCCTGGAACTGGAATCTGGAAAGCGCCGTCACCTATCAAAGCGTCCTGGCCCAGGCCGGCTATTTCAAATACGGCATGGACCAGCGCGGCGTCGCCACCCTGCGCGGGTTTGGCTTTGACGGCTGGTATGCGGAAGCCGCCTGGGTCCTGACGGGTGAAGCGCGCGGCTGGTCCGCCGCCAATGGCGCTTTCACCTCGCCCCGTCCCCGCATCAATTTCTCGTCGGAAGGCGGGTTCGGCGCCTGGGAAGTCGCGGCGCGCTTTTCCAGCCTGAACCTCAACGACCATGAAGGCGTGGCGGGCAGCGCCTTGCCCGCCGGCGGTATGCGCGGCGGCAAGCAGGATATCGCCACGTTGGGCCTGAACTGGTATCCCAACACGGCGCTGAAATTCGCCCTGCAACTCCAGAACACCCAGGTCAGCCGCATCGGCGACAATATCGCCCCCGGCTCGCCCGCGGGCACGGTGGCCACGCCCAATTTCAACCAGAACCAGCGTTTCAATACCGTGGCGTTCCGCTCCCAGATCGCTTTCTAGGCCAAGCTGGCTGACGAATTATCGGTCCAGCGTTTGCCGCCGATTACCGGCAAGTGTGTCGCCGATTGCATTGATTTGACCGGCCCTGCCCGCTAACCATCCCCGCTGTCGGGGGACATTATGCGGGGCCATTTCATCAAAGTCCTGAAGGGTGCGGCGGGCATTTGCGCGCTGCTGGAATTTTGCGCGCCTGCTTTTGCAGACGACGCGGCCATCGCCCGGCGGCTGGACCAGATGCAGAAAATGATCGAGCGCCAGCAGGGCCAGATCGAAGCCCAGCGCAAGGAAATCAGCGATCTGACCCGGGCGCTCAAGCCCGCATCCGCCCCAATGCCGCCCGCGCCACCGCCCACTTCTGCACCCGTCGTGGAAACGCGCCTGAAACAGCAGGATCAAAAGATCGAGTCGCTGGTCGCCAAATTCGCCGCCCAGACCGACGCCCAGCGCCTGGCCACACAGGACATGCCCAAGACCAGCATCGCCAATGGGCGGCTGATGGTGACGTCATCGGACGGACGCTTCTCGGCCTCCTTACGCATGACCATGCAATATGACATGGCGTATTTCATGCAGCCCGCGACATCGCGCAATCTTGCCGCCGCCAACGGGCCCGATCTTTCCAGCGGCGCAAATTTTCGCCGCGCCCAGATCGGGCTTCAGGGAAATGTCTTTGGCGACTGGTCCTATGCCGCGATCGTGGATTTCGGCGGCGGCGGCGTTGAGACACCAGGCTCCATCCGCCGCATGATCGTGGATTATAACGGCGTGCCGGACTGGACCTTCCGCCTGGGCGCATCATCGCCGCCCGCCGGCCTGGCCGACGCCACGGCGGGCGGCGACATGCTGTTCCTGGAGCGCGGCTCGGCCGCCGATGTGCAGCGCGCCATGGCGGGTGGCGTGCGCGAGACGGCCAGCATCATTTACGCGGGCCGCAATCTTTACGGCGCCCTGTCGGTATCGGGCGGCAAGGTGCAGGAGGCCGGCGCCTTTGACGAGCAACTGGCCGTGGTGGGGCGCGTCGGCTACACGCTCTACACGGACAAGGACACGCGCTTTGTGATTTCCAGCGCCGTCACCGATATTGTGCGCGGGCCGGACCAGACCGCCGCCGCCAATTCGCCGCGCCTGATAACCTTTGCTTCGTCGCCCGAGCTGGCAGTGGACACACAGGCCATCAAGCTGGTCTCGGCGGGCGCGCTGAACGTGGACAATGCCTGGGCGGTCAATCTGGAAAGCGGCATCACCTGGCGCAGCTTTTACGCGCAAGGCGGTTATTTCAAATTCGGGGTCAAGGACCGGGCCAGCAGCAATGCATATGGCTTTGGCGGCTATTACCTGGAGGCGTCCTATCTTCTGACCGGCGAACGGCATGGCTGGAATCCCGGCAACGCCGTCTTTACCGGCCCCCGCCCCGGCCACAATTTCGGCGAAGGCGGCATCGGCGCCTGGGAAATCGCGGCCCGCTACAGCAACATGGATTTCAACGACCATCCCGGTATGGCGGGCAGCGCCATGCCCGTGGACGGCGTGCGCGGCGGCACACAGGATATCGCCACATTGGGCGTCAACTGGTACATCAACCCGGTGGTAAAATTCACCCTGCAGGGTCAGGACGTCACCGTCCACCGGCTGGGAACGCTCGGCACCCCGGCAATCGCGGACACGGAAGTCGGCCAGCATTTCCAGGCCGTCGCGCTGCGCTCGCAAGTTACTTTCTAGCGACCAATCACTTTCTGGCGACAAGCCACGGGTTGATGCACTAGCATCATGCCGGGCGTAAGCGTGGGGACCAGCAATGCCGGCGATTTCGGGGATCAAGTCCGATCCTGTCACCTTGACCGTTTTCTTTCTTCTGTTCGCGCTGGTCACCGGCCTGGGCCTGCTGGCGGCTCGCTGGCGCAAGGGCGATCTTTCGCAGCTGACCGAATGGGGCCTGGGCGGGCGCAGGTTCGGCACCTTGATCGCCTGGTTTCTTCTGGGCGGCGATCTCTATACCGCCTACACATTCGTGGCCGTCCCCGCATTGATGTTTGGCGCGGGCGCCACCGGCTTTTTCGCCATCCCCTATGGCATGCTGGCCTATCCGCTTTTGTTCGTGGGCTTTGCGCGGCTATGGTCGGTCGCCAGCCGTCACGGCTATGTCACCGCTGCGGATTTCGTGCGCGGCCGTTTCGGCAGCCGCAGTCTGGCCCTGGCCGTGGCGCTGACCGGCATCATGGCCACCATTCCCTATATCGCGCTGCAGCTGCTGGGGCTTCAGGTGGTGATCGCGGCCCTGGGCATCCAGTCCCTGCCGGGGCTGGATGTGATTCCCAATCTGCCGCTCTTGATCGCATTTTTGGTGCTGGCGCTTTACACCTATTCCAGCGGCCTTCGCGGCACTGCGCTGATCGCCATCGTGAAAGACATGCTGGTCTACGCCACCGTGATCGCGGCCATCGTGATCATTCCCATCGAGCTGGGCGGCTATGCCAAGATTTTCGCCGCCGTGGCGCCGGAAAAACTGATCCTGGCGAAAGGCACATCAAGCAATCTGGGCGCGGGCTTTGCCTATTCCAGCCTGGCCTTTGGATCGGTGCTGGCGCTGTTCCTGTATCCCCATGCCCTGACGGGCATGCTGTCCGCCTCCAGCCGCAAGGTGGTGGAGCGCAACGCTATCATCCTGCCCGCCTATTCCTTTGCCCTGGCGCTGATCGCGCTGCTGGGTTTCATGGCCATTGCGGCGGGCGTGCGCGCCATGCCGCAATATGCCGGCGGCTTTGACCGTTTCGGCAACAATTTCGCGGTGCCGGCGCTGTTCCTGACCATGTTCCCCAACTGGTTCGCGGGCATCGCCTTTGCCGCCATCGCCATCGGTGCGCTGGTGCCGGCCGCCATCATGGCGATCGCCTGCGGCAATCTTTTCACCCGCAATATCTACAAGGCCTGGATCGCGCTCGACTGTTCGCCGCAATCCGAAGCGCGGGTGGCCAAGCTGGTTTCGCTTTGCGCCAAGCTGGCGGCATTGGTGTTCGTGCTGGAATTGCAAAGCACCTATGCCATCGAGCTGCAACTCCTGGGCGGCATCTGGATCTGCCAGACCGTGCCGCCGGTGCTGATCGCGCTGTTCACGCGCTGGTTCCATCCCATGGCGCTTCTGGCGGGGCTGGTCAGCGGCATCGCAGCGGGCACTGCCATGGCCTGGAGCCTGGGCTTCAAAAGCTCCATCTATGCGCTGCACATATTCGGGATAACGGTGCCATGCTATGCGGCCCTGAGCGCACTGGCGCTGAATTTGGCGGTGGGCGTCGTCTTGAGCCTGTTGTTCAACGCGACGGACAAAAGTCCGCGCCGCGATGAAACCCTCGCCGCCGATTACGTCTAACCAAACCTGCCTGTTATGTACTGCTCGGTCTGGCGATTGGCGGGCGCGGTGAAGATTTTTTCCGTGGCGCCATATTCCACCAGCTCGCCCAGATACATGAAGGCGGTATAGTCGGAAGCGCGGCTGGCCTGCTGCATGTTATGGGTCACCATCACGATGGTGTAGTCGGCGGCCAGTTCGTCAATCAGCTCCTCGATACGCGCCGTGGAAATCGGGTCCAGCGCCGAGCAAGGCTCGTCCAATAAAATCACTTCGGGCCGCGTCGCCACGGTGCGGGCGATGCAGAGACGCTGCTGCTGGCCGCCCGAGAGCGAAAGGCCCGAGGCGTTCAGCTTGTCCTTCACTTCGCCCCATAGCGCGGCGCGGGTGAGCGCGCTTTCAATGCGGCCCTCCAGCTCGGACTTGGGCAGGCGTTCATAAAGGCGGATGCCGAACGCCACATTGTCATAGATGGACATGGGAAACGGCGTGGGCTTCTGGAAAACCATGCCAATGCGGGCGCGCAGCAGATTGAGGTCCTTGGCCAGCAGCACATTTTCGCCGTCCATTTCCACCAGGCCTTCGGCACGCTGGTTGGGATAAAGCTCGTAGATGCGGTTGATGGCGCGCAGCAAGGTGGACTTGCCGCAGCCGGACGGGCCGATAAAGGCTGTGACCTTGCGGTCATGGATGGGCAGGGAAATGCCCTTCAGCGCCTTGGAAGCGCCGTAATAGAAGCAAAGATCCTGGATGTTGATCTTGGTCTTGGGCGCACCATGTGCGGCGGTCGCGGCGGGTGCTGTCATCGTGTCCATTTGCATCAATTCCGTTGCCTGTTTTCCAAAACCCGCGCGATGATCGAAAGCGTAAGAACCGTGGCGGTGACCAGCAGCGCGCCCGCCCAGGCCAGCGCATGCCAGTCGTCATAGGGCGACAGCGCATACTGGAAGATCACCACCGGCAGCGACGCCATGGGCGTGGTGAAGCCGGTGTTGAAGAACTGGTTGTTCAGTGACGTGAAAAGCAGCGGCGCGGTTTCGCCGGAAATGCGCGCCACCGCCAAGAGCACGCCGGTGACGATGCCGGCCTGCGCCGCCTTCCAGGTGACGGAGCGGATCACGAAATTGCCGGGCGCGCCCAGGGCGGAGGCCGCCTCGCGAAGCCCGTTGGGAACCAGCAGCAGCATGTTTTCGGTGGTGCGCACCACCACCGGGATCACGATCACAACCAAGGACGCTGCGCCCGCGATAGCTGAGAAGTGCCCCATGGGCCGCACCAGGATTTCATAGATGAACAGGCCGGTGACGATAGACGGCGCGCTGAGGAGAATGTCGTTGATGAAGCGCACCACGAAGGCAAAGCGCGTGTGGCGGCCATACTCCGCCAGATATGTTCCAGCCATCAGCCCGATGGGCGTTCCCACAACGACCGCGGCCAGGCTCATGGTGACGCTGCCATAGATGGCGTTGGCAAGACCGCCCGGCGTTCCCGGCGGCGGCGTGGAAAGCGTGAACAGCGTGGGCGACAGGGCCTGAACGCCTTCTTTCAGAAGCGCGCCCAGGATGAAGGCCAGCCAGACCAGGCCGAATACAGCCGCGCCCGTGGACAATAACAGGAAGACGCCATTGATCATCCGGCGGCGCGCATAAAGCCCTTTGTTGATCTGGTGGGTCATTTGCCGGCCTGCTTTTCAAGGCGGCGCAGCATCAATTGCGCCGTAGCCAGGACGATGAAGGTAATAAAGAACAGGATCAGGCCCATGGTGATCAGCGACGAGGTGTAAAGCTCGGTGGTCGCCTCGGTGAATTCATTGGCGATGGTGGCCGAGATGCTGGTGCCCGGCGCGAACAGGGATGGCGACAAACGGTGCGCATTGCCGATCACGAAAGTCACCGCCATGGTTTCGCCCAGCGCCCGGCCCAGGGCCAGCATCGCGCCGCCGAAAACGCCGGTGCGCGCATACGGGATCACCACCTGCCACATCACTTCCCAGGTGGTGCAGCCAAGCCCGTAAGCGGCTTCCTTCAGCATGGAAGGCACGGTGAGGAAAACATCGCGCGTTACCGCTGCGATAAAGGGCAGGATCATGATGCTCAGGATCAAGCCCGCTGTGAATGTGCCGATGCCATAGGCGGTGCCGCCCAGCAACGTGCCCAGCACGGGCACATTGGCGAACGCTTCGATGATGGGTTCCTGCAGGTGCAACTGGAACCAGGGCGCGAAAACGAACAGGCCCCAGATGCCGTAGATGATGGACGGAATGCCGGCCAGCAATTCGATGGCAATGCCGATGGGGCGGCGCAGCCAGCGCGGGCAAAGCTCGGTGAGAAAAATCGCGATGCCGATGCCCACCGGCAACGCCACCAGCATGGCCAGGAACGAGGTCACCAATGTGCCGACAATGGCGGAGAATGCGCCGAATTTTTCCGTCGCTGGCTTCCAGGTTTCCGTCCAGAGAAAGGCGGGGCCGAATTCCTTGATGGCGGGCAGCGATCCCATGGTCAGTGCGATCATCACGCCGATGAACAGCACCAGCACGAACAGGGCGGCCAAAAATGTCAGCCCCCGGAACAGCGGTTCGCCACGGGCGGCTCTACGCATGGACCCGGCTTTTTCGGCGGCATAATCGGTCAAGGCGATATCGGTCATGAGCTGTTGGGACGGGGCGGCAAGGCCCAGTTTCGTGAGGCCCCGGTTCAGGAACATCACAGTCCTGCAAAGCTTTTGTGACGGTGGGGGCGGCCGCAGTCGGGTTCCCGGTTAACCATCTGATTAAGCAGGGTAAAAGCGCGACAAAGGGGACCATTTTAAGCCAAAGCTTAACCCCGCCTTAAGTTCGGAACTTTTAAGCATTTCGTATGGGATCAGACGGCAAAATGCCCGCCTTCACACGGGGCATCAACAGCTTGACCATTGCACGCGTCATCCGGGTCGTATTCGGGGTCCTGGCCGGGCTGATGCTGGTCGCGGCCACCGCCGACATTCTTCTGTCCGGGCATCTTACCATCGTGTCGCCTGCCAGCTTCGGCGCGCTGCTGGCGCTGGCGCTGGCGTTCCTGATCAACATCTTGCTGGTGGGGCGCGAGCGCAACGATCTTCTTACCCGCCAGGCCAATGAGTCCAAGGCAGCGGCGGCACGGCTGGAAGCATCGCTTCGCAATGCTGCGGCCATGAACGGGTGGCTCTATCAAAGCGAAGTGCGCTACAAGGGCCTGGTGGACGCACAGGGCGATGCGATTTTCCGCCGCGATGCCTCAAGCCGTCTCACCTACGCCAACGATGCCTTCTTCAAGATGTTCGGCCTGGATCCGGCCCGGGCCATTGGCTATCCCTTCGCGCCCGAACTGCATCCCGAAAGCCGCGCGCCCTTGTTCGGCAGTTTCGCGGGATTGGAATCTGGCCGCGGCCGCGCCCGCTATGACCAGCATGTTCGCACCGCCATCGGCTGGCGCTGGATAAGCTGGGAAGATTATGCGGTCCGCGATTCCTATGGCCGCCTGGTGGAAGTGCAAAGCGTGGGCCGCGACATCACCGAACGCAAGGCGCTGGAAGATGCGCTGACCGAAGCGCGCGATTCCGCCGAAGCGGGCAGCCGCGCCAAGTCCGGCTTCCTGGCCACCATGAGCCATGAAATCCGCACGCCCATGAGCGGCGTCTTGGGCATGGGCCGGTTGCTGCTGGAAACTGATCTTTCGCCGGAACAGCGCACCTATGCGCGCGCCATCACCGAGTCCGGTGAAGCCCTGCTGGCCTTGATCGGCGACATTCTGGACTTTTCCAAGATTGAATCCGGCACACTCACCCTGGATGACGATGAAGTGGATGTGCGCGCACTGATGGCCGGCGTGGCCGAATTGCTGGCGCCCCGCGCCCATGCCAAGGGCATTGAGATCGCGACCGCCGCCGCACGCGACGTTCCCACTTCCATCCGGGTGGACGAAGTCCGCTTCCGCCAGGTCCTGACCAACCTGATGGGCAATGCCGTCAAATTCACGGAAAAAGGCGGACTTTGCGTCGAAGTCAAGATGTTCGAAGGCCGCGACCGCGACTTCCTGCGCGTGGAAGTGCGCGACACCGGCGTCGGCGTGCCCGCCGCCAAGCGCCAGGAAATCTTCCAGGAATTCGTGCAGGCCGATTCCAGCCATGCGCGCAAGTTCGGCGGCTCGGGTCTTGGTTTGGCCATCTCCAAGCGCCTGGTGGAAACCATGGGCGGCGAGATCGGCGTGGAAGCCGGTCCCGAAAACGGCAGCTGTTTCTGGTTCACGCTTCCGGCCATGGTGGTGCGGGCCGCACCCGAATATGACGAATTGCCGCTGGCGGGAAAACGCATCGCCATTGTCAGCCGCAACAAGGCGCTGCGCGAAGGCATGGGCCGCCAGATCGAATATGCCGGCGGCGAATCCATCAACTTCTCGCATCTGCCGCCGGGCGGGCGCATTGACGCGGTGCTGATCGATTCCGGCACCGACAGCGAACCGGATATGCTGGCCCCGCCCGATCTGGCCGTGCCCACGCTGGTGCTGGTGACCCCCACGGCGCGCGCGCAGCTTGAGAAGCTCAAGACCATGGGCTTTGCCGGTTACCTGGTGAAGCCGGTGCGCGAAGGCTCGCTGAATGCGCGGCTGCGCGTCTGCATGATGGAAGGCCCGGGAAAACGCGAAATCCTGCCGGAGCCGGAAGCAGAATTGATCGAGGTCTTGTCCGAACCGCCGCCGCCGGTTCTGGAATCGCCGATGGAAATGCCGCCAGTATTGGATGCGATGCCCGAACTGCCGCCCATGGTCGCGCCGGAAGCGCCGCCCGCGCCCGTCGCACCGCCCGCGCCTCTGCCGCCGCCCAATCTGGGCAATGGCCTGAAAATCCTGCTGGCCGAGGACAATCCCGTCAATGCGCTGCTGATCCGCGAACTTCTGCGCCGCCGGGGCCACAAGGCCCGCGAGGTCACCACCGGCACCGCCGCCGTGGCCGCCATGCAGGAAGAGGATTTCGACCTTCTGCTCACCGACATCCACATGCCGGGCATGGACGGGATCGAGGCCACCCGCGCCATCCGCGCCTGGGAAGCGGAGAATAACCGCCGCCGCACCCCCATCGTGGCGCTGACCGCCGATGCGCTGGAGACCGGCAAGCGGGCCTGCCAGGAAGCGGGCATGGACGGCTTTTTGACCAAGCCGGTGGACCCGTCCGAGCTGGAAGAAATGTTCCTGATGCTGTTTCCCAACGAGGATGGAGTGCCGCATACTCGCGCGGCATGACCAGACGGCGTTACTCATTCCGTGAATATCTGAGCCCCCGCGTCCTTTCGATGCTGGCGCTGGGCTTTTCGTCGGGCCTGCCATTCCTGATGGTGGGCAACACCTTCGGCTATTGGCTGCGCGATGAAGGCACCACCTTGAAAGCCATCGGCTTTCTGTCTTGGGTGGGCCTGGCCTATTCCCTGAAATTCCTTTGGGCCCCGTTCCTTGATCGCATGGATGCGCCCCTGTTCGGTCGGCTGGGCAGGCGGCGCGGCTGGATGGCGCTGGCGCAGATACTGGTGGGATCGGCGCTGTGCGCCATGGCCATCACGGGCGTCGGCCACGGGCTGGTGCTGCTGGGCGCATTTGCGCTGGTGGTGGCCTTCAGTTCTTCCACCCAGGATGTCGCGGTTGACGCCTGGCGGATTGAAAGCGCGGCGGATGCTGATGAATTGGGACTTCTGACGTCCGCCTACACATTGGGGTATCGCACGGCGCTGCTGGCGGCCGAAGCCATGATCCTTCCCATTGCCCAGCGTGTGGGATGGAACACGTCTTACATTATTTTCGGCGCGCTGATGGGCATCGGCCTCACCGCCACCTTTTTTGCCGCTGAGCCTGTACGCAGCGAGCGCGCCGTTGCCGCCCAGGCAGCGCCGCTATGGTCGGGGCGCGGATTGTTCGACGCCATTGCCGGGCCCTTCATCGCCTTCTTCCGCACCCATGGTCCGGCTGCCATCCTGATGCTGGCGGCAATCAGCCTTTTCCAGCTTCCCAATTTTGTCAGCGGCCCCATGTTCAGTCCGCTTTACGTGGACCTTGGCCTGTCGAAGGACATGGTGGGCGCGGTGCGCGGCAGCGTTGGCCTGGTGGGCGTTTTCCTGGGCGTGGCGGCGGGCGGCTATCTCTCGCTGCGGCTGGGCTTCATGTACGCGCTGCTGGTTGGCGGAAGCGTCCAGATTCTGGGCACCATGCTGTACGCAGTGTTGCCCTTCGCCCATGACCCCACCACTTTCGCCATTGTGATGGGACTGGATAATTTCGGCATCGCCGTCGCGGGCGTGACCCTTGTGACCTACATGTCCTCGCTCACCAGCCTGGGCTACACCGCGACGCAATACGCGCTTTTGACCTCGGCCTATTCCTGGGCAGGAAAAATCCTGAAGGGATTTTCAGGGGTGGTGGTGGAAGGGCTGGCGGCGCAGGTGGGCCTGATGAACGCCTATGCCCTGTTTTACCTGGGCTGCGGGGCCATCGGGGTTCCCGCACTGGTTTTGTTCACCATTCTGGCGCGGCGGAAAACACCTGTTCCTGCCTGAAGCTTTTCTCGATGTTTGCCCCGGGCTACGCCTTTAGGCTAAAACTGTCACATAGGCGGTCTATCCCCTTGAAGTCCGCTGACAGGAAAACCCGTGGTCAACATCTACGAAGCCGGACCGTTTGAAGGCCGCCAGGAACATTGGCCCGTTCTGGCCGTGGCCGGCGCGCTGGAAGTGCGCCTGGCCGAGACCGAGCACGAAGTCGAACAGGCGCAGCGCCTGCGCTACCAGGTTTTCTATGAGGAAATGAGCGCCATCCCCTCGCCCCAGATGCGGGACGCACAGCGCGATTTCGACAAGTATGACGAGGTTTGCGATCACCTTTTGGTGGTGGACCGCGCCGCGCTGGGCGAAGACGGCCAGCCCATGGTGGTTGGCACCTATCGCCTGACGCGCGAGCATGACGCGGCCCGCGCCGGCGGCTTCTACACCGCGGGCGAATATGACCTGCGCCCCATGCTGAAGGGTCTTGCTACGGGCACGAAATTCCTGGAGCTGGGCCGTTCCTGCGTTTTGAAAAGCTATCGCAGCCGCCCCGGCACCATGCAGCTGTTGTGGAAAGGCCTGATGGCCTATGTGGCGCGCTTTGACATTGATCTGATGTTCGGCTGCGCCTCGCTGTCCGGCACCGATGCCGACGCGCTGGCCATGCCGCTATCCTATCTGCATCATTATCATCCCATGCCACAGGATTTGCGGGTGCGGGCGCTGCCCGAATTGTATGTGGAAATGAACCGCCAGCCGAAAGAATCGGTGGATGCGCGTGAAGGCATACGCAGCCTGCCGCCGCTGCTGAAGGGTTATGTGCGCGCGGGCGCCGCCATTGGCGAAGGCGCGGTGATTGACCGCCAGTTCGGCACCACCGATGTCTTCATCTATTTCCCGCTGTCGGGAATCGATGCGCGTTACAAGTCGCGCTTCGGACTTGTTAAGTAACCCCCATCTGTCTGCCACGCGGGCCCCTGGCGCGAGGCGCCAAAAGAAGAGGGCCCGCTAGCAGACATCTTCCCCCGCCCAAATGCTTCGCGTCGCACGACGCTGGCGCTAACGACGGGAAGAAAGCCGGTGTTTTCCTAAACCAGATCGAACAACAACACTTCTGCTTCTGTTCGGGAGCGGATGGTTATCTTGTCCTGGTCGGTGATGCAGGCGCCGTCGCCCGCGCCCAGCTTGTCTTCGCCAAGCATGATCTCGCCCCGCGCTACCTGCAGATAAGCGCGCCGCCCAGGACGCAGTGTGTGGATCGCCTCGTTATCCGCATCCAGCTTGGCAGCCCAGATTTCCGCATCCTGCACCAGGCGCACTTCGTTGCCCTGCGGGTCCGAACCTGCGATGCGGGCAAAATGGTTGCGAACAGCCTTGGCGTCGATGCGCTTTTGCTCATAGGACGGCTCGATGCCTTTCTTCGACGGCATGATCCAGATCTGCAAAAGGTGACAGGGCTTGTCGGCGCTGGCGTTGAATTCGGCATGAACGATGCCGCTGCCCGCACTCATGCGCTGGATTTCGCCGGGCTGGATGGTGCCGCCGCCGCCAATGGAATCCTTGTGCGCCAGCGCGCCTTCCAGTATGTAGGTGACGATTTCCATGTCGCGGTGGGGATGGGGCGCAAAGCCGCCGCCGCCCGCGATCACGTCTTCGTTGATCACGCGCAGCGCGCCAAAGCTTTCAAACTTGGGATCGTAATAATCGGCAAAGGAAAAGCTGTGTTTGGAATCCAGCCAGGAGGCCTTTGAGACTCCTCGTTCCGATGACCTGCGCAATGCAATCATTTTGTAATCTTCATTTCTTCTGGCGTTTCTTCTCGATGGCATCCCAGACCATGGCCGCGATATCGGCGCCGCCGAACCGCTTGATCTCGTGTATGCCTGTCGGAGACGTAACGTTTATTTCGGTCATATAGTCGCCGATCACGTCAATTCCCGTAAATATAAGTCCCCGGCGTTTCAATTCGGGAGCGATGGCGGCGCAAATGGCCTTTTCCCGGGGCGTCAGCGTGGTTTCCTCGGGACGCCCCCCGACATGCATGTTGGACCGCGCCTCGCCCATGGCGGGAACCCGGTTGATGGCGCCCGCCACATCGCCATCCACCAGGATGATGCGCTTGTCGCCGCGCCGGACTTCGGGAATGTAGCGCTGCACGATCACCGGCTCGCGGTAAAAGGCGGTGAACATTTCCAGCAGCGATCCCAGATTTTCGTCATCCTGCTTGACGCGAAACACGCCCGCGCCGCCATTGCCGTAAAGCGGCTTCAGGATGATGTCTTTGTATTGATCGCGGAATTCGCGGATCTCACGCGGGTCCGACGTGATCAAGGTGGGCGGAATGAATTCCGCGAATTGGGTGACGAACAGTTTCTCCGGCGCATTGCGAACTTCCGCCGGGTCATTCACCACCAGCGTTTTCGGATGGATGCGTTCCAGCAAATGCGTGGCCGAGATATAGGCCATGTCGAAAGGCGGGTCCTGGCGCATCAAGACCACGTCCGCCGCCGACAAATCATAGACAAAGCCGTCGCCCAGCGCGAAGTGATCGCCCTTCACGGCCCGCACATTCAACGGCCGCACCCGCGCCGTCACTTTTCCTTCGCGCCAGGAAAGATCGCGCGGACCGTAATAGAGAAGGCCATGGCCCCGCGCCTGTGCTTCCAGCGCAAGCGCAAAGGTGGAATCGCCCCCGATATCAATGCGCTCGATGGGGTCCATCTGGATTGCGACGGTCAGTGCCATTTGGTCCTCGTGTCAGTCATCAGGTCGCCACGCGTCCGGCCAATGCCGGGGAAAGGAAAAGGGCGTCACCGCCATAATATCAAAGCGAATGCCGCGCCCGGCAAGCCGGGGCCGGGACGCCAGATATAGGGATGCGGCATGGACAATACGAGCCTTCTGGCCGGGGCTGACCGATTCCGCCGCCGCCCGCGCCTGGGCGCGCGCCTTTACTTCCACAAAACAGACAAGCCCCGAAGGGCTGAGTGCCGCAAGGTCAATTTCCCCGCCATGGGTTTTGATGCGCCGGCCCAGTATCCGGTAACCCTTCAGCCGCAACCACCAGGCCGCCAGGCTTTCGCCGCCATGGCCGCGGGCATGGGCGGCGCTGCGGGCCGGGTCAGCCACGCGACTTTTCTTTGATCACAAGACCCCGGTCATAAACCTGTTTGCGGGGGGCGTCGCCCAAGGCCGCGATCATGTCGGCGGCGGCGCGCAGGGGCATGAAGGCCAGGGCCGCTTCCAGCGCCGCATCCACCTTGCCGAAATCGGTTTCGACTTTCTCCGGCGGCCCCACCAGCAATGTCGCCTCGCCGCGCGGCGCATCGGCTTTTGTGTAATGCGCCGCAAGGTCGGCAAGCGTGCCGCGCCGCACATCCTGGTGCAGCTTGGTCAGCTCCCGCGCCACCACCGCGTCACGGGCGCCGAAAATTTCCGCCATGGCAGAAAGGCTTTCGCCCAGCCGCTGGGTGGATTCAAAGAAGATCAATGTGGCGCGAACTGTTTTCAATTCTTCCAGCGCGGCGCGCCGCTCGCCCTGGGCATGCGACAGGAAGCCCGCAAACAAAAAGCGATCCGATGGGAGGCCCGACAGCGACAGTCCCGCCAGCACGGCGGACGCGCCGGGGATCACATCCACCGGCAGGTTTTCCGCCAGCGCTTCGCGCACCAGTTTGTAGCCGGGATCGGAAACCAGCGGCGTGCCCGCATCGCTGACCAGCGCCACCCGCGCGCCGCCCGCGATTTTCGCCAGCAGCTTGGGCCGCTCGCGCGCCGCGTTATGGTCGTTGTAAGCCGCCAGCGGGCGGGCGATGCCATGGATGGCCAGCAATTTCGCGGTGACGCGGGTGTCCTCGCAGGCGATCAGGTCGGCAGCTGCCAAGACTTCCAGAGCGCGCAACGTAATGTCGCGTGCGTGGCCGATGGGGGTGGCGACCAGGTAAAGCCCGGCGGGTATTGCCCCGGGTTCCTTGGCGCGTTCCCGTTGCGGGGAAGCGTTCTGCGCCTTACTCTTTGCGTCCGAAGGATGATCCGATGACCGCGCCTGTTTCATTGCGTATTTGTGCCACCCTGATGCTGATTGGCATAGCCGGTTGCGCCGCGCCGCCCAAACTCGCGCCCCCGCCCATGATCGTGGCTCCGCCCGCGCCCACCGCCGCCAATCCGCTGGACCGGGACATGCCCGAATTCCTGCGTCTTTCCACCGCTCCCGGCCGCACCCCCGTGCGGGTGGGCATGATCCTGCCCCTGACCGGGTCGGCCCAGACCCGCGCCCTGGCCGCCGCCATGATCAAATCGGCGGAACTGGCCATGTTCGATGCGGGCAACCGCGACATTCTCTTGATGACCGCCGATGAAGGCGCTGGCCCCGACGCGGCCGCCAATGCCGCGCGCAAGCTGCTGGCACAGGGGGCCGAGATCATTGTCGGCCCGCTGTTCGGGGCGTCCGTCTCCGCCGTGGCCCCCGTGGCGCGCGACCGGGGCATCCCGGTGCTGGCTTTTTCCACCGAACGTACCGTGGCGGGCAATGGCGTTTATCTTTTGTCGTTCCTGCCGCAGAGCGAGATCAAGCGGGTGGTGAGTTACGCCGCCGCCCAGGGCCACAGGAATTTCGCGGCCATGGTGCCGACCACGCCCTATGGCGATGTGGTGGCGCGCGCCTATGGCGATGCGGTGAAGGATGTGGGCGCCACCAGCCTGGATCTGGAACGCTTCGCGCCCAACTCCTCCACCGTGATGGCGCCCTCGGCCGCCATCGCCAAGACACAGGCCGATGCTGTCCTGATCGCGCAGGGCGGCTCGGTCCTGCGCGCCATCGCGCCATCTCTCGCCTTCAGCGGGCTTGATCCGGCGAAAGTGAAACTGCTGGGACCGGGTCTGTGGGATGATCCGGCCATCATCCGGGAATCGTCGCTGGAAGGCGGCTGGTTCGCAGCCCCCGCGCCCGATGCGGATGATGCCTTCAATGCCCGTTACAAGGAAACCTATGGAGCCAATCCGCCCGCGCTGGCGTCGCTGGCCTATGACGCGGTGTCGCTGATTGCCCTGCTGTCATCTGGCACGCCCTATCATCGCTTCACGCCGGGAGCGCTGATGGACCCCAATGGCTTTTCCGGCGTGGACGGGATTTTCCGCTTCAATGCCGACGGCACGTCGGAACGCGGCCTGGCAATCCTGGAAGTGCAGCCGGACGGTTTCCATGTGGTGGACCCAGCGCCGCGCACTTTCCAGAAACCGGCGTCCTAGTTCAGCAACGCACTTATTACGCGGTTGAGCAGCAAGCGCCCGCTGGGCGTGGGGCGAATGATGTCGCCGTCTTGCGTCAGAAAGCCATCACCAATCAACGGCGCGATTTTGTTGGCGTCAGGCCGTGTGTTCCAGCGCGCCTGATAGGCGCTCAAGTCTAACCCTTCGGCCAGGCGCAGATTCATCAGCAGGTGCTCACGCGCCGCGTCGGCGTCCGGCACGGGAACAAAATCCTCGAATGCCGTGCCATATTTTTCCAGGGATTCGCGCCAGCGTTCCGGCAGGCGGGTGGTGGCGGTGGCGGTGCGTATTCCATCCAGGTTGAGACGGCCATGCGCGCCAGGACCGACACCGGCATAATCGCCATAGCGCCAATAGATCAGGTTATGACGACTTTCCGATCCCGCCTTTGCATGGTTGGAGATCTCATAGGTCGGAAGCCCCGCTGCCTCCGTCAATTCCTGCGTCACCTGGTACAACACCGCCGCGATGTCGTCATCGGGAATGACCAGCTGCCCCGTCTGGTGCAGCAGCGCGAACGGCGTCTGTGGTTCGATGGTAAGCTGGTAAAGCGAAAGATGGTCGGTGCCAAAGGCCAGCGCCTGTTTCAATTCCGCGCGCCATTCATCTTCCGTCTGGCTGGGGCGGGCATAGATCAGGTCCAGCGACACGCGCTCAAAACTGCGCATGGCCAGCGCCAGCGCGGCTTTTGCTTCCGCTGCATCATGCAAACGGCCCAGCATTTTCAGGTCTTTGTCGTTCAAGGCCTGCACACCAAGAGATAGCCGGTTCACGCCCGCAGCCCGGTAATCGGCAAAGCGGGCGGCATCGGCGCTGGCGGGATTGGCTTCCAGTGTCACTTCCACGTCATTGGCGTGGGGCCAGAGGCGCGCGATTTTTTCCAGGATGCGGCCAACCGATTTTCCCGCCATCAGGGACGGCGTGCCGCCGCCGAAGAATATCGTTTCCACCACCGGGCGTTCGCCGCCTTGCCGCGCCACGATCCAGTCCAGTTCCTGTTCGATTCCGGCGACCCAGCCGTCTTCGTCTATTCGGGAGCGAACATGGGAGTTGAAATCGCAATAGGGACATTTGGCGGCGCAGAAGGGCCAATGAACATAGATGCCGAACGCCACCTACATAGCCTCGGTGAAAAGGCCGCTGTGCAGAAGCTTTTCAAAAGCGCGGGCGCGGTGGCTGATGGAATGTTTGTACCCGGGATCCAGCTCGGCGAACGTCTCGTCCAGGCCATCGGGAATAAAGATAGGGTCATAGCCAAAACCTTTTTCCCCACGCGGCGGGAAAGCAAGCTTGCCATGCGCCTCGCCTTCGAAAATTCGCATCTCTCCGCCGGGCATCGCAACGCAAAGCGCGCAAACGAAATAGGCCGTCAAATCCGTCTTGCCGCGCAGCTCTTTCTCAAGCCGCGCCATGGCGATGGAAAAATTCTTGGTGGGTCCGGCCCAGCGCGCCGAATAGATGCCGGGCGCACCGCCCAGCGCATTGACGCACAGCCCGGAATCATCGGCCAGCGCCGCATGGCCGGACGCATCCGCGGCGGCGCGGGCTTTCAATTCGGCATTTGCGATGAAGGTGGCGCCGGTTTCTTCCGGCTCGGGCAAATTCAGATCGCCCGCGCTGACCGGCTCGATCCCGTGCGGACCCAGCAGCGCCTTTATCTCCCGCACCTTGCCCGGATTGTGGCTTGCCACCACCAGGACACTGCCGCGCGGCAGCTTCATTTCAGCGCCTGCTGCTGCAGAAGAATAAGTTCGCCCACGCCCTTGCGCGCCAGGCCCAGCAACCGGCCCAGCTCTTCTTCGCTGAACGGCGCGCCTTCGGCGGTGCCTTGAATCTCGACCAGCCCGCCCGAACCGGTGATGACAAAATTGGCATCGGTCTGGGCGGTGGAATCTTCGTCATAGTCCAAATCCAGCATGGGCTCACCCTTGATGATGCCGCAGCTGATGGCCGCGACATGATCCTTCAGGACGGGCCTGGTCACCATGCCGGTCTTCTGCATGAAGCCGATGCACTGGGCCAGCGCCACATAACCGCCGGTGATGGCGGCGGTGCGGGTGCCGCCATCGGCCTGCAGCACATCGCAGTCGATCACGATCTGGCGTTCGCCGATCGCCGTCAGGTCACAGATGGCGCGCAGGGATCGTCCCACCAGCCGCTGGATTTCCTGGGTGCGGCCCGACTGCTTGCCGGCCGCGGCCTCGCGGCGCATGCGTTCATGGGTGGAGCGGGGCAACATGCCATATTCCGCCGTCACCCAGCCCTTGCCGGAACCTTTCAGGAAAGGCGGCGCTTTTTCTTCCAGGCTGGCGGTGACCAGCACATGGGTGTCGCCGAACTTGGCCAGGCACGAGCCTTCGGCATGGCGGGCATAACCGGGGGTGAGCGAAACGGGGCGGAGCGCGTCGGAGCTACGGTTGGATAGGCGCATGGCTGTGTATATCTTGCCGGGCTTGAAGGTGGCTGACGGGCCGGTTACCTAGCCCCTTTGCCGCCGGGCGTCCAATGGGATGCCCCAATCCGCGTTTTAATGTTTATTATCAAAGGCTTGAAGTGGAATCCCGCCTCTCCTCCGCGCTTTTAAGCGAACGCCCGCGCGAAGTCTTCCGCCATCTGGTGGAAGCCTTTCTGTCGTCGGGCGAGCCGGTGGGATCGCGCACCCTGTCCCAGCGCCTGCCCCTGGCGCTGTCGCCTGCCTCCATCCGCAATGTGATGGCCGATCTTGAGAATATGGGCCTGCTCTATGCGCCCCACACCAGCGCGGGCCGCGTGCCCACCGAAAAGGGCCTGCGCCTGTTCGTGGACGGCCTTTTGGAAGTGGGCGACCTCGACGCCAATGAACGCGGCGTGATCGAAGCCAGCATGCGCGGCAGCGAGCGGCGCTTTGAAGATGTTCTGACCGAGGCCACCACCTTGTTGTCCGGACTGTCGCGCTGCGCCGGGCTGGTGATGACGGCCAAGCAGGATGCCGGCTTCAAGCATTTGGAATTTGTCGCCGCCGGTCCCGGCAAGGCGCTGGTGATCATGGTCAGCGATGACGGCCAGGTGGAAAATCGCGTCATCGCCATTCCGGCGGGGCTGCCCGTCTCCGCTCTGTCGGAAGCGTCCAACTATCTCAATGCCCGTTTGCGCGGTCGCACCCTGGATGCGGCGCGGGGCGAGATATTGGCCGAGCTGGAAAGCGAGCGGCGCGAACTCGACTCCCTCACCGCCAAGGTGGTGGCCGAAGGGTTGGCTACGCTGTCGCACAGCAACAGCGGCGTGGCGCGGGCCGAGGAAAATGTGCTGATCGTGCGCGGCACCGCCAACCTGCTGGACAGCATGGATGCACAAGGCGACATCGAACGGGTGCGAAACCTTTTCGCGGACATCGAGCGCAAGAATGACCTGATCCGCCTGTTGGAACTGGCCAAGGATGGCGACGGCGTGCATATCTTCATCGGCTCGGAAACGCGGCTGTTTTCCCTGTCCGGCTCTTCCATCGTGGCGGCGCCCTATGCCAATGCCGCCGGAAAAATCGTGGGCGTGATCGGCGTGCTGGGCCCCACGCGCCTGAATTATGGCCGCATCATTCCCATGGTGGACCACACCGCGAAAGTCATTGGCAGACTTCTCTCTTAATTGTTCAAGGACCCTGACATGAGTGACGATACCGATATCCCCCAGACCCCCGCCGCCAATGAAGATGCGCCGGGCGCCGCCGAATTCGCCGTGCTGCAGGCGCTGCAAACGGAAGTGGCGGAGTTGAAGGACCAGCGCCTGCGCGCCCTGGCCGAGGTGGAAAATATCCGCCGTCGCGCCGAAAAGGAAAAGTCCGAGGCATCGCAATATGCCGTCAGCCGCTTTGCCCGCGACATGCTGGGCATTGCCGACAATTTCGCGCGGGCGCTTGCCGCCTGCCCGCCGGAATTGCGCAGCGCCGCCGATCCGCAGATCCGCGCCGTGCTGGACGGGGTCGAGGCCACCGACCGGCAGCTCCTCAAGACCATGGAGACCTATGGCGTCCGCCAGGTGGAAACCGAAGGCAAGTTCGATCCCAATTTGCACCAGGCCATCGCCGAAGTGCCGGGCGGCGACAAGCCGCCGGGCACCATTGTGGATGTGGTGCAGAGCGGCTTTATGATCGGTGACAGGTTGCTGCGCCCCGCCATGGTGACGGTGGCGCGGCGGGGCGACGGCCCCGTGACGATTGATACAAGGGCCTGAGCCATGGCGGATGTGAACATTGTGGTGGCAGGCGCGTCGGGCCGCATGGGCCGGGCGCTGATCCGCGAAATCAGCAGCCAGGCTGGCGTGAAGCTGGCCGGCGCGCTGGAAGCCGAAGGCCATCCCGATCTTGGCGCCGACAGCGGCGTGCTGGCGGGGCTGCAACCCAACGGAATCAAGCTTTCCGCGGACGCGCTGCCACTGCTGGCGGCGGCACAGGCGGTGGTGGATTTCACCGCCCCCGCCGTGTCGCTGGCGCTGGCGGATTTGTCGGCCCAGGCGCGCATTGTCCATGTCATCGGCACCACCGGCTTTGGCGCCGATGCCGAGGCGCGGCTGGCCGCTGCCGCCCGCCATGCCGTGATCGTCAAGTCCGGCAATATGAGCCTGGGTGTCAATCTTCTGGCGGCGCTGGTGGAACAGGCGGCGCGCGCCCTGCCCGGCTTTGATGTCGAGATCCTGGAAATGCATCACCGCATGAAGGTGGATGCGCCGTCCGGTACCGCGCTTCTGCTGGGTGAAGCGGCGGCCAAGGGGCGCAATATCGCGCTGGCGAAGAATTCCGTGCGCTCCCGCGACGGCCATACGGGCGCGCGGAAAGATGGCGATATCGGCTTTGCCGCCCTGCGCGGCGGCAGCGTGGTGGGCGATCACCAGGTAATTCTGGCGGGCGCGGGCGAGCGCATCGTGCTGTCGCATCTGGCCGAAGACCGCGGCATCTTTGCCAAGGGCGCCATCACCGCGGCGCGCTGGGGCCAGGGCAAGAAGCCGGGTCTGTATTCCATGACGGATGTTCTTGGTCTTTGATGCCAAAGTTGATGACCGCTGCGGAGATTGAAAGCTTCTTCGCGCGGCTGCAGAAAATTGACCCGCATCCGAAAACCGAGCTGGAATATAATAGCCCTTACACCTTGCTGGTGGCGGTGGCGCTGTCGGCCCAGGCCACCGACAAATCCGTGAACAAGGCCACCGGGCCGTTGTTCAAGGCCGTGGATACGCCGGAAAAGATGCTGGCGCTGGGCGAGGCGAACCTGGCCGAAGCCATCAAGACCATCGGGCTTTACAAGGGCAAGGCGAAGAATGTGATCGCCCTGTCGAAAATCCTGATCGAACAGCATGGCGGCAAGGTGCCGGATGACCGCGCCGCGCTGGAGGCATTGCCCGGCGTGGGCCGCAAGACCGCGAACGTGGTTCTGAATGTGGCCTTCGGCCAGCCCACCATGGCGGTGGACACGCATATCTTCCGCGTCTCCAACCGCACCGGCCTGGCGCCGGGAAAGAATGTGCTGGACGTGGAAATGGGGCTTCTGAAACGCGTGCCGCAAAAATACATGGACCATGCCCATCACTGGCTGATCCTGCATGGGCGCTATACTTGCGTTGCGCGAAAGCCGCTCTGCCCCACCTGCGTGGAACGCGACCTCTGCCATTTCCCCGACAAGACCAAAGAACTGCCGGTGGAGAAGCCGAAGCTGAAGCTCAAGAAATCTTCTGCAAGCCGCTAAGACAAGCAGGGTCCGCGGCGCTGGCGGTCCCGCGCGGCAGGGTTTCCACATGGCGGACGGCATCGCTGAACAGGAAGAAAAAGGCGTGGCAGCCTGTCCCGTCATAGCGCCAGATTTCTCCCGCGCCTTCTTTGCGCATGAAGGCCGGCTCGCCCAGCATGCCCTTCAGCTTTGCGGTGGGGGCGCCGGCGAATTCCACCGGCTCGCCCCGCGGCGGCGGCGGGGCCACCGGCACGCTGGGGGCGGTGATAGCCGGTGCGGGCGCGTTTTTCGCCACCGGCGCGCAGCAGGCCAGCGCAAGCGGCAAAATCACGAAAGGCGCGCGGCGCAGGCTTGCGAACATGGCTTTGGTCCCGTAAGTCCGGGCTTCTTATAGCCGGGGAATGTCATGACGCAAAAATACGATGTCGCGGGTCTGGGCAACGCCATCATGGATGTGATCGCGGCGGTGGATGACCAGTTCCTCTTGACCCATGGCATCGCCAAGGGCGGCATGACCCTGATTGACGAATATCGCGCCGGCGAATTGCACAAGCAGTTGACCGGTTCCGTGGAAGCGGCGGGCGGCAGCGCCGCCAACACCATGGCGGGCCTGGCGTCCCTGGGCGGCAACGCCCTTTTCATCGGCAAGGTTTGTGATGACCGGCTGGGCAAGGCGTTCGGGGAAAGCCTCAAGGCCTTGGGCGTGACCTATGCCAATGCGCCGGTCGCGGGCGGCTCGCCCACCGCCTCGTCCGTGATCGTGGTGACCGAGGACGGCCAGCGCAGCATGAACACATATCTGGGGGCCTGCCGCGAAATGACGCCGGATGATGTCTCTGTGGACGACATCATGGCGGCGAAGATTCTTTATATCGAAGGCTATCTCTGGGACACGGACGAGGCCAAGGACGCGGCCCGCAAGGCCATCGCCGCGGCGCGCAAGGCGGGCGGCAAGATTGCGCTGTCCCTGTCGGATGCTTTCTGCGTGGGCCGTTTCCGGGATGAGTTCCTGGAATTGATGAAGGGCCTGGATATTCTGTTCGCCAATGAAGACGAAGCCAAGGCGCTGTTCGAGACGGATGACTTTGAAGCCGTGGCAAATAAATTGTCGGCCTGGGGCGGCATCGCAGCTGTGACACGCGGCGCTTCCGGCTGCGTGGTGATCCATGGCGGCGAGCGTCATGCCGTTGCCGCCATGCCGGTGGCCAAGGTGGTGGACAGCACCGGCGCCGGCGATCAATTTGCGGCGGGGTTTTTGTTTGGCCTGGCGCGCGAGAAAAAACTGGACGCTTGCGGGCGGTTGGGCGTGATGGCCGCGGCTGAAATCATCTCGCATTATGGCGCACGGCCGGAAACGTCTCTCAAAGAGATGGCCGGAAAAATCGGCCTGCTCTAGCGGCTCTTGCGCACATAGACATAAAGCGCGCCGTCGCCGCCATGTTTGCGATGGGCCGCGCCATGGCCGCTGGTCAGGCGCACGAAATCCTTTTCGCGCAGCCAGCGCGGCACCATTTCCTTCAGCACCCCGGTATCGCGCATCATCCACGCCGCGCTTTCATCTTTCGCCTTGTTGCCCTTGCCCGTCACCACCAGCACCAGGCGCAGGCCTTGGCGCTGCGCCCGCTCCAGGAATGACAGCAGCGCGCCATGCGCCGAAGATTCTGTCAGCCCATGCAGGTCCAGCTTGGCTTCCGGCGATTGCGCGCCTTTTTTCAGCCGGGCCGCCGTGTTGCCGTCCAATTCCACCGCCTCGGCCTTTGTGGACGCTTTTCCAGCGTTTTTACGGGCCAGGACGGGCTTGATGGGCTGCTCCGCCACAGCGCGGAACAGGGCCTTTTCATCATCCGTGGTCTTTCTTTTTTTCAAAGGGGGCGTTTTCGCATCACGGCACGCGGTGATAGGCGCCCAGCCTTTCGGCCAGTGCGTTGGGCAGCAGCACGAACATGCGTCCCCGCGCCTTCATGCCGCCCGCCTGGGCTTCGGCCTTTTCGCCAAAGCCGAAAAAGATGTCGGCCCGCGCCAACCCGCGAATGGCGCCGCCCGTATCCTGGGCGATAAAAAGCCCTTTGGTGGATTCTGCTGCCACATAATAAGGCGCGCCCAGCGCGTTCAGCCGCATGTCCACCGCGGCGCTTGCTCCCGGCGTCAGGCCCACGCCCAGGGTGCCGGGGCTTCCAAGCCTTGCATCGCCCAGCGGCGCTTCGCGGAAGAAAATATAGGACTGGTTGGTGCCCAGAATCTCGTTCTGCCTTTCGGGATGCGCCTTCAGCCAGGCGCGGATGCTGGCCAGGCTGACCGCTTCGCGTGTCAGCTGGCCTTGTGCGATCAGCACCCGGCCGATGGCGGTATAGGGGCGGCCATTTTCGCCCGCATAGGCGATGCGCTCCATCGTGCCGTCATCCAGCCGCACCCGCCCCGATCCCTGTATCTGCAAAAAGAACAAGCCGACGGGATCATCGCACCAGAAAAGAATCCTGGCATTGGCGATCCCGGTGCGCGTGATCTCGTCCCGCGCCGCATAGGGAACCAGGGCATGGCCCTGCAGGCGGCCGGAGATATGCTCGCCCTTCAGCGTGGGCGAGAATGCACCCAGGTCTGCGCGCACCAGATCGTCGGGCATGCCGTAGACCGGCGTTTGATAGGAACCATGTTGCGTGCGGCTGCCGGAAATCAGCGGCTCGTAATAGCCGGTGAAAAGCCCCGGCCCGCCTTCCAGTTCATAGGGCGTGAAATTGCCCGCGAAGAATTCGCGCGCATCGCCGCCCGCGCTGACGCACGCCACCTGCCAGTCGCCGAAGGTGCCGGCATAGCCCATGGATGTCGAAGGCGGCTTTTTCGCCAGCGCGGCGCAGCTTTGCTGGAAGGCAGCCAGGGCGGGGGCAAGATCGGTATCGGCCCAGCCCGGCAGCGCGGAGAAGGAAACCCTCGCCAGCGCCTGCGGTTTGGCGCGGGTGGCATAACCGTACCAGAGCGCCAGCGCCGCCAGCAGTATCGCCACGCTGCCGGCAAGGACCGTGCGGCGCTTCAGGGCAGATCGCCCTGTGTCGCCACCAGGGCCCAGTCGGGCGCGGCACCCAAGGTGCGCGCGAATGTCCAGACATCGTTCACATCGCGCTGCACATCGCCTTTCAGGAACTGGGCGCGGAAGGCGACGGTGATTTCCGCCAGCTTGCCGGTCAGGGTCGCATGGGCGATGCGCGCATCGGTGATGCCGGCCAGGCTTTCATCCGCCGCCGCACCGCCGCGCGCCGTGATCTCGGCATCAAAGGCGGCATAGACTTCGTCGGACAATAATGGCTTCAGCGCGGTGCGGTCGCCCGCGGCAAAGGATTTCAAAATCAATTCATAGGCGCTGCGCGCGCCTTTCAGGAAATTGTTGGTTTCAAAATTGGGATCAGCAAGCTGGATGTCGAACAGCCCGCCCACGGCCACAGGCTTGTCGCCGACCGGCGCCAGGCGATTGTCGGTGCGGGCGGGCGCCAGGGCGTTTGGTGCTTGAGCCTGGTTCTGGGGTTTATGCCCGGTGCGGCGGCCCAGCACCGTGTACAGGCGGAACAGCAATACGCCCGCCACCATGGGGGCGATCAATATTCCCAGCAATTGTGAATCCGGCATCGGCGGCTTTCCGTTGGGCCAAGATGGGTCGCCGCAACCTAACCCCGGATAGCGGCGGGGGTAAAGCTTAACTCGCCAACCCCGGGGTTCGCTTGTCAAAAGCGCGCAATTCATGGTAGCGCCGGGCGCGATCAGAGATGGAATTCGAGCCGATGAGCAATGAGGGCCAGAATGGCAATGGCGCCGCCCCCGCAACCGCCCAGCCCGTGGTTCAGGTGCTGGCGCAATATATCAAGGACCTGTCCTTCGAGAATCCGGGCGCGCCCCAGGGCCTGACGCAAAATCCCCAGATCGAGTTCGGCGTGGATTTGCAGGCCCGCCAGAATGACGGCACGAATTACGAGGTGGAACTGAAGCTGCGCATCCATGCCACGGTGGCGGAAAAGCAGTTGTTCCTTCTGGAACTCACCTATGCCGGGCTGTTCCGGCTGGAGAATATTCCCGAAGACGCGCTGCAGCCGCTTCTGATGATCCAGGCCCCGCACATGCTGTTCCCCTTTGCGCGGCGCATCGTGGCCGATGTGGTGCGCGATGGCGGCATGCCGCCCCTGATGGTGGAGCCGATTGATTTTGCGGCGCTGTACCAGGCGCGCGTGAAGCCCACTTCTCTGAAGGCTTAATCCGCGACGACCCAAATGGCGGTGGTGCCCAGCTCGGCGGCGACAAAGGCCGCATGGGCGGCAAGCTCGTCATCCGTGATGCGAGGGGCCAGCGGCGTTGGGCGCTGGCGCGCGCCGCCACTGTCCATGGCCGGGCCTTGCGCCGCCACTTCGGCAGGGGCCAGGGCAAAGCCGCGCTGACGCCCGCCGATCAGTTCCAGGTAAACCTGCGCCGTCAGTTCGGCGTCCAGCAGCGCGCCATGCTTGGTGCGGGCCGATGTGTCCACGCCGAACCGCTTGCAGAGTTCGTCCAGCGAATAGCGCACCCCGGGCAATTTGCGCTTTGCGATTTCGATCGTGTCTATGGTGCGGGACATGGAGAGCGGCGCGCGCCCGATGCGGGAAAGCTCGGCATTGACGAACTTCATGTCAAAGCTGGCATTGTGGATGATCAGCGGCGCATCGCCGATGAATTCCAGGAATTCGTCCGCCACAGCGGCGAAGAATGGCTTGTCGGCCAGGAATTCATTGCTGAGGCCGTGCACCCGCTGGGATTCCATGGGCACTTCGCGTTCGGGATTGAGATAGAATTGCAGCGACTTGCCGGTGGGAAAATGATCCACCAGCTCCACGCAGCCCATTTCGACGATGCGGTGACCGTCGTTTGGTTCGAACCCCGTTGTTTCCGTATCGAAAACTATCTCCCGCATCCCGCATCTTTCTTTTTTTCGGCTCTCGCTCGCGCGAACGCCGTGCGGTGACCGTCATTCGGCTCGAAACCCGTCGTTTCGGTATCGAAAACAATCTCACGCATGGGCGATTTTTTTCCGGATATCGGCCAGGATCATTTTGACCTGATCCCGGGCATGATCCAAGCCCTGCCCCGTCTCCACCACATAATCCGCCTGTGCGCGCTTCTGGGCATCGGGAACCTGGCGGGCGTGAAGGGTGGTGAATTTCTCTTCCGTCATGCCGGGCCGGGACAGCACGCGGGCGCGCTGTGTGTCCGCATCGGTGCTGGCCACCACAACCGCATCCACGTCCGACGCGCCGCCGGTTTCAAACAGCAGCGGAATGTCCAGAAGCACAATTTCGTCATGCCCAGCGATGAAGGCGTCGCGGTCCGCCCGCACCAGGGGATGCACCAACGCCTCAAGCTTCGCCAGCGCGGCTGCATTGCCCAGTACCATCTGCGACAAGGCCGCCCTGTCCACCGCGCCGCCCTTGATCGCACCGGGGAACGCCTGGCCCACCGCGTCCACGCCGGCGCCGCCCCGGGCATAGAGTTTCTGGATGGCCGCGTCGGCATCATAGACGGGGATGTTTGCTTCCGCGAACAAGGCGGCGGTCTGGCTTTTGCCCATGCCGATGGAGCCGGTCAGGCCGATCAGGAATGGTTTTGCCTTAGCGGGCAAGCGCCCGCTCCAGCGCCGCGCGCAACCCATCGCTGACCCGCGGCGTCACGCCGAAAAAGCCTTCAAAGGAAGGCGCGGCCTGGTGCATCAGCATGCCCAGCCCGTCGAGTGTTTTCAGGCCGCGTGCGCCCGCATCCTTCAAAAGCTGTGTCTGGAGCGGGCTGTAGACAATGTCGCAAACCACGGCGTTGGCGGGCAGCGCCGCCAGGTCCAGGGGCAAGCCGGGATTTCCCCCCATGCCGGCGGCGCTGGCATTGAGCAGCAGCGCCGCGTCTTTCGCCTGCGCCGACCAATCTTCAAAGCCGCCCGGGATGAGCGTGGTTTTCGCCTGGCTCTGCAATGTTGAACACAGCGTGCCCGCGCGCGCCGCATTGCGGCCCAGCACCGCAACACTGCTTGCGCCCAATGAATCCAGCGCCAGGATGGCGCCCCGCGCCGCGCCGCCAGTGCCGATCATCACGGCTTTTTTTCCCTTCAGCGCCACGTCCTTCAGGCTTTGGGAAAGGCCGATGGCGTCGGTGTTGCGCGCCTCGATGCCCTTGTCCGTGAACAGCAGAAGGTTGGCCGCGCCCGCCGCCTTCGCCGCATCGTCCGCGACATGGGCGATGGCAAAGGCCGCTTCCTTGTGTGGCACGGTGACATTGACGCCGGTGAAGCCCGCATTTTTCAGAGCCAGGATTACGCCCGCAAAATCCTGCGCCCGCACGGCCAGCGGCACCAGCGCGCCGTCAATCCTGTTTTCATCCAGCCAAAAGGAATGCAGCACCGGCGACAGGGAATGCGACACCGGCCAGCCGACAATGCCCGCGATCTTCGCCTTGCCCGTTATGGTCATTCTTCTAATCCTTGGGCATCAATCCTTGCGCCCGAAGCGCCGCCAGAACCGGCAGCAAGGGCAAACCCAGAATGGTTAAATAATCGCCGTCCACCCGTTCGAACAGTTGCGCGCCGCGTTCTTCATAATGGTAGCCGCCTACCGAGGAAAGCACGGCTTCGCCTTCCGCCGCCAGGTAATTGTCCAGGAAGGCATCGCTGAAATCGCGCATGGTCAGCGTGACGGTGTCGGTGTGCCGCCAAAGGGTCTTGCCGTCCCGCGCCAGGGCAGCGGCAGAAAACAATTTGTGGCTGGCGCCTTTCAGCCGCAGCAGCAGCGCCCGGAGCGCCGCCAGGTCGCGGCTTTTGCCCAGTATTTCCGGCCCCAACGCCAATATCTGGTCACCGCCCAGCACCAGCTCGCCCGGCAGCCGCCGCGACACCGCCAGCGCCTTTTGCTCAGCCAGCGCGCCGGCGATCGCCGCCGCATCATGGCCGCCATTGATCAAATCGGCCATCAATCCGGCCTCATCAATGTCGGCGGCGGAGACACGAAAATCCACCCCCGCATCCTTCAGCATTTTCTGGCGCGCCGCGCTGGATGATGCCAGCACCAGTACGCTCACGAACCGGCTCCCGCCCGCACCTTCTCGGTTTTCTCTTTTTCCTGGCGCTCGCTGAGAAGATTGAGCACCGCGGCGGCGGTTTCTTCGATGGAGCGGCGGGAGACATCGATCACCGGCCACTCCTGCTGGTCATACAATTTGCGCGTGGCCGCCATTTCGGCGCGCACCAGCTCGGGGTCCACATAATCGGTGTCTCGCGCTTCGCCCATGCTGGCCAGGCGGTTACGACGCACCTGCACCAGCCGGTCGGGCGAGACCCACAGGCCCACGATCATGGGCCTTGTCGCAGCCAGAAGCGCGGGCGGCAAAGGCACGCCCGGCACCAGCGGAATGTTTCCGGCGCGCACCCCGCGCGTGGCCAAATGCACGCAGGTCGGCGTCTTTGAGGTGCGGCTTGCGCCCACCAAAATCACATCGGCGTCATTGATGCTGTCCAGGGATTGGCCGTCATCATGCTGCATGGTGAAATTCAGCGCCTCGATCCGGTCCAGGTAGCGCCGGTCCACTTCATGCTGGCCGCCGGGGCGATGGGTTTCGGCAGTGCCCAGGAACCGGCGCAGCACGGAGACGGGCCGTTCCATCACATCCATGCAAGGCGTCTGAAGCGCGGCGCAATGGGCCAGCAACTTCTGGCGCAACGCCGGATTGACCAGGGTGAAAAAGACCAGCCCGCTATTCTGCGTGATCTGGTCCAGGGCGCGCTGCAACTGCTGTTCCGACCGCACCAGGGCAAAGGCATGGGTGTTGACCTCCACCCCTTCGAACTGGGCTAGGGCGGCATTGACGATGGCGTTCAGGGTCTCGCCCGTGGAGTCCGACACCAGATGGACATGAACATTCTTTTCCACAGTCCGTCCCTATCTTGTCCACCCCGGGGCCGCTGATCCCCAGCGCGCATCCGGGAACCACGCGTCCCGTGCATTGCTGTGCATGGTCCCGGCATGAAAGCATAGCATGATGGCCGGGCGGGGACAGGCCCGCTTGCCGCCAACACCTTGACTCTATTGCTTCAGGCAGGAGCCGCGCACAAAAGCCTCCACAACTCACATACCCAACATCACCTTCATCATATACCTATTAGGAGTCTTGTTATGGAAGTGACCCTGTGAAGCTTGGGATAGTCTTGTTCAACTTGGGTGGACCCGATGGACCCGAAGCGGTCGAGCCGTTTCTGCGCAACCTGTTTTCCGATCCGGCGATCATTGGCCTGCCTGCGGTCCTGAGATTGCCGCTGGCCTGGCTGATCGCCCGGCGGCGCGCGCCGGTGGCGGCAGAGATTTATCACTATCTGGGCGGCGCCTCGCCCATTCTGCCTGAGACGGAAAAACAGGCACGCGCCCTGGAAGCCGCCTTGTCGGGCAGCGGCGTGGAAGCGAAATGCGTCATTGCCATGCGCTGCTGGCATCCCTTCAGCGATGCCGCGGCGGCAGAGTTAAAGAAATTCGCTGCTGACAAGATCATCCTGTTGCCGCTCTATCCGCAATATTCCACCACCACGACAGCCTCATCCCTGAAGGACTGGGGACGCGCAGCGCGGGCGGCTGGCTTGGCCGCGCCTACCACCCGCATCTGCTGCTATCCTGCCGACAGCGGCTTTGTGCGGGCCATGGCGGGGCATATCCGCGCCGCCCTGGCCCAGACGCCGAATGCACGGCTGCTTTTGTCGGCGCATGGCCTGCCGGAGCGCGTGATTGAACGCGGCGATCCCTACCAATGGCAGGTGGAAAAATCCGCCGCCGCCATTGTGGAAGAATTGGGGATGGAAAATCTGGACCATGTGGTCTGCTATCAAAGCCGCGTTGGTCCGCTGAAATGGCTGGGGCCGGCCACCGATGCGGAAATCCGCCGCGCCGGGGCCGAGGGCAAGGCGCTGGTGGTGGCGCCGCTGGCCTTTGTCAGCGAGCATTCCGAGACGCTGGTGGAGCTGGATATCGAATATGCCAGGCTGGCGCGCGAGACCGGCGTGCCGGAATACCGCCGCTGCCCGGCTGTGCGCGACGATGCGGAATTCATTGACGGACTGGCGGCGCTGGTGCGAAAAGCAGCAGCCGCGCAGACCCCGTGCGTGAACGCGGATGCGGGGCGCATATGCCCGGCGCAATTTTCAGGCTGCGGATTTTTGGACCCAACTTCCAGGAAATAAGACCATGTTCGCCATTCAGGACGCGCTGGCCGATTATCTTTCCTGGATATTGGCCTTCCACATCATCGCCGTGATCGCCTGGATGAGCGGGCTGCTCTATCTGCCGCGGCTTTTCGTCTATCACACCCAGACTGCACCGGGCTCGGACGGGTCGGAGCGTTTCAAGGTGATGGAGCGCAAGCTGCTGCGCGGCATCATCAACCCCGCCATGATCGCGGTCTGGATTTCGGGGCCGTTGATGGCCTGGCTGACCGGGGCCTATCTGGACACCTGGCTGCAGGCGAAGTTCGCCCTGGTGCTGCTGATGAGCGGCTATCACGGCTACCTGTCCGCCCGCCGCAAGGATTTTGCGCAGGACCGCAACACCAAAAGCGAGCGTTTCTACCGCATCACCAACGAAATCCCGGCCGTGCTGATGGTGTTCATTGTAATTCTCGTGGTTGTGAAGCCGTTTTCGTGAACCTCTCGTAACCAACGCTGGCTACCTCCCCCTGCAATGCGAAGCATTTGGCGGGTGGGAGGTGTCGCAGCGAGGTGTTTGCCACTTGGCAAACCCGAGCTGTGACGGAGGGGGGTATAGAATCCGCATTTGCAACCCCGAAAAATCAGGCTATAACCGCCCGGTTCCCTCCAGACCCGCCGGGCCTACAGGCACTCTTCGCTTGGGGCCGGAGCCGATATCCGGCGCGGGTCCCCAAACCCCGATGAACAGCCTCAAGGCTCTCCTCTCATCGGATCATTCCATCATCAGGTGTGTACATGACCGTTCAAGAAGGCCTGCAAGCGATGAAGCTGCAGGATCTCAAAAACAAGAAACCCGCCGACCTTTTGTCCTTTGCCGAGGATCTCGAAATCGAGAACGCCTCTTCGATGCGCAAGCAGGACATGCTGTTCGCCATCCTGAAAGAACTGGCTGAACGCAATGTGGAAATCACCGGCACCGGCGTCGTCGAAACCCTGCAGGACGGCTTTGGCTTCTTGCGGTCCCCGGAATCCAATTACCTGCCCGGCCCCGACGATATTTATGTTTCGCCGTCGCAGATCAGGCGTTACGGCCTTCGCACCGGCGACACGGTGGAAGGTCCCATCCGCGCGCCCAAGGATGGCGAGCGTTATTTCGCGCTGCTGAAGGTCACCACCATCAATTTCGAGGACCCCGAGCAGATCAAGCACAAGGTCCATTTCGACAATCTGACGCCGCTTTATCCCACGCGCTGGCTGAAGATGGAGCTGGACGATCCCACGATAAAGGACAAGACCGGCCGCGTGATCGACATCGTGGCGCCCCAGGGCATGGGCCAGCGCGCGCTGATCACCGCCCCGCCGCGCACCGGCAAGACCGTGATCCTGCAAAACATCGCCAAGGCCATGGCCGCCAACCATCCCGACGCCTTCCTGATCGTGCTTCTGATTGACGAACGTCCCGAAGAAGTCACGGACATGCAGCGTACGGTGATCGGCGAAGTCATCTCCTCCACCTTTGACGAACCGGCAACGCGCCACGTCCAGGTGGCCGAAATGGTGATTGAAAAGGCCAAGCGCCTGGTCGAGCACAAGCGTGACGTGATTATTCTTCTGGATTCGATCACCCGCCTGGGCCGCGCCTACAACACTGTGGTCCCGTCATCGGGCAAGGTCTTGACCGGCGGCGTGGACGCCAATGCGCTGCAGCGGCCCAAGCGTTTCTTCGGCGCGGCGCGCAACATTGAAGAAGGCGGCTCGCTCACCATCATTGCCACCGCGCTGATTGATACCGGCTCGCGCATGGACGAAGTGATCTTTGAAGAGTTCAAGGGCACCGGCAATTCGGAAATCATTTTGGACCGCAAGGTTGCCGACAAGCGCGTCTTCCCGGCCATCGACATCATGCGGTCCGGCACCCGCAAGGACGAGCTTCTCATCGACAAGGGCACATTGGCGAAAACCTATGTCCTGCGCCGCATCCTGGCGCCCATGGGCACCATTGATGCGATTGAATTCCTGCAAGACAAATTGCGCTCGTCGAAGAACAATAATGAGTTCTTCGAGAGCATGAATACGTAATCGTTCGACACGCACAAATGAAAAAGGCCGGACGCGAGTCCGGCCTTTCTTTTTGAGCGGCGCCAAATCTTACGGGATCAGAACAGTGGCGCCCGTGGTTTGCTTGCCTGCCAGCGCTTCCTGCACCCTGGCCGCATCCTTCAGCGGGGCGCGCTGGTTGATGGCAACCTTTACCGCGCCCGAGGCAATCACCTTGAAAAGGTCATCGGCGGTTTCCTGCATCTCGGCGGCGGTGCGGGTATAGCTGGCAAGTGTGGGACGGCTGACATAAAGCGAGCCCTTGCCCGCCAGGATATTGAGTGGGAACGGCGTCACCGGGCCCGACGAATTGCCGAAGCTGACCATGAGGCCCCGAACGGCCAGGCAATCCAGCGAACCGTCAAACGTGTCCTTGCCGATGGAATCATAAACCACTGGCACGCCCACGCCGCCCGTGATCTCGCGCACTTTCTTTTCCCAGCCTGCGTCTTTTGTATTCAGCACATGGTCGCAGCCATTGGCGCGCGCCAGCTCGATCTTTTCTGGGGAAGTGGTGGTGCCG
Organism: Alphaproteobacteria bacterium; assembly: GCA_947465395.1. Taxonomy (GTDB): domain Bacteria; phylum Pseudomonadota; class Alphaproteobacteria; order Micropepsales; family Micropepsaceae; genus Rhizomicrobium. The sequence continues at coordinate 59,209 of CANIAL010000006.1, read as the reverse complement.
ATCACGGTGGCGCCAAGATGTTTCGCCCATTGGCAGGCGATCTGGCCCACCCCGCCCGCGGCGGAATGGAACACGATGGTCTGGCCTTTTTCGATCCGGAAGGTGCGGCGCAAAAGATATTGCGCCGTCATGCCCTTCAGCATGCTGGCGGCCGCCACTTCGTCGCTGATATTGGCGGGCAGCTTGACCAGCTTTTCGGCGGCGACATTGTTGGCTTCCGCATAAGAGCCGATGGCGCCGGTGCAATAGCCCACCCGGTCACCGGTCTTGTAGCCCGTGACGCCCTCGCCCACCGCTTCCACGACACCAGCGGCTTCCGACCCCAGGCCCGACGGCATGGGCAGCGGATAAAGTCCGCTGCGATGGTAGATATCAATGAAATTGACGCCGATGGCGGTGTGGTGCACGCGCACCTGGCCGGGGCCGGGCGCGGGAAGATCGAAATCCTTGAACTCCAGGACTTCGGGGCCGCCGGTCTTTTCGATGCGTATGGCTTTCATGGAAACCCTCAAGAAAGATTCAGGAAAGATTTTGCCGGAAGAAAGTCGCGCTGCGGATATTGGCCAGGCCCGCCATCGCCTTGTCGTAATGCATGCCGCCCACCCGCGCGAAGGCGTGCTTCATCTGGGGATAGCGGTGGATGATGACATGGGGATTGGTGCCCAGCGCGGCCACGATCTTTTCCTGGGCCGGGGGCGGCACGAATTCATCGGCTTCTGCGATATGCATCATCAACGGATTGCGGATGCGGTCGGCTTCGTCCAGCCGGTCCTGGATATTGACGCCATAATAACTGACGGCGCAGTCGCAATCGGTGCGCGCCGCCGACAGATAGGCCAGCATGCCGCCCAGGCAGTAGCCCAGCGCGCCGACCTTGGCGCTGCCCAGCCCACGCAGATGATTGATGGTGGCCTGGATGTCTTTCAATCCCGCCTCGCCGTCAAAGCGGCCCATCAGCGAGAAAGCCTTGGCGCGGTCGGCATCGGCCCGATCATTAAGCTCGACATTGCGCTCCAGCCGCCAGAACAGGTCCGGGATGGCGACAAAGAAGCCGCGTGACGCCATGCCGTCCGCCACATCGCGCAGCGCCTTGGTGATGCCGAATATCTCTTGCAGGATCACGATGCCCGGCCCGCGCTCCGGGCCCGGGCTGGCCAGATAGGCGGAGAATTCGCCGCCCTCCGTCTTTACCGTGATGGTCTGCCCGCTCATCCTTCACCCACCAGCAATTTCGCCGGCAGGGTCAGCGCCTGGGCCAGGGTCACCGGGCTGGTGATGGGCTGGGCGCAGGTGGTGCGCTGGCACAGGTAAACCGTGGGCTGGCCGCTTTGCATGGGCTTGCCATAGGCCGGATGACCCGGCGGCAGATCGGCGGTGTCGTCCACCTGGTAGATCAGGCGATAGGGCAGCGCCCGGCCCCAGATGGCGCGCAGCAATTCCTGGGTCTTGATGTTGTCGCGGGGTCCCACCACCACGGTCTGGAATCCGGTGGCGAAATTCTCAAGGCCCGTCAGCATGGCGCCCGCCGTGATGTAGGAGCGGTTGATCTCCTCCACAAAGGCGCCAAGGATGTTGCGGCCCCGGTTGCCATAATCTTCCTCGCCCGTGATCAGCGCCAGGCGCGTCAGGACTGAAACCATGGTGGAATTGCCCGACGGCACGGGCAGGTCATAGATGCTGCGGATCCGCACCACCAGCTTGTCGGCGTCATCGGCGACGGTGCAATAGCCGCCGCGATTCTTGTCCCAGAAATGGGTGTCGAGCGTCTTGGTCCAGCGCTTGGCATCGTCCAGGAAACGCTTTTCGCCCGTGGCTTCCCACAGGATCAGCGCGGCCCGCGCCATGTTGGCGTAATCATCCACAAAGCCCTTGGCGCCGCGCTTTCCGTCAAAGTCGGAATGATAAAGAATATCGCCATCGCCCAGCGCCTTGACGACATGGTCATAGGCGGCGCCGGCGGCCTGGCCCCATTCCGGGCGCTCGAATGCCATGCCCGCCTGGACAAGGGCTGCAATCGCCAGCCCATTGGCATCGGCCAGCAGAAGGTCATTGCGCGCCGGGTGGGTGCGCTTGTCGCGCGCCTTCAGAAGCAGCGCACGCTGCTTGGCCATCAGGGCTTCGTCGGCGGCGGAGAGCTGGTTGCCGGCCATGATCTGGCGGCGCAGCACGTTCCAGCCCGAGGCATAGACCCCTTCCTTGTCCACGGAATAGACCGACTTGAAACGCTGGGAGAATGTGCCGGTAAGGACGGCGTCAATTTCCGCCTCGCTCCACATGTAATAGCGGCCGCTTTCGCCATCGGTGTCTGAATCCAGGCTGGCGGCGAAGCCGCCGCCCGGCAACTGCATTTCGCGCATCAGCCATTCGACGGTGCCTTCGATGCGGCTGCCGCAAAGATCGTTGCGATTGAACTGCCAAAGCTCGGTCATCATGTCGAGCAGCAGCGCATTTTCGGCCAGGGTCTTTTCGAAATTCGGCACCTGCCAGGCTTCGTCCTGGGTGTGGCGGAAAAAGCCGCCGCCGACATGATCGTAGAGCCCGCCCATCAGCATGTGATCCAGCGCGCCCGAAACAAGCTGCAGGAATTGCGGCAGGCTGGAGCGCAGATAGGCGCGCCACAAAACCTGCACCAGCGGCACGGAAGGGAATTTCATCAAATTGGTGCCGAAGCCGGCAAAGCCGCCATTGAAGATGTCGAAACGCTGGCCGATGCGCATGGAGGCCAGGTCAAGCTGGATGCCGTCGGCAGAACCGCTCATGTCGCGGTTGAAGAAATTCTCGATCTGGTCGCACATGACCACCGACGAATTTTCGGTGGTGGCGCGGTCCTTGGTCCAGCGCATGGTGGCGTCGTCGAGCAGGGCCTTGAAACCCGGATTGCCGCCGCGCGGCTCGTGCGGCACATAACCCACGCACATCCAGGGCGCGCCCTTGGTCGTCAGGAACATGGTCAGCGGCCAGCCGCCCGAAAAACCCATCAGGCCGCCCGCGGCCTGGTAAAGCTGGTCCAGGTCCGGGCGCTGCAGCTTGTCCACCAGCACGGGAATGAAATCGGCGTTGAGTTGTGCGGCAATGGCCTCGTTGGCAAAACTTTCCTTGGCCATGACGTGGCACCAGTGGCAGGCGGCATCACCGATGGACAGGAAGATGGGCTTGTCGGCGGCTTCCGCTTCGGCCAGCGTCTCGGGCGAAAAGGCGCGCCACTTGACCGGGCTGTCCTTGTAACGCTGGAGGAAGGGGCTGCTGTCCATTTTGTTCTGTTCCATTGGGGGCGCCGATAAGGAAAGATCGCGCGCGTTTTTGAAAGGCCGCGCTTCTTAGCCCGAAAGGCTGGATCGGCGAAACCCCGTAAAACAGGACCTGTTTTGACCGCATCCCTTTCCACCATTTTTGCCAGCGCCACCGCTCCGGGCCGGGCCGGGGTTGGGATCGTGCGCCTGTCGGGACCCAGGGCCGGGGCGATTCTGGCGGCCTTGGCCGGGCCCCTGCCCCCACCCCGCCGGGCCGTGCTGAAAGCCATCACCTATAAAGACGCGCTGCTGGACCGGGCCTTGGTGCTTTGGTTTCCCGCCCCCGCCAGTTTCACGGGCGAGGACGTGGCCGAATTCCATGTCCATGGCGGCCGGGCGGTGCGCGAAACACTGTTCGGCGCGCTTCTGGAATTGAGCTGCAAGCCCGCAGAACCGGGCGAATTCAGCCGCAGGGCCGTGGAAAATGGCGTCCTGGACCTGACCCAGGCCGAGGCCATTGCCGACCTGGTGGATGCGGAAACGGACGCCCAGAGGTTGGCGGCGCTGCGCCAATATGATGGCGCGCTGGCGGACATATATGAAGGCTGGCGGACGCGGCTGACCCGGGCCCTGGCGCGGGCCGAGGCGGCCATAGATTTTTCCGATGACGGGGTTGGCGATACCGAGTTCGCGGCGGCTCGCGGCCAAGCACTTGAAATATATGATGAAATAGCCTGGCATCTGGATGATGGCGGGCGGGGCGAAATGCTGCGCGAGGGGCTGCGCCTGGCCATTATCGGCCCCCCCAATGCGGGCAAAAGTTCGCTGATCAATGCTTTGGCCCGGCGCGATATCGCCATCGTGGCCGATACCCCCGGCACCACCCGGGATGTGATCGAGCTGCGGCTCGATCTTGGCGGCTATCCCGTGCATGTGGCCGATACGGCGGGCTTGCGCGAAACCCTTGATGCGGTGGAAGCCGAAGGCGTCCGCCGCGCCCTGGCCCAGGCGAGGGACAGCAATCTTGTCTTGCTGCTGCTGGACGGCAGCGATGAAAACGCGACGGTGCCAGAAGGTGTCGCGCCACATCTGATTGCTTGGAACAAGGCGGATTTGAACTGGTCCAGCCCACGCGATGGTCTGCACCTGTCGCTGAAAAATGGCGCGGGCCTTGATGCCTTGATCGCGGCGCTGACCAGATTGGTGGCGGAAAAACTGGACAGCAAGTCCCCTGCTCTCAGCCGTCCTCGCCACCGCGCCGCGCTGATGGAGGCGCTGCAGTCCCTGGAACATCCATCAGATGAGGCCGAATTGCTGGCCGAGGATCTGCGCCTGGCGCTTCGCGCCATCGGCCGCATCACCGGGCGCGTGGATGTGGAGGAAGTGCTGGATTCAGTCTTCCGCGATTTTTGTATTGGGAAATAAGCGCCGGCGTCCTATTCAGCCAAAATGAAATCCTACGACGTCATCGTGATCGGCGGCGGGCATGCGGGCGCGGAAGCGGCTGCGGCCTCTGCGCGTGCGGGCGCCGACACGCTGTTGATCACGCACGATCTTTCCACGTTGGGGGAGATGTCCTGCAATCCCGCCATCGGCGGCGTGGGCAAGGGCCATCTGGTGCGCGAGATTGATGCGCTGGACGGCGTCATGGGCAAGGTTGCCGATGCCGCCGGAATCCAGTTTCGCTTGCTCAATCGCCGCAAGGGTCCCGCCGTGCGCGGGCCGCGCGCGCAAGCCGACCGCGCGCTTTATCGCCAGGCGATGCAGCGCGCATTGCGCGAAATCGCGGGCCTCACGCTTCGTGCGGCAAGCGCCGAAGCCTTGATTTTAAAGGACGGGAACGTCACCGGTATCATCACCGATACGGGCGAGGAAATTTTCGCGCGCAGTGTCGTGCTCACCACCGGCACGTTCCTGGATGGCCTTATCCATATCGGTGAAACGAAAATTCCTGCCGGACGCATGAAGATTGGTGATGGCGTGGAAGCGCCATCGCTTGGTTTGTCGCGCACGCTTTACGGTCTTGGCTTGCAGATGGGCCGACTGAAGACCGGCACACCGCCGCGCCTGGACGGACGCACGATTGATTGGGCGTCGCTGGAAATGCAGGCGGGCGACGAGCCGCCCACGCCCTTTTCCTTTCTCACCCGCGCCATCACCACGCCGCAGATTTCCTGCGGCATCACGCGGACCACGCTGTCCACCCACGCCATCATCCGGGCCAATCTGCACCGGGCGCCGATTTATTCCGGCCAGATCACCGGCACCGGCCCGCGCTATTGTCCCTCCATCGAGGACAAGATCAGCCGCTTTGCCGACCGCGACAGTCACCAGATTTTCCTTGAGCCAGAAGGACTTAGCGACGATACCATCTACCCCAACGGCATATCCACCTCCCTGCCCGCCGATGTGCAGGAAGCCTTGCTGGCCACCATTCCGGGGCTGGAAAAGGCCGTCATCCGCCGCCCCGGCTATGCCATCGAATATGACTATGTGGACCCGCGTGAGCTGACACCCGCGCTGGCGGTGAAAAAGCTGCCCGGGCTTTATCTGGCGGGACAGATCAACGGCACCACGGGTTACGAGGAAGCGGCAGCCCAGGGCCTGATGGCGGGCTGGAATGCGGCCCGGGCCGCTGGCGGCCAGCCGCCCATCATCCTGGACCGGGCATCCGCCTATATCGGGGTGATGATCGACGATCTGGTGACCAAGGGCGTCTCAGAGCCATACCGCATGTTCACCAGCCGGGCGGAATACCGGCTTTCCCTGCGGGCGGATAATGCCGACCAGCGCCTGACTCCCTTGGGCCAAAAGGCCGGGATCGTGGGCACGGAGCGCGCCCAGGCATTCGCCCAGAAGCTGGAAAGACTGGATGTTTCACGTGAAACAATGATCAGCCTTAGCCTGACCCCGGCCCAGGCCGCCCGTCATGGCCTGACCATCCGCCAGGACGGGGTCCGGCGCAGCGCGCTGGACCTTCTCAGCCTGCCCGAGGTGGATTTCACCACCCTCACCCTTATCTGGCCGGAAATAGCGGCGATCTCGCCCGAGATCGTGGAGCAGCTTGAGATTGACGCCCAGTATGCGGGCTACATGGATCGGCAGCAGGCCGATATTATCGCTTTTCGCCGGGATGAAGCCCGCGCCCTGCCCGCTTCCCTCGATTACGCCGCCATCCACGGCCTTTCCAATGAAGTGCGCCAGAAGCTGGAAGCCATCCGCCCCGCAACCCTGGGTCAGGCCGCCCGGATCGAAGGCGTGACGGCGGCGGCCCTGACCCTGGTGCTGGCGCATCTGAAAAGTGCCAAAAGAGCCAAAATTGCCTGATTCCAGCCCTTTTGGAACGCCATTCGGGCCGGAGGAATTCGCCGCAGCGACGAATGTTTCACGTGAAACATTGGCCCGACTGAAGCTCTATGCGGGGCTGCTGGCCGACTGGAACAGCCGCCACAATCTGGTGTCCGAAAACTCCCTGAAAGAGCTTTGGCGGCGGCATTTCTGGGATAGCGCCCAGTTGGCGGCGTTTATTCCACAATCCGCCCAAAGCCTAGCCGACCTGGGCAGCGGCGCGGGGTTTCCGGGTCTGGTGCTGGCCGAGATGCTGCGGGGCCGGGTTTCCGTGACCCTGTTCGAGGCGCGGGCCAAGAAATGCGCCTTTCTGGAAGAGGCGGCCCGGCGCATGGAATTGCCGGTCACCATCCGCGCCATCCGCATGGAAGAGGCACCACCAAAGGCCTTTGACGTGGTCACCGCCCGGGCCTGCGCGCCCCTGCCCAAGCTGCTGGAATACGCACAGAATTTCATGAGCACGAACAGCGTTTGCCTGCTGCTGAAAGGTCAAAATGTGGGGTCTGAATTGACGGAGGCCCATAAATATTGGACGATGAACGCTGTTACGACCCCCAGCCTCACCGACCCTTCCGGTGCCGTGCTGGCGCTGAGAAACCTGGTCCCCCATGACTCCAAAGCTCCAAAAAAAGCCCCGCATCCTGGTGGTCGCCAATCAAAAGGGCGGCGTCGGTAAGACCACCACGGCCATCAACCTGGGCACGGCCCTGGCCGCCATCGGCGAGCCGACTTTGGTCATCGACATCGACCCGCAGGGCAATGCCTCGACCGGGCTGGGCGTGCCGCGGGCCGAGCGCAAGCTGACCACCTATGATGTGCTGATGGGCGAGGCCAGCCTGGCCGACGCCATCGTCCCCACCCGCATCCCCAAGCTGTCCATCGTGCCGGCCACGGTGGATTTGTCGGGCGCGGAGCTGGAGCTGATCGAAAAGCCCCGCCGCAATTTCATCCTGAAGGACGCGCTGGCGGAATATTCCGCACACGGATCAAATGAATTTTCTTATGTGCTGATTGACTGCCCGCCGTCACTGACCCTGCTCACCATCAACGCCATGTGCGCGGCCGATGCGGTGATGGTGCCGCTGCAATGCGAATTCTTTGCGCTGGAAGGTCTCAGCCAGCTTCTCAAGACCATCGAACTGGTGCGCGCCAATTTGAATCCGTCCCTCGAAATTCAGGGCATCGTCCTGACCATGTTCGACAAGCGAAACAAATTGTCCGACCAGGTGGCCGCGGACGTGCGCGAAAACATGGGCGAGAAAGTCTATGCCACCGTCATCCCGCGCAATGTGCGTATTTCCGAAGCGCCCAGCCATGGCTTGCCGGCGCTGGTCTATGACCTGCGCTGCCCCGGCAGCCAGGCGTACATCAAGCTGGCGGGCGAACTGATCCAGCGCGAACGCATCCGGGTCGCGGCATGACACCGAAAGATGAGCGGCCGCGCGGACTGGGCCGCGGCCTTTCCGCATTGATCGGTGATGAAGCGGCGCCCACCCGCGGCGAAGCGCCCAAGCCCGTGCGCACCTTGCCGGTGGCTTTCCTGAAGCCCGGCAAATTCCAGCCGCGCAAGAATTTCGACGATGCGGCATTGGCCGACCTGGCGGCGTCGGTGAAGGAAAAGGGCGTACTGGCCCCCATCCTGGTGCGGGCGCTGGGCACCGACAGTTACGAGATCGTGGCGGGCGAGCGGCGCTGGCGCGCGGCCCAGATGGCCAAGCTGCATGACGTGCCGGTGGTGGTGCGCGAGATGGCGGACGGCGAGGCGCTGGAAATCGCCATCATCGAAAATGTGCAGCGCGCCGACCTCAACGCGATCGAGGAAGCCGCCGCCTATCAGGAGTTGATGGACCGCTTCAAGCGCACCCAGGACGAGGTGGCCAAGCAGGTCGGCAAGAGCCGCTCGCATGTGGCGAACAGCGTCCGGCTGTTGCGGTTGCCGGAATCGGTCAAGGCCATGCTCAGACAGGGCAAGCTCACCGCCGGCCATGCCCGAACATTGTTAGGCGCAGCCGATCCCGAGGCGATGGCAAGGCAAATCCTGGATGGCGAGCTGAATGTCCGCCAGGCCGAACAGCGTTCCTCGGCAAAGAAAAAGCCCGGTGGAAAAAAGCCCAAGGACCCCAACATTGCCGACATGGAAGCCAGCATTTCCAACCAGCTGGGGCTGAAGGTTCAGATTATCCACCGTGTGGATAAGCCTGGGGCCAAAGGGGGAGGGGGTGGAGAGGTACGCCTCACTTACAAAAGCCTGGAGCAGCTGGACGAAATCGCCCGCCGCCTCAAGCGCGGCTAGCGGTGGATAGCGCCTGGGCCGGGTCTATCCGGCCGTCATAAAGGGCGCGGCCCACCACCACGCCTTCGATATTGGGGGCCTGTGCCGCCACCAGATTTTCGATATCCACCAGCGACCCCACCCCCCCCGAGGCGATCACGGGAATGGAAAGCGCGCGGGACAGCGCGGCGGTGGCGGCGACATTCACGCCCTGCAGCAGCCCGTCGCCGTCAATGTCGGTGAAGAGGATAGCGGCCACCCCGGCATCCTCGAACCGCTTGCCCAATTCCACCGGCGTCAGCTCGCTCACTTCCGCCCAACCTTGCGTCGCCACCTTGCCGCCTTTGGCATCGGCACCCACCACGATGCGGCCCGGATAAGCGCGCGCCGCCTCCTTCACGAAAGCGGGGTTTGTCAGCGCGGCTGTCCCCAAGATGACGCGGGTGATGCCGGCTTCCAGCCAGGCATCCACCCCGGCGCGGTCGCGGATGCCGCCGCCAAGCTGGATGGGAAGATCAATGGCGGCGCGGATGGCGCGGATGGCGTCGGCATTGGCGCTGCGCCCTTCAAAGGCGCCGTTCAAATCCACGCAATGCAGCCACTGGAATCCCTGCGCCTGGAAGCTGCGCGCCTGGGCGGCGGGATCGGAATTGAAGATGGTGGCGTCTTCCATCACGCCCTTTTTCAGGCGCACGCACTGGCCGTCTTTCAGATCAATCGCAGGGAAAATTATCATGGACGCCATTTCAGAAAGTTGCCCAGCAGCATCAGGCCCATGGCCTGGCTCTTTTCGGGATGGAATTGCGTGCTCACGATATTGTCGCGCCCGATGGCGGCGGTGATGGTGCCGCCATAATCGCACGTCGCCAGAAGATGGTCCGCGCTGGCGGGCTTCATTTCAAAGCTGTGCACGAAATAGGCGTTGGCACCCTTTTCCAGACCGTCGAACAAAGGATGGTTTTTCAGGACCCTGATTTCATTCCAGCCCATGTGGGGAATTTTCAGTGCCGCATCCTGGGGCGCGATCTTCACCACTTCGCCGTCAATCCAGTTCAGGCCCGGCGTGACGCCGAATTCGCGCCCGTCACGGGCCAGCAACTGCATGCCCACGCAGATGCCCAGGAACGGCTTGCCGGCTTTCAAAACGCTTTCCGACAATGCCTCGACCAGGCCCGGCACAGCGGCAAGACCCGCCATGCAGTCGGCGAAAGCGCCCACGCCCGGCAGGATGATGCGTTCGGCCTGGCGCACATCGTCGGGATTGGCGGTGACGATGATCTCGTGGCCGGTGGTTTCGGTGGCGGCGCGCGCAAGGGCCTTGGCCGCCGAGGCGATATTGCCGGATCCATAATCTATCAAGGCCGCGCGCATGCGGGGTCTATAATCGCCCCCTCCGGCCTTCGCAACTTTGCTCGATGCTGCGCATGGCAGGCGGGCCTGCGCCATGGCGCACTACCGCATACAGACCGGTGGCTTGCCTGCACCAGCCATGGTGAGACGCTGGCCTGCGACCAGCAGATCGCGCCAGCCCGGCGTCACGGGTGAGAAATTTCCGGCCCGCAGCGCGGCCAGGCTGCCGGGGCAGGGGGGCGATGCCATGGTCCCGGCCAGATGCCAGCCGCCCACATCCTGTTTCATCACCCCGCCCCACCAGGCGGTGTCGTCGCCATAGACCAGCATGATCTCGTCCCGGCCATCCTGGTCCATGTCCAGGAAATAGGCATCGCAGGACAGCGCCACATTGGTCAGGCAGGGCGGAATGCCGGCGCCGCTCCAATGCTGGGCCAAAAGCTCTTCGGGCAGGCGCGCGCCCGGCGTGCGCACGGCGATATTGGCCCCGATTTCCGATGGCGTGGCCTGGCGGGCAGGGGCCGCCATCAGCGCCAGGTAAGCGCTGCGCGCCAAAGCGGGATCGGATGCGCCGGACATGCCGACCAGCGCGTCATGGCCAAAACGCAGGCCTTCGTCATTCAGCCAGGAAAAATCAAATTGTGCAGGCGCAATCTGGGTGGCGCGCAGGCCTTGGGTTTCCACCGACAGGCGCACGGGATCGGCCAGGGGCGAAGCCAGCACCGCGATCAGACCCAAGCCTGCGAACGCCATCGCGCCATTGGCGCCTTCCAGCCGCTGCATCCAGTTGCCGCCGCCCAGCGAAATCAGCGCTGCGCCACCATAGGCGATGGCATAACCGCCCAGGCCCATCAGCACCGCCGCCGCCATGATGCGATCCGGCGTCCAGCCATATTGTTGCACACGCGATGCCAGCGCCATCGTGCCCATCACGGCCAGCGGCAGCAGAAGAAACGCGGCAGCGAATTCGCATTTGCGCCGCCATTGCGGACGCCAGACATCGCCGCTGCCATAGCTGGCATTGATGCAAAGGATCAGAAAGCCCGACAACGCCAGGATGGGCGCAAGCTCGGTCGCGCGCAGGCCCGCGATCACGGCGACGATTTCCGCCAGCGCCGCCAGCATGGCCAGCGGCAGGATGATGCGGAAAATCCAGGCCAGCGCTCATCCGCGCTGCGGCGGCTGCGGCCAATGCCACCAGCGGCATGGTCAGGATGCCGGGCCGCAGGTTCGGCGCATGGGTGCGAAGCCAGCCATAGCCCGCGCCCACCATCACCCAGGCCAGCGCGGCGACAAGCGCGATGAAAACAATCTGCACCGCCAGCCGCCAGGCGGCATGATACTGCGCGGCATAACGCGGCTTGAAGGCGCCGTCGCGGGCGGCAGCCAAGAGCAGCGATTGGACGATGAAAAGAAACGCGGCCGCCATCACGATCAGCGGCAACCCGGCATGGCCGGGATCGGTGCCGCCCACGCGCCAGCGGTGATAGAAACCCAGCGCCGCCAATGCGCCGCCCCCGATCATGGTCCATGGAATCAGGATGGCGGCGGAAATCTGCCCCAGCCCCTGGATCAAAAGCAGCGGCGCGAACAGCAGCGCCATGGTGAGTGCGGTGAAAAGATAAGGGTCGTTGCCGGGCCAGATGCCCGCATCACGTGCATCAAACAGCCAGAGCAGGGCCAAGCCCTGCAACAGGCCCAGGATCAGGCTCAGCAGAAAATGGCTGCGCTGTTTTTCTGCCGGAAGAATGAGAATCGCAGGACCGCGCGCAGGTGCGGCCTGCGAAATAAAGCGCGGTTCTGGTTCGGGGTCCGGCTTGGGCGCGGGATCAAACCCAGGCTCCCGGCGCGGGCGCATGCGTCCATCCACGATAGGTTCGGGCGGCGTCCAGGACATGGCCGCTTCATCGATCCAGCGTGGATTCTGGTCCCCCATGCGATTTCCATATCGCGGGGGCCGGGCGGCGTCTTGGAGACTTGGCGGAGTTGGTTAATCGCGCCAGCCCTTCGCTTACGCTCCGGGCATTGATCGCTCAAATCGGCTCGCCGAACCGATTTGCCGGGCTACACCCGTCGCGATCAATTATCGTCCATCTTCAGCGCGGCAATGAAGGCTTCCTGGGGAATCTCGACCTTGCCGAACTGGCGCATCTTCTTCTTGCCCTCTTTCTGCTTGTCCAGCAGCTTGCGCTTGCGGCTGATGTCGCCGCCATAGCATTTGGCGGTGACGTCTTTTCGCAGGGCAGACAGCGTTTCGCGGGCGATCACCTTGCCGCCAATCGCCGCCTGGATGGGAATCTTGAACATGTGGCGCGGGATCAGGTCTTTGAGCTTTTCGCACATGGAACGGCCCCGGCCTTCGGCGCGGGCGCGGTTGACGACCATGGACAGCGCATCCACCGGGTCGTCATTGACCAGGATGGACATTTTCACCAGATCGCCCTCTTCGTATTTCTCGATGTGGTAGTCGAAGCTTGCATAGCCGCGCGACACGCTTTTCAGCCGGTCATAGAAATCGAACACCACCTCGTTCAGAGGCAGCATGTAGATCACCATGGCGCGGTTACCGGCGTACGTCAGTTCGACCTGACGCCCGCGGCGGTCCTCGCACAATTTCAAAACCGAACCCAGATATTCATCCGGCACCAGGATGGTGGCCTTGATCCAGGGTTCTTCGATGTGATCGATATAGGTCACATCGGGCATGTCGGCCGGGTTGTGCAATTCCTTCATCGTGCCGTCATTCATGTAGATGTGATAGATGACGGACGGCGCGGTGGTGATCAGGTCCAGATTGAATTCGCGTTCCAGCCGCTCGCGCACGATTTCCAGATGCAGCAGGCCCAGGAAACCGCAGCGGAAGCCAAAGCCCAAGGCGGCGGATGATTCCGTCTCATACGTAAAGCTGGCATCGTTGAGATGCAGCTTGCCCAGCGCCTCGCGCAGATCCTCGAACAGCGCCGCATCCACCGGGAAGAGGCCGCAGAACACAACCTGCTGCGCCGGCTTGAAACCGGGCAGGGCATGGGCCGTGCCCTTGCGTTCATCGGTGATGGTGTCGCCGACTTTGGTATCGGCCACCTGCTTGATCTGGGCGGTGATGTAACCCACTTCGCCGGGGCCAAGTTTTTCCACGCCCACTTTCTTGGGCTTGAAGACGCCGATCTGTTCCACCTGGTAAACCGCGTCGGCGGCCATCATGCGGATTTTCTGGCCCTTCTTCAGTTCGCCATCAATGATGCGCACCAGGACCACCACGCCCAGATAGGCGTCGTAATAGGAATCGATCAACAGCGCCTTCAGCGGTGCATCCCGTTCGCCCTTGGGCGGCGGCAGGCGGGTGACGACGGCTTCCAGCACCAGGTCAATGCCGATGCCGGTCTTGGCGCTGATCGGAATCGCTTCCGATGCGTCAATGCCGATCACGTCTTCGATCTGCTGCTTGACGCGCTCGGGTTCTGCGGCGGGCAGGTCGATCTTGTTCAGCACCGGCACGATGTCCAGGCCCGCATCAATCGCCTGATAGACGTTGGCAAGCGTCTGGGCTTCCACGCCCTGGCTGGCGTCCACCACCAGCAGCGCGCCTTCACAGGCGGCAAGGCAGCGCGACACTTCGTACCCGAAGTCCACATGGCCGGGCGTGTCCATCAGGTTCAGGACATAATCCTTGCCGTCGGCCGCCTTGTAATCCAGCCGCACGGTCTGGGCCTTGATGGTGATGCCGCGTTCCCGCTCGATATCCATCGAATCCAGGATCTGGTTGGTCATGTCGCGCGTGGAAACGGTGCCGGTCTGCTGGATCAGCCGGTCGGCCAGGGTGGATTTGCCATGGTCGATATGGGCGACAATGGAAAAATTGCGGATTTGGGCCAAGTCTGTCATTTGCGCCGGGGTCTAGCAGATGGCCGGGCAGGCTCCAATGGGGCTTTTGCGGCCCGGTTTCAGGCATGCGATCATGGGCTTATGCCGCCCGAAAACAGCCCAAAAACCGATCTGAAAGAGCTTTGGCCGGGCCAGTCCGTGGCCTTGCTGAAGGCGCTGCACATCCTGACCCAGAATGGCGGCATCAATGCCGACAGCCGCCGCAAGCTGAAACAGGTGCAGCACCTGGCCCAGTTGATAAAGCCCGCCATTGACGCGGCCCTGGGCGAAAAAGCGGAACCGGTGCTGGCCGACCTAGGCGCGGGCAAATCCTATCTGGGGTTCGTGCTTTATGACCTTTATTTCGGCCCCGCCGGGCGCGGGCAGGTGGCGGCGGTGGAAGCCCGGCCCGAATTGGTGGCCAAGGCGCGGGCCATCGCCGCCGAAAGCGGTTTTGCGCGCATGAGCTTTGTCGAAGGCCGGATCGCCGAAGCCGACATGGGCAAGGTTGATATCGTCACGGCGCTTCACGCCTGTGACACCGCCACGGACGAGGCGATATTGTTCGCGCTGCGCCATGACGCAAAATATGTGGCGCTGGTGCCTTGCTGCCAGGCGGAAATGGCGCGTCAGCTGTCGGACAAGACCGGCGCGCTGGAACAGCTTTGGCGCCATCCCATCCAGCGGCGCGAATTCGGCGCCCATGTCACCAATGTGCTGCGCGGGTTATTTTTGGAAGCGCATGGCTACAAGGTGCGGGTGACCGAGCTGACCGGGCTGGAGCATTCGCTGAAGAATGAATTCATCTATGCGGAGCGGCACCAGAAATCCAACCCGCGTGCGCGGATCGAATTTGAAAAACTGGCGAAGGAAGTGGGTGCGGCGCCGTCGCTGCTCAGCTTCGCAGAGTAGCGTTCGTTGCTTTCATAACACCCGCCACGATCTTCTGCGCCACCGCTTCGATTTCTGCTTCGGTGAGGGTCTTGTCCTTGGGTTGCAGCCGCACGGCGATTGCCACCGATTTCTTGCCCTCCGCCACGCCCTTGCCCTGATAGACGTCGAACAAGGTGATGCTTTCGATCAGGGCGCGCTCGGCGCTGCGCGCGGCTTTGACAATCGCGTCCGCCGCGACGTTCTGGTCCACCACGAATGCAAAATCGCGGCTGATCGCCTGATACGGCGATGGCGTGAACAAGGGCCGCGCTTTTGATTTGGCCTTTGCCTCGGGCAGGGCGTCCAGGTTTATTTCAAAACCCGCCACCGGCATTTTCAGGTCGAACGCCGCCAATATGCGCGGATGGATTTCGCCAAAGGCGCCAACCTCCTTCGGTCCCAGCGCGGCCTTGCCGCTGCGGCCGGGATGAAACCAGTTTGGCGCGCCTTCGCTGACCGGCGGCGCGCCGTTCATGGCGGCATCCAATGCGGCCAGCATGGCGGATTTGGCGTCGAACACATCGGCGGCATGGCCGGATTTCAGCCAGTCGCGGGCGGCGTCGCCCACGATGATGCCCGCCACGTTCAGGCTTTGTGCGCCCGGTGTGCCGCCCTGGAAAGCGGGGCCAACCTCGAACAACATCATCTCGCCGATGCCATGGGCGGCATTGCGGCCCGCGGCTGCCAGCAACGACGGCAACAGGCTGGGGCGCAGCGCATCCAAGTCGGAGGCGATGGGATTGGCAAGCTGGCGCGCATCATCGCCGCCGCCGAACAATTTCGCCTGATCCCGCGCGATAAAGGAAAAGCTGACGCATTCGTTGAAGCCGCGCGCGGCAAGCGTACGGCGCACGGTGCGGGCGCGGCGCTGGCCGCCGGTCAGAACGGGTTTTGCCACGGCATGGGTGCGCGGCAAGGCAGTGGAGGCGACACCGGCCAGGCCGTGAATGCGCATGACCTCTTCCACCAAATCGGCGGGGCCGTCCACGTCATGGCGCCAGCTTGGCGGCGTCACATGCAAGGTGTCATGCGGCAGGACGGTAAAGCCCAGCCCTTCCAATATGCGGATGACTTCGGCGCGGGGGATTTTCATGCCGCCCAGTGTTTCCACCAGCGCCGGATTGAATTCGATGTGCTTGTGCGGCGGGGGCAGCTCGCCCGCGATCACAACGTCTGATGCTTCGCCGCCGCACCATTCCAGGATCAGCTGCGTCGCCAGCTCCAGCCCCGGCAGCACGAACTGCGGATCAACCCCGCGCTCAAAGCGGTAACGCGCATCGGAAATAATGCCCAGCTTGCGGCCCGCCCGCGCCACCCGCGCCGGATCGAACCAGGCCGATTCCAGGAACACATTCACCGTTTCCAGCGAACAGCCCGTATCCTCGCCGCCCATGACGCCGGCAATGCCGCGCGCAAAACTGTCATCGGCGATCACGACCGTCTGCGCGTCCAGCACATAGGTCTTGCCGTCCAGCGCCAGCACCTGTTCGTGATCCTTGGCCATGCGGGCCGACAGGTTTCCGGACAGGCGATCCGCGTCGAAGACATGCAGCGGGCGGCCGCGGTCCTGCGCCACCAGGTTGGTCACATCCACCAGCGCGGAAATCGATTTCATGCCCACGGATTTGAAACGGTCCTGCACCCATTTTGGGGCCGGGCCATTCTTGACGCCGCGAATGAGACGCCCCGCAAAAATGGGACAGGCGTTTTTTTCTTCGGGCGCGAAATCCAACGTGATCTTTTTGGGGCTGGGGAATTTGCCCGCTACCGGCTGCACCTTTTCAGTCTTCAGCTTGCCCAGCCCGGCAGCAGCAAGATCGCGCGCAATGCCCCAGACGCTGGCGGCATCGCCGCGGTTTGGCGTGATGGACACCTCCAGCACCGGATCGGTGTTGAGAAGGCCCATGCTGGCCAGCGCCTGGGCGGCCTTGGTACCAACCTTGGCCTTGGCATCCAGCTCGATGATGCCGTCATGATCCTGGCCCAGGTTGAGTTCACGTGCCGAACACATCATGCCACGGGATTCCACGCCGCGAATGGCGCCGATCTTCAATGTCTCGCCGCTGGCGGGGATCACGGTGCCGGGACGGGCCAGCACCACCTTGATGCCGGCGCGGGCATTGGGCGCGCCGCAAACGATCTGCAATGGCTGCGCGTCACCGGCATTGACAACACACAGGCGCAACTTGTCGGCGTTGGGATGCTTTTCCGCCGTGACGATTTCGGCCACGGTGAAATCATTCAGTGCCGCACCGGCGTCGGTGATGCTTTCCACTTCCAGCCCGATGGAGGTCAGCTTGTCGGCGATGGTCTGCACATCGGCGTCGGTGTCCAGATGTTCTTTCAGCCAGGAGAGGGTGAGTTTCACTTGCTCAGCCCGCCATAAAGCGTCGGAATGTCCAGCGCCGCAAAGCCGTAATGCTTCAGCCAGCGGATGTCGGATTCAAAGAAGCCGCGAATGTCGGGAATGGCGTATTTCAGCATCGCCATGCGGTCCAGGCCAAAGCCGAACGCGAAACCGGAATATTGCGCGGGATCAATGCCGCAGCCGGACAGGACCTTGGGATTGACCATCCCCGATCCGCCCAATTCCAGCCAGTCATTGCCCTGGCCGAACTTGATCTGGCCCGGCACGCTGCGGTCGCAGCGCATGTCCCATTCCAGCGACGGCTCGGTGAAGGGAAAGAAGCTGGGGCGGGCACGAAGCTCGATGGCGTCAATTTCAAAGAACGCCTTGCAGAATTCCTCGATGGTCCATTTCAAATGACCCAGGTGAATGCCCCGGTCCACCACCAAGGCTTCCACCTGGTGGAACATGGGCGAATGGGTGGCGTCCGAATCCACGCGGTAGGCACGGCCCGGCGAGATCACGCGGATGGGCGGCTTCTGCGCCAGCATGGTGCGCACCTGCACCGGCGAAGTGTGGGTGCGAAGCACATTGGCCTCCTTCCCGACTTCACCGCCGGACATATAAAACGTGTCCTGCATCTGGCGGGCGGGGTGGTTGGGCGGAATGTTCAGCTTGGTGAAATTGTAATCGTCGAATTCCACGTCCGGGCCTTCGGCCACGGCGAAACCCATGTCGGCGAAGATGGCGGTGATTTCTTCCAGCACCTGGGAAATGGGATGGACGCTGCCTTGCGCTGTGGGTCGCGGCGGCAGGCTGACATCAACCGTCTCGGATTTCAGGCGCGCATCCAGCGCCGCATCACCCAACTGCGCCTTGCGGCCAGCGATGGCGTCCGCCACCGCATCGCGCAGGCCGTTCAACGCGGGCCCGCGGACTTTGCGTTCTTCCGGGCTGATGCTGCCAAGGGTTTTCAAAAGCTCGCTGATGGAGCCTTTCTTGCCCAACGCTTCCACGCGCAGGGCTTCAAGCGCGGCTTCGTCGGTGGCCGCGGTGATCCGCGCCAGAAGCTCCGATTGCAGTTTGCCCAGATCGCTCATCAAAGCCCGATTGAGGAATCACCCGCCTGCTTTCATAGCAGGCTTCAGGTGGCGTCCGATCAGGCCTTGGCGGCAGCGCCCGCCTGATCCACCAGGGCCTTGAAGGCCGCCGGTTCGTGCACGGCCAGATCGGAAAGGACCTTGCGGTCAATCTCGATGCCCGCGCCCGCCAGCCCGCTGATAAAGCGGCTATAGGTCAGGCCATGCTCGCGCACGGCGGCGTTGATGCGCTGGATCCAGAGGGCGCGGAAATTGCGCTTCTTTTCCTTGCGGCCGATATAGTTGTGCTGCAGCGATTTATCGACCGCGGCATTGGCCGTGGTGATGTTGTTCTTGCGGCGGCCGCGAAAGCCCTTGGCGGCTTTCAGAACCTTGTTGCGGCGGGCGCGGCTGGGTACGGAACGGGGACTGCGTGACATGGCGTTTCTCCCCTCAACCGTACGGCATCCAGCGCTTGACGCGCTGGGTTTCGGACGATGACAGAACCGCGGTGCCGCGCAGATCGCGGGTACGGGCGGGTGAATTGGAAATCAGCCTGTGGCGCTTGCCCACCTGGTGGGTCTTGATCTTGCCATTGGCCGTGAATTTGAAGCGCTTTTTAGCGCCCGATTTGGTCTTCATCTTGGGCATTTCGCTCTCCTCTTGCGGCCACGGGCCGCGATAGCTTTCAAGGGTCGCCACGGCATGCCCAGCCGGGCGGCCCGAAAGAGGGCGCGTTCTATAGGCAAAACCGGCCTTGTGGCAAGGCGATATGGCGATTTTCGGGGGTTTTCTATTCCTCGGGGACGGCTACGCCCGTGACGCCGAAATCCTGGGACTTGCTGCCGTCTTCGGCCACGGCAAAGCCTTCGGCGGTCAGGCCCCGTTTCAACAGCTCGCGGATGGCGGCGGCCCGGCTGGGCATACGCTTGGCGAAGCGCCAATTGTCCAGCGCCTTCAATTCCTCAGCCGTCAGCATGATTTGCAGGCGTTCCCCGCGCGTCAGCTCAGACATTACCCACCTTTGGTACAGAAATGCACAAAAGACTAAATCTACTAACTCAATGCCTAATTACATGTACCCCGTTAAAACGGGGAACCCCACGCCAAAGTTCCTTGCACCAAGGACGGCGCCTGCTCAGAAATGGCCAAATACTCATCTAAGTGTATGACATAGCACAGTTTTTTGTCTTGTGCCTGTCATTTTGAGGGCCTTATAATCCGGCTCACGAAAGGTGGCTTGGCATGAATACCGGCACATTCGACACGACAGCCCTCTCTTCCAAGGATCTCCTGGCCGAAGCCAATCACCGGGTGGCCAACAGCCTGGCACTGCTCAGCGGCATGGTCCGCATGCAGGCCCGCGCCCTGGGCAAGGGCACGGCGCCGCCCAGCACCGCCGAACTCAAGATGATGTTCGATGGCATGGCGGCGCGCATTTCCACCATCGGCCAGCTTCACCGCATGCTGGCCCAGATGCCGGTTGACGCCGCCGTTCCGCTGGACACGCATCTGCGCGACGTCACCAACATGCTGGTGAGCGCCTTTTCCTCCGAACACCAGCCGGTGCATGTGGAGCATACGGGCGGGGCCTGCCTGGTCCTGACGCGCCATGTGCAGTCCCTGACCCTGGTGGTGTGCGAGATCATCACCAACGCCCTCAAATATGCCCATCCGGCAGGGGGCGTGCCGGTGCGCCTGATGGTGGATTGCCAATCCCATGCCGATGGATTGCTGGAAATCTGCGTCAGCGATGATGGCGTGGGCCTGCCGGAAGGCTTTGACAGCCAGCATGGCGGCGGCATTGGCTTCCAGCTGATGCGGGCGCTGACCAGCGAAATGGGCGGCACATTGCAAATCAACTCCGACACGCTGGGCACGGCGTTCCGCATCAAGGTGCCGCAGGCGCTGGTCGCCAACGCAAGGTCTGCCTGAACTTTTATACCCCTCCGGCCCCAATCTTCTTGTCCGCTTTGCGGGCATGGGCAACTTTGCTCCGGTGCCCGGCTAGCGCCTTTGCGCCCGCGCCTTAATTTCGCGCTAGAATTGCTGCGATTGAGGCAGGGCGATCCCATGTGGAAAGAAAAATTGATGCGGACTGGCCATTGGCTGGGCGTGTGGCTGTTCTGGCCCGGCGTGGCGTTGATCATGTGGGGCGAGTTGACGCCCCATCCCCCTGACGCCGTCAATCAGCTTTTCGGCTGGGACAAGGCGGAGCATTTCATCGCCTATTTCGGCCTGGCTGGCATGGCCACCTTGGCCCTGGGCATCCAGCGTATACTGACCTGGGCGGTGCTGGGCGTGATCGCGCTGGGGGGCGTGCTGGAGATCGTGCAGGGCATGACCGGGCGCGATGCCGATGTCTTTGATTTCGTGGCCAACACGCTGGGCGCCCTGACCGGCACCATGCTGGGCGTCGCCATTCTTCTTTACCTGCGCAACGACAGACGCCAGGCGTGATCTCTGCGGATTGACTTGGCGCGTACCGGGTTTAGCCTTGGGCCGTATTTTCAAGGGCAGGGATTTTCATGTTGGAAGAATTCAAGAAATTCGCCATGCGCGGCAATGTGCTGGACCTGGCGGTGGGCGTGATCATCGGCGCCTCCTTCACCGGCATCGTCACCTCGCTGGTCAATGACATCATCATGCCGCCCATCGGGCTGGCGCTGGGCGGGGTGGATTTTTCCAACTTCTTTTTCGTGATCAAGGGTGACCGCGCCGTGGACACGCTGGCCGCTGCCAAGGCCGCCAAGGCTGTCACCATCAATTACGGGCTGTTCGTCAATGCGGTGATCAATTTCGCCATCGTGGCCTTCGTGCTGTTCCTGCTGATCCGCCAGATCAACAAGCTGACGCCAAAGCCTGCGCCTGCGCCCGAAACACCCGAAGATGTCCTGCTGCTGCGCCAGATTCGCGATTCCCTGAAAGCGCGCGGGTGAAGCGCACGCTGCTTTTCCTGGTGCTGATGGCATCGCCGGCGTGGGCCGCTGACGACAGCGCGGCCATGGCAGGGGCCGTCAATGGTTTCCTGGCGGCGTACCAGGCTTTTCCCGGCGGCATTCCCGACAGCGCGGCGCGGGCCCGCTTTGCGCCCTATGTCTCGCCAGGCCTGCTGCAATCTTTAAGTGCGGCGGAAGCGGCGGAGAAACGCGGCTCCACCAAGGGCAAGGCCATGCCGCCCCTGATCGAAGGCGACATCTTCACCGCCTTTGTGGAAGGGGCCAGCAATTCTCGCCTGGGGCCGTGCATGGGCGATACGCAGCGCGGCACCTGCAAGGTTTCTTATGTCCATTCCGGCAAGAGCAACTTGCCGGGCCCGCTGGCCTGGACCGACACCTTGCTGATGGTGAATACGCCATCGGGCTGGCGGGTGGATGACGTGGCCTATGATCCCGGCTTTGCCTTTGGCAATTCGGGGCGGCTCAGCCAGACCCTGGCCATGATCCGAAGCGAAGCGCGCTAGAACTTGCAGGCGGGCGCACGGCTTCCCATATTTGCGGGCAGGAGAAACCACATGACCGATAAAAGCCTCACCCCCGAACAGCACCGCATCCTGCGCGAGCATGGCACCGAGCGGCCCGGCTCCAGCCCCCTCAACCAGGAAAAGCGAAGCGGCGATTTCATGTGCGCGGGCTGCGGCGCGGAACTTTTCGCGTCCGGCACCAAGTATGAAAGCGGCTCGGGCTGGCCAAGTTTCTATGATGCCAAGCCCGGCGCGGTGGAAACCACCACCGACACTACGCACGGCATGACCCGCACCGAATTTCATTGCGCCAAATGCGGCGGGCATCTGGGGCACATCTTTGAAGACGGCCCCGCGCCCACCGGCCTACGTTACTGCACGAATGGCGCGGCGATGGATTTTAAGCCCAAAGAAAAATAGTGGCGCGCCGCGCCATTCTATTTTTGTGGTCGCGCGGGCGACGTCGCGCGACGCTGTCGCTAGCGACCGCTGCGCTCGCCTGCCCGTCGCTCGCGGCGCGGCGATGGAGTTCAAGCCGAAATAATCACTCGCGTGACCGTGCCCGCGCCGTTTCTTCGGCATCGCGCAAGCTGTCGCCTTCCGCGCCGTCCAGCGCCCTGGCGGCATCCCGGCCCATCTGGGGGATGCGGGTTTCATTCCTGGCCACGAAGTCGCCCTGGTCTTTCAGGAAACGGCGCGAGGCCTGGTAGTCGCCTTCGCCCATGATTTGCTTCTTCTTCTTTTTTGGCGCGGCTTTGCGAACGGCAGATTTCGCCGGTTTCGTTTTGGTCTTTGGCACCGCCTTGGCCTTCGCCTTCGCGTTGGGCTTGGCCATCATGGACGCGGATTTGGCTTTCGCCTTGGCCTTGCCCTGGCGCCTGGACTGGGCCGAGAGTTTGGTCCTGGTGGTCTTGGACCGCGCCACGGCCCGCGCCGGACCCCGCGTAATTCTGGCCTTGCCGGCTGTCCGGCCACCGGATTTTTTCGCTGTTGCCATGTCTGGCTCCCTTGCAAGCGTGTTGCCGGGAACGTGCCCACAACGCGAATGTTCCGCATTTTGACGGCGCGGCCAGACCCGCGCTAAGACTGCGTCATGCTGGATGATCTGAAAGCCAACAATCGGGCCTGGGCGGAACGGATGGTTTCGCGCGATCCTGATTTCTTCAAGCGGCTGGAGCGCCAGCAGGGGCCGCAATATCTCTGGATTGGCTGTTCCGACAGCCGCGTGCCCGCGAATGAAATCGTTGACCTGGCGCCGGGCGAATTGTTCGTGCACCGCAATGTGGCGAACCTGGCCCCGCCCCAGGACGCCAATTACCTCAGCGTGCTGCAATTCGCCGTGGACGTGATCAAGGTCAAGCATGTCATCGTGGTCGGCCATTATGGCTGCGGCGGCATCGCGGCGGCCGTGGATGGCAAAAGGCTGGGGCTGGTGGATCACTGGCTGCACCCCATCCGCGAAGTGGCCGAAGAACACCGCGCCGAGCTGTCGGCCATTGCCGACACGCACAAGCGCAATGACCGGCTTTGCGAATTGAACGTGATGCGCCAGGTGAAAAACGTGGCGTCCGACCTGTTTGTGCAGGATGCCTGGGCGCGGGGCCAAAGCCTCAGCGTGCATGGCTGGGTCTATTCCCTGGGCACCGGCCTGGTGAACGACCTGAATGTGACCATGCAAAAGCCGCAGGACCTAACGCGGCTTTAAGCCCTGTCCGGCCCGGTTTACCTCGCGTTGGCAATTTGCATGTTACGGATCGTCCATAAACCGGGGGCGACGCATGCTGAGCATCACGAAATTTTCTGCCTGTCCGACGACAGGCGCGGTGCTTGGCCCCGCACCGATTGATCCGGCCTGGATTCGCGGCGGCAATCCGGTGGCGCGCAATCTGGTGATCGCGGGCAGCACCGACCGTTCGGCCTGGACCATGCTGTGGGACTGCACGGCGGGAAAGTTCGAGTGGCGCTACACGCTGGACGAGACCGTGCATATCCTGGAAGGCGGCGTCACCGTCTCGGCAGACGGTGTCACAAAGACATTGGGTCCGGGCGATGTCGCCTATTTCCCCGCCGGCTCCATCGCCAACTGGCATGTGGAAAATTATGTCCGCAAGATCGCCTTCTGCCAGAAGCCCGATCCCCTGATCTTCGCCCTGCCGTTGCGCGCGGTGCGGAAAATTCTAGGTTAGCAACAAAGCCTAGCCGCGCACCGCCGCCTCGATCCTGGCGACGTCAATCTTGCGCATGTCCATCATGGCTTCAAAAGCGCGCTTGGCGACATCGCCGCCCTTGGCCATGGCGTCGGTCAAGACACGCGGCGTGATCTGCCAGTTCAGGCCCCATTTGTCCTTGCACCAGCCACAGGCGCTTTCCTTGCCGCCATTGCCGACAATGGCGTTCCAGTAGCGGTCGGTCTCTTCCTGGCTGTCGGTGGCGATCTGGAAGGAAAAGGCTTCGCTCTGCTGGAAAGCGTCGCCGCCATTCAGCCCGATGCAGGGCACGCCGCAGACGGTGAATTCCACCGTCAGCACATCACCCTTCTTGCCGCTGGGAAAATCGGCGGGGGCCTTTTGCACCGCGCCCACGGCGCTGTCCGGGAATGTCCTGGCGTAAAACTGCGCCGCCGCTTCCGCGTCACGATTGTACCAGAGGCAGATGGTGTTCTTGTTCATGGTCACACTCCATTATGACTGGCGACCGCCCTCGTCGCGGCGCTGACGCTCCGCTCCTCGAAGCGGCCCTCAGTTTTTCTAAGCGCGTACCTCGCTAAGAAAAACTGGCGCACCCGACAGGATTCGAACCTGTGACCTCTGCCTTCGGAGGGCAGCGCTCTATCCAGCTGAGCTACGGGTGCGTGAGCGGAGCTATAACCCAAGCCCCGCCAAAGCTAAAGCGTCGGCGCCCTGACGGTGATTTTGGCCTTTGGAAGCGCCGTCTGCAGGGCAGGTTTGGGGTCCATGCCCGCCAGGTTCAGCACGGCCAGTTCCGTCACCCGGGACAGATCTTCGGCCGCCACCGCCGCCAGCATCAAAGCCGACCAGGCCGGATCGGCGTCGCCGCCCGCAAAAGCCGCCGGGTCCAGCGCATGCATCAGCACCAGCCGCTGGTCGGCAGGCGGCGGAAAATTCTGCAGCAGGAAAATCAGGGCGGCCGTCGCCTTTGCATCATTGCCGATCACCAGCACCGCCCGGGTCGCGGTGCGGGACCCCAGCGCGACCGTGTCCAGGAATAGCGGCTTGCCGTCGGACGCCGCGCCCGGATGCACCCGCGCAATGGCGTCAGCGCCGATCGCTTCGCAGGCGACGACAAAGGCCCTGCGGGCGGCACGATAATCGCTTGGGATTTGGACGGTCATGGCCATAGTCTAGCGTCATGTCTGCCTTCGGCCCATTGGAAGAATATCGCAGCCGCGCCATTCCGGGCCAGGAAAAGGCGCGGGCGGCACGTATTGGCTTTCGCACCCGCGTGCCCATCGCGCGTGGGAGCCATGATGCCGAAGCGATGGTGGAAGCGGGCAGCGTCGGGCTTGCAGGCGAAAATTATTATGCGTCCACACGCAACCCGCCCTATTGGGGCGCCGCGGACGGGGCCACGGAAAAATTGCTGCTGCGGGCCGGCGTGGCCGAAAGGCTGGCGCGGGTGAATGTGCGTTGCGGCGCGGCAGGGCTGGAGCTTTTCCTGTTCGATGCCTGGCGGCCGCGCGCGGTGCAGGCTTATTTTCATGACATCTGGATGCCCGCCGAACTGAAGCGCCGCGATCCCGGTTTAAGCGGTGCGGCGCTGACCGAAGAAGTGGAGCGTTACTGGGCCGCGCCCAGCACGGACGAAAATTCGCCAGCGCCCCATGCCACGGGGGCCGCGGTGGATCTTTCGCTGCGCTGGAAGGGCGGCGATTTCTTGTGGATGGGGTCGCTGTTCGACGATGTGACCGCGCTGGCGCATCGCGACCGTTTTGAAAAAGACGATCCGGAGTTTTCTTTCTCCCACCAGGAAGCGCGCGCCAATCGCCGCCTGCTGCACTGGCTGATGGACAGCGAAGGTTTCGCGGGTCATCCGGATGAATGGTGGCATTTTTCCTGGGGCGACCAGTTGTGGGCGGCGCTGTGCGGCGCGCCCGCCGCGCATTACGGCCTGGCGCCTGTTACTTGATGACTTGGCGAAAAGCCCCGTCCCACTCCTGGCCCGGCGGATGCGTCTCGAAATAGCGGATGCGCGACAGATGCAAATCGTAAAGCATCTGGCTGGCGCCCGACAATTTGCGGCATTGCTCGATCAGCGCCCGCGCCTTGGCCCATTGCTGAGCGCGCAGCGACTGGAAGATATGTTCGTGGAAAGTGATCAGGGCGCGGAACTTGGGTGACGAGCGCACAACCGGGTTGCCCAGCATGGCGTAAAGCCGCACCGGCGCATCTGTTGCACCCGCAGCGATCATGTCCACTTCCAGGAAAGCGAAACCGCGCGCGGCCGCCGCTTGCGTTTCGTCCGACACGATCACCGCCGGGCCATATTGCCCCGACAAGGCTTGCAGCCGCGCCGCCAGCGCGGGCGCTTCGCCATTGACGCTGTAACCCAGCCGCCCTTGGCCCCCGAACGCGCCCGCGATGACTTTGCCGGTGGCGATGCCCACGCCGATCTCCAGCGGCGGCACCGGCTGGCCATTCGCGCTAGCCGCAAGATGTTCACTCACCCGCGCCGCCATGATGGACATGCCATTGGCCGCCTCGCATGCGTGCAGCGCGTGATCGGCATCATCCAGCGGCGCATTCCAGAAAGCGGCGAAGCCATCGGCGGTCAGCCGGTCAATGGTGCCGCCATGGGCAAGCGCCTGGTCCAGGAGCGGGCTTAGAACTTGCTGCAGCAACGCTGTGAAGGCTTTTGGATCATGCTGGTAATGCGCCGCCAGCCCGGCCAGCCCGCGCACGCCGCAGACCAAATAAGTAACAGCACGAATTTCGCCTTCGATGGTCAGAAGGCCGGGGCTGTGCGCGATCTTCTCGATGCTGGCGCGGGGCAGGGAATCGGCAAAGGCCAGCCGCAATCCCATCCGCGCCTGGTGCAACTCGCCCAGGCGAAACAGCGCCCCGCCCGCGAAACAGGCGAACAAGGCGATGGACGGCGTCGCCGCATCCAGCAGCCAGTGGCGGGTGGCAAAGAAAAACCAGGATGCATAAAAGCCGGACAGGATGCTGGCTATGGCGAACAGACCCGCCCACAGCATCCAGCGCCGCCGCAGCAGCAGCAATGTTGCCGCGCCGCTGATCAGCAGCGCCAGGAACTCACCCGGCAGCGCCAGCAGCGGGCGGATCATCACATTGCCGGTGGCAAGATTGGCGATGGCCTGGGCCAGCACATGGGCGCGGCTTTGCATGCCCAGCGGGGTTTGCAAGCGGTCGCCGCCGCCCACAATCACCACCGCGCCGGACAAGGCAGACGGATTGATGGTGTCGGCCAGCAGCGCGGTCGCGGTGACAGTGCGCGGCATGATCTTTTTCGTGTAGTCCAGCCAGAAGCCGCCATCGCTGTCGGCGGCGATATCACGGCCGCCCACTTCGAACCCTGTCAGCCGCGTGGCCGCAATGACGGATGTGCTGTCGAAAATGATTTCAGGCCGGTTCGCCAGAAGCCGTGCGGCCTCCACAGCCAGCGACGGCAGGGCGCCGTCAAACAGCGATGGCATGCGCCTTATCACGCCATCGGTATCGGGCAACATGTTGACCGCGCCCAGCCCGGCTGACTCAAGCGCAGGCGCAGCGGCGGTTGTAAAGCGCGGCACATCATCAAAGGGCGCCCTGCGTCCGCGATATTCGATTTTTGCCTTTGCTTGCACCGCATGCCCCGCCACGCCCAGTTGCACCGGCAGTACGGCGGGTACGGCGCGCAAGGCGTTGTTCAGGTTGGTATCGCCGTCATCGCTGCCAAAAGGATCGGCAAAGACAACAAGGCGCGCGCCATGGCTTGTGATGGCCTGTGTGAGTTGGGTTAGCCTGGCCTGGTTCCAGGGCCAGGCGCCGCTCTGCGCACTGGCGGCGGCATCAATCTCGACAATCGTGATGGATGGCGCGTTCGCATCGGTGCGCGAAGCATGGGCCTGATAGGTGTCGAACAGGCTCCCGCGCGCCGCACTGGCCGCGCCCCATGGATCGAACAGCAATACGCCAAGCCCCAGCGCTAGAAGCCCAAGCGGCGCCGCCAGCATCAGCATGGGCCGGGATATGGTCATTGGCCTGCGCCCGCGATTCGCATGCAGGGCAGACTAGGGCTGTGGCGGCCTAAAGAGAATCTAGTTGGTGACCCTGAGCGCCACCTGCGCCAGCAGGATGCGCGCGCCCTTTTTGCCCAGCGCCCGGTCGGTCAGGGATTGCAGCCGGTCGGCGATGGCGGCCGGGTCGGGCTGGGCGGTTGGGCGCACTTGCGTGGCGGTAAAGGCCATCAGGCTGCGGATATCGGCGTCGCGCAACACGGGCAAAGCGCGCTCCGCCTGTTCGCGCAGTTCGGGCGCGGGCACGTCCAGCCCCAGGGCCACCATCAGCATCCCGGCCGAGCGCCGGTCGGCCACGATGGTGGTGTAGATGGGGTCCAGGGCCAGGTAGCTTTCGGCCTCGGTCAGCTTGTGCTCGGAACCTTTTTTCCCTTCGGAGGCGGGGGGCTTGGCTTTTTCCTCGGCCGCAGATGCGGGCCCCGCCAAAAGCAGGACGGCAAACAGGCCAAGGAAAAGACGGGTGCACATGGCCGCCAGATAAGCCCGGCAAAGGTAAACCAGACCTTAACTCTGCTGTGTGAACGGTGATCGGTGGCCGGATCGGTGCGCCATTTTATCGGACCAGCGGCCCGGGAAAATGGTGGAGCTGAGCGGAATCGAACCGCTGGCCTCCTCATTGCGAACGAGGCGCTCTCCCAACTGAGCTACAGCCCCGAACCGGCCTTTTCCGGCCAAAACCGGACAAGGTGGTGGGTTTTAAGAACAGGGCACTTGCCCGTCAAGCAGCCCCCGGAATGTGAGGGTTCCCGCGCTTGCCCAAGCCCATGACCACTCGCTACAACTCCAGAATGTTCAATTTCAGCATGTCCTATTCGACCGTAAATCCTATCATCGCCCTCATTGCCATGCTGCTGAGTCTCTATTGGTGGGTGGTTTTAGCGGCCGTCATCCTGAGTTGGCTGATCGCCTTCAATGTCATCAACACCTACAATAATTTCGTGCGCTCGCTGGCTCGCGCACTTGGCGCTTTGACTGAACCAGTGTTTCGCCAAATTCGCCGAGTGATCCCAAGTGTGGGTGGGTTGGACTTTTCACCCCTACTCATTCTGTTGGCGATCAGTTGGCTACTCAACTATGTCCTGCCTTGGTTAAACTCGCGCTTGAGTCTGTAGTATTTCCATGACCGCCACCATCATTGACGGCAAGGCATCCGCCGCGCGGCTGCGCGAGAAGATTGCCGCCGAGACGCAGCGCATCACCGCCGCGCACGGCATCCAGCCTGGCCTTGCCACCGTGCTGGTGGGAAACGACCCGGCGTCCGAGGTCTATGTCAGGAACAAGGGCAAGACGGCCCAGGCGCTCGGGTTCAAATCCGTGCATGTGGCGATGGATGCGGGCACCACGCAGGAAGCACTGCTCGGGCAGGTGCGCGCGCTCAACGCCGACAAATCCATTCACGGTATTTTGGTGCAGTTGCCTCTGCCGAAACATCTGGACGAAACCTCGGTGCTGGACGCGCTTGATCCTGCCAAGGATGTGGATGCGCTCACCCCCACCAATGCGGGGCTGCTGATGTCGGGCCGCGCGCATCTGGTGTCCTGCACGCCCGCAGGCGTGATGCTGCTCTTGAAGGAATATGTGGGCGACATCGCGGGCAAGGATGTGTTGGTGATCGGCCGCTCGCTCCTGTTCGGCAAGCCCGCGGCGCTGTTGCTGCTGGCCGCCAACGCCACCGTCACCATGGCCCATTCCCGTTCGCGCGATTTGCCCGCGCTGGCGCGCCGCGCCGACATTCTGGTGGCCGCCATCGGCAAGCCCGAACTGGTGAAAGCCGACTGGATCAAGCCCGGCGCGGTGGTGATTGATGTGGGCATCAACCGCGTTGATGCGGGCGACGGCAAAACCAAGCTGGTGGGCGATGTGGATTATGAACCTGCGTCGAAAATCGCGGGCGCCATCACGCCGGTGCCGGGCGGGGTCGGGGCCATGACCATTGTCTGCCTGATGCAGAATACGCTGATCGCCGCTTGCGCCCAAAACGGCATCGAAGCGCCAAAATTCTAGAGCCGCGATTTCAGGTCTTTCGCCAGTTGATCGGGCGATAGCGGGTCATTGTAATATTTCACCAGTCGCCCGTCCGGCCCCATCAGATACACCACGCTGGAATGATCCATGGCGTAGGTGCCGCCTTCCAGCGGCTGCTTGCGCGCATAGACGCGAAATTCCTTTTCCACCTTATCCAATGCCGCCTGCGATCCAGTCAGGCCCATAAAACGCGGGCCGAACGCGGCCACATATTGCTTCATCACCTTGGGCGTGTCGCGGTCGGGATCAACCGTGATGAAGATGGGCACGATGCGGTTTGCGTCCGCGCCCAATTTGTCCAATGCGTCCGACATCACGGCAAGCGTGGTGGGACAGACATCCGGGCAAAAGCTGTAACCGAAATAGATGAGCTGGAAACGGCCACGAAAATCGGCGCTGCTGCGTGGCCGTCCATCCTGGTCGGTCAGGGCATACGGCCCGCCCACCGTGGTTTCACCAACCGAAACCGTGCGGCCCAGCCGGGGCAGGCTTTCGCTTTCATGCCACAACAGCCCGCCCGCAACCGCGGCCACCAGCAGCAGATAGGGGATCAGGGCTTCTTTTGACTTGATCATGATGGCTCATTAAGCCCCGGCTTTTGCACACCCGCAAGCTGGCTTAAGGTCACAGCATGCTCACCCGCCCCACCCGCCCGCGCCTGACATTTCCCATGCCGGGCGAGCGCGGGCGCGTGCGCCTGCGCACCTTGTCGAATTTGCGCTGGCTGGCGATTGGCGGGCAATCGGCGGCCCTGTTCTTGGTCTATTTCGCCTTCGGCTTTTCGCTGCCGCTGGTTTATTGCGCCATCGCCATCGCGGCCAGCGCGGTCCTCAACATGGTCCTGGCCGTGCGCTATCCCGCCACGCATCGGCTGGCCAACCGCGAGGCCAGCTACTATCTGGCGTTCGACGTGGTGCAGCTGGCGGCGCTTTTGTACCTGACCGGCGGCATCACCAATCCCTTTGCGCTGATGTTCCTGGCGCCAGTGGTGATCGCGGCCGCCACGCTCAACCTTGGCAACACGCTGATGCTGGCGGGCATCACCTTTGTGGCGGTCAGCGTGATCGGCGTGGTGCATCGCCCATTGCCCTGGCCGGCGGGCGAGACATTGGCGCTGCCGCCGCTTTATCAATCCGGTATCTGGGCGGCGCTGATGATCGGGATCGGCTTTACCTCCATCTATGCCTGGCGCATGGCGTCGGAATCCACGCGCATGTCGGCGGGCCTTGCCGCCACCCAGCTGGCGCTGGCGCGCGAGCATCGCCTGGCGGCGCTGGGCGCGCTGGCCACGGCGGCGGCGCACGAACTGGGCACGCCACTGGGCACCATCGCGGTGGTGGCGCGCGAACTGGAACGGGCGCTGCCCGAAAACTCCGCTGAAATTGAAGATGTGCGCTTGCTGCGGCAACAGGCCGAACGCTGCCGCGCCATCATTGCGCGCCTGGCGGATCCCGAACAGTCCATGCTGGGCGCAACGGCGCGTCTTCCCCTGGGCGCGCTGCTGGACGACCTGGCCGCGCCCTATCGCGGCGATGACCTGGACATCATCGTGGCGGTGCCGATGGAAGACAGCCCGGCGTCACAGCCCCAAGTCTGGCGCGTGCCCGAGCTTCTGCACGGGCTGGGCAACATTCTGGAAAATGCCGCCGACTTCGCCAGCAATCAAATGCGCGTCTCGGCCACCTGGGATGATGCCAGCCTGAATATCGTGATCGAGGATGACGGCCCCGGCTTTGCACCGGAAATCTTCGAGCGCATTGGCGAGCCGTATGTCACCTCGCGTCCCGGGCATCATGCGCTGGGCGAAAACGAGATCGGCCCCAAGGACCGGCTGGAGCAGCATGAAGGCATGGGGCTGGGCTTTTTTATCGCCAAGATTTTGCTGGAGCAGACCGGTGGCATGGTAAAGGCCAGCAATCCCGCCCCCCGCGATGGCCATCCCGGCGGCGCGAAAGTGGCGATACGCTGGGCGCGGGGCGTGATTGACGGGGCAGAGCCGCCCACCCAGGCGGATGACTGATTGACGCAGCCACGCACGGGTTATATGTGGCGGCCCAATGACCGAAGAAAAAACCCTGCTGATCGTGGAAGACGACCGTCCCTTGCGGGAACGGTTGGCCAGAGCCATGGAAGCACGCGGCTTCACGGTGGCGATTGCCGAATCGGTCAGTGAAGGCAAAAGCCTCAGCCGCGAAGCGCCGCCCGCCTATGCAGTGGTGGACCTGAAGCTGGATGACGGCAACGGTCTGGACGTGGTGGAAACCCTGCACATGGTGCGCCCGAAAAGCCGGGTGGTGGTCCTGACCGGTTTCGGCAACATCGCCACCGCCGTCGCCGCGGTGAAATATGGCGCCATTGATTATTTGCCCAAGCCCGCCGATGCCGATGACATATTGGCGGCGCTGATGGCGGTGCCGGGCACAAAGCCCAAGCCGCCGGAAAATCCCATGTCCGCCGACCGGGTGCGCTGGGAGCATATCCAGCGCGTCTATGAATTATGCGGGCACAATGTCTCTGAGACGGCGCGGCGGCTGAACATGCATCGGCGCACTCTTCAAAGAATTCTCGCCAAGCGCTCGCCGCGCTGATTTTTTTCTGGTCGCACGGGCAACGGCTTCGCTGCGCTCGCCTGCCCGATGCTCCGGCGCCGCCTTAATATGCACCGGCGGACTTTGCAGCGTATTTTGGCAAAGCGTAGCCCGCGATAAATCTGCGGGCCGCCAGCGGCGCGGCTTTGATCACGGCCAGCGACATCGCCAGCACACATGCTCCGCCGATCATGTCCACCAGGTAATGGCCGCCGAACACTGGCACGCCGAACAGGATCATCGCGCAAAGAATATTGATGGTCTTGGCCGTCCGGCCCATGCCGCGAAAGGCATAGACAAGTCCCAGCGCCAATGTGGTGTGGAAGGACGGGAATTGCACCACGCCCTGCAATGATCCCAGCGGGAAAGCGGGATGCAAGCCGGCGCGCAGGCGTTCCAGCTCCAGCACGAAGGGGCCGCAGGATTCGGCCAGGCCATACGTATGAAACGGCCCCAGCACCGGCAGCATCTGGGCGATGATGGCGGTCAGCACGCTGGCGGTCAGCAGCAGCCAGAAGATTTCGCGCATGCGGGCCGCATTGCCGCGCCAGCACATCAGCACAAAGAAGCCGACTGCGATCAGCCCGATGCGGTAATAAAGAAAGCCCAGCACCGCGCCGATCTGGGGATGGTCCACCACGAAGTGAAAATAGGTGATCCAGTCAAAACCCAGCGCACGGTCCATGGCGGCGAATTGCGCATCCCGCAAGGGACCCGCCAGCGCCGATGTCACATAAGTCAGAACCCGGATGGCGGTGTCGGCGGCGACCAGCAGCGCGAAATAATCCAGCCCCAGGCCCAGGCGTGGAAAGCGTTGCCGCGTCCAAAAAGCCGCCAGCAGCAGCAGCGGTATCAGCCAGTACGCACCCGGCGTAGGCTGGAAATTAATGTGCGCATGGACGGCCAGCAGCGCATCGGCCAATGCCAATGCCGCCAGCGCGCACCATTCTGGCACAAAGTCGCCCAGGAAATTGCGGTTTCGCCCCGTCATGAAGGGCGTGCTGCAAAAGCGCCACCAATCGCCTAGGCCTTAACCTTCTTCTTTGTTTTCGTTTTCGCCCATTTTCTCTTGGGGCCTGAGGCGGCGATACGCAGCGCCCGCGCATCCAGCAATTCCATCAGCACGGTCTTGTTCAGCGCTGATAGCCGCGCCAGCAGATAGGGGAATTTGCGGTAATGCTCGGTGATGTAGAAAAGCTTGGGCTCGGCCTCCAGCATCATGTCGCGCATTTCCATGGAGCCGATATCGAACACCATGGCGTCTTCCTTGTGATGCACGCGGGTGAGAAATTTCTCGCCCAGGAATATGGACGGCTTGCCGAAATAGGGGCCTTCCGTGGCGCCGGGCCAGGCCAGCGCGATCTTCTTGGCTTCATTTCTCGTTAGCATGGTCGCACGGCCGGACGGAAAACCGCTCCGCTATTCGCTTCGCTCATAAGCTACACGTTTTTCCTGGCCGATGCTCCTGTGGCATCGGGTATCACAAGGTTGGGTGTGTTGGCTTCTGCGATGGTTTCCAGCACGGCGGAAAGGCGGCCCGCCGCCACCTGTGCGAAGCTGATGGTAACGGCTTTGCGCCGGCTGGCATGCAGGCTTTGCGGCACCGCCGGCTTGATGATCGCCCCGCCATAGCGGTCCGCCACCATCAGCCCCGTATCGGCGGGCACATGTTCATGCGGGAATTCCGGGGGAATGGCGAAATAGAACAGGTCGCAATAATCCAGATACTCCGGCCATTTGGTGTCGCCGCGCAGATCGGCCAGCGCCACTTTTATTTCCACGCCCAGTATTTCGCCGCCCGGGCCGATGGCGGCCACGTCCAGCCGCCGCCCATTGGGCAGGGTGAATTCCAACACAGGTGCATACCCGGTCTGCATCAAAAGCCTGCTGACACCGCGCGCAACATCGATGGCGGTTGTCACAACAGCCTCTCGTAAAAACCGCCGATATTCTTCGCCGCATCCACCAGATGGATTTCCAGTATCCAGTGCCGCGCGCGGCCATGCCCGTCCGGGTCCGACATGGGTTTGGTGTTGTCGGGGCCGATGCGGTTCAACGCCTTGTCGCCGGGAATATGGGCATGGGCGAATTCGCTGAGGATATGGCCCGCGATCTTGCCGCCAAAGGCAAAGCCCGCCTCGCGGGCGCTGCTTTGCGCGAAGGCATAAAGCGCCGCGCCGGTGATGGACGGGTCCGCGCAATAATGGTCACGCAGCTTTTCAAACTGGCGCGGCAGTTCCGCCACCAGTGCGTGAGCGCGGGCATCATCGCCCATCACATAGCTGCGGCCGATATCCGCTTCCCAGGCTTCGAAGACGGGACCAAGGTCCACATAAACGATATCGTCGGCGCGGATCAGGCGCACCGGCGGATTGTCGCCCGCGATGGTGAGCGTGTTGGGACCGGAGCGCACGATGCGCTTGTGCCAATGCTTCTTCACCCCGAAATCGCGGGCGGCCAGCGTGTAAATCTCGTCTTCCACGTCGCGCTCGCTGCGGCCCGCACGCACCAATCCCGCCGCCTCGATTGTATCCATCATGGCGGATGCGCGCGCCTCGGCCGCTTCCAGCGCGGCGCGGCGTTCGGATTCGGGAACAGGAAAAAGCTGGTTCACCCAGCCATCATAGAAAAAGCCGCGTGCTAGAGCGAGCCCTTGGTGCTGGCGACCCCGCCCTCAAGCCGCTCATCCGGCGTCACCGCCTGGCGCAGCGCCCGCGCCAGCCCTTTGAAGCAGGTCTCGACGATATGATGGCTGTTGTCGGCATACAGATTTTCGATGTGCAGGCACACGCCTGCATTCTGGGCAAAGGCCTGGAACCATTCCTTGAACAGTTCGGTGTCCATCTCGCCCAGCTTGGGCTTGGGGATCGTCACCTTCCAGATCAGGTAAGGCCGGTTGGAAACGTCTATCGCAACCCGCGTCAGCGCTTCGTCCATGGGGATCAGCGCTGTTCCGAAACGTGTAATGCCGGAAAAATCGCCCAGCGCCTGTTTCACGGCCTGGCCGATGACGATGGCGGTGTCTTCGGTGGTGTGGTGGAAATCCACATGCAGGTCGCCGGTGGCCCGCACTTTCAGGTCCATCATGGAATGGCGGCCAAAGCTTTCCAGCATGTGATCCAGAAAGCCGATGCCGGTATCAATGTCGCATTCCCCCGACCCGTCCAGGTCCAGGGAAACGGCGATCTCGGTCTCGCGGGTTTTGCGCTCAACGGTCGCGGTTCGCATCGGTTCTTTCTTTCTGAACACTCAGGCCCGCCTCCCCTGTGCGGCGAAGCCGGGGAGGTGGTTTCAGCGTGCGAAGGCGATCCTTTGGGAGCCGAGCGAAAGCTGAAACCGGAGGGGGAAGCATATAGCAGCCCTGAATCCCCCCGTGAATCCCTTGTTTTGAGATGGATATGTCAAAAAAGACATATCAGCCTTTGACCCCGGGGCGATTCCCTGTAAAGAAGCGCCCACTTCGAAACCCCCTTTGCTTTGAACAGGGAATCCCCCATGGCGCGGTCCGACTATCTCTTCACCTCCGAAAGCGTTTCGGAAGGCCATCCCGACAAGGTGAGCGACCGCATCTCGGACGAGGTGGTGGACCTGTTTTTCCGCGAAGGCCCCAAGGACGGCATGAGCCCCTGGGACATCCGCGCCGCCTGCGAGACGCTTTGCACCACCAACCGGGTGGTGATCGCGGGCGAAACCCGCGGCCCCAAATCCGTCACCAACGCCCAGATCGAAGCCGTCACCCGCGCCGCCATCAAGGATATCGGCTACGAGCAGGATGGCTTTCACTGGAAGAATGCGCAGGTCGAAATCCTGCTGCATGCCCAGTCGCCGCACATCGCCCAGGGCGTGGACGCCAGCGGCAACAAGGATGAAGGCGCGGGCGACCAGGGCATCATGTTCGGCTATGCCTGCCGCGAGACGCCGGTGCTGATGCCGGCGCCGCTGTACTACAGTCATAAAATGCTGGAATTGCTGGCCCAGGTGCGCAAGTCCGGCAAGGAAAAGACGCTTGGCCCTGACGCCAAGAGCCAGGTGACATTGCGCTATGTGAATGGCGTGCCGGTGGAAGCGACCCAGATTGTGCTTTCCACCCAGCACATGGATGAAAAGCAGACTTCCGCCGATATCCGCGCCATCGTGGAGCCGTATATCCGCCAGGTGCTTCCCACGGCCTGGATCAACGACAAAACCGCCTGGCACATCAATCCCACCGGCGCCTTTGTCGTGGGCGGCCCGGATGGCGATTGCGGCCTGACCGGGCGCAAGATCATCGTGGACACTTACGGTGGCGCGGCGCCCCATGGCGGCGGCGCTTTCTCGGGCAAGGATTCCACCAAGGTGGATCGTTCTGCTGCCTATGCGGCGCGCTACCTGGCCAAGAATGTGGTGGCTGCGGGTCTGGCCGATCGCTGCACCATCCAGTTGTCTTACGCCATCGGCGTTGCCGAACCTCTTAGCGTCTATGTGGACACCCATGGCACCGGCCAGGTGGACGAGGCCAAGCTGGAAAAAATCCTGCCCCAGTTGATGAACCTGAAGCCGCGCGGCATCCGCCAGCACCTGGACCTCAACAAGCCCATCTTCGCCCGCACGTCTGCTTATGGGCATTTCGGCCGGGAGCCGGATGCCGAGGGCGGCTTTTCTTGGGAAAAGACGGATCTGGCAGCGCAGATTAAATCCGCGCTCTAATTTGACCCCCTCCGGTTTCAGCTTTCGCTCGGCTCCCGAAAAGGTCGCCTTCGCACGCTGAAACCACCTCCCCCTCCAATGCTTCGCATGAGGGGGAGGAGGGTCTGCGTTTTCGTGGGGCCGTGCTTGAATAGACACCCATGACCGAGCCGGATCATCCCGAACGCAAGCGCCGATCGCTGTACGGGCGCAGGAAAGGCCCCAAGCTTTCCGAACGCCAGTCGGGCCTGCGCCAAACACTGTTGCGCGATCTGGCCTTCACGCCGAACGCCGATCCGTGGGCGCAGTTTCCGAACAGCGTTAAGGAACTCTGGCTCGAGGTTGGTTTTGGCGCGGGCGAGCATCTTTTCGCGCTTGCTGAGCAGTGTTTGGCCGAACAGCGTTCGGACGTCGGCCTGATTGGGGCCGAACCGTACGAGATGGGTGTCGCCAAGCTTCTGGGCAAACTTTCCGAGAAACCCCTGAACAATGTTCGCCTTTTTGAAGGCGATGGCGGCGAGATCATCGCGGGCCTGCCGGACGCCAGCCTCAGCCGGTTTTTCCTGCTTTTCCCGGACCCCTGGCCCAAGACCCGCCACCACAAGCGCCGTTTCCTGCAGATGGAGATGCTGGACCAGTTGGCCCGGGTGCTGAAGCCGGGCGCGGAACTCAGATTCGCCACCGACGACAAATCTTATCTGCCCTATGCGCTGGAGCGGCTTTGCGCCCACCCCAAGTTCCAATGGATGGCCACGGGGCCGGGCGACTGGAAAACCCGCCCGGCGGGCTGGCCACCCACCCGCTATGAAAGCAAGGCCATCAAGGGGCCGCCGGTTTACCTCGCCTTCCGCGCTTGCGATAACTAGCCCATGTGGGAAATGTTCAAGCGTCGGCCGGCAAGGGATTATTACGGCCCCAGCCTGTCGGAAGTGATCCGTATCGGGCTGGCTTTCATGCTGTTCCTGGCCGGGATGTATGTGATTTTCCGCAGCTTTTTCGGGCCGCCCTTGATCGGGCCGGACACCATCAGCCAGCTAAAGCCCCTGGAACGCCTGCACCCCGCCCAGTCCGCCATTATTTCCCGGCAGCAAACCCAGGAAAACCTGCAAAACGAGGCCAAAAAGGCCCAGGCCCTCAAGGACCGCCAGAATGAAGTGCCGGGCAGCGTCAGTGTCGGCATAGGGCCATAAGACCCCTTTGAAGCCTTGATATTAAGGGCTTCGGGGGGTACATAGCGCCCATCCCAAACAACAAGAACGGTTGTGTGGCGGCCCCAAAGGCCGCCGCGGGGAAAAGCCTTTGTGTTTAGCTTTGGAGCCTCGCATCACTCTTTCTACGTCACAGATGAAGGATCTGCTGGAGCCGGTCGTTGAAACGACGGGCTTCAAGCTGGTGCGCCTGCGCCTGATGGGCGGGCCGGTGCCGACCTTGCAGATCATGGCCGAGCATCCCGATGGCAGCATGGATGTGGAAGGCTGCGCCAGGCTTTCCCACGCCATCACCGATTTCCTGGAAGCCAATCCGGTGGAAGATGATTTCCTGATCGAGGTGTCGTCGCCCGGCATTGACCGGCCGCTGACGCGCCTTTCCGATTTCTCCCGCTGGAGCGGGCACGAAGCCAAGATCGAACTGGGCGCCGCCATCCCCACGCTGCAAGGCGAACGCAAGCGCTTCAAGGGCACCTTGGCCGGCATTGACGGCAACCAGGTGCTGCTCGCCACCGGCACCGAAAAAATCCAGATCCCGTTTCCGGCCATCCTGGAGGCGAAACTGGTTCTGACCGACAAATTGATTTCACAGGATTTGAAGGCGCGCAAAAGCGCCTGACGAACTTTCAAAGGAGACTGACTTATGGCCAATGCCATTGCCGCCAACCGGCTTGAACTGCTGCAGATCGCCGACGCGGTCGCGCGCGACAAGTCCATCGACAAGTCGGTGGTGCTGCTTGCCATGGAAGAGGCGATGCAGCGCGCCGCCAAGGCCCATTACGGCACCGAGAATGATATCAAGGTGGATATCGATCCCAAGACCGGCGAAACGCATGTCTCGCGGTATCTGCATGTCGTGGAGATGGTCGAGAATGACAAGGTCGAGATCGCGCTGGCCGATGCCCGCAAGCGCAATCCCGACGCCCAGATCGGCGACATCATCGCCGAAAGCCTGCCGCCGGTAGAATTCAACCGCATCAATGCCCAGAACGCCAAGCAGGTCATCGTGCAGAAGGTGCGCGACGCCGAACGCGAGCGCCAGTATGACGAATACAAGGACCGCATCGGCGAAGTGGTGCATGGCGTGGTCAAGCGGTCCGAGTTCGGCTCGGTGGTGGTTGACCTGGGCCGCGCCGAAGGCGTGGTGCGCCGCGACGAGATGATCCCGCGCGAAAGCTTCCGCACCGGCGACCGTATCCGCGCTTATATCTATGACGTGCGCCGCGAAACACGCGGCCCGCAGATTTTCCTGTCGCGTTCGCATCCCCAATTCATGGTGCGCCTGTTCGCCCAGGAAGTGCCGGAAATCTATGACGGCGTCATCGAAATCCGCGCCGTGGCGCGCGATCCGGGCTCCCGCGCCAAGATCGCGGTGATCAGCAAGGACAGCTCCATTGATCCCGTCGGCGCCTGCGTCGGCATGCGCGGCGTGCGCGTGCAGGCCGTGGTGCAGGAACTGCAGGGCGAACGCATTGACATCATTCCGTGGAACAATGAAGCGGCGACCTTCATCGTCAATGCGCTGGCGCCCGCCGAAGTTTCCAAGGTAGTGCTGGACGAAGACACGCACCGCGTCGAAGTGGTGGTGCCGGATGAACAGCTTTCGCTGGGCATTGGCCGCCGGGGCCAGAATGTGCGCCTGGCCTCCCAGCTTACCGGCTGGCAGATCGACATTTTGACGGAAGCGGAAGAATCCGAACGCCGCCAGAAGGAATTCGCCGAACGCACCAAGCTGTTCATGGACTCGCTGGACGTGGACGAAACCGTGGCCCAGCTTCTGGCCTCGGAAGGCTTCGCCACCCTGGAAGACGTGGCCTATGTGGATGCGGGCGAGTTGGCCCAGATCGACGCCTTTGACGAGGAAACCGCCAACGAGCTGCAGAACCGCGCGGTGGAATTCATCGAAGCCCGCAACAAGGACATGGACGACAAGCGCAAGGCGCTGGGTGTCTCCGACGACATGCTGGAAGTCGAAGGCGTGACGTCCGCCATGGCGGTGTCGCTGGGCGAACATGACATCAAGTCGCTGGAAGACCTGGCCGGCGCGGTCACCGATGACCTGCTCGGCTATTATGAAGTCACCAAGGACAAGGAACGCAGCCGCGTTCCCGGCGCCCTGGAAGGCTTCAATCTTTCCTCCGACGACGCCAACGCCATGATCATGAAGGCGCGGGTGAAGATGGGCTGGATCGAGGCTGACGCGCCGGTGGAAGAAGAAGCCGAAGAAGCTGCCGAAGGCGAAGAAGAAACGGAAGCCTGATGGGATTGGCGGCGCGCAAGCGGGAAGAAGAAGAGGAAGGCGCGATGGAGCGGCAACGCCGCTGCATCGTCTCGGGCGAAATCATGTCCGACGCCAACCTGGTCCGCTTCGTCGCCGCCCCCGATGGCGAGATTGTTCCCGATGTGGCGGGCAAATTGCCGGGCCGCGGGCTGTGGGTGGAAGCAAACCGCAAGGCCATCGCCCAGGCCGTGGAGAAAAAGCTTTTCGCCCGCGCCGCGAAGGCCCAAGTGAAGGCTTCCGCCGATCTCGCCGACCGTACCGAAAAGGCGCTGGTGACACGCATGCTGGGCGATCTGGGCCTGGCGCGCCGCTCGGGCCAGCTGGTGCTGGGTTTCGACAATGTGCTGCGCGAAATGGATGCCGCAAAGCCGCCATCTTTGCTGGTGGAAGCCAGCGACGGCGCGGTGGATGGCAAGCGCAAGCTTTACAACGCCGCCCATGCCCGCGAACTCAAGCCCGCCATGCTGGAAAGCCTTTCCAGCGAGGAATTGGGCTTGGCGCTGGGGCGCCAGAATGTGATACATGCGGCCGTCCAACCGGGCGGCCTGGCCACGCGTTTGATCCTGGATGCCCAGCGGCTGTCAGGCCTGCGCGAGCCTTCCCTCCGGACCGAAAGAGATAAATGAGCGATACCGACGAAACCCGGCGCCCCAAGACGCTTTCGCTGAAAAAGACGGAGACTTCCACCGTCAAGCAAAGCTTCAGCCATGGCCGCACCAAGGCTGTGGTGGTCGAGAAGAAGCGCACCGTTGGGTCCGCGCCTGCCGCCCCCGTGGCCAAGGTCAAGAAAGCCGCGCCCGTAGCTGTTGAAAAAACCGAAAAGCCCGCAGCCGTCGCCAAGCCCGCGCGCGGCGTGGTGCTGCGCCAGCTCTCGGACGAAGAAAAAGCCCGCAGAGCCGCCGCCATTAAGGATGCGCGCGTCACCGATTCCCAGGCCCGCGTCAATGCGGAAGAAGACGCCAGGCGCCGTGCGCTGGAAGAAGAAACCCTGAAGGCCGAACGCGCCGCCGCCGAAAAGCGCAAGGTGCTGGAAGAGCAGCGCAAGGTCGCCGACGTCGAAGCCCGCCGCCATGCGGAAGCCGAAGCCTTGCGCCGCGCCGATCCGTCCCGGCCCCAGCCCGCGGCCCCCGGCGAAGTTTCGCGCCGCCGCCCGGCCCAGGAAGAAGAAGAAGAAACCGCCACCAAGAAAATCGGCGGCAAGATCGTGCCGGTCAAGACGCCTGCGCCCAAGAAGCCAGGCGAAGGCGAACGCCGCCGCGGCAAGCTGACCGTGGCCCGCGCGCTGTCGGATGATGACGAGCGCACCCGCTCGGTCGCCGCCTATCGCCGCCATTTGCAGCGCGTCAACAAATCCCACCAGCAGCCCGCCGGTCCCGCGGGCCCGCGTGACATCATCGTTCCTGAAACCATCACCGTCGCCGAACTGGCAAACCGCATGGCGCGCCGGGCCGTGGATGTGATCAAGGTGCTGATGAAGAACGGCATGATGGCCACGCCCAGTGATGTGATTGACGCGGATACCGCAGAACTGGTGGCCACCGAATATGGTCATGTGGTCAAGCGTGTTGCCGAATCGGACGTGCTGGAAGGCCTGACGGGCATGCATGACGAAGACGGCGCGATGGTGTCGCGCCCGCCCGTGGTCACGGTCATGGGCCATGTGGACCATGGCAAGACTTCGCTGCTCGACGCCCTTCGCAAGACCAATGTCGTGTCAGGCGAAGCCGGCGGCATCACCCAGCATATCGGCGCCTATCAGGTGACATTGAAGTCGGGACAGAAGATCACCTTCCTGGACACGCCCGGCCATGCCGCCTTCACGGCCATGCGTTCGCGCGGCGCCAAGGTCACTGACCTGGTGATTTTGGTGGTGGCCGCCGATGACGGCGTCATGCCCCAGACCGTGGAAGCCATCGCCCATGCCAAGGCGGCTGGCGTGCCCATGATCATCGCCATCAACAAGATGGACAAGGGCGACGCCAATCCCATGCGCGTCAAGACCGAATTGCTGCAGCATGAAATCCAGACCGAAGACATGGGCGGCGAAACCCAGGCCATCGAAGTCTCTGCCACCAAGGGCATGGGCCTGGACAAGCTGGAAGAAGCGATTTTGCTACAGGCCGAATTGCTGGATTTGAAGGCCAATCCCGACCGCCCCGCCGAAGGCGCGGTGATCGAGGCCAAGCTGGACAAGGGCCGCGGCCCTGTCGCCACGGTGCTGGTGCATCGCGGCACCTTGAAGGTTGGCGACATCGTTGTGGCCGGTTCCGAATGGGGCCGGGTGCGCTTGCTGGCCAATGACCGGGGCGAAACCATCAAGTCCGCCGGGCCCTCGTTGCCCGTGGAAGTCTTGGGCTTGTCGGCGGCGCCGGAAGCGGGCGACGAAATGGTCGTGGTGGAAAATGAAGCGCGGGCGCGCGAAGTCGCCGAATATCGCGGCCGCAAGCGGCGCGAATCCCGCCAGGCCACCTCCAGCCGCCAGACACTGGACCAGTTGCTCAAGACCCGCGAGACGGGCGAAAAGCGCCTGCTGCCGCTGGTCCTGAAGGCCGACGTGCAGGGTTCTGCCGAAGCCATCCAGGGCGCGCTGGCGAAACTTGCCACCGACGAAGTGGGCGCGCAGATCCTGCAGTCCGGCGTGGGCGGCATCACCGAAAGCGACGTCATTCTTGCACATGCGTCGGGCGCGGCCGTGATCGGCTTCAATGTGCGCGCCAACAACCAGGCCCGCGAGCGCGCCAAGCGCGACGGCGTGGACATCCGCTATTACAACATCATCTACAACGTGGTGGATGACGTGAAGGCGGCGCTGTCGGGCATGCTGGCGCCGGAAACGCGCGAGAAGTTCCTGGGCAATGCCGAAATCCTGGAAGTCTTCAACATCTCCAAGGTTGGCAAGGTCGCCGGCTGCAAGGTCACCGAAGGCATCATGCGCCGCGGCGGCAAGGTTCGCCTGGTGCGCGACAATGTCGTCATCCATGAAGGCGATCTCAGCACGCTCAAGCGCTTCAAGGATGAAATGAAGGAAGTGCAGAACGGCCAGGAATGCGGCATGGCCTTCGCCAATTACCAGGACATGCAAAAGGGCGATGTGATCGAGTGTTTCGAAGTCGAAACCATCCAGCGCGCGCTGTAAGAACCATCAGGTCCCATCCCTGAATTCCCGCTCTTTAT
Source organism: Alphaproteobacteria bacterium (assembly GCA_947465395.1). GTDB lineage: Bacteria > Pseudomonadota > Alphaproteobacteria > Micropepsales > Micropepsaceae > Rhizomicrobium. Next base: position 15,129 of record CANIAL010000006.1, on the reverse strand, counting down.
TTTTGTCCCGCATTCGCGGGACGGGGCGCGGTAATGACAAGAGAATAGAAAATGTCCCGCCGCCCTTCCTCGTCCAATTCCCGTGGCCGTTCCGCCGGTGATCGCGCGCGTTTCAGCCGCGGCGGCGATGACGGCAGCCGGGGTCCCAGCCAGCGCCAGTTAAGGGTGGGCGAGGCGCTGCGTCATGCGCTGGCGCAGGTTCTTGCGCGCAACGAAATCCGCGATCCCGACCTGGACGGCGTTTCCGTCACCATCACCCAGGTGCGCCCGTCGCCCGACATGCGCCATGCCACCGTCTATTGCGAACCGCTGGGCGGGCAGAACGGCAAAGAGATCGTCGCGGCATTGAACCGGCACAAGGGATTTTTGCGCGGCGAGATGGGCCATCTCATCACCACCAAATTCACGCCCGAGCTGCGTTTCGTGGAAGACGATTCCTTTGCCGAAGCCCAGCGCATCGAAACCATCCTGAAATCGCCCGAAGTGCAACGCGATTTGTCTGCGCCCGATTCGGAAGACGATAGCGAATGAACAGGAACACTCCGGCTTTCTCCCCCTGCGCGGCGAAGCCGCTGGCGGGGGGAGATGTCGCAGCGAAGTGTTTGCGGAACGCAAACCTGAGCTGTGACAGAGGGGGGCGATAGAGATGGGAAAGCGTAAGAAGGGCAACGCTGTCCACGGCTGGATAATTCTCGACAAACCTCCGGGCATGACATCCACGCAGGCCGTCTCTGCCGTGCGCCGTATTTTCGACGCCAAGAAGGCCGGCCATGCCGGCACGCTGGACCCCATGGCGACGGGCGTGCTGGCCGTGGCGCTGGGCGAGGCCACCAAGACGGTGCCTTACGTCCAGGACGCCCAAAAAATCTATCGCTTCACCGCCAGCTGGGGCGAGGCCCGCGACACCGACGATGCCGAGGGCAAAGTCACCGCCACCAGCCCGGTCCGTCCCGAGCGGACGGCCATCGAAGCCATGCTGCCCCGCTTCACCGGAACGCTTACGCAGGTCCCCCCGGCCTATTCGGCCATCAAGGTGGACGGCGAGCGGGCCTATGACCTGGCCCGGGAGGGCACCGAAGTCACCCTCCAGCCGCGCCAGGTCATGGTCGAAAAGGCCACCCTTCTGGCCTGCGAACCGGGCTGGGCGGAGTTCGAAATCCTTTGTGGCAAAGGCACTTACGTCAGATCCTGGGTCCGGGACATGGCCGTGGCACTGGGCACTTTGGGCCATGTCAGCGCCCTTCGGCGGCTGGCCATCGGCCCCCTGACCGAAAAAGAGGCGGTCAGGCTGGAAACCCTGACCCCTTTTATGCATAGTCCCGCCGCTTTTGCGTATTTAAGGCCACTTTCGACCGCGCTGGACGGCATCCCGGCGCTGGCCGTCAGCGGTCCGGATACGGTTCGCCTCAGAAGCGGCAATTCCATCCTCCTCAACGCGAAGCTGTTCGCAAAGATCGAGGAATGGGCGCCGTCACCAGGTGGGCTTTCGGGACAAACGGTTTTCCTCAGCGATGCGGAAGGCGCGCCCGTGGCACTGGCCGAACTCGCCCAAGGCGAGCTTCGCCCTTTCCGTGTTTTCAATCTTCAAGGAACCGATGACCGATGATTACGCCTGAACGCAAAAAAGAAGTGATTGCAGAATACGCCACCAAGAAGGACGACACCGGTTCGCCGGAAGTCCAGGTGGCCGTGCTGTCCGAACGCATCGCCAACCTCACCGAACATTTCAAGACCCACGCCAAGGACAATCATTCCCGCCGCGGCATGATCAAGATGGTGTCCCAGCGCCGCGGCCTGCTTGACTATGTCAAGAAGTCCGACGTGAAGCGCTATGAGGCGCTGATTGCGCGTCTGGGCCTGCGCCGCTGATCCGGCACATCACAGAATTGGCAGCGGCGTGTCGCTTCGGCGCGCGCCGCTGCTTTGCCTTTGCGGGGGATGAGCTTCCGCAAAAGCTGGCTCCATAGGGGAGCCTTTAGAAGGAATCGCATCCGCGATTCCGTGAAGCCCCGCGCGCAATATGGCGGCGGGTGATGAAAGAAGAAAACTCCATGTTCAATGTCGTGAAGGAAAGCTTTGAATGGGGCGGGCGCACGCTCACCCTGGAAACCGGCAAGATGGCGCGCCAGGCCGATGGCTCTGTGCTGGCCACCTACGGCGAGACGGTTGTGCTGGCCACTTGCGTCGGCGCGCCGAACCCCAAGGAAGGCGTGGATTTCTTCCCGCTGACCGTCAATTACCAGGAACGCTATTACGCCGCCGGCAAGATCCCGGGCGGCTATTTCAAGCGCGAACGCGCCCCCACCGAACGCGAAACCCTGACCTCGCGCCTGATTGACCGCCCCATCCGCCCGCTTTTCGCGGACGGCTATCGCAACGAGACTTTGGTCGTGGCGCAGGTCCTCAGCCATGACCTGGAAAATGATCCCGATATCATTGCCATGATCGCGGTTTCCGCCGCGCTGACCATTTCTGGCCTGCCCTTCCAGGGCCCGATTGGCGCTGCCCGCGTCGGTTACATCAACAATGAATATGTCTTGAACCCGCCCATCGACGACATGCCGAACTCGGTGCTCGACCTGGTGGTCGCCGGCACCCATGACGCCGTGATGATGGTGGAATCCGAAGCCCAGGAACTCAGCGAAGAAATCATGCTGGGCGCCGTGATGTTCGGGCATCGCGAGATGCAGCATGCCATCAAGGCCATCATCCGCCTGGCGGAAAAGTCAGCCAAGGAGCCGCGCGCGGTTCCCGCCGACATTCATGCCCCGGTTCGCGCCAAGTTGAAGTCCGCTGCCGGTGCCGAACTGGCCGCCGCCTTCCAGAAGCCGATCAAGTTCGAGCGCCGCGATGCGCTCAGCGCCATCAAGAAGAAGTTCGCAGCCGATTTCGTGGGCGAAGGCGAAGGCAAGGTGGCCGCCAATGTCTATTCGGGCCTGATGCACGATGTCGAAGCCGACATCATGCGCAACGCCCTCTTGGACACCAAGAAGCGCGTTGATGGCCGCGACCTGACCACGGTCCGCCCCATTATGGCGGAAGTGGGCATCCTGCCGCGCACGCATGGCTCGGCGCTGTTCACCCGCGGCGAGACCCAGGCGCTTTGCGTCTGCACGCTTGGCACCGCCGAGGACGAGCAGTTCGTGGACAGCCTGGAAGGCACCGGCAAGCAGACCTTCATGCTGCACTACAACTTCCCTCCCTACTCTGTCGGTGAAACCGGCCGCATGGGCTCGCCCGGCCGCCGCGAAATCGGCCATGGCAAGCTCGCCTGGCGCGCGGTGCATCCGATGCTGCCCAAGAAAGACCAGTTCCCCTACACGATGCGCGTGGTGTCCGAAATTACGGAATCTAACGGTTCATCGTCCATGGCGACCGTCTGCGGCACCTCGCTGGCGCTGATGGATGCGGGTGTTCCGCTGGTCAAGCCGATCGCGGGCATCGCGATGGGCCTGATCCTGGAAGGCGACCGTTACGCCGTCCTGTCGGACATTCTGGGTGACGAAGATCATTTGGGCGACATGGACTTCAAGGTGGCCGGCACGCAGGACGGCATCACGTCCCTGCAGATGGACATCAAGATCGCCGGCATCACCGAGGAAATCATGAAGGTGGCATTGGCCCAGGCTCAGGGCGGCCGCATTCATATCCTTGGCGAAATGAACAAGGCGCTGACCGGCGCCCGTGCCGAGCTGGGCGAACATGCCCCGCGCATCGAGCAGATCAAGATCCCCACCGACAAGATCCGCGACGTGATCGGCACCGGCGGCAAGGTGATCCGCGAGATCGTGGAAAAGACCGGCGCCAAGATCAACATCGAAGACGATGGCACCGTGAAGATCGCATCCGCTGATGGCGAATCGATCAAGGCGGCGCTGAAATGGATCAGGTCGCTGACCGCTGAACCCGAAGTGGGCGAAATCTATGACGGCAAGATCGTCAAGGTGATGGATTTCGGCGCCTTCGTGAATTTCTTCGGCCCCAAGGACGGTTTGGTGCATGTCTCCGAACTGGCGCAGGGCCGGGTTGCCAGCCCCAAGGACGTGGTCAAGGAAGGCCAGGCCGTGAAGGTGAAGCTCTTGGGCTTTGACGATCGCGGCAAGGTGCGCCTGACCATGAAGCAGGTGGACCAGGAAACCGGCGAAGACCTGTCCAAGAAGACCGAAGGCTAAAAAGTCCCGCATCGGACTCTAATAAACGCCCGCGAGGTTTGCGCCTTGCGGGCGTTTCTTTTTCTTTTTTGGCAGTTTAGCGTACCGCGGCTCCCTCCCCCTGCATGGCGAAGCCATTGGCAGGGGGAGGTGGCGCAGCGAGGTGTCGGCACTTCGCCGACCCGAGCTGTGACGGAGGGGGTTCGTACATGATCGTATTGATGCGTTTAATCGCGCTGTTCCTGATCCTGGCGGCTTTGGTGCTGCTGGGCATGGACGCGGTCAGCTCACTGGAACGGGGCGGGGAAATCACCGTGCGGTCCGCGGGCATGATCTGGTCGCTGATCCACCCGGATTCCCTGAACGGCTTCAAGGACTGGGTGGCGCACAATGTCCCGGCGGCGGCGCAGGGCGTTTATTCAGCGCTCGAAATGCCGGGCTGGGGCCTGACGGGTGTGGTGGGCGTGCTTATCGCTTTTATCTTCAGCCGCCGTCACGGCCCGGACAACGCCTAGCGGTTCTTGCCCGGAACCCACAGCACGTCACCCATCCCGCCATTGTTGGCAGCACGCGCCAGCACGAACAGATGATCCGACAGCCGGTTGGCATACTGCAGCGCCGCCGGATTGATCGTCTGGGTTTTTGAAAGAGCGATGATTTCGCATTCCGCCCGCCGGGCAATGGCGCGGGCCAGATGCAGATGCGCCGCCAGCGCCGTGCCGCCCGGCAAGATGAAAGATGTCAGCGGCTCCAGTTTTTCGTTCAATCCGTCAATCTCGCGCTCCAGCCGTTCCACCTGGGCCGCGCTCACGCGCAGGCGTCCCTCAACCTTGCGCCCATCCTCCGGCACGGCGATATCAGCGCCCAGGTCGAACAGGTCATTCTGGATGCGACCCAGCATGGCATCCATGTCGCCCTCTGCGTCCAGGCGGGCAATGCCGATGGCGCTGCTGGTTTCGTCCACCGCGCCCATGGCCGCGATGCGAAGGTCGGTCTTGTCCACGCGGGAGCCATCGCCCAGATGGGTCTGGCCGGCATCGCCGCCACGCGTATAGATTTTGTCCAGCCGCACCATGTGGTTTTTCCCGTGGAATCCGCACCAAGATTACCCTCTTGCCCCCGCAATCCTAAGCCTTATGATCCCGCGCATAGCAGCAAAAGAGCGCGTCATGGCCGTGGAAGCCCCCGAAATCATTGAAGTGGACACAAGCCGGGTCAGTTGCGACGGTATCGGCGGCGCGCTTGGCCACCCCCGCGTCTTTCTGGAAATGGGCGACGAAAGCGCGGTGGAATGTCCCTATTGCGACCGCCGCTTTGTGCTGCGTGACGGCGCCGGGCACGCGCATTGACCCTGAAGAAGGGCGATCACCTCTATCTGATTGACGGGTCCGGCTATCTCTTCCGGGCCTATCACGCCCTGCCGCCGCTGACCCGCAAATCCGACGGCCTGCCCACCGGCGCAGTCTCCGGCTACTGCAACATGCTGTGGAAGCTGCTGGAAGACATGAAGACGGATGCGCCCACGCATCTGGCGGTGATATTCGACGCGGGCGAAAAGACCTTCCGCAACGACATATATAAAGAATACAAGGCGCACCGCCCGCCCACGCCCGAAGACCTGATCCCGCAATTCCCGCTGGTGCGTGACGCCACCCGCGCCTTCGGCATCTCCTGCGTGGAGATGAAGGGGTTCGAGGCCGACGATCTGATCGCCACCTATGCCTGTGACGCCAGCAAGGCAGGGGCGCGTGTCACCATCATCTCGTCTGACAAGGATTTGATGCAGCTGGTGGTGGACGGCAAGATCGAGCTGCTGGACACCATGAAGAACCGGCGCATCAGAAGCGCCGAGGTGATGGAGAAGTTCGGCGTGCCGCCCGACAAGGTGGTGGAAGTGCAGGCCCTGGCCGGCGATTCCTCGGATAACGTGCCGGGCGTGCGCGGCATCGGCATAAAGACCGCCGCCGAACTGATCCTGCAATATGGCGATGTGGAAACGCTTCTGGCCCGCGCCGGCGAGATCAAGCAGAACAAGCGCCGCGAGACCCTGATCGAGAATGCGGAAAATGCCCGCATTTCCAAGCGTCTTGTGACCCTGGACACAAAGGTGAAGCTGAAGGAACAGATGGACGAATTCGCCGTCCATGACCCCGATCCCAAGGAACTGATCGGTTTCCTGAAAGCGATGGAGTTCACCAGCATCGTCAAGCGCGTCGCCGCGCATTTCGAGATGAGCGATGTGGACGGCATTTCCGCCGCGCCGGAATTGTCGTCGCAAGCGCAAAAGCCGCTGCTGTCGGACGGCGATGCGCCCGTTGCCGATGTTGCACCAGTTGATGACGCAGCCATCCGTGCGCCCATCAAGCATTCCGATTATGCCACCGTCACCACCCTGGCCGAACTGGATAACTGGATTGCCCGCGCCCGCGAAAAAGGCACGGTTTGCGTTGACACCGAAACCACCTCGCTGGACCCGCAACAGGCGGGTCTGTGCGGCGTATCGCTGGCGGTGGCGCCGGGCGTTGCCTGTTACATTCCCTGCGGCCATCGCAAGGGCGACGGCCTGCAACTGGACGGGCATGAAGCCATCATCCAGATGGGCGAGGCTGACGTGCTGGCGCGGCTGAAGCCGCTGCTGGAAGATGATGCCGTGCTGAAGGTTGGCCAGAACCTGAAATATGACGCGGCGATATTTCTCCAGCGCGGCATCCGGCTGAACCCGATAGACGACACGATGCTGATTTCCTATGTGCTGGAAGGCGGCCTGCACGGCCATGGCATGGACGAATTGTCCGAACTGCATCTGTCGCACACGCCCATTACGTTCTCGGAGGTAACCGGCAAGGGCAAGGACAAAATCGGCTTTGATTGCGTGCCGGTGGCCGAAGCCACCAAATATTCCGCGGAGGACGCGGATGTAACCCTTCGCCTGCACATGCTGCTGAAGCCGCGCCTGGCGCAAATGGGCAAGTTGGCGGTTTATGAAACCCTTGAACGGCCGTTGGTGATGGTGCTGGCCGACATGGAAGGGGCGGGGGTCAGCATTGATCCCGACATGCTGCGCCGTCTGTCCAATGATTTCGGCAAGAAGCAGGGCGGCCTGGAAACCGAGATTCACGCCCTGGCGGGCGAGAATTTCAACATCGGTTCGCCCAAGCAGCTGGGCGATATTCTCTTCGGCAAGATGGGCATGGAAGGGGGCCGCAAGACCAAGACCGGCGCCTGGTCCACCGATGTGGATGTGCTGGAAGAAGTCGCCGCCGCGGGCCATGCCATCGCCAAGAAAGTGCTGGAATGGCGGGGTTTGGCGAAGCTTCGCGGTACATACACGGACGCGCTGCCCGGACATGTGAACCCCAAGACGGGCCGGGTGCATACGTCTTATGCCATGGCTTCCACCTCCACCGGGCGGCTGGCTTCCACCGATCCCAATTTGCAGAATATTCCCGTTCGCACCGAAGAAGGCCGTCGCATCCGCCAGGCTTTCGTGGCGGTGAAGGGTCATAAATTGATCAGCGCCGATTACAGCCAGATCGAACTGCGCCTGCTGGCGCATATCGCCGACATTCCGGAATTGAAAAAGGCCTTCGCGGAAAATCTCGACATTCACGCCATGACGGCGTCCGAGATTTTCGGCGTGCCGGTGAAAGACATGCCCGCCGAGATCCGCCGCCGGGCCAAGGCCATCAATTTCGGCATTGTCTATGGCATTTCCGGTTTCGGGTTGGCGAACCAGCTTGGCATCGACCAGCGCGAAGCCAGTGATTACATCAAGAAATACTTCACCCGCTTCCCCGGCATCCGCGATTACATGGAAGAGACCAAGCAATTCGCCCGCACCCATGGCTATGTGGAGACATTGTTCGGGCGGCGCATCCATATCCGCGAAATCAACGCCAAGGTGCCGGGCTTCCGCGCAGGCGCGGAACGTGCCGCCATCAACGCCCCCATCCAGGGGGCCGCCGCCGATGTCATCCGCCGGGCCATGGTGCGGCTGCCGGGCGCGCTGGCGGAAAAAAAGCTGGCCGCACGCATGCTGCTGCAGGTGCATGACGAACTGATTTTCGAAGCGCCGGATGCGGAAGCTGCCGCCACCTGCAAACTTGTGTCCTCCATCATGGAAAAGGCGGCGCTGCCTGCCGTCGAAATCTCGGTGCCGCTGGTGGTTGAAGCCCGCGCCGCCGACAACTGGGACGCTGCCCATTAAATGACGCCGCCGGGAATCCTGCTCCGCGAACCAAGGCCCGGCGATTTGGGCTGGGTGATTTCCCGCCAGAGCGTGCTGTATGCCGATGAATATGGCTGGAACGGCGAATATGAAACCCTGGTCTGCGAGATCGTGGGCAAGTTCAAGCCCGGTCCCGGCGAACGCTGCTGGATCGCGGAAATGAACGGCGAACCGGTGGGCGCGGTTTTCGTGGTCCGCGCCGATCACGCCACGGCCAAGCTGCGCATGCTGCATGTGGAAGCCGCCGCGCGCGGGCATGGCCTGGGCCGCTTGCTGGTGGACACCGCCATCCGGTTTTCGCGCGATGCGGGCTATAGCCGCCTGACCCTATGGACCAATGACGTGCTGGTATCCGCGCGCCGCATCTATGAGGCGGCAGGCTTCACGCTGATAAAGGAAGAAGCGCATCACAGTTTCGGCAAGGACCTGATCGGCCAGACGTGGGAAAAGGCGCTGTAGCCCTCCCCTGCGCGGGCCTAACTTACTTTTGGCGCTTCGCGCCATGGGCCCGCTGGCGGGGGAGGTGGCTGTAGCAGCGCGAAGGATGTCCAGTGGACATCCGAGCAAAGCTGCGAAAGCCGGAGGGGGAAAAATTAAGCTGCTATGGACTTCAGGCCCGTCTCGGCGGTGATGCCCGCTTTTCCCAGATCGGCCATCAGCCCGGCCATGGCGCCGTCGGTTTCCGCGCCGGTCTTGCCCGCGACTGTCATGTAACCGGCCAGGAACCCCGGCGTGGCCAAATATCCAATGATCTTTTCACGGGCCTTGGCGGCCAGTGCGCCTTCGGTAAAAAAGCCGCCCATGGTCAGTTTCAGCAGGGTGGTGGCCTTTTCCACATGGTTGGTGGTCTTGGCCTCCAGCGCCTCGAACAGCTTGCCGCGCGCTGCCACATCCTGCGCCAGCCGGTCCATGCGGGTGGCGATTTCCTGGCGCTGCACATCCACGAAACTGGCGCGCAGGGCGCGTTGCTGCAACTGGCCCAGCCGCTGCAAACGCTGCAGCACCGGCACCTTGGGGTTCTGGAAGAAATTGTCGAAAGGCGCCGCATTGATGATGGGGCTGATGAAAGTGGCCAGAAGACGCTTGTTCTCGACCCCGATGATGTTTTCTTCCACGAACAGCAGGCGTTCCATCTTCTCGTCCGGGGCGGCGTCGGCAATATAGGCGCCCAGCGATTCCTGGGTCACCAGCCTTTTTGAGCGCAGCGTGAACGCCGCCACCAGGTCGTCATGGCTCATATGCTTGCCCACGCCCAGCACCACCCGGTTGGCAATGCGGCGCAGCGTCTTCAATTCGTCTACCAGCGAATCCGGGCACAGCCGCTTGGGGCTTTTGAATTCGGCCACGATGCGGCCTGCGATGGCGGTGCGGGCTTCGGGCAATTCATCGGCGGCGAAACATTGGCTGAGGGCGCTGAGGCCCTGGTGATGCTGGTCCTGCACTTTTCCCAGGAACAATTCCACCAGATGCGTCAGCGACGCGCCCAGATTCTCCGACCTGCCCATCAGTTCGTGCAAGGCCGCGGCGCCGCCCAGCAATTCCGCCATGATGGCATCCACGGACGCCAGCACAAGATCGCGCGCCGCGCCATCCTTCGGCGCCTGGTGCATCACGGCCAGCAGCTTCATCACTTTGGCGTCCCAGCCGGACGCGTCTTTCAAATGACGCGCCAGCGCGCCGTTGAAGATGTAAGGGCCATCGCCTTGCCCGGCCAGGCTGGCGGCCAGTTGGCCGAACTGTTCGGGCTTGGGATCGGGGAACAGGCCCTTGCGCTGGTCGCGATAGACGCGGTGGAAAGCCTGGGTGGTCAGCTCGTTCAGGCTCTTGACGATCTGCTGCACGGGCGTGGTGGTGGACGCGGCCTGCGCCACCGCCACTTTCTGGATGGCGTGCTGATAGACGGTGCCGGTGGCTTCCAGCTTTTCCAGCAAGTCCGCACGATGGATCAGCTCGGTCACTGTCACCTTGTTGCGCGACAGGAAATCGCCCAGCAGCCGCGCGATGGTGCTGCGCGCATGATAGGAATAAAGATCGTCGGGCTTGAAACAGGGCAGGGCATGCGGCGCGTCTTCCGCGCTGGCCGCAACCTTCATCTGGTTGTGGCCCTCCTCGAAAATCTTCAGGGTCAGGTAATCGCCGGTGTCGTCGTTATAGGTTTCCTTGACCACCTTGACGCCGGTGGCCTTTTCCTCGGCCATCAACCCTTGCGCCATGGTGATGGCGGCCTCGCGGGTGGTGGCGACCTCGTGCAGCGACCAGCCACCCTTGGCGCCGACCCGGCGGAAAACCTCGTAATGAACCTGTCGCCCCATGACGCGTATTCTGGCTTTTGGGGGCTTTAAACCCGGTTAATCGGCAGGGTTTTTGTGGCCCGCACACAGGGGGCATTGGGGGTCCGGGGGCACGGAAATGGTGCGAAACCGGGCCGCCAGGGCGTCATATATAAGAAGCCGCCCGGCCAGGCTTTCCCCCGCCCCGGTGATTTCCTTCAGCACCTCCAGCGCCTGCAGGCTGCCCATGACGCCGGCCGCAGCGCCCAATACGCCCGTCTGCGAACAGTTCGCCACCCCGCCCGGCGGCGGTGCGGGGAAGAGACAGCGGTAACAGGGCTTGCCCGCCTCATGCCCGCGCCATGTGGCAAGCTGGCCGTCAAACTCGGTCACCGCCGCCGACACCAATATCTTCTTCAGCGCGAAGCAGGTGTCATGCACCAGGAAGCGGGTTTCGAAATTGTCCGAGCCGTCCGCGATGATGTCGTAACCACCGATCAGCGAAGCGGCGTTGGAGGCATCAAGGCGCACGGCATGGGTATCCACCGCCACGCCGGCATTAAGCGCAGCGAGCGCATCCTTGGCGGCGTCGGTCTTTTTGCGGCCCACATCAGCTGTTTGAAACAGAATCTGGCGCTGCAAATTGGAAAGCGCCACCACATCATCATCCACCAGGCCCAACCGGCCAACACCAGCGGCGGCCAGATACAGCGCCAGCGGGCTGCCCAATCCACCCGCGCCGATCACCAGAACTTTTGCATTGCGGATTTTCGCCTGCCCCGTGCCGCCAATTTCCCGCAAGACCAGGTGGCGGGCATAGCGTTCGACATCATCGTCGCTCAGCGGCATCAGCGTGCGGGGGAATAAAGCCAGATCCGCGCCGGCGGCAGATTGGCCCAGACGGTGGCGGCGCGCGCGACCTTGAACCTGGAACAGGCGCGCACCGGCGGCTCCAGCCCATACGAGAATTGCACCAGCGGTCCCCCCGGCTGCAGCCGCGCCATCGCGCCTTCGATCAAAAGGTTTCGCTTGGAAAGCGGGAAGTTGAGCAAGGGAAGACCCGAGATGATGCCCGCGAAACGTGGGCCTTCCGCGCCAAGCGTGCGCGCCAGGTCAAAAGCGTCGCCCTCGATCACATGCACGCCATGAAAGCGGCGCCGGATGCCGGCGGCGAATTCGGGATCAAACTCGATCACCGTCAGGCGCTCGGGCGCAAAGCCCCGCTCGATCAGCGCCGCCGTCACCACGCCGGTGCCAGGGCCAAGTTCCAGAATGGGTCCTGGAATTTCGGGATCGAACTGGCTGGCGATGGCGCGTGTCAAAGCCGGGCCAGAGGGGAACACCGCGCCGATATTCTTGGGCCTTTGGATCAGCGCCCGCAGAAAGCGCAAATTGTCGGCAATGGTGTCGCTTTTGGCGGTAATGGCGGCGGTCCCGGGCTGGTGTGGCCCCAGCTTAGGCCTTCCCGTCGCCGTTCCAAAACTCTTTTAACCGGGCCAGGAAGCTTTCGGCTTCCGGGTGGGTGCCATGGGCGCTTTCGCTTTCAAATTCGCGCAAAAGCTCTTTCTGGCGCTTGGACAGGCGGACCGGGGTTTCCACCGCCACTTCCACATACAGGTCGCCCTTCTGATTTGTTCGCAAGACCGACATGCCCTTGCCGCGCAGGCGGAATTGGCGGCCCGACTGTGCCCCTTCGGGAATGGCGATGCGGGCGCGCCCGCCATCCAGGGTGGGGACTTCGATGCTGCCGCCCATGGCGGCGGTGACAAAGCTGACCGGCGCGCGGCAATGCAAATCATGCCCGTCGCGCTGGAAAATGGGATGGTCGGTGACGGAAATGAAAATATAAAGATCGCCGGGCGGCCCGCCATTCAATCCCGCCTGGCCTTCGCCGGAAACGCGGATGCGGGTGCCTTCTTCCACGCCATGCGGCACGTCCACATTCAGCACGCGATCCTTTTCCACCGCGCCGCTGCCCCGGCAGGTCTTGCAGGGATGGCGAATGATCTTGCCGCTGCCCCGGCAGGCCTGGCAGCTTCGCTCCACCGTGAAGAAGCCTTGCGTGGCGCGCACCTTGCCGTGACCGGCGCAGGTGGGACAGGTTTCGGGCTGGTGGCCTTTTTCCGCGCCGCTGCCGGCGCAAGTCTCGCACGCCACGCTGCTGGGCACCTTGATCTCGGCGCTGCGGCCGGTGAAGGCTTCTTCCAGGGATATTTCCAGATTGTAGCGAAGGTCCGCGCCGCGATTGCCGCGCCGCGTGCGGCGCTGGCCGCCGCCCATCAGGTCGCCAAAGAAATCCTCGAACACATCTGAAAAGCTGCCGGCGAAATCAAAGCCATGCGCAGCGCGCGCGCCCGCGGCCCCCATGCCGCCTTCGAAGGCCGCATGGCCGAAACGGTCATAGGCGCCGCGCTTTTGCGGGTCCTTCAGAACGTCATAGGCTTCGTTGATTTCCTTGAAGCGACCTTCGGCGGCGGCATCGCCCGGATTCTTGTCGGGGTGCAATTCCATGGCCAGCTTGCGGAAGGACGATTTGACGGTATCGCCATCCGCGGTGCGGGCGCATTTCAGGATTTCGTAATAGCACCGCTTCATGTTTTAGCCTTCGCCCCCTCCGGCCTTCGCATCTTTCCGCCGCCCTCTTGAATAGAAGATGGGCGGCGGGATGCTACGGCCACCTCCCCCGCCAATGGCTGTCGCCATGCGGGGGAGGAAGCCGGTGTTTACGTTACGCTGCGCCCTTCTTGTCGTCTTCGACTTCCTCGAAGTCGGCATCCACCACATTGTCATGCGGCGGCGCAGAAGCATTCGCGCCATCGGCGGCGGCGTCGGCAGCGGCGGCTTCGCCCTGCTGGGCCTTGTACATGGCCTCGCCCAGCTTCATGGACGCCTGCGCCAGTGTGTTGGTCTTTTCCTTGATGGCGTCGGAATCATCGCCGCCCACGGCATCCTTCAGGGACGCCAACGCCGCTTCGATGGCGGTCTTCTCGTCGGGGCCAACCTTGTCGCCATGGTCCGCCATGGCCTTTTCGGTCTGGTGGATCATGCCGTCGGCCTGGTTCTTGGCTTCCACCAATTCGCGGCGCTTCTTGTCCTCGCCGGCATGGGCTTCGGCTTCCTTGACCATCTTCTGGATGTCGGCGTCGGTCAGGCCACCGCTGGCCTGGATGCGGATCTGCTGTTCCTTGTTGGTGGCCTTGTCCTTGGCGGTGACGCTGACAATGCCGTTGGCGTCAATGTCGAAGGTCACTTCCACCTGCGGCACGCCGCGCGGTGCTGGCGGAATGCCCATCAAATCGAACTGGCCCAGGATCTTGTTGTCCGCCGCCATTTCACGCTCGCCCTGGAAGACGCGGATGGTGACCGCGTTCTGGTTGTCCTCGGCGGTGGAGAAGATGTTGGACTTCTTGGTGGGGATGGTGGTGTTGCGGTCGATCAGACGCGTGAAGACACCGCCCAGGGTTTCGATGCCCAGCGACAGGGGCGTCACGTCCAGCAGCAGCACGTCCTTGACTTCGCCCTTCAGCACACCGCCCTGAATGGCGGCGCCGATGGCGACCACTTCGTCCGGGTTGACGCCCTTGTGCGGCTCCTTGCCGAACAGCGCCTTCACGGCTTCCTGCACCTTGGGCATGCGGGTCATGCCGCCCACCAGGATGACTTCGTCAATCTGGCCGGCCGAGACACCGGCATCCTTCAGCGCCTGCTTCACCGGGCCGATGGTCTTCTGGATCAGGTCGTCCACCAGGCTTTCCAGCTTGGCGCGGGTGATCTTGATGGTCAGATGCTTGGGACCCGAAGCATCCGCCGTGATGAAGGGCAGGTTCACTTCGGTCTGCTGGGCAGACGAAAGTTCGATCTTGGCCTTTTCGGCGGCGTCCTTCAGGCGCTGCAGCGCCAGGCGGTCGGCGCGCAGGTCAATGCCGTTTTCCTTCTTGAATTCATCGGCCAGGAAATTGACCACGCGCTGGTCAAAGTCTTCGCCGCCCAGGAAGGTGTCGCCATTGGTGGACTTCACCTCGAACACGCCGTCGCCGATTTCCAGCACGGAGACGTCGAAGGTGCCGCCGCCCAGGTCGTAGACGGCGATCTTCTTGCCTTCGCTCTTCTCCAGCCCGTAGGCGAGAGCGGCGGCGGTCGGCTCGTTTATGATGCGCAGGACTTCGAGGCCCGCGATCTTGCCGGCGTCCTTGGTGGCCTGACGCTGGGCGTCGTTGAAATAGGCCGGGACGGTGATGACCGCCTTCTCGATCTTTTCGCCAAGGTGAGCCTCGGCGTCTTCCTTGATCTTCTGCAGGATGAAGGCGGAGATCTGCTGCGGGCTGTAATCCTTGCCATGCGAACGCACCCAGGCGTCGCCGTTCGGGCCCTTGACGATCTCATAGGGGACCATGCCGCGATCCTTGGACACGACCGGATCGTCGTAGCTGCGGCCGATCAGGCGCTTGATGGCGAAGAAGGTGTTGGCCGGGTTGGTGAC
>CANIAL010000005.1 GCA_947465395.1 Alphaproteobacteria bacterium | reverse complement strand
GGGGGAGTTGTTCCACATAATTCACCGGCGCCACGCCGCGCACGCCGCCGCCCACATATAAAGTGCGGGCTTTGTAGTCAGGCGTGTCGATCATGTTGCGGCCGATCAGGCGGATCAGCCAGTCCGGGCTGGGCTTGTATTCCACGAAGGCGTCAAAGCGCGTGTAGAGATGGTTGCCGCGGATTTCGTTATAGCGGAACTGGTTCTTTTCCACGTCATGCTTGTAGGTGGCGCCCCAGCGCAGCTTCCAGGCCGGGATGTCATGGGTGAGGCTGAGCTTGCCTTCTTCCGGCGCGTCGTTGGAAATGCGCCGCCGCATGCCGTTGGTGGGATCGGTGACGCCGCTGACCCGGTAAAGCGCGGTGCCCTGCAGGGTGAAGCCCTTAACGCCGGTCCAGTCCAGCGGCAGGATCATGTCCATCTGCAATTCCTCGCGCCAGCCGCTGCCGATATTGCCCGGCGCGTCATAGGTGGAGCCGGCCTCGGTCAGGGCGATGCGGTCCAGCACATCGCTGATTTCCTCGCGCCGCCCCGTCAGCACGATGGAGCCGGAATTGCCGAAGCGATGTTCCCAGGCCACTTCCTTGCGCCACTGGGTCGAAGGCACCTGGTTCTTGTTGCCCGAGGTGACGGAAGAGGTGCTGACCTGGATGAAGGCGATGAAGTTGGTGAAGTCGAGCTGGCCCGCTTCGCGCTCGTACAGGAAGCGCAATTCGTCGTTCTTGGTGGGCTTCCAGGTCAAAAGCGCGCGCGGCTTCAGGTAAGCCAGCGACTTGTCGAGATTGCTGTCGCCGCGCTGGGTGAATTCCGACATCTCGTAGCGCAGGCCCGTTTCCAGCGACAGGCTGGGATTGAAGCTGGTGATCAAATTGCCGAAAAGTTCGGCCCGCTTTTCCTTGATTTGCACATTGCCGGCCGGCAGGAAGACCGGCACGCCATTGCTGGTGAGCGAGTTCTTGTTGTTGACCGTGTTGATGGCGCCTTCCGCACCCACTTCCAGGGTGAAGTGCTTGCTGCGCTGGCGCAGCATGTCGCGCACCACCGTTTCGCTCCAATGCGCGTCCTTCAGGGCCGCGATCAGCGGGCCGCCCTGGTCGGAGAATTGCAAATTCTTTTCGCGCCGGTCGCGGCGGATGACGATGAACTGGTTTTCCGCGTTCTTCCAAAGGTCATGATCATATTCCAGGTTGAACTCCATGGCGGGCTTGAACTCCTTGTCGCCGCCATTGAAGGTCACCGCCGCGGGAAAACTCCGCTGCTCCAGGATATAGTCGATGCCGCGATCATCCTTGTAGAGCGCGTGCAGGTTGATCTTGCCGCCCAGCAAAGGCTGGCGGTATCCGGCCATCACGGTCCAGATCTCGTCATATTTGGGCTGTTCGTAATGGGACAGCACGGTGGCCGTGCCGTCGGGGCGGATGCGATCGCGCCGGCCAAAGCCCAGCCCGTCCTCCCCCAATATGCGGTAGGCCGCCACCGACAGGTCCAGCACATAGGTGGAGCCGATGGAGATTTCCGCCGCAAATTTGGGCGCCAGGGTGCCATACTTGAAGCGCATCACTTCGGCTTCGACGCGGATGCGGGGCGCATTGTTGGTCTTGCGCACCACATTGACGATCAGGGGATAGCCCTGCATGTCCATGTCGGCGGCGCCGGGGCGGACCAGCTCGATGCGCTCCACCTGGTCGGCGGGGATGCGCTTTAAAATATCTTCCAGCTTGTCCTGCTTGCTGGCGGGGGGCTGGCCGTCAATCACCACATTGCCCACCGCGCCGGAATAGCCGCGCACGGTGATGTCGCCTTCCACCAGGCGGAAACCGGGTACCAGCGTGACCATGTCCATGGCCGAGGCCGGCTGCGCGCCCGCGAAATAATCCTTGCCATAGCTGGTGACGCTGGCGCGCAATTCGCTTTGCGCGCGGGCGGCCTGCGGCGCGGCCACGGCCAGCCCAGCAACAAGCACAACAGAAAAACTGCGAACAGCGGTGGATACGGCCCTGCGCATGACAAATTCTCAGTATGGAAACAGCCCCGGTGCGATCAGCCTCGCATCCTTTGCCGCCGCCGTCCATTCCCGCCTCGAGACAAGGCGGGAACTACAGGCTCAAGAGCCTGTAGAGAGCTGCAACATGCGCGATTGGGTCAAATATTTGCTGGCCACGGCCACAACATCGGCTGTGGTCACCGCCTTCAGCGCCGCTTCGTATTTGCGCGCCAGGTCCAGGCGCACGGGATAGTCCCGCGCCCCGTCCAGCACCGACAGCCAGTATTCATTGGTCTCGCGCGACTTGCGCAATTCCTCCAGCGCGGGGTTGCGCGCCCGCGCCAGGTCGTCATCGGTGATCTTGCCCGCCTTCAGGTCATCGGCGATCTCGCGCACGGCGTCGTTGAATTGCTGCGTCTGGCTGGGCAAGAGCTGGGCCAGCGCCTGCACATAGCCATAATCGAAGACCTTGGACGATGTATTGCCGACTTGCGCCACATAGACGGTGCCAAGCCCGCGCAAGCGATCGAACAGGCGCTGCTCCATGATGTCGGTCATCATCTGCAGCCGCGCATCATCGGCGATGTCGGGGAAGCGGCCATGGGTGGGCCAGGCAGCGCTGACAATGGCTTGTCCATCAACGCCCTTGGCGGCCACCACCGGGATGGTGATGGGCATGGCATTGCCGGGCAGGCGCACATTGTTGATATCGCTGACCATGGCGCGCGGGCCCGTGCGGGCGGGCAGGGCGCCAAAGGTTGCGGCCACGGCCTTTGTGGCCTGTTCCACCGTGATGTCGCCGACAATGGTGACATCAATGGCGCCATTGTCGAAGGCGGGGGTCAGCATGGCGCGCAATTCGTCCACATGCGCGGCCTGGCTTTCCTCGGCCGATGGCGACGCCCAGCGCTTGTCGCCGTCATGCAAAATCTCCGGCGCCTTCATCTGCATGATGGCGGCGGGATTGTTGGCGATCTGGCGCAGCCGCGCCGCATAGCCGCTCTTCATCTGCTCGAACGCTTCGGCGCGGTATCCCGGCTCGCGCATATAGGCGGTCAGGACCTGCATCTGCGTGTCCAGGTCGGCGGGCGTGGTGCGACCCGAGAAAACAAAGCCATCCTCGCCCACGCCAAAGCCCACGCGATAGACCTTGGGCGTCAGGCTGCGCTGCATTTCGCTGAGGCTCATGGCTTTGAGCCCGCCCGAGGTCAGCGCGCCCGCCGCCCAGGCCGGCGTCAGCTTGCCCTTGGGCAAATCGAGCCTGCCGCCGCCCACCTTCACCGACACCAGCACCTGGTTGGTATGAAGTTTGGAGGAACGCACCGTCAGGCCCACGCCATTGGCAAAGCGCAGCATGGTGACATCCAGGTCGGCGATCTTTTGCGTCTCCACCACCGTGCCGGGCGTGCCGAAATTGGTATAGGGCCAGGGCTTGTTGGCCACCGTGGCAGCAACGGCGGTGGGCGCGGCCTTTTGCGCATCCAGCCACGCGGTTTTCAGCGCCGCTTCGCCGCCTTCCACCTGGTGCGGGCCGGTCATGAAGATCAGGGGCTGTTGATTGCTGCCGAACAGGTCGCGCAAAGCCGCCGAGACGGTGCTGGCATTGATGTCCTTCAGCGCCGCATTGGTCGCTTCCAGATCGCGCTGCGGGCTGGAATAGACATTGTTGTCGCCCACCTCGCCCAATATGCCGTTGGCAAGGCCCGTGGAAGGCCGCGTGGCCGCCGCCGCCACGGATGCTTCCTGCCCGGCGCGGATTTCGCTGACCACCCGGTCCACTTCATCCTGTGTCACGCCGGACTTCAATATGGCCAGGCGCGAGGCTTCCGCCGCCGCCAGCGCGCCCTTCCATGCATCGGGAGAGTCGCTCACCGCCGCGTCATAGCCGATGGACAATGTCACCAGCTTCACCGCATCCATGGTCTGTCCGATGGAGGCCGCGGCGCGGGTGAAGGGGCGGTCCGCCGCCGTCGCCTGTTCCGACAGGCGGCGGTTGAGGATGCGCAGCCCGGCAAACTGGACCAGGTCTGTCTTTTCGATTTTCGTGGTGTCGGGCTTAGGATCGGGCGATTTCAGCCAGGCCAGCAGGATGCGCGGCGGCGCGCCCTCTTCCGTGAACAATTTTGCTTCCAGCGAACGGCGCAGCGGAATGTTGAGTTTCGGGTCGCTGCCTGCTGCGCCCGTGCCCTGCCAGTTGCCGAAGATGGTCTTGATCTTGGCTTCCAGCGCGGCGGGATCAATGTCGCCCACGACAATAAGCGTGGCGCGATCGGGGCGGTAATAGGCCTGGTAATAGGCGCGCATCAATTCCACGGACGCCTTGGCGACCACGGCGGGATCGCCATTGGCCAGCGCCGTGGCATGGGGATCGCGCAATATGAAATCCAGCTGCGCCTGCAAGGCGCGGAAGGACGCCAGGTCGCGCAGTTTCAGTTCGGACAGCACCACGCCCGCTTCGGTCTTGGCGGCGGCGGGGTCCAGGGTCAATTCGCTGGCGATCTCGCGCATGAAGCCCAAAGCCGTGTCCACGGTGGCGTCATCGGAACGCGGCAGGTCGAAGCGGTAGATGGTTTCTTCCTGGCCGGTGGACGCATTGGTGTCGGCGCCGAAGCGCAGGCCCAGGCGTTCCAGCGTGCGGTTGATCTCGCCATCCGCCACATGGGTCGAACCGCGGAACGCCATATGCTCCAGGAAATGCGCCAGCCCGCGCTGTTCCGGCCTTTCCTGCATGGAGCCCGCGCCGATGCGCAGGCGCACCGAAACCTGGCCGCTGGGCGTGGTGTTGTGCATGATCGCATAGCGCATGCCGCTCGGCAGCACGCCGAACGTCACCGCCGGATCGGCCGGGATGTCGCTTTTGGGCCATTGCGTGGCGGAAGCGGGCAGGATGGAAACAGGAGCGGCCAGCAACAGAGCCAGAAGTGCGGCAAACCGGGTGCGTTTGAACAAGGTTCTGCTCCATCTGCTGCGGAGCCATTATAGTGTGGGGCGGCGTGACCAAGGTAAAGTGAATCTTCCTGCAAGGGGAACCGGCTGGAAATCCCCGCCTTTCCCGGCATAATCGCACCATGACCAGGCGTCGCCGGCTACTCTTCATCCTGTTGGGCGTGGCCGTCATTGCGGCATTGGCCTTGGGCCTGGCATGGGCGGCGCGGGGCCGCCTGGCAAGCGTGGCGGCGCAAATCTATTTCCGCCAGCACGGCATCCCGTCACGTATAGCCGTGGGCGCGCTGGGCTTTTCCGGTTTCAGCAGCGCCATCGCGCTGGGCCCCGCCGATGCGCCGGTTTTTTCGGCCAGCGCGGTGGAAGTCAAATTCAATCCGCTGATGTGGCGGCCGCAGATCGTGGAAGTGCGGCTGGTGGACCCGGTCATCCGCGCGGTGATGGATGCGGATGGCCATGTTACGCTTCCCGCGCTGCAGGACTGGATAAAGTCGCTGACGGAAGGCGGCGGCAAGTCGGACCTGGTCAGCGACGATTTGGCGGTGTCGCTGTCGCATCTCACCGCTTATCTCGCCACACCGGCGGGGCCAGTCGTGATGTCGGGCGATGTGCGGCTGAAGCAGAATGATCTTCAAAGCGCGGCGCTGGCGCTGCGGCCCGGCGCATTCTCGTATCGCGGCGCGCGCGTGACGCTGGCGGCTGGCGATGTGCGGATCGAGAAAGGCGGCGTTGCGGAAATCCATGCACGCGGCTTCTTCGCGCAAGGCACGCGGGGGGCGGATGATGTGGTGATCGCCGGGACAGCGGAAAAAGTCACCTGGACCCTGTCGCCACAGATTTCCTTTTCGTCGTCCGCGCTGCACCTGTCCCTGGCCGCGCCGCAAATGCGCCAGGGCGACATGGCGGCACGCGACGTGAAGCTGGCGCTGGAAGGCGCGGCCCTGTCCGGCGGCATCAAGAACGGCAAGCTGGAAGGTTCGGCAGCTTTTCACGTGAATGGAAATGCCGGTTTCGCGGCACCGACATTGGTGAAAAGCCTCTCGGCCTTTGATGCGAAGCTGGCTTCCGCCATCGGCCGCAACCTGGCGCGGCTGGCGCTGGACGGGGCGGCTCATGTCACGGCGCGGGACGGCATTATAAGTGTCACCGCCGATGCGCCCATGACCGTACAGGGCGCGGACAAGGCGCTGCTGAAAATCGCCGCGCCGCCTTATGCCAATGGCGCGCTTGGCGGGCCGCTGACTTTATCCCTGGGCGGCGGCGGCATGCCGCAACTGACGCTGATCGCCAGCAATATCCAGACGGACAAGCCTGCCGCTGACCTCAATCTCACTGCTCGTTTCGACTTCTATACCCTGCATGGTGCGGCGCTGTCGGCGCGGGGCAGGGCGACATTCGACAATGGCACGTTCGCTTTCGCCGCCCGGGATTGCGCGCCCGCCAGCACGGCACGCTTTGCCGCTGGCGACCTGGCGCGGGACATCAAGGGCAACATCTGCGCTGCCAGGATAACCGCCAACGAAGAGGGCTGGCGCTTTGATGCAAGCGCCCGCGATGTGGCGATGGCATTGCCCATCGGCACGGCCAGGCTGGCGGGCGGCACCGGCACGCTTTCATTCTCCGGCAAAGCCAATTCTTCCAAAGGAAGCGACTTCGGCGGCACGGTGCATGTCACGGGCGGTAAACTCACCGATGCCGCGCCCACCACCCGCTTCAATCCGCTCACCGGCGGCGGCGACATAAAACTTTCCTCCGGCGTGTGGAATGGCGTCATCGCCATGGCCGATGAAAAGGGCCATGCGCTGGGCAATGTCAGTTTCCGCCATGACATGGCGAAAGCCACGGGCGGCGCCACCATCGCCGCGCCCAAGATCACCTTCACCGCCGATGGCCTGCAGCCCGCGATGCTGTCGCCGCTGCTGGCGGTGCTGTCGCATGCCGAAGGCAGCGCGGCGTTCAGCGGCGAACTGACCTGGAGCGCGGCCGGCGCCACCAGCCATGGCGCGCTGGATGTGGGCGGGCTGGATTTCCTCACCCCCATGGGCAAGGCGCACACCACGCAATCCCATATCGTCTTGCGCTCGCTCCTGCCGCCCATCACCGAAACGGGCCAGCATCTGTCCATCGCGCGCATCGACTGGACCATTCCCTTCAGCGCCCTGCAGCTGGATTTTTCCGCAAGCCCGCTGGCCTTCCGCATTGACGCGCTGCGCAGCGGCTTCGCCGACGGGCAGCTGACATTGGGCGCGCTGTCCGTGGACCTGACCGGCACGGGCCACACACAGGGACAGGCGGTGATGAAAAGCATCGCGCTGGCGCCCCTGATCGCGGCCTCGAACCTGTCCAGCAAGGTCAAGCTTGAGGGAAAAGTCACCGGCACCATTCCCTTTACTCTGGGGCCGGAGGGGCTTCGCATCGTCAATGGCAAGCTCGCCGCCGACGGGCCGGGCCGCCTGTCCATTGACCGTTCCCTGTGGGGCGAGGCCATCGCCATCAATGCGGTGCAGGACCTGGCCTACCAGGCGCTGGAGACCCTGGCCTTTGACCAGCTCACGGCCGAGATCAACTCCGTGGCCGCAGGACGGCTGCAGATATTGTTCCACATCAAGGGCAAAAGCGCGCCCGGCAAGCCCCAGCGCGCCGAAATCGCTGTGGCGGACGTTCTGGACGGCAGCGCCCTGCAAAAGCCCATCGCCCTGCCGGACGGCACGCCCATCGATTTAACCCTGGATACCTCCCTTAATTTTGACGAACTCTTGAAGTCCTATGCCGAAGCGTGGTCAAAAACACTGAAGCCCGATTGAGAGAGCCGAAGATGCGCAAGACCTGTATCGCCGCCGCGCTCCTGGCCGGGTTATTCACCACCTCTGTTGGTCTTGGCGCCTGCACGCCCACCATCCGGGTGGAAGTGGCGCCCATCAATATCTACGCCAAGCTGGACGCCGATGTGCGGGTGCGGCTGGACAAGGAAGTCCAGAACACCATCCAGCAAAATCCCGACCTGTTCTGATATCTAGCGAAGGAAAACGCAGATGCGCATTTTCACCGCCGCCAAATCCGCCATCGCTCTCGCGCTGCTGATGAGCTTCGCCCAGCCGGCTTTCGCCGATCTCGCCGCCGACAAGGCCGCGGTGGATGCGGCCAAGGTTGCCGGCGTGGTGGGCGAACAGGCCGATGGTTATCTGGGCTATGTCAAAGGCTCGGCCGATGCCGCCATCACCGCCGCTGTCACCGCCATCAATGCGGGCCGGGCCGATGTCTATGCCCAGACCGCGTCCAAGTCCGGCGTCACCCGCGATGCGGCGGGCCAGGCCACCGGCGCGCAACTGATCGGCAAATTGCCCGCGGGCGAATTCTACAAGCCCATGGGCGGCAGCTGGACCAAGAAATAGTCTACGCAACACAATCATGATCGATCACCAATCCCTGACCCGGACGCTTTTGCGCTACCGGAAGCCGAGCTTTTCCCGCGCCCTGTTCGAGGTGGTGGTGACGGCTGTGCCGCTGGCTTTGCTGTGGGCGGCGATGTGGTGGTCGCTGCGCTATAGCTACTGGCTGACGCTTTTGCTGGCCTTCCCGGCGGCGGGCTTCATGCTGCGCCTCTTTATGATCCAGCATGATTGCGGCCATGGCGCCTTCTTCCGCCAATCCGCCGCCAACAACTGGCTGGGGCGCATCCTGGGCGTCTTTACGCTGACGCCTTACGATTACTGGAAGCGCAACCACGCCATCCATCACGCCACGGCCAGCAATCTGGACCGGCGCGGCATCGGCGACATCGATACGTTGACGGTGGAAGAATATGACCAGCGGTCCTGGGCGCGGCGCATGCTCTATCGCTGCTACCGCAATGTGCTGGTGATGTTCGGCATCGGCCCGGCCTACATGTTCCTGCTGCAGCACCGTTTGCCTTTCTACCAGATGCGTGACGGCCTGCGCCCCTGGGTCAGCACCATGGCCACCAATGCCGCCATCGGCTTGATGCTGGCGGGGCTGATCTGGCTGGTCGGCTTCGGGCCGTTCCTGGCGGTGCATCTGCCCATCATGCTGCTGGCGGCGTCCATGGGCGTGTGGCTCTTCTATGTGCAGCATCAGTTTGAAGACGTGACCTGGGCGCGCGCCGATGGCTGGGCGCATCATGACGCGGCGCTGAAGGGCAGTTCCTATTACGACCTGCCGGGGCCGCTGCGCTGGCTCACCGCCAATATCGGCATCCACCATGTCCATCACCTGAACAGCCGCATTCCCTATTACCGGCTGGGCGAAGTGATGCGCGACCATCCCGAGCTGAAAAGCGTGGGGCGCGTGACCTTCTGGCAGAGCCTTCACAGCGTGCGCCTGTCGCTGTGGTGCGAAAAGACGGGAAAGCTGGTTTCTTTTAGAAACAGGAAATCCTAACCCCCTCCGGTTTCAGCTTCCGCTCGCCTCGTCCGCACGCTGCCGCTACGGACGGCCGGCTTCGCTCGCTGAAACCACCTCCCCCTTCCTGGTGCTTCGCACCGAAAGGGGAGGCGGGGTGGTGCCGTCCGCAAAACGCGCTATCCTGCCGCCATGAGAAAAATCCTGCTGATCGTGGCGCTGGGCTGCGTGGCGTTTGGCGCCGCCGCGCAGGATATCCCGCACGAAACCGTGGAAGTGAAGGCCTTGCCCGGCCCCGCCGTCTGGCATCTCACCCGCGGCGAATCCGAAGTCTGGATCCTGGGCACCATCGGCGCGCTGCCGCGCGACCTGGAATGGAACAAGGCCTATCTGTCCGACCTGCTGGAAGGGGCGCGCGCCATCGTGATGCCGCCGCGCCCGTCCATCGGCATCCTGGAAGGCGCCTGGTTCCTGATCGTCAATGGTTCGAAATTATCGCTGCCGCGCGGCCAGGCGCTGGAAGCCATCCTGTCCGATGATCTGCGCGCCCGCTTCATCGCCACCCGCACGCGGCTGGGCGAGGATGAAGGCCAGTACCGCACCGACACGCCCATCCGCGCCGCCATCCGCCTGCAACAGGATTTCCGCGACAAGGCCAGGCTTTCCGGCCGCGAACCCAATTCCACCATCGCCAGCCTGGCGCGCAGCAAACATGTCGCCAGCGCGCCCATCGCCAAGATCGAGGTGCTGGATGCCGCCCGCGACGTGCTGCGCCTCAACATCGCGCAGCAATCCGTCTGCCTGGCCCAGTCGGTGGAAGATGTGGACCAGCAATCCGCCCATGCCGACATCGCGGCAAGGGCCTGGGCCATTGGCGACATCAAGACGGTCAAGGCCCATTACGCGGAATCACGGCTGGGCGATTGCGTCATCGCCGCCGTCAATTCCATCGGCAACATCGCCGAGAAGAACGTGGCCGATTACACCGGCGCGGTGGATGCGGCCCTGAACCAGCCCGGCAAGACCATCGTGGTGATCGACATGGGCACGTTGCTCAGGACCAACGGCGTCCTGGCGAGGCTTGCGGCCAAAAAGATCGCTATTGAGGGTCCAGCTGAATAATTTTTACTTCGAAAAACTCCGGCCCATCCTCCCCCGCGATGCGAAGCATCTGGCGGGGGAGATGGTCGTAGCAGCGCGAAGGATGTCCAGTGGGCATCCGAGTAAAGCTGCGAAGACCGAAGGGGGTAAAATTACTGAGCGGGGATCGGCGTGTTGTTAATTACCCGCAACGGCGCCAGCGGACCCAGCGGTGTATAGTCGAACTCCATCAGCCCGGCCTTGCCCAGCGGGAAGGCTTCCAGAACTTTCTTGGCATCTTCGATGGACGACGCATTGACGATGAAAACCACGCCCTTGCCGTCAGTCTGGAAATACCATTGGTCAATCTTGCCGGCGAGATAGGCGCTGACCGTGTCGCGCACTTCATGCTGCATGATGGCGGCGCGTTCCGCCGGGGTGACGGTCTTGGCGCCGGCATGTGACACGGCCAGAACCTTGGTGGTGGGTGTGGCGGGCGGTGTCTGCGCCATGGCGGGCGCAGCTGCGAATAGAGCAAGGCAAAGCGGCGCAATATAGTTTTTCATTTTATTCTCCTTGGGTGATTAAAGAACCAGCGCGTTCAGTTGCGCGCGCAGGGCGGGGGCGTTTTCGTTCCCGGATTCAAAATGCGTCTGCGCCACCTGCCACAGCGGCAGCGCCTTTTTCAGCGCGGCATGGCCGGCGCGGGTCAGGCTGATGGCGCGGCGGCGCGCGTCTTCTTTTGACGCCGTAACCGCCACCAGGCCCATGGCTTCCAGGGGGCGCAGATTCTTGCCCGCCGTGGTGCGGTCCAGGTCGGTCTTTTGCGCCATCTCGCCCACGGTCAGGTCCCCCGCATGGTTGAGCAGGGCAAGTATCGCGAATTGCGTGGCCTTCAGGCCCGACGGCGCCAGTTGCGCGTCGTAAAAGCTGGAGACCCGCCGCATGGCCCGCCGCAGGGCATTGCAGTTGCAGCCCGACACCAGGGTTTTCTCTTCCGTCATAAATAGGAGCATATGCTCCTGCTGCAAGGAACGCAAGCCCCAAATGGGCCTTTTGGGAACTCGCGCGTTAAGACGTAAGATATTGAAGACATTGAAGATATTGAAGAGGGAATTTCCATGAGCCTGCTTTTGATCATTATCTTGATTCTGGTTTTGGGCGGCGGCGGCTTTTACGCCCATCGCAGCTATGGCGGCACCGGCCTGGGCGGCGTGCTGGGCCTGGTTTTGGTGATAATCCTGCTGCTTTATCTCTTTGGCGGCCTCGGCATTCGCTAAGGGCATACTGTACGGCATTAACCTCAGCCTCGGCGCGGACACGGCCCTGACACCCAATGTGCGGGTGGGCATGGATACCGGCTACAGCACCAACCATGTCGGTGTTTCGGCCCGTGGCAGCAAGGCCAGCATCACGGCCGGCCATGTTGGCGGTTACGTCTATGGCAGCTTTGATGCCGTGCGCGTGAGCGCCGGTCTCGGCTATGGCTTTGGCGATGCCTCCGTCAACCGCGCTGTCAGCTTCACCGGTTTCACGGATGCGACCTCATCTTCGCAAGGCGCGGACACGTTCCAGTTCTTCGCCGAAGCCGGTTATGCCTTCACCATGCCGAGCTATACCTTGGAGCCTTTCGCCGGGATCGACTGGACCACCCTCAACATGGGCGCCTTCCGCGAAGCCGGCGGCAGCGCCGCGCTGGCGGGTACCGGAAAACGTATGGAGCAGGCCACCACCACCTTCGGGCTGGCCCTGTCAGTGCCGATGGACGGCATGATCACGCCGTCCTTCCGCGCAGGCCTGCAGCACGCCATCAGCAACGACACGGCGTCCCGCGCCCTCAGCTTTGTCTCCAGCGGGCAAAGTTTCACGGTGCTGGGCACGCCGCTGGATGCGGACCGGGCGGTCATTGACGCCAATCTGGGCTTCAATCTGGGCGGCGCCAGGCTGATGGCGGGCTATTCCGGCGCCTTCGGCACCCGCACCACCGACCATGCCATCAAGGCGATGGCGGCCGTGGATTTCTAGCGTCGGTGACCTTCTAGGGCGCTGGCTTTCTGATCGCCGCATCCAGCCAGGCGGCAGCCTGGGCGGGTGTCTGCTTGTTGTCGCTGCGGTCCACCTGAAGGTTCGCCGCCTGCATGCGGGGCAGGGATATCGCGCCCAATAAAGGCTTCAGGGCCGCGACCGTCTTGGCGTCGGCATTGCCGCGCATCAGCAGCACGGCGTCATAGGGCGGCAGCGCCCCCTTGGGATCGGCCAGCAGCTTCAGGCCATAACGGGGGATGCGCCCGTCACTGGAAAAAGCCGTGATCACATCCACCGTGCCGTCCGCCACGGCGCGGTAAAGAAAATCCGGCTGGAATTGCTGGCGCCGCGCGAACTGGAATCCATAGGCCGCCGCCACGCCGCGCCATTCGGGGCGGGAGAAGATTTCAAAATCCCCGCCAATGGCCAGCGCCCCCGCATGCGCCGCCAGATCGTCCAGCGTTTCGATATGCAGCGCCGCTGCCCGGTCAGCCCGCATGGCCAGCACATAGGCATTCTCGAAACCCAGCGTGCCCACTAAGGTGGCGCCATTCTTGCGTCCCATCCACGCACCAAGCTGGTCCAGCATGGCTTTGCGCTCCGGCATGTCGCTGCGGTGCATCTCATTGCCCCACAGCGTGCCGGTGTAATCCACATAGACATCCACGCCGCCGCTTTGCAGGGCGCGAAAGGCCATGGCCGACCCCAGATCGCTTTTCACGCGCGCCGCAATACCGGCCTTTGCCAGCCGCCGCTGGATCAAATCGGCCAGGATATACTGCTCCTGGAAATTCTTGGCGCCGATCACGATGCTACGTGTGGGCGCATGTGAAATGGTGGCGGCCAGCGACAGCCCGATCACCAGCACCAACCCAACCGCGGCCGCCGCGATACGCCCCGGTACGCGCCGCGCCATGCCATTGCCCGCCAGGGCCAGCAACTGGTCCAGCACCAGCGCCAAGACCGCTGCCGCCATGCAGCCGAACAGCACAAAGACCCAGTTCTCGGTCTGAAGGCCGGTGAAGATGTAATTGCCCAAGCTTGTCTGGCCCACCGGGGTGGAAAGCGTTGCTGTTCCCACCACCAGCACGGCGGCGGTGCGGATGCCCGCCATGATCACGGGCGAGGCCAGCGGCAATTCCACCAGCAGCAGCGATTGGCGCGGCGTCATGCCCACGCCCCGCGCCGCCGTCAGCAATGCGGGATCGGTGCCGGTCAGGGCCGTGATGGTGTTGCGAAGTACTGGCAGCATGGAATAGAGCGTCAGCGCCATCAGGGCGGGCAGGAAACCCAGCGCGGGTATCGCGACACCCAGGGCGGGCAGGGTGAGAAGCGACAGCCCCAGCAGCAACGGATAGAACAGCGCCAGCAGCGCCAGGCCCGGAATGGTCTGCACGATGCTGGCGAATGTCAGCAGCGGCCCGCGCAGGCTTGGGCGCCCCGCCGCCAAAATCGCCAAGGGCAGGCTGATGGCGATGCCCAGCAGGATGGCCGAGACACTCAGCAGCACATGCTGGCCCAGATAATCGGGCAGCAGCGCCAACGCTTCCGCGACCTGCGTGTTCATGATGCGCCCCGCAAGGTGGCGGCCAATTTTTCCGTGCGCCGCCGGGGCGTCTCGATCATGCGGGCCACGAAATCTTCCGCCGGGTGCGCCGCCAGCTCGGCCGGCGTTCCCACCTGCACCAACTTGCCGCCCCGCATCACGGCGATGCGGTCTGCCAGCCACAGCGCCTCGGTCATGTCATGGGTCACCATCACCGTCGTTAGGCGCAGCTCGTCATGGATGCGCCGATAGTCTTCGGCAATCTCGTCGCGGGTGATGGGGTCCAGCGCGCCGAACGGTTCGTCCAGCAGCATGATGTTGGGCCTCACCGCCAGGGCGCGGGCCATGGCCACGCGCTGACGCTGCCCGCCCGACAATTGCCCGGGCAGGCTGCCGGAAAAACGGGCCGGGTCCATCTGCACCAGCTTCATCAGCTCGGCGGTGCGCGCCGTGATGCGTTGCCGGTCCCAGCCCAGAAGGCGCGGCGTGATGCCGATATTCTCTGCCGCCGTCAAATGCGGAAAAAGGCCCGCTTCCTGGATCACATAACCGATGCCGCGGCGAAGTTGCACCGGGTCGTCGCCCAGAATGGCGCGGCCATCAATGCGGATCTCGCCGCCGTCAATCTCGGTCAGGCGGTTGATCATGGTCAGGGTGGTGGTCTTGCCGCAGCCGGATGGCCCGATCAGCACCAGGAATTCGCGCGGGAAAATGGTGAGAGTGAGATGGTCCACCGATGCGGAGGATGTGCCGGCATATCGCTTGCTCACATCATCCACTTCGATCATCGCGACCTGCGCTTATACATGATGACACTCTGCACAACGGCGATGTGCGATACAACCTGCATCGCGCAGTCAGGATCTGCACCAGGCCCGTGCCGAGCATCCCGTGGACATCGCCGCCATCAGCCGCGACGCCGCCGTACAAGTCGCCGGCTTCGCCGCCGATCATCTCGCCAGCGCCTGTTCCAGATTTTCTCCAGCGCGCAGCGCCGTCAAAAAATCCCATTCACCTTTCGGAATGCGTGTCACGCAATCATCGTTACCCGCACGGCTCACCAGCAAAAACACAGGCCCGGTTTTCAAGTCCAGCGCCGCGAAGGCGGCTTCGGCATCGGACAGGCTGGCGCCGCGTTGTGGCTGGGCGTGTTTTTGCTGTTGGTGGGAAGTATCACTTTCGTCAGCGGCGCCTGGCCCGGAATGATCGCGCGGCTGCGTGATTTGCGTTTCGCCGCTGAAATGGGCGGCACCTTGATGACCGGAATAGCAGCCATTATCGCGGTTTTCTTTGTCACCTTGCCGGACCGGCTGATGACGCGCTGGCAGTTGCTGCCACTGCCATTCCTGTCCCTATGGCTGGCGACGGCGGGTTATGAATGTTACCGCAACTGGATCGCGTTTGGTCCCGCCACCAGCTTTCGCATTCGCGGCTCGTTCCATTGCGTGGGAATCATCGTGGGAATCAGCGTGCCGCTGGCCATCGCGCTGTACCTGGTCCTGCGCGCCACCTGCCCGCTTTATCCCGCGCGGGTAATGACAATCGGCGGCCTGGGCGTGGCGGGCCCGGCGGCCACAATGTTACAGTTTTATCATCACAACGACGTCACCATCCTGGACCTTGGCCTGCACATGGCGGCGGTGGCGGCGGTGGTCATCACCATGGCCGGGTTGGGTTATTGGCTGGTCCATCCGACGGGTCCCAAACCCTTTGCCGCAGTGTAGCGCCGCCGCGCCTGACGCGCTGTTTTTTGATCCTTACGCGGTACGGCCAAGGTACAGGCTGATACAATGCTGCGACGCAGCAAAAACCCCTTTATATTGACTTGGGTTACCCCGGGGGTAAGCTCCCCGCACTTTCGTTTAAATATCCTCTGGGGAGAAAAATCTTGGAACAGAACGCGAAGAACGGACACGATCGCAGGTCGTTTCTGACGAACATGACCCTGAGCACCGGTGTGCTCACCCTGGGTCTGCCCATGGTGACCGGTGGCGTCGAATCCGCCGCGGCTGCTGAAGGCAAGTATGACTTTGATACGCCGTATAACCGCATCGGCACCGACAGCGTAAAGTGGGATTCCGTGATCAGGTCGGAGAACATGACCAACATCGTTGCCGGCATGGGCATCGCGGACCTGGACTTCAAGTGCGCCCCCGCCATCACCGCTGCGCTGCGTAAGCGCATTACCCACGAAAACTGGGGCTATCTGGACATGGGTTCGCCCGGTCCGACGGCGTTCAAGCAGGGCTTGATCGACTGGAACCGCAAGCGTTACGGCATAACCAACATCAACCCCAGCCTGATGGGCATTTCCACGGGCGTTCATGACGGCATCATCGCCACCATGAAGGCCTACTGCCCGCCGGGCAGCAAGGTTCTGATGGCCACCCCCATCTATAATGGCTTCTATGGCGACGTTAAGGTAACCAACACTGTTGCCGAAGAAAGCCTGATGAAGTTCACCAACGGCCGTTACGAAATTGACTGGGAAGATTTCGAACGCCGCATGACCCCCGACGTGAAGGTCTCCATCCTCTGCAATCCGCAGAACCCGGTTGGCCGCGCCTGGACGAAGGAAGAACTGACCAAGTACGGCGAGCTGTGCCTGAAGCACAAGATCATCGTGCTGTCTGACGAAATTCATTGCGATTTCATCAGCAAGGGCCAGAAGTACACGCCCTTCTCCTCGCTCGACAACAAGGATGTGGTCAACAACTCGATCACTTATAAGTCGGCCTCAAAGTCCTTCTCGCTGGCCGGCATGAAGTGCGCCTGGTTCTTCACCACTAACCCGGAAATCTTCAAGGTCACCGCGGCGAACAACCGCGCTTCCTTGAACACCCTGGGCATGATCTCGATGCAGGCCGCGTATGCGGGCGGCGGTGACTGGATGACACAGTGCGCTTCCTACCTCAGCGACAACCAGGACTTCCTGAACTCTTACATCAAGTCCAACATCCCGATGATCAAGGTCGGCAACAGGCAGGAAGCTACCTACCTGGGCTGGCTCGACACCACTCAGGTTGCAGATCGCATTGGCGCCAAGAAGATGGCGGACGAAGCCAATAAGACTGCCGAAGACGCGGCTGCCAAGATGGGCACTGACTATTCCGGCGCTGCCGCGATGGTCACCCGTACAAAGGCCACGCCTGAGCTGATGGTTGAACATTGGTTCGCCAAGAATGCGAATGTGCAGATTAACCCCGGCACCTCGTTCGGTCTGGGTGGTCAGAACCACATGCGCATGAACATCGGCACCTCGCGCAAGACCCTCAAGGCGGCGCTGGACAGCATGTCCGCTTCCTTGAAGAAGCTGGGCTAAGGTAAACACCGGGCCGTCAGGCCCAGTGAAAAGGAAAAGGCCCGGATCGAAAGATCCGGGCCTTTTCTTTTGCGTGTCACGTCACCGGTGCTATATCGGCGGCGGTGTTTCCCACCAAACGAGGAAAATTATGAAAAAGACGATTTTTGGCGCCGCCATCATCCTGGCCGCCGCTTTTGCCTTCACCGGCGCGTCACAGGCCCAGAACAGTCCCATGCCCATCCCGGGCGTGGACGCGGTTGTGGATGTGCCGGGTGCCGGCGAGCTGCCGGACAAGAACCTCACCTACAAGCTGGTGTTCGATTTGGACCGCGCCTCGGAGACGATGGACAAGGTCAATCCCGGCCTGACCTTCATTGCTCATTACATCAACACCCTGGCCAAGTATGGCGTACCGGAAAGCCACCGCAAGATGGTGGTGGTGTTCCACCAGCAGGGCACCTGGGCGATCCTCACCGACGCCGCCTATCAGGCCAAGTACAAGATGACCAATCCCAACATCGCCCTGATGAACGACATGAAGAGGGCGGGCGTTGATTTCCGCGTCTGCGGCCAGTCGGTGCATTTCAACAAAATCGAACGCAGCGACATCCAGCCCATCGTGCAGGTTGACCTGTGGGCCGGCACCACCATCACCACCTTGATGATGCGCGGTTACGCGCATATCAGCGCCAACTTCCGCTGATATTAGGCGATCTGGCGGAGTACCCGGGAAAGGGTCTCCGCCATGGTCTCCATATGCTGCTGTTCCAGGATCAGCGGCGGCGACAGCGCGATAATGTCGCCCGTCACCCGCACCAGCAGCCCTGCCTTGAAGCATTCCACCAGCGCCTCGTGACCGCGCGCGCCGACGGTGCCGTCGCGTGCCTTCAGCTCTATGCCGGTGACCAGGCCGAGGGTGCGGATGTCGATCACGTTGGGCAGGTCTTTCAGCCCGAACATGATCGCTTCCCAGCTCTTGCCGATCTCCGCCCCGCGCGTCAGCAGCTTTTCGTCCCGGTAGATATCCAAGGTCGCCAGCCCTGCGGCACAGGCCACGGGATGGCCGGAATAGGTATAGCCATGGAACAGCTCGATGGCGCCGGGGGGGAGCTGCATCAGCGCGTCATGAACTTTGCGGGCGGCAAAGACCGCGCCCATGGGAATGGCGCCATTGGTCAGGCCCTTCGCGCTGGTCATCAAATCAGGCGTGATGCCAAAATAATCCGCCGCAAAGGGCGTGCCCAACCGGCCAAAGCCGGTGATGACTTCGTCGAAGATCAGAAGGATGCCGTGGCGGGTGGCGATCTCGCGCACCCGCTCCAGATAACCCTTGGGCGGCAGCAGCACGCCGGTTGATCCGGCAAGCGGCTCCACGATCACTGCGGCGATGGTCTCCGCGCCGTTCAGCGCCACCAGACGTTCCAGGTCGTCGGCCAATTCCGAGCCATGCGCCGGAAGTCCGCGCGAAAAAGCATTTCGCGCCAGGTCGTGGGTGTGGCGCATGTGGTCGCTGCCGGGAAGCTGGGGGAACATGCGCCGGTTGTTGACCAGCCCGCCCACCGAAATACCGCCAAAGCCCACGCCATGATAGGCGCGCTCTCGCCCCACCACGCGCGTGCGCGTGCCCTGGCCGATGGCTCGCTGATAGGCGATGGCGATTTTCAGCGCCGTGTCTACAGCTTCGGATCCGGAGCCGGCGAAGAAGATGCGGTCTAGTTTTGCATCGCCCTGGCCCGGCGCGATGGCGCCCAGCCGCTCGGCGAATTCAAACGCCAGCGGATGGCCCATGTTGAAGGGCGGGGCGTAATCGAGCGTGGTGAGTTGGCGCGCCACCGCATCGGCGATTTCCTTGCGGCCATGCCCGGCATTGACGCACCAGAGGCCCGCTGCGCCGTCCAGCACCTGGTTGCCGTCCACGTCGCGGTAATACATGCCCGACGCGCTTTCAAACAGGCGCGGCGCCGCCTTGAACTGGCGGTTGGCGGTGAAGGGCATCCAGTAATGGTCGAGATTGCGGGAATTGGCAGTGTGCAAATGGGCCGTCCTTCAATATCCTCCGCAGCCTAACTCAACCTCCACCTATAGGAAAACACTGACTTTCCCTCCCCCGCAATGTGAAGTATCTGGCGGGGGAGGTGGCTGTAGCAGCGCGAAGGATGTCCGGGGGACATCCGAGCAAAGCTGCGCCCCGCCCGCTGAGCGGGCAAGAAATCAAAGCCGGAGGGGGTAAAAAACAGACCACACAACAAAAAAGCCCGGCCGTGAGGCCGGGCTTTTTAAAAGGCCTGAAGGATCAGGACCTAGTAGTGGTAACGATAATCGCGATAGCGGCGATCATCATGGCGCCAGCCATAATATTTGCTATAATGATCGCGGCGCCACTGGGCGGCTTCGCGCTGGCTGCGCCAGCGGTGGAAATCGCGGTTGTTGTCGTAATAGCCATCGTTCAGGCCGATCGCGCCATTGCCGAAGTCGAAAGTCACGCCGGCGGCCTGGGCCGGGGCAGCGCCCGTTACGGCGGCGCCACTGGACAAGGCCAGGACCACGGCCGCACCAAGAAGAAACTTACGCATGAAACCTCCGAAACTGGGTTAGAAGCCGGCGATTCGGCTCTCTCTGATCACGGGGTAAGAACGGCCCCGGTTCCAGAAAGTTCCATGCCGTGCGCGTTTTGTACGAGTCCGGATAAGCCTCTTTAAATCAATGTGTTACAAAGACACCTATTGGTGAAAGCGGCCCACCATGGCCGCTTTGCCGACGACATGGCCTTCCATGGCCGCTAGCACATCGGCGCGACTGGCGTCCGGTCCCAGGGGCAGGCGCGTATCCAGCGCGAACAGCTCGAATACATAATGGTGATAGTCCGGCCCGCGCGCGCCAGGGCCGTAATAGCCGGGTGCGCCGCCCGTGGTCTTGGCCTGCACCATGCCATCCGGTGTTGTTGGTGTGGTGGGGACATTCTCGGGCAAGGCGCGGACATTGGCAGGAATGTTGAAGGCCAGCCAGTGCAGCACGCCAAAGCTACCCTTGTTCGGCGATGTGTCCGGATCATGCATATAGAGCGTGAAGCTGACCGTGCCCGCCGGCGCATTGGCCCATGCCAAAGCGGGGGAGACGGGCGCCGCCACCTTGCGGCTGAAGCGGTCAGGGATGATGCCGGTATCGGTGAAGGCCGTGCCGGAAAGGGACATGGCGGGGGCCGGTTGCTGGGCCAGGGCGGGGGCGGCCAACCCCAGGAAAAACAGCAGCAAGGCGGCATTGCGCCTATGGGGCATTGCGGTCTCCCTTAATATATCGGCCATAGTATAAGGCCGTTGCCGCCGCACTTTATATCGGGATTTCGCGCATGGACAATTTCAAGCTTCTCATCAATGGCCGCCTGGAAGCGGGCGACGCCCAGATGGATGTGATCAATCCCGCCACCGAACAGGTGCTGGCCGCCTGTCCACGCGCTTCCAGGGCGCAACTGGACCGGGCCATCGCGGCGGCGAAAACGGCCTATCCGGCCTGGGCGGCGAAGGATATCGCGGAGCGGCGTAAGGCGCTGAACGTGATGGCCGACATCATCGAAGCCAATGCCGACATGCTGGGCCGCATCCTCACCCAGGAACAGGGCAAGCCGCTGAAAGACGCGGTGGGCGAGGCGCGGGCGCTGGCCGCCAATTTTCGCGATTTCGCCAAGCTGCCACTGGACGAGAAAATCATCGAAGACGGCGCCAAGCGCCATGTGAAGACGCGCCGCCGCCCGCTGGGCGTGGTGGCGCTGATCGTGCCGTGGAATTTCCCGCTGGTGACGCTGGGTTCGAAAATCCCGCCCGCGCTGCTGGC
The DNA here is from genome assembly GCA_947465395.1 of Alphaproteobacteria bacterium. GTDB lineage: Bacteria > Pseudomonadota > Alphaproteobacteria > Micropepsales > Micropepsaceae > Rhizomicrobium. The sequence continues at coordinate 116,603 of CANIAL010000005.1, read as the reverse complement.
CGGCAACACGGTGGTGATCAAGCCCGCCCCCACCACACCGCTGGCGACGTTGGCGATGGGCGCGCTATTGAAAGACGCGCTGCCGCCCGGCGTGATGAACATCGTCGCAGACGCCAACGATCTGGGCGGGGCGCTGACGGCCCATCCCGACATTGCCAAGATCTCATTCACGGGCTCGACCGCCACCGGGCGCAAGGTGATGGAAGCAGCCTCACACGACATCAAGCGCTTGACCCTGGAACTGGGCGGCAATGATGCGGCCATCGTGTTGGATGATGTGGACGTCAAAAAGTCCGCGTCCGGCATTTTTGCAGGTGCCTTCCGCAACAGCGGCCAGGTCTGCATCGCCGTGAAGCGGCTTTACGTGCATGAATCCATCTATGACGCCATGGTCAGTGAATTGTCGGCGCTGGCGAAGGCGGCGGTGGTGGGCGACGGGCTGGAGCAGGGCACGCAACTGGGTCCCCTGCAAAACCGCATGCAGTATGAAAAGGTGAAAGAGATACTGGCGGACGCCGCCAAAAGCGGCACCGTGCTGGAAACCAGCGCCGTGCCACCACGCGGCTATTTCATCGCCCCCACCATCGTGCGCGACATCGCCGAAGGCTCGCGCCTGGTGGACGAGGAACAGTTCGGCCCCGTGTTGCCGGTGATTTCCTATTCCGATCCCGAGGACGCGCTGGCCCGCGCCAATGCCACGCCTTATGGGCTCGGCGCATCAGTCTGGTCATCCGATCCGGCGCGGGCGCTGAAATATGCCCAAAGGCTGGAGGCCGGGACGGTGTGGATCAACAAGCATAGCGAGCTGGCGGCGCATATTCCCTTTGGCGGCGCCAAGCAGTCAGGTCTGGGTGTTGAGCGCGGCGAAGAAGGCCTGGCGGAGTTCACGCAGCTGCAAGTGATCAACGCAGCAGTTTAAGACTCTTTCGGCGCCATGCTGAGCTTTGAATTGAAGGGCGACATCGCGCGTTGCGTGGAAGGCCTTTCGGTATTTACGCCTGCCGAATCGCTGGACGGCATCGAGAGTCTGCTGGCGCATCCGGCCACCATGACCCATGCCAGCATGAGCGCGCAGCAACGCAAAGATGCGGGAATCAGCGACCAGCTGGTGCGTCTTTCCATTGGCCTGGAAGCGGCTTCGGACCTGATTGCTGATTTGGAACGGGCGTTTGCGCGGGCCTGATGCCGAACGCGTGAAGTTCCTTTACACGAATTTTACACGGCAGGGCCTTTTTCCTGCCCGCATTTGTTGGTCTAAGGCGCATCAAGTTCCCCACTTGAAGCCACTGTCTTTCGACCCAATCTCTTGTCCCCACTCATAATGGATTCGGATTTGAACAGGACGGACATATTCGGCGCGCCATCGCTGGGCATCGCGGCGGCGCTGCTGCTGACCGGCGCGGCGATTTTTGTGCTGCCGCACTCTGCGCCGGTGCGTGCGCCTGCGCCGTCCGCGCCCGTGACCGCAACCGCAGAACCTGCGCCGGTCTCCCCCGCCTTTGCCCAGGAACAGGGCATGACCCCGCGCGAATTGATGGCGCGCTGGGAACCCCTGATCGGCCAGGCCTCCAAAAAATACAATGTGCCCGCCGACTGGATCCGCGCCGTCATGGCCCGCGAATCCGGCGGCCGCACCATGCTGGGCGAAACCATGCCCATGGTTTCCAGCGCGGGCGCCATGGGCCTGATGCAGGTGATGCCCGCCACCTATGCGGAAAAGCGCGCCGAGCTGGGCCTGGGCGATGACCCGTTCAATCCCCGCGACAATATTCTGGCCGGCACCGCCTACCTGAAATGGCTGCATGGCAAATACGGCTATCCGGCCATGTTCGCCGCCTATAATGACGGCCCGGGCAATTTGGAAGACCATCTTTTCAAGGGCCGGGCGCTGCCCACCGAGACCCGGCTCTATGTCGCGGCCATCGGCAAGTCGCTGGGCGTGGATATCAGCGGCCTGAACAATGTTTCCCTGACCAAGCCCGATGGCTCCGCCGTTGCGATTGATGCGGTGAAAGTCAGCGCCATCCATGCCGCCGCGCCGGGCGAATATGCCCCGGGCGTTTCCACCGTGGTCAGCATCGGCAAGACGCACCAAGGCGTGCGCGAGGATTTCGCGCAGGTGGCGGCGCTGCTGCGCTCGCACGGCGCGAAAGTATAATTACTTCTGCGCGGCGGTCTTTATCGCTGCGCGGCTTGGTCCCGCAGCGACTGCACGCCTTTTTCCGTCAGATGCGCGCCTTCCGGCCCGAAACGGGCCGTGACGTAATTCGCCAGCTGGGCGATTTCCGCGTTGGTATAGGCGTTGCCGAAGCTGGGCATGAAGACATTGCCCGCGGCCGTCTTGCGGTCAATCCCGTTCATCACCGTCTGCGCCACATTCACCGCGCTGGGATCATTCACCGACCGCGCGCCGGTCAGCGTGGCGAAAGTGGTGAGCTGGCCCTTGCCGGTCCAGTCGTGACAGGACGCACAGGCGCCCGCGAACAGCTTCTCGCCGCGCTTGTCCAGGCCCGCCGTGACGCCTTCGCGGAAGGATGCGGGCGCCGGCACCGTGATCACATGCGGCAGGTTGCTGGCGGCAGCCGGGACCGAGCGCAAATACACCACCATGGCGTGGATGTCGCCCGCCGTGAGGTATGTCAGGCTGTTGTCGGACGCTTCGCCCATGGGTCCCGCCGCGCCGCCATGCCCTTCGGCATGTCCGGTGGCAAGGTATGAGGTGAGCGATGCATCGCTCCACGCGCCCAGGCCCGCCTTGGCATCGGCGCTGATATTATACGCCCGCCAGCCCGCCGTCAGCGCGCCCGCGAATTTCTGCCGGTTGTCTAGCGCATACATCAAATTGCGCGGCGTGTGGCATTCGCCGCAATGGCCCAGCGCCTCTGACAGATAGGCGCCGCGATTCCATTCCGGGCTTTGCGCCGCGTTGACGGCAAAGCGCGTGTCGGGGCTGAAGAACATGTTCCAGGCCGTCAACAGCGCGCGCTGGTTGAAGGGAAAGTTCAGCCTGTTGGCGCGGGCGGGTGCATGCACGGCGGGCAGGGTGAAGAGATAGGCCTTGATGGCCAGCGCATCCGCATCCGTCATGTACGTATAAGACGCGTACGGCATGGCGGGATAGAGATTCTGCCCGTCCTGCCGCTTGCCCCGGTGCACCGCCGCCAGGAACTGGGCATCGGTGTAATTGCCGATCCCGGTTTCCTTGTCGGGCGTGATGTTGGTGGAATAGATGGTGCCGATCATGGGCAGGTTGAAGGCAAAGCCGCCCGCATAGGCCTGCGCGTCCTTGCCGGTATGACAGGCCAGGCAGTCCGCGGCATGGGCCAGGTATTCGCCCCGCTTGATCACATCGCCGCCTGCCAGTTCCTTCGGCACGCCGCTGGGATCAGAACCCGCGCTGGCAATGGCGACTGTCGAACCTGGCGCGAACGCCATCGGCCCCGGGCCCAGCACGATCCAGGCCATCGCGGCCAGCACGATGATGGCGATACAAGCCAGCCCAACGATAATATTGCGTGCTGTCATACGCTGGACTTGCCTGCCAGCAGGGCGCGGTCAATGGGCAGCTCGCGCAGCCGCACGCCCGTCGCCGCCGCGATGGCGTTGACCAGCGATGGGGGGCCGGCGGTACAGCCCGGCTCGCCAATGCCGCCCGGGGCTTCCGTGCTTTTCACGATCTCGACCTGGATGTCCGGCGCCTCGTTGATGCGCATCAGGCGGTAATTGTTGAAGTTCGCCTGCTGCACCCGGCCCTTCTCCACCGTGATGTTGCCCCAGAGGGCTGCGGTCAGGCCAAAGGTGATGCCGCCCTGGACCTGTGCCATCAGCGTGTCGGGATTGACGATGCGGCCGGCATCGATCACGGAATGAACCTTCCGCACATGCACTTCGCCGTTTGTGTCCACCTCGGCTTCGCAGATGGTGGCGATGTAAGTGCCGAAAGCCCATTGCGCGCAGACGCCCTTGCCGATGCGCGGACCCATCTTCTCGCCCCATTTGGCGTTGCGGGCCGCGATCTGCAGCGCGTTCTTCAGGCGCGGTGTCTTGTCCAGATGCGCCAGGCGGAAGGCGACGGGATCGCGCCCCGCCTTCTTGGCCAATTCGTCCATCAGGCTTTCAATGGCGAAGATGGTGTTGTTGGGGGCGACGCCGCGCCAGAAACCCACATTCACGGCGCGCGGTTCGGCCTGGATATATTCCACCCGGAAATTGGGCGCGTTGTAGTAATTGTCCGTGGCCGCATCCACCGAACCCTTGTCCAGTCCGTCCTTGGGCGGCTTGCCCGACATGCGCGCCGAAACCGATGCGCCCGCGATGCGGTGCATCCAGCCGTCAATCATGCCGTCTTTCGTCAGCGTCGCGGCCATCACGTTGCGATAGGCGGGACGGTACATGTCCTGCTGCATGTCTTCTTCGCGGGTCCAGATCACCTTGACCGGGCCGTCCACCTTCTGCGCGATGCGGGTGGCCTTCACCACCATGTCCACGTCCAGCCTGCGGCCGAAACCGCCGCCCAGCATGAAATTGTGGAAGGTGACTTTTTCCGGCGGGATGTTCAGCACGGTCGCCGCCGCGCGCCAGGCTGTGGTCTGCACCTGGCTGCCGCCCCACATCTCGCAGGTGCCGTCCTTTTTCACATGCACGGTGAAATTCTGCGGCTCCATCGGTGCATGGGCCAGGAACGGTACTTGATAGGTCGCGTCCAGCCGCGTCGGCCCGCCCGGCTTGCCCAGCGCCTTGTCGGCATCGCCGCTTTCAGCAGCCGTGACGCCCTTTTTGGCGGCAGTGGCGCGCAGTTCTGCCATCAAAGTCTTGGAATCCAGATGGCCGTTGGGCCCGCCATCCCAGGTGATCTTGACCACATCCAGGCCCTTTTTCGCGGCCCAGAAATTGGTGGCCACCACCGCCACGATGTCGTCCAGCACCACAAGCTGCACGCCCGGCATGGCTTTCAGCTTGCTGTCATCCACATGGTCAACCTTGCCGCCGACAACGGGCGATGCCGCCAGGGTGGCGACCTTCAGGCCGTCCATCCGCACGTCAATGCCGTATTGGGCGCTGCCATTGACCTTGGACGGGCTGTCCAGGCGGTGCATGGGCTTGCCGATATATTTCAGCTGCGCGTCGGTTTTCAGGGTGGGGTTCTGCGGCGCATCCAGCTTGGCGGCGGCAGGCGCCAGCGCGCCGTACGACAATTTGCGCCCGCCATGGGCATCGTCAATCACCATGCCATTTTCGGTGCGAAGCGTTTCGGGTTTGACGCCCCATTGGCGGGCTGCCGCTTCCACCATCATGGCGCGGCCGCTGGCGCCGACCTGGCGCAGCGCCGTGTAGAAATTGCGGATGGAGGTGGAGCCGCCCGTGCTCTGGCGGTGCCGCTGCGGGCTGCCATAGATCATGTCGTCCGGCGGCGCGGGCAGGGGGGTGACCTGGTCAAAGGCCACGTCCAGCTCGTCGGCCAGCAACTGCGACAGCGATGTGTAAACGCCCTGGCCCATTTCCTCCTGCGGGATCTGGAAGGCGACCTTGCCGTCGGCATCAATATGGATGAAGGCGTTGGGCTTCAGCACATAGGGCGTGGGCTTGGGCGTCTGCTGTGCACCGGCGGGAATTGCAAAGCCGATCATCAGGCCGCCGCTTAATGTTGCGGTGGCGGCGGCGCTGCCTTTCAGGAATGTGCGGCGGGTGGAGATGTTCTGGATCATGGTCATTACGCCTTCGCCGCGTTCTTGATGGCCTGGCGGATGCGCGTGTAGGTGCCGCAGCGGCACAGATTGCCCGCCATGGCCGCGTCAATATCCGCATCCTGGGGATGGGGCGTCTTGTTCAGCAGCGCCGTGGCCGACATGATCTGGCCCGACTGGCAATAGCCGCATTGCACCACTTCGATATCCAGCCAGGCCTTCTGCACCTTGGCGCCGTTGGGCGTGTTGCCCACCGCCTCGATGGTGGTGATGGCGCGGTTGCCGACCGAACCGATGGTCAGAAGGCATGAACGCACCGCCTTGCCATCCATGTGCACGGTGCAGGCGCCGCATTGGGCGATGCCGCAGCCGAACTTCGTGCCGGTCAGGCCCAGGAAATCGCGCAGCGCCCACAGCAGGGGCGTGTCGGGCGTGGCGTCAATGGTCTGGGATTGGCCGTTGATCTGAAGCGTGACCATAAGTCTCTCCGGTGCGTGATATCGCGGCGGCTATAACGCTGTGATTGCTGGATTTTACGCCGTTCCGCGCTAACCCGGAAAGGCCTTATTTTCTGCCGCCAGCTTTTCCAGCAGGGGAGAAGGCGGGACGCCGTATTTGCGAAGACCCGCTGCCACCGTGGAAAGCCCAATCACGCCCGCATGATACATGGGCCCGCCCCAGTACAGCGGCCAGCCAAAGCCGGTCAGCCAGATCACATCGATGTCGGACGCGCGGGCGGCCTTGCCCTCTTCCAGGATTTTCGCGCCCTCGTTGATGAGGGGATAGAGGCAGCGTTCCAGGATTTCGGAATCGGAGATGGCGCGGGGCGTGATGCCTTTCTGCGTTCGCAGATCGGCCAGCATCTTCTCCGTGACCGGCGACGGCGATCCTTTGCGCTTTTCGTCATAATCATAATAACCGGCACCGCTTTTCTGGCCCTTGCGGCCCGCCTCGCACAAAAGATCGCGCAAGGTTTCGCCTTTGGATGTCGCGGCATCCCAGAACAGGTCCAGCCCCGCCAGGTCGGCCAGCGCAAACGGTCCCATGGGGAAACCGAAATCTGTCATCACCTTGTCCACCGCGAAGGGACTGGCGCCTTCCAGCACCAGCCAGTCGGCCTGGCGCTGGCGGGCCAGCAACATGCGATTGCCGACAAAGCCGGGACCCGCGCCCACCACCACGCCCAGCTTGCCGATGGTCTTGGTCAGTTTCAGCGCGGTGGCCAAGACGCTGGCTGACGTGGTGTCGGCCTTTACCACTTCCACCAGCCGCATGACGGCGGCGGGCGAAAAGAAATGCAGGCCCAGCACGCGCTCGGGCCGCGACGTGGCGGCGGCGATCTCATTCAAATCCAGGAACGACGTGTTGCTGGCAATGATGGCGTCGGGCCGCAGCACGGCGTCCAGTTTCGCCATCACCTGTTTCTTGACATCCATGCGTTCGAACACGGCTTCCACCACCAGGTCGCAGGCGGCCATGTCGTCCAGTTTCGTTGATGGCTTTATGCGCCCGCGCCGCGCGTCGGCTTCGTCCTGTTTCAGGCGCCCGCGCGCCACGGCCGTCTCATACGCCTTGGCGATGCCGTCCATGCCGCGCGCCAGCGCCGCATCATCGGCTTCCACCAAAATGACAGTCAGCCCGGCATTGGCGAAGACCTGGGCGATGCCCGATCCCATGAAGCCCGCGCCCACCACGCCCACATTCTTGATGGCGAGGATCGGCACATCATCCGCCAGCCCCGGCACCTTGCCCGCCTTGCGTTCGGCAAAAAAGGCGTACCGCATGGCCAGCGACTGCGCCGAGGCCTTGCGGGCTTCAAAGATCACCCGCTCGAATTCCAGGCCTTCGTCGAAATTCAATCGCGTGGCAGCTTCCACGCACGCCACGGCATCGCCCGGCGCTTCAAAGCCGCCAAAATCATGGCTTTCACGGAAGTCATTGAAAACCTGCGGCGCAACGCCGGTGACCTTGTCATTCATGTCGCGGGTGCGGCGCACATCCTTGACCGTCCGCGCATAATCCAGCGCAGCCGTTCTCACATCACCTTCCGGCAGCAGCGCATCTATCAATCCCAGTCTCAGCGCCTCAGCAGCGGAAATCGGCTTGCCATCCGTCACCATGGCCAGCGCGCTTTCCACGCCCACCAGCCGCGGCAGGCGCTGGGTGCCGCCCGCGCCCGGCACCAGGCCCAGCGCCACTTCCGGCTGGCCCATTTTCGCCGACGGCACGGCCACGCGGTAATGCCCGCACATGGCCGTCTCCAGCCCGCCGCCAAGAATCGTGCCATGCAGGCCCATGACCACCGGCTTGCTCACGGCGTCGAAGGCATCCTGCACATCGCGCAGGGACGCGCCCGTCTGCACCTTGTCGAATTCGCTGATGTCGGCGCCGGCAATGAAAGTGCGGCCCGCGCAGATCACCAATATCGCGCGCGCGCTGGCATCCGTGTCCGCCAGTTTCAGCGCCGCGATCAGGCCCTCGCGCATGATTTCCGACAGCGCATTGACCGGCGGGGCGTTGAGGGTGATGACGGCGATGTCGCCGTCCTTTTCCAATGTGGTGACGGGATTGATCTGCGTCATTTGAATGCCTGCAATCCTGTCTGGGCGCGGCCCAATATCAGCGCATGCACATCATGCGTGCCTTCATAGGTGTTCACCGCTTCCAAATTCAGCAGATGCCGGATCACGGGATATTCGTCCGATATGCCGTTGGCGCCATGCATGTCGCGGGCTTCCCGCGCGATGGCAAGCGCCTTGCCGCTATTGTTGCGCTTCATCATGGAAATCAGGGGCGGGGTGGCGCTGCCATCTTCCATCATGCGCGAAAGGCGCAGCGCCCCGTTCAGGCCCAGCGCGATCTCCGTCTGCATGTCGGCCAGCTTCTTCTGCACCAGTTGCGTGGCGGCTAGCGGGCGACCGAATTGCTGCCGGTCCATCACGTAATCGCGGGCCGCGTGCCAGCAGGCCTCGGCGGCGCCCATCGCGCCCCAGGCAATCGAAAAGCGCGCCCGGTTCAAACATTCGAACGGCGCGGCCAGGCCCGATGCGTCCGGCAATATCGCATCCGCACCCACAAGCACATCCTCCAGCACGATCTGGCCGGTGCAAGACGCGCGCAGCGCCATCTTGCCGTCAATGCGGGGGGCGGAAAAACCTTTTGAGCCGCGCTCGACCAAAAAACCGCGAATGACGCCGTCCAGCTTTGCCCAGACCAGCGCCACATCTGCCACGGGCGCATTGGTGATCCAGCTTTTGCTGCCCGAAATGCGAAAGCCCGCGCCATCCTTCACGGCTTTTGTCGCCATGCCGCCGGGATCGGAACCATGGTCCGGCTCGGTCAGCCCGAAACAGCCGATCAATGTCCCCGCCGCCAGCCCCGGCAGATACTTCCTCTTCTGCGCTTCGCTGCCGAAAGCGAAAATGGGATGCATCACCAGCGACGACTGCACGCTCATGGCCGACCGCCAGGCCGAATCCACGCGCTCCAGCTCCCGCGCCGCCAGGCCGTAACAGGTGTAGTTCAGGCCCGCGCCGCCATACGCCTCGGGCAAAGTCGAACCCAAAAGCCCCAGCGATCCCATCTCGGCCATCACCGCCGGATCGAAACTTTCATGGCGAAAGGCGTCACGCGTGCGCGGCGCCAGCTTGCCACCTGCGAAACCCCGCGCCGTGTCCCGCACCATGCGCTCTTCCGCCGACAGCAATGTCTCAAGCGCAAAAGGATCGGCCCAGTCGAATGTCATGGCTTCTTCTTCGGCGCGGGCTTGGCCGGTTTTTTATTTTCGGGAAAAGTGCGGGAAACAAAATCCACCAGCCTGCCCATGGCCGCCGCGCCGTTCATCTCATGCCCGTTCGGGTGCAGCGCCAGTTCGACCGGCACGCCGGCGGCCTTCAGCCGGTCGGCCAGGTCGCGCGCCTGGGCTGTGGGGGCGATGCCGTCCGTCTCGCCATGCTGGATCAGGAAGGGCGGCGTCATGTTGTTGATATAGGAGATGGGGCTGGCCGCCGTCATCACGCCGGGCGCGCAGTCCGCGCTCGTGCAACCCATCAGGAAGGACAGCGCCGCTTGCGTGGGCGCGTCCGAAATGGCGGCCAGGTCGGCAAAGCCCGACCAGATGATGGCGCCGTCCGCGCAATCCGACGGCAGCCGCGTGGCGGAATTGGTGCTGGCGGCGGCGGGTTCAAACGCGCCGACGCCGCAGCTTGTGGCGGCCAGCGCCGCCAGGTGCCCGCCCGCATCCTCGCCCCACACCATGATGCGCGTGGCGTCAATGCCGTATTCACCCGCATGGCTACGCAGCCAGCGCAAAGCCGACTTCACATCCTGCAGGGGCGCGGGAAATTTCGCCTGCCCGGAGAGGCGATAATTGACCGACGCCACCACGAAGCCCTTTGCCGCCAGCGCCGCCAGCGCAGCAGGCAGGTCGGAAAAACTGTGGCTGTGGCGGGCATCGCCCGCGCTCCAGCTGCCGCCATGCAGGAAGACGATTGCGGGACGCGGTGTTGTGGTTTTGGGCTGGTACAGATCCAGGGTCAGCGGCGGCAGGTCGGGCACGGTCATATAGACAAGCCCGCCCTTGGCGCTGACGCCGTTCGGAAAGCTGCCGTTGTCGCCCGTAAAGCCCGGCGATGATGCCGCCGCCTTGACGGGCGCTGCTTTGGGCGCTGCTTTGGGCGCGGCTTTGATTGCGGCTTTCACAGGCGGTTTCGGTTTTGCGACCGGAGGCGCGGGCTTGGCCGCCGCTTGGGGTGCGATTTTGGCGGGGGGCGTTGCGGGCGCTGCGCAGACCGGGGCCGCAGCCAGCAGGAAGCAAGTCAGCAGCGCAAAGCCCTTGGCCGTCATGAACCCTACCTTCGAAAAACAGGACGTAATCACGCGCCCTTTGCCCGCGCAACATGGCGAACCCATTGCCCCCTGGCGCGTTAAAAACAGGCAGATTTCCGGCAAAAGCCATTTTCAAATGACATTTTTCAGGGGCCTGACCCGCTACCGCAGCCTGGGCGTCCTTCTTGCCTGCCTTTTGATCTTCGCCGGGCATGCCTGGGCGGCTTCTGCCGGTCACGCGGCGGCGGGAAACGGCTCCACCGGCAGCGGCAAGGCCGAGGCCATACTTATCCTCGCGGTGCTGTCGCTCCTGATCGTGGGGCGATTGCTGGGCGAGATCATGCACCGGCTGGGCCAGCCTGCCCTAATGGGCCAGCTGCTGGCGGGCATCGTGCTGGGGCCATCCTTGTTCGGCTGGGTCTGGCCCGCCGCGCACCATTTTATTTTCCCCGACACGCCGCTGCAGAAAGGCATGCTGGACGGCCTGTCGCAGGTCGGCATCCTGATGCTGCTGCTGCTGACCGGCATGGAAACCGACCTGAAGCTGGTGCGAAAATCCGGCTTCGCCGCCATCGTGATCGCGCTGTCGGGCATCGCGCTGCCATTCTTCTGCGGTTACCTGCTGGGCCAGTTCCTGCCTGCCTCCATGCTGCCGCCCGGCGCCAGCCGCCTGGTGCCGTCGCTGTTCCTGGGCACGGCGCTTTCCATCTCCTCCATCAAGATCGTGGCCATGGTGGTGCGCGAGATGAACTTCATGCGCCGCAACCTGGGCCAGGTGATCGTGGCCACCGCCATCATGGAAGACACGGTGGGCTGGGTGATCATCGCCATCACGTTTGGCATCGCGGGCGCGCAAGGTGACGGCAGCGGCGGCAATGGCGTCAACTGGCTGGATGTGGGCAAGACCGTGGCGGGCATCGCGCTGTTTCTGCTCTTCTGCTTCACCACCGGGCGCTGGCTGGTCTTTTCCGCCATCCGCTGGGTGAATGACAATTTTCGCAGCGAATTTCCCGTCATCACCGCCATTCTTGTCATCATGGGGCTGATGGCGCTGGTCACGCATCTGCTGGGCGTGCGCACGGTGCTGGGCGCTTTCATGGCGGGCGTGCTGATCGGGGAATCGCCGATTCTGACGGGCCATATCCAGCAGCAGTTGCGCGGCATGATCACGGCCTTTTTCATGCCGGTGTTTTTCGGCATGTCGGGCCTGGCCGCCGACCTTACCATCCTGAAGGACCCCAAAATCGCAGCCCTGACGGTGGGGCTGGTGGTGGTGGCGAGCGTGGGAAAATTCTCCGGCGCGTTCCTGGGCGCCATGCTGGGGCGGCTGCGCTGGCGCGAAGGCATCGCGCTGGGCTGCGCCATGAATGCGCGCGGCTCCACCGAAGTGATCGTGGCCTCCATCGGCCTTTCCATGGGCGCGCTGACGCAGAATCTCTACACCATGATCGTCACCATGGCGGTCCTGACCACCATGGCTATGCCGCCCATGCTGCGCGCGGCGCTGGCGGGCCTGCCCATGAATGACGATGAGAAGAAGCGGGTCGAGCGCGAACAGCTGGATGAAAAGGGCTTCGTGCCCAACCTGGAACGGTTGCTGCTGGCGGTGGATACCAGCCCGGTCGGATTATTGGGCGCGCGGCTGGCCGGATTGCTGGCGGGCGCCCATGGCATGCCGGTGACATTGCTGAAGCTGGAAAATGATTTGCGCCAGGACAATGAACGCGCGGCGCAAAAGGCCGAACCCGTGCCCGATGCACGGCAAAGGAATGCCATCGGCGCGCAATCGGTGCAGGAAAGCGCCGCCGAGCAGCGCGCCGATCCCGTGGCCCGCGCCGTCAAGACGGGCGCCAAGGCCAGCGCCGAGAAAATGTTCCAGGATGATGCCGAGCCGGACCCCGACAAGGTGCATCTGACCACCCGCGTGCCGCAGGACCGATTGTCGGACGTGGTGCGCGATGAATCGCGCAAGGGCTATGATCTTCTGTTCATCGGGCTTGAGCATGCCCGCGATGCGGACGGCAATATCGTGCCGGAAATCTCGGAAGTGGCGGAAGGCTTTGAAGGCCCCATGATGCTGCTGACCCAGCCGCCGGATGCGCCGGTTCCCAATCTTACCCGCCACAGCCGCATCCTGCTGCCGGTGAACGGCTCCCATGCGTCGCGCCGCGCCGCCGAGATCTGCTTTGCGCTGGCCCGCGCCAGCGGCGCACGCGTTGATGCCCTGTATGTCACGCAAGGCGACGGCGCCGCCGCCCGCACCCTGCGCCGCGAGGAAAGCGTGCTGAAGGACGTGGCCGAGCTGGCCCAGCGCTATGACGTCGAACTGGCCACCCGCATTTCCCAGCGCGGCGCGGCCGCCCCCGCCATCCTGGCCGAGGCCGGGCGGGGCCAGGCCATGATCGTGATGGGGGTCAGCGCCCGGCCCGGCGAGCAGCTTTTCTTCGGCAACACGGCGGTTTCCGTCCTGAAGGAATCCCGGCAGAGCGTGCTGCTGGTGTCGTCTTGACACGAAAATGCCAAAATAATGCCAAATAACGCAATTTAATTGCGTTCAGGGCCTGTAAGGGATATTATCAAGCGCAGACCTGCTGTGACCCAAAAAGCGCAAGAAAACCGCGCCCTTTTCTTGAGGGCAGGGGCCGGACTCTGGTACTTTGCCATCAAGGACAAAGGCCGGAAAAGGCCGGGGAACGACGATGAAGACGATGCTGCGGCGCGCAATTTTTGCGGCCGGCATGGCGGCGCTTATGGCGCGCGCGGCCGGTGCTGCGGAATTGCACCTGCCCGTCAGCCTGACATCCTTCGGGCTGGCGCAAAGCCTTGCCTCCTACCAGACCTCGGCGGCGGGCATCGCCACCCTGGGCCGCGAAGGCCAGGCCTATACCTATAGCGGCGACGCCTTCGCGCTGGCGCCGACACAAGTGACGGCGACATTCGCGCTGCCGCAGAAACAAAGCTTCGCCGCCAGCATGGCGATGACCGAGCGGCTGGCGCTGGATACCGGCTATGGCCTCAACCTTGGCGAACGCTTCGGCAATTTCGACACGCTCCGCACGCCGCTGATCGGAACCGGTGGCGCATTGGCGCTGGCGGGCGGCGGGCGTTATGCGGGCGCCACCTTCATGCCCGGCAGCGATGTGCATGTGCGGCTGGGCCTGAACATGCGCGACAGCCGCATGGACAATTTCCGTTTCGATCCCGCCACCCGTCTGGGCCTGCCGCTGGCCTTTGATTCCAGCCAGTCGCGTTCTGTGCTGGCCGGCGTCACCTGGGACTTGTCGGACTGGGCCACATTGGGCGTGGACGGCATCCATCACGAACAGAGCGGGCTGCCTTATGGTACGCCGTCGGTTTTGGGCGTTTCCAGCGGCCATACCGATGCCGTGGACATGACGGCGCATTTCAGCCTGGGCAATGGCTGGGTCACCACCGCCTCCTACAGCGCGGGCCTGACACAGCTTGACCAGCGCGCCGCCGCGCCCGCCGTGGACAGCAACGCCTATTCCTTTGCCATCGCCAAGCATGGCCTGTTCGGCAATGACGCGCTGGGTTTCTCGCTGTCGCGGCCCATGCCGGGCCTGCTGGACCGCGGCTTTGACGCGGTGGCGGCCAACGGCAATTTGCCGCCCGCCTTCATTGCCAATTCCGGCATTGGCCAGAAGGACGAAACCGATTTGCAGCTGGGCTATGTCACCAGCTTCCTCAATGGCGTGGAGCTTCAGGCCAACGCCGCCTATCAGATGAACTATCAGGGCCAGACCGGCGCCACCGCCGTCTCGCTGCTTTCGCGGGCGAAGATCAAGTTCTAAAAAAAGTCCGGGCCGCAATTTGTTCCGGAGCATCGGGCAGCCGGAGCGAAGCGAAGGCGTTGCCCGTGCGACCAAGAAAAATAACGAAAACAAATTGCGGCATGTAGTCCGCTCCGATACAGAAACTTTCGTTCCCAAAGGAAATCAAGCATGGCTGGCCCGCAATTTGTTTACGTCATGAAGGGGTTGAGCAAGACCTATCCCGGCGGCAAGCAGATCCTGAAAGACATCTGGCTCAGCTTCTATCCCGGCGCCAAGATCGGCATTGTCGGCGTCAATGGCGCGGGCAAATCCACCCTGATGAAAATCATGGCGGGCATGGACAAGGAATTCACGGGCGAAGCCTGGTCGGCGCAGGGCGTGCGCATGGGTTACCTGTCACAGGAGCCGGAGCTGGACGCGTCGAAAGACGTGCGCGGCAATGTGATGGAAGGCGTCGCCGCCAAGCAGGCGCTGGTGGACCGCTATAACGAGATTGCCGCCAATTATTCGGATGAGACCGCCGACGAGATGTCGCGCCTGCAGGACGAGATCGAGGCGCAAGGCCTGTGGGACCTGGATTCAAAGGTGGACCAGGCCATGGACGCGCTGCGCTGCCCCGATGGCGATGCCAAGGTGGAAACGCTTTCGGGTGGTGAGCGCCGCCGCGTGGCGCTGTGCAAGCTGCTGCTGGATGCGCCCGATATCCTGCTGCTGGACGAACCCACCAACCACCTGGACGCGGAGTCCGTGGAATGGCTTGAGAACACGCTGCGTGAGTATAAAGGCTGCGTGATCCTGGTCACCCATGACCGCTATTTCCTGGACAATGTGACGTCGTGGATCCTGGAACTGGACCGCGGCAAGGGCATCCCGCATGAAGGCAATTATTCTTCGTTCCTGGAAATTCAGGAAAAGCGCCTGAAGCAGGAATCCAGCGAAGAAGCCGCCCAGCAGCGCACGATTGCCCGCGAACGCGAATGGATCAAGCAATCGCCCAAGGCGCGCCAGGCCAAGTCCAAGGCCCGCATCAATTCCTATGAAGAGCTGGTGGCCAAGTCCCAGGAACAGCGCGGCAACACCGCCCAGATCATGATCCCGGTGGCCGAACGGCTGGGCGACATGGTGATCGAGGCGGAAAATCTCGCCAAGGGTTATGGCGACCGGCTGCTGTATGAAGGCGTGAACTTCAAGCTGCCGCCCGGCGGCATTGTCGGCGTCATCGGTCCCAATGGCGCGGGAAAAACCACGCTCTTCCGCATGCTGACGGGCCAGGAAACGCCCGATGGCGGCACGCTGAAAATCGGAAAGACCGTGCAGCTGGGTTACGTAGACCAGTCGCGCGATGCGCTCGATCCCAACAAGACGGTGTGGCAGGAAATTTCCGGCGGCACCGACATCATCGAGTTCGGAAAGACCAAGATGAACTCACGCGCCTATACCGGCGCCTTCGCCTTCAAGGGCGGCGACCAGCAGAAAAAGGTAGGCCAGCTTTCGGGCGGCGAACGCAACCGCGTTCATCTGGCCAAGATGCTGAAGTCGGGCGCCAATCTTCTGCTGCTGGACGAACCCACCAACGACCTGGATGTGGACACGCTGCGCGCGCTGGAATCTGCGCTGGAGGAATTTGCCGGCTGCGCCATGATCATCAGCCATGATCGCTGGTTCCTGGACCGCATCGCCACCCATATGCTCGCCTTTGAAGGCGACAGCCATGTGGAATGGTTCGAAGGCAATTACCAGGATTATGAGGCCGACAAGAAGCGCCGCCTGGGCATCGCCGCGGATCAGCCGCATAAAATCAAATATAAGCGCTTCGCCCGGGCCTAGGCGCGGTTCTTTTGCGCCGTGAGTTCGTCGCGTTCATACGCTGTCGCTATTAACGCGCTCGCGTACGTATTGTACGCATCGCTCGGCGCGCCTGCTCACGCCACAAAATCCCTCGCGCTTCATTTAAATTGCTTGGCCAAATCCGACAGATACTGGATCAACAGCTTGATGTCGCCATTGTTCTGGCCCAGGAATGACGTGAACTGGTCGCGCTCTTCGATCGCCAGCCAGATGCCCGCCACCGACATATCCACCACCACAGGCTTGGGGCCATCAGTGCGGACGCGGAAATCCACTTCCAGCGGCTGGCCGGTGCGGTCGTTGGGGCTGTTCATTTCGGTGGTGACGATGAAATCGCCGGGCGCGCGTTCCTGGCTGTTCACCACGCGCAAGGTCTGGCCCGCATATTTGGCGAAATAGGACTGATAGACAGCCACCGCGTAATTTTGGAATGCGTTGCCAAAGGCATCCTGGTCCGCCTGGGAGGCGCCGCGGCGATACTGGCCCAGGGTGAAGGCGGCGATGCGCTTCATGTCGGTCAGGCCCAGCAAAAAGCCTTCGAACTGCACGCGGCGCTGCTCCACCGACAGCGACTTGTTGTTCAGGATCTCAAGACCCTTGTGCATATTGTCATTCACAAAGGCGCTGGCCGGGTTGGCGGCCTGGGCGTTCTGGGCAAAAGCCGGTGTCGGCGCCAGCGCGGCTGCAGCAGCCAGGCTGCCGAAAGCCACAGTGAAAGTGGCGGCGCGAAAAAGGGCAGAGCGCATTGTCTTCAAATCCTGGAATTGGTGGAGCGCAGTTTGCGGGCGGATGCGGCGAACTCAAGGCAGCTGCGTAAAAAAATATAACAGAAAAGGAGGCTAGAAATCAGGCAAATCGGCCCCGGCCGGGCGGCCATTCAATATCCCCTTGGCCCGAATCTGGCGGTACAGGCTGCGCAGGGCGGCGTAATAATCCACCGAACTCCTCTGAATGCCTTGGACGGTGGAAAAGGTCTGCGCCCTGAGGTCCAGGACGGTGGAATATTCGCGCCCCACCGCCCACCAGATATGCTGCTTGAAAGGGATGAAATTGGTGGGGTCTATCGCCACGTCTACCGCCAGGCCGGTGGCGTCCCTGGGGTTGGATGGGCCCAGGAACGGCAGGATCAGGTACGGCCCTTCTTTGGCGCCAAAGGTGGTGGCCAGGGTCTGGCCGAAATCCTCGCTATGCGCGGGGATGGAAAAGCGGCTGCCGGCCGGATCGAAAAAGCCTGCCAGGCCAAGCGTGCTGTTGATCACGAAGCGCTCCAGCGTATAACGCCCGCGCTGGGCCTCGCCCTGCAGCACGTCGTTCACAAAGGTGGTGGGCAGGGTCAGGTTGTTGAGGAAACGGTGCACCGCCGCGCGCCCGCCATCCGGCACCAAGACAAAATAGATGCCCACCGTGGGGGCCACGAAATAGCGGTCCACCTTGCCGTTGAAGACCATCATGTCGCGATTGTCGGCTTCATAGGGATCGTTGGCCGCCAGCATCGCCGGGGTGGGGGGCGCCGACGCGCAGGCGGTCAGCCCGGCGCAAAACACCCCCAAAATCAGCCCTTTGACGCCCCGCATAAGCTCGTAACATCCCAAACGACAAGGGTTTTTGACGTCATTTCCCCCTGCTGTCGAGAGCGGAAAAGGCTTGTTTTCTGCTCGCCGGATAGCATATAAAGATATGCTTATATGTTGTGGAAATAGGAATGGACAGGCTGGTGGCCATGTTGCGTGCGGCGGGCGATCCCACCCGTTTGCGCCTGCTGTTGCTGCTGCGCCAGGCTGAGCTGACGGTGAGCGAGCTGATCGAAATCGTGGGCCATAGCCAGCCGCGCGTCTCGCGCCACCTGAAACTGCTGGGCGAAGCGGGCCTGCTGGAACGCTTCAAGGAAGGAAGCTGGGTCTTCTACCGCGCCGCCGACCGGGGCAAGGGCGCCGAACTTTCGGCGGTGCTGGCAGCCCTGGCCGACCCCGCCATGGGCGAAGCCGACAGCCAGCGCCTGGCGCATGTGCGCGGCCAGCGCGCCGCTGCGGCCGCCGCCTATTTCAAGGCCAATGCAGGTGAATGGGAACGCATCCGCGCGCTGCATGCGCCGGAAAAAGACGTGGAAGCGGCCATCGTCAAGGCCATGACCGCAAAGCCCATCGAGAATCTTCTGGATGCCGGCACCGGCACGGGCCGCATGCTGGAAGTGCTGGCGCCCTTTGCAAAACGCGCCACCGGTTTGGACATCAGCCCGGACATGCTGGCCATCGCGCGCGACCGGCTTGCCAGCGCAGGCGTCAGCCACGCGCAGGTGCGGCTGGGCGATGCTTATCGATTGACGTTTAACGGTGAAGGCTTCGACGCCGTGCTGTTCCACCAGGTTCTGCATTACCTGGACGATCCGGGTGCGGCGGTGGCGGAAGCGGCCCGCGTGATGATACCGGGCGGCCGGTTGGTGATCGCGGATTTCGCGCCCCATGAGCTTGAGTTTTTGCGCCAGGATTACGCGCATCGTCGCCTGGGTTTCGCTGACAAGGAAGTGGAAGGCTGGTTCGCGGCCGCAAATCTTGCTCCGGGCGCGGTCAAGACTATCACGGCCCCGGCATCGGGCAAGCTCACCGTCAAGATCTGGCAGGCGAAAGCAGGTGCGGCATGAGCCTGGAAAATCTCATCAGCGATCCCACGCCCATTTCGGTGTCGTTCGAATTTTCTCCCCCCAAGACGGACGAAGCCGAAGCT
Organism: Alphaproteobacteria bacterium; assembly: GCA_947465395.1. Classification (GTDB taxonomy): domain Bacteria; phylum Pseudomonadota; class Alphaproteobacteria; order Micropepsales; family Micropepsaceae; genus Rhizomicrobium. The sequence goes on along the minus strand of CANIAL010000005.1, from coordinate 97,729 downwards.
GCGCTGTGGGCCACGATAAAGCGGCTGGAGCCATTGGCGCCCAGCTTTGTCTCCGTCACCTATGGCGCGGGCGGCACAACGCGGGCGCGCACCCATGCCACGGTCAAGCGCATCGTGGATGAAACCAGCCTGAAGCCGGCCGCACATCTGACTTGCGTGGGCGCACCAAGGGGTGAGATTGACGATATAGTGCGCGCTTATTGGGATGCAGGCATCCGCCACATCGTGGCGCTGCGGGGCGACATGCCCGGCATGGAAGGGCCGTATCGCCAGCATCCTGATGGCTATAACTCGACGCCGGAACTGATCGCGGGCATCCGCAAGATCGCGCCCTTTGAAGTGAGCGTGTCTTTCTATCCCGAACGCCATCCGGATTCGCCCAATCATGGCCATGACATCGAACTTCTGAAAAAGAAGATGGATGCGGGCGGCAGCCGGGCGCTGGGCCAATTCTGTTTCGACAATGATGCCACGGCGCGCTTCCGCGATGATGCAGCCAAGGCGGGCATCACCATTCCCGTCATTCCGGGCATAATGCCCACCACCAATTTCGCGGGCGTGGCGCGCATGGCGGCCAAAACGGGCGCATCCATTCCCGCCTGGCTGGCGCGCGCCCATGACGGCCTGGAAGATGATGTGGAAAGCCGCCGCATCGTGGCCGCCGCTGTCCTGGCCGACCAGGTGCAGTTGCTACGCGCACGCGGCTTCGGCCAGTTTCATTTCTATACCCTCAACCAGGCCAATCTCAGTTATGCGGCGTGCCGCCTGCTGGGGCTTGAGCCCAAAAAACTTGCCCCGAAAGAATTGTCATGAGTTCGCAGCGTACCGCCCGCATTGACTGGATGAACGCCGAGGCGAAAAAGCGCCTGCTGCTGCTGGATGGGTCCTGGGGCGTGATGATCCAGGGCTTCAAGCTGGGCGAGGATGATTTTCGCGGGCTCCGCTTCGGCAACCATCCCAGCGAGCTGAAAGGCAACAACGACCTTCTCACCCTGACGCGCCCCGACATTATCCAGGATATCGGGCGGCAATATCTAGACGCGGGAGCTGACTTCATCGAGACCAACACCTTCAATTCCAATTTCACCAGCCAGGAAGATTATGGGTTGGGGCATCTTGTTGGAGAATTGAACGAGGCGGGCGCGCGCCTGGCCCGAGATTTGTGCGATCAGTACACGACGTCCGACCGACCGCGCCTGGTGGCCGGCGTTCTTGGCCCGGCCAACCGCACCGCGACCATTTCGCCGGATGTGAACGATCCGGCTTTCCGCAACATCACCTTCGATCAGCTCCGCACCACCTATCGCGATGGCACCCGCGGCCTGATCAAGGGTGGCGCCGACGTCATCATGATCGAAACAATTTTCGACACGTTGAACGCCAAGGCCGCCATCTTCGCCATTGAAGAAGTCTATGAAGAGCTGGGCCTGCGCCTGCCAGTATGGATATCCGGCACCATCACCGATCTGTCGGGGCGCACGCTTACCGGCCAGACGCCGGAAGCGTTCTGGCATTCGGTGCGCCATGCCCGGCCTTTCGCGGTCGGACTGAACTGCGCGCTGGGGGCCAAGGAACTCCGCCCCTATGTGGCCGACCTTGCCAATGCCTGCGACACGCTGGTCAGCGCCCATCCCAATGCGGGCCTGCCCAACGAATTCGGCGGCTATGACGAATCCCCGGAAACCATGTCGGTGATGATCGGCGAATTCGCACGTTCCGGCCTGGTGAACATTGTGGGCGGCTGCTGTGGCACCCGGCCCGAGCACATCAAGGCCTTTGGCGAAGCGGTGAAGGGTGTCACCCCGCGCGCCATTCCGCAAAAGCCGAAATATATGCGCCTGTCGGGGCTGGAGCCATTCACGCTGACGCCGGACCTCAACTTCATCAATGTGGGCGAGCGCACCAATATCACCGGCTCCGCCAAGTTTCGCAAACTGATTGTGGCGAATGACTATGAAGCCGCGCTTTCGGTGGCGCGCGACCAGGTCGAGAACGGCGCCCAGGTCATCGACGTCAACATGGACGAGGGCATGATTGATGGCGAGGCGGCGATGACCCGTTTCGTCAACATGATGGCGGGTGAGCCGGACATCTCAAATGTGCCGCTGATGATTGACAGCTCAAAATGGGAAGTGATCCGGGCGGGCCTGAAATGCTGCCAGGGCAAGGTGATCGTCAATTCCATCTCGCTGAAGGAAGGCGAAGAGATTTTCCTGGACAATGCCCGCGAGGTTATGCGCTTTGGTGCCGCCGTGGTGGTGATGGCGTTCGACGAGACCGGCCAGGCCGACACCAGGGAACGCAAGATCGAGATCTGCCGCCGCGCCTACAAGCTGCTGGTTGAGAAACTGGACTTCCCGCCGGAAGACATCATCTTCGATCCCAACATCTTCGCGGTCGCCACCGGCCTGGAAGAGCATAACGAATATGGCAAGGCGTTCGTGGAAGCGTGCGAGGTCATCCGCCGCGAAAATCCGCACGCCCATATTTCGGGCGGCGTCTCGAATTTCAGCTTCTCGTTCCGCGGCAATGAGAAAGTGCGCGAGGCGATGCATTCGGTGTTCCTGTTCCACGCCATCAAGGCGGGCATGGACATGGGCATCGTCAATGCGGGCCAGCTCACCGTCTATCAGGATATTCCCACGCCCCTGCGCGAAGGCATTGAAGACGTCCTGTTCAACCGACGCGAAGACGCCACCGAACGCCTTCTCACCTTGGCCCAGGAATTCAAGGGCGGCGGCGCGGTGGCGCAGGTGGAAGACGCGGCCTGGCGCAGCCTGCCGGTCATTGAACGCATCACCCATGCCATGGTCCAGGGCATTGATGCCTTCATCATCGAGGATACTGAGGCCGCGCGGCTGGAAGCCACCCGTCCTTTGGACGTGATCGAAGGCCCCCTGATGACGGGCATGAATGTGGTGGGAGACCTGTTTGGCGCGGGCAAGATGTTCCTGCCCCAGGTGGTCAAATCCGCCCGCGTGATGAAAAAGGCGGTGGCGTATCTTCTGCCCTACATGGATGCCGACAAGAGCCAGGTTAAGGAGCCCGTGGGCAAGATCATCATGGCCACGGTCAAGGGTGATGTGCATGACATCGGCAAGAACATCGTGGGCGTTGTGCTGCAATGCAACGGCTATGAAGTGGTGGACTTGGGCGTGATGGTGCCGCCGCAGAAGATCCTGGATGCGGCGCGCGAGCACAAGGCCAACATCATCGGCCTGTCCGGCCTGATCACGCCGTCCCTGGACGAAATGGTGTTCGTCGCCAGCGAGATGGAGCGCCAGGGTTTTGACATTCCGCTTCTGATCGGCGGCGCCACCACATCCAAGGTGCACACGGCGGTGAAGATTGATCCCGGCTATCGCCGCGGCCAGACCGTCTATGTCACCGATGCCAGCCGCGCGGTCGGCGTCGCCTCCAGCCTGCTGCAAAAGGAAACTGGCGCCACCTACATGGCCGACATCCGCGCCGAATATGAAAAAATGGCGACCGCCCATGCCAACAAGCAGGTCAGCGGCAAGCGCCTGACCCTGGAACAGGCCCGCGCCAATCGCGCCAGGCCCGACTTCACCGCCTGGACGCCGCCCGCCCCGCATTTTTTTGGCGCGCGCACCTACACGGCCTATGACCTGGCCGAACTGGCGCAATATATTGACTGGGGTCCCTTCTTCCAGGCCTGGGAACTGGCCGGTCCCTTCCCGCAAATCCTCACCGATCCGGTGGTGGGCCAGGTTGCCAGCGACCTGTACCGCGATGCCCAGGCGATGCTGAAGAAGATCATTGACGGCAAATGGCTGACAGCCAGCGCCACCATCGGCTTCTGGCCCGCCAACCAGTCGCCGGACAATCCGGATGACATACTGGTCTATGGCGACAAGGCGCGGAAATTTCCGATTCAAACCTTGCACACCTTGCGCCAGCAGATGGCGCGCGATGCGGGCCGCGCCAATCTGGCGCTGGCCGATTTCATCGCGCCTGTCGGAATTCCCGATTATATCGGCGGCTTTGTGGTGACGGCCGGCATTGGCGAGGAAAAGCGCCTGCAGGCCTATCGGGATGCCAAGGATGATTATTCCGCCATTCTTCTGTCCGCGTTGGCCGACCGCCTGGCGGAAGCCTTTGCAGAGCGCATGCACCAGAAAGTGCGGAAAGAATATTGGGGCTATGCCGCCGATGAAAATCTCAGCAATGACGAACTGATCAAGGAATCCTACCAGGGCATCCGCCCCGCGCCCGGCTATCCCGCACAGCCGGAACATTCGGAAAAGGCAACATTGTTCAAATTGCTGGATGCGGAATCGCGCATTGGGGTCAAGCTGACGGAAAACTATGCCATGTGGCCGGGGTCGTCCGTCTCGGGCTTTTATTACGCCAACCCGGAAGCGCGCTATTTCGGCGTGGGCAAGATCGAGCGCGACCAGGTGGTAGATTATGCCCGCCGCAAGGGCTGGGATGTCGCCACCGCCGAACGCTGGCTGGCGCCGTTGCTGAATTATAATCCACGCACAGTGAGTGCAGCTTGAGTGTATGGGGCAAGATAAGCGGTGCTGCCGCTGGCCTTTTGGTGGGCGGTCCCGTGGGCGCGCTGGTGGGCGCGGTGGCGGGCCATTTCATCTTCGACCGCGAAGCCGACCCAGGCCTGGTCTTCACCATCGCGGTGATCGCGCTGGCGGGCAAGATGGCCAAGGCCGATGGTTCTGTCAGCGACGTGGAGCTTGCCGCTTTCCAGCGCGTCTTCCAGGTGCCGCCGGAAGAAGAAGCCAATGTGGCGCGTATCTTCAACTTGGCGCGGCAAGACGTGGCCGGATACGAAGCCTATGCGGGCCAGATCGCGCGCCTCTTCATGGGCAACCCCGCCATGCTGGAGGACATACTCGATGGGCTGTTCGAGATCGCCAAGGCAGACGGCACATTGCACCCGGGTGAATCCGCCTTCCTGGAGCGGGTGGCGGAGATTTTCGGCTTTGCGCCCAATGAATTCCGCCGCATCCGGGCCAGCCATTTCGCGCCCGAACTGACCGATCCCTATGTCATACTGGGCCTGGACTACAGCGCCAGCGAGGATGAAGTGAAACAGACCTATCGCCGCCTGGTGCGCGAGAACCATCCCGACAGCCTGATGGCGCGCGGCGTGCCGGAAGAGTTCATAAAGCTGGCCAATGACAAGCTGGCCGCCATCAACGCCGCCCATGACAAGATATTGGCGGAGCGGGGCCAATCTTGAAAAGGATAAAGCCGTGAAACGCGTGGAACGCCCATCGCCCAATCATGATGCGCGCGACACCGCCATTGATATGCTGGTGCTGCATTACACCGGCATGGCCAGCAGCGAAGCGGCGCTGGCCCGGCTTTGCGATGTGCAGGCCCGTGTATCAGCCCATTACATGATTGACGAAGACGGCACCATTTTCGCGCTGGTGCCGGAAGACCGGCGTGCCTGGCATGCCGGCGTTTCCTTCTGGGCGGGGGACACCAACATCAATGCCCGCTCCATCGGAATTGAACTGGTCAATCCGGGACATGAATTCGGCTATCGCGCTTTTCCCGCGGCGCAGGTCGCGGCCCTGACCACGCTGTGCCATTCCATATTGTTGCGCCACCCCATTCCGTCCGCCCGCGTGCTGGGCCACAGCGACGTAGCGCCGGCGCGCAAGGAAGATCCGGGCGAGCTGTTCCCATGGGAGGAACTGGCGGCATCCGGTATCGGGCTATGGCCCAAAGCGGCGGCGCCCGTTGACGATGTGATGGAAGGACTGGCGCGCTGGGGCTACGACCCGGCGCTGCCGCAGGATGTTCTGGTCACGGCCTTCCAGCGCCATTTCCGTCCCACATGCGTCAATGGCATGGCAGATGCGGAAACACGGGGCATGTTGGCGGGACTGCTGGCATGGCAAGCTGGCACAAAAGGGGCGACGTCATGAAAACAATCGGCATGCTGGGCGGGATGAGCTGGGAATCCACCGTCGTCTATTATCAGTTGATCAATCGCCAGGTTCAGGCGCGTCTGGGCGGCGTGCATTCGGGAAGCTGCCTGATGCATTCCTTTGATTTTGGCGAGATATCGCGCCTGCAACAGGCCGCCAAATGGGACGAAGCCACTGCGCTGCTGTCATCCACGGGCAAGGCACTGGCCGATGGCGGCGCCGATTTCATCGCCATCTGCTGCAACACCATGCATCTGATGGCCGATGACGTGGAAAAGGCGGCAGGCATTCCTTTGCTTCACATCGCCGATCCGCTAGGTGCCGCTGCAAAAAAAGCGGGCATGACCAAATTGGGCCTGATCGGCACGCGCTTCACCATGGATGAGCCGCGCATCATAGCCGCACGCCTGCGCGAGAAATTCGGGCTTGAAGTGGTGGTGCCGGATGCGGCGGGCCGCAAAATCATTGACGAGATCATCCAGACCGAACTGGTGAAAGGCATCATCCGCGCTGAATCCCGTGCCCGCTATCGCGCCGTGATGGCCGATCTGGTGGGGCAGGGTTGCCAGGCCATCGTCCTGGGCTGCACCGAAATCCCCCTGCTAGTGGACGCAACCGACGCCACCGTGCCGCTGTTCGACACGCTGGAACTGCACGCCACGGCCATGGTGGATATGGCGCTTTCCTGATAGTGTCCCGCTGTCAGATGGCCGGGTGACCGCGGGCCCAGCAATGGGTTCGAGGAAAGTCCGGGCTCCACGGAAAAACGGTGCCGGTTAATGGCCGGCGGGGGCGACCCCAGGGATAGCGCCACAGAAATGACACCGCCTACCGGCCCGGTCTTCCCCGGAAGATTGGCCGCGGCAAGGTTGAAATGGTGCGGTAAGAGCGCACCGCGGTCCTGGCAACAGGAGCGGCTAGGCAAGCCCCACCGGGAGCAAGACCAAATAGGGACGGTACGTGGTGCTTTTTCGCATCGCCGTCCGGGTCGGTCGCGTGAGGTGCGTGGTGACACGCATCCCAGAGGAATGGTCACCCCTTCAGCAATGAAGGACAGAACCCGGCTTACAGGCCATCTGACATTTTTCTTCCCCCTCTGGCCTGCGCAACTTTGCTCCGGTGCTCGGCTAACGCCTGCGCCCCTCGCGTTGCTGCGGCCATCTCCCCCATCATTGGGCTTCGCCCAAATGGGGGAGGGTGGGTCTGAGTTTTCGTAAAAGAAATAAGCAGAAGGAGAGCTACCAGTAATCCTTCATCAATTCGCCAGCCCAGGCAGGTTCGCGGATTTCGCCACGCGGCAGAAAGCCTTTCATGACGGGCTTTATATCCAACACCGGCGTGCCGTTGATGGCATCCAGGCCCTGCACATTCAGCGTGCGACCAGTCACGGAAAGAAACCTGCAGATGGTGACGCCGATGCGATTGGGCCGGCCCTTGCCGCGCTGTGCAAAGATGCCGACCTTGGGCCAGTCGGCGCGTCCGCGCGGATGGCGGGCAGCAGTGCTGATTTCGGAATCCGGCACCTGGTGGAAATGAAACACGACTTCGATGTGCGAGAAACCGTCCAGCCCGGCCAGCGCCTCATCCCCGAAACGGGCCTCCAGCACGATGCGGGCCGTCTCGGCGTCCCACGAATCATCGGTTGCCTCGGCCCGCCCGCCTTCGACCCGGCCCACCGGCTCCATCGTGATCCCCGACACCAACCGCCTCCAGAGCCGAATTCGTTAACGGGCTGTTTACCCCCGTGACCGCATCCTTACCATGTTCTTGTCCTGTTCCTGAGGACTCCACAGGTGGGGGTCCCAAAAGTTAACGATACCATCCAAGCCACTCAAAAATAACGGTTTTTTGTTTGACTGGGCGTTCTGTCCCATGATATCCCATGTAATCCCATGGGGTCTAAAACACCCCGCCTGTCCACGGCCGAACAACCGGCCGACCAGGCACTCGGGCCAGGGGCATTTCAAGCGATGACCGGGTCGGTTCAGCCCTTCATCTCCACCGTCATGGGATCTTTGGATTCCAAGGGCCGGGTCTGCATACCCGCGGCCTATCGCCAGGTGCTGGCGGCGCAGAACACGGCGGGCCTGTATGTCTGCCCCAGTTTTTCCGAAACCGCGCTGGAAGCGTTCGGCCAGAGCCTGATGGACGCGGTGCATGCGCGCCTGTCGGGACAAGATCCGTTCTTCTCCGCCGCGCATGACGACGAAGCCACCGCCGTGATCTCGCGCACCCAGTTGCTGGTGTCTGATGACCAGGGCCGCGTGCGCCTGCCCGACGCCATGATCGAACATGCGGGTTTGAAAGACGCCGTGGCCTTTGTGGGCCTGGCGCAGAAATTCCAGATCTGGGATGCGGCGCGTTACCTGCCAGTGCAGGCTGAAGCCTTGGCGCGTGTGAAAGCGCGCATGGACCGTGCGCGCAACGGGAGTGGGGAATGAGCCACGCCCCGGTTATGCTGGCCGAAGTGCTGGCGGCGATGGCCCCCCAAGATGGCGCGCAATATGTGGACGGCACGTTCGGCGGCGGCGGTTACAGCCGCGCCGTCCTGGAAGCTGCGGACTGCAAGGTCCTGGGCATTGACCGCGATCCCGACGCCATCGCGCGCGGAAAAATATTGGCAGCGCATTTCGCCGGACGCCTGACGGTGGTGGAAGGTGAATTCTCCCACATGGATGATTTCGCCAGCCATGTTGACGGCGTGATGCTGGATCTGGGCGTCTCGTCCTTCCAGTTCGACACGCCCGCGCGCGGCTTCTCGTTTCAGGCGGACGGCCCGCTGGACATGCGCATGAGCCTGTCGGGGCCGTCCGCCGCCGACATCGTCAATGGCGCCGATGAAAAGACGCTGTCCCAGATCATCGCCCGATATGGCGAAGAAAAGAACGCCCGCCGCATTGCGCGCGCCATCATCGCGGCACGCCCCATTCACGGTACTGCCGCGCTGGCCAAGATCGTTTCGGACGCGCAAGGCCCCGCCGCATTGCGTCATGCCATCCATCCCGCCACCCGCACCTTCCAGGCGCTGCGCATCCATGTGAATGACGAATTGGGCGAACTGGAACGCGGTCTGGAAGCGGCCCTGCGGATTCTGGCTCCGAATGGCCGCCTGGCAGTGGTGTCGTTCCACAGCATGGAAGACCGCATCGTAAAGCAGTTTCTCAACAGTCGCAGCACGGCCGCGCCCCGTGCCTCGCGCCACATGCCGGAAAGCCGCGGCGCCATCGCGCAGTTCGAACTTCTTACCCACCGCCCGCAAGTGCCGACGGCGGCGGAAATTTCTGCCAACCCCAGGGCCCGCTCCGCCAAGTTGCGCGTGGCGCGGCGGCTGGCGGCATAGGAGGGACCATGATCCGGGTGCTCAATTTCTTCTGTGTGGCGTTGATGGGCCTGACGATCCTGGGCGTCTATCATGTCTCGGAAAAGACCCGGGTGGCGCGCATGGAACTGAACCATGTCGGCCGCCAGATCGTCGAACAGAAATCCGCTATCGGAGTCTTGCAGACCGAATGGCAGCATGTCGCCAGCCCCGCCCGAATCCAGGCGCTGGCTGAATCCCGGCTGGGCATGAGCGACACCACTTCGGTCCAGCTTTCTTCCTTTGATCTTCTGCCGCGCAAGGGCGACACACCCGAGCCGCTGGGCGATGCCCGTCTGCACAATGCCAGCGCGCAGTTGCCTGCCCCCACGCCGCCGGTTGGCGCAGTGGCGCTGCCCGTCTCCGACCAGCCAGGACTGTGAGCGCATGCGCGAGCCTTCCGGCCTTTTCCAGCGGCGCATCGTAATCGGAGCGGTTATTTGCGTCGCTGCCTTTGTGCTGGTGGTTGTGCGGCTGGTGGATGTGACCCTGATGCGCGGCGATGGCATGGGCGCCCGTGCGGCGCGCATCGCCATGGCTCGTGCCGACCTGGTGGACCGCAAGGGCGAGCTTTTGGCGCGCGATCTTCCCGTCAGTGATCTTTATGCCCGCCCGCATGTTTTCTGGGACAAAAAGGAAGCCGCGCATGAATTGGCGCGCGCTACCGGCGCCAGCGAGGCGCGGTTGCAGGCAGCCTTTGCCGGCGCCAAGCATCCTTACGTGCTGGTGGACCGGCAGCTGACGCCGGACACGGTGGACAAAGTGATGAAGCTGGGCCTGCCGGGACTGGAATTCGAGCCGGGCGCCAAGCGTTATTATCCCGACGGCCGCGCCTCGGCGCAGCTTGTGGGCGTGACAGATCCTGACAATCGCGGTCTCTCCGGACTTGAACTGGGCCTGCAGCAAAAATTGCGCCCCGAAGGCGCCGATGCTGCGCCCGCGCCCGTCACCACCTCCATAGACAAGCGCGTGCAATATATCCTGGCGCATGAGGTTGAGACTTCGCGCCAGCTTTTTACGGCGCGCGCCGCCGGCGGCCTGGTGATGGATGTGAACAGCGGCGAGGTCATCGCCATGATCTCGCTGCCGGACTTTGATCCCAATCTGCGCGCGCTGTCGGCCGGCGACTCCACCCGCAACATCATGGCCCAGGATGTCTATGAGCTGGGATCGGTGTTCAAGATCTTCTCCTTCGCGCTGGCCTTCCAGGATCGCACCATGCACCTGGATGAAATCTTCAAGATTGGCCAGGGTTACAAGATCGGCAAATTCACCATCCATGAAGCCGAGCACATGCCCGAGACTCTGGCGGCGCGCGACGTGCTGGCCCAGTCCAGCAATATCGGCACGGCGCAGATCGCGTTGCGTTCCGGCGGTGCGCGCCAGCGCGCTTTTCTGTCCAACCTGGGGCTGCTCGCGCCCATGCGCAGCGAATTGCCCGAAAGTGCACGCCCGCTGATCCCCCGCAACTGGGGCACGATTGAAACCGCGACCGTCGGCTTCGGCCAGGGTATTTCCGTGACGCCGCTGAGCTTCGCGGCGGCGGCCGCTTCCATCGTCAATGGCGGGCGGCAGATCACGCCGACCTTTGTGAAGCAGGATGGAGATCGCCGCGGACGCCAGATGATCCCGCAAGATGTCAGCGATTCCATGCGCGGCCTGCTGCGCTATGTGGTGACCAACGGCACCGGGCGCAAAGCTGATATCGCGGGTTATGATGTAGGCGGCAAGACAGGTTCAGCCCAGGTGCCAGGTCCGCATGGCGGTTATATTCCCCATGCCTTGCGCACGTCTTTCGTGGCGGCATTTCCCATGGACAAGCCACGCTATCTTGTTTTTGTGCTGCTGGATCAGCCCCATGGCATCGCCGCCACCGGCGGCTTTGCCCTGGCCGGACAAACGGCGGCGCCGCTGGCGGGCCGCGTGATCGCCCGCATCGCGCCGCTCCTGGGCGTTCCCAACACCGCGCCATCCGCCTTGCCCCCTGCTGGCATTACTTTGGCGGCGGTTGCACCCCAATGACGCCACAAAGGGATTCCAGTCTGGCCGATGTGCTGAATGTCCAAAATTATACCGGCCTGACCAGCGACAGCCGCGCGGTGGCGCCGGGCTTTCTATTCGCCGCCTTTGCCGGAAGCCGCACTGATGGCGCGCGGTTCATCCGCGATGCGGCGAGCCGCGGCGCCAAGGCTGTTCTATCGCGCGCCGAAAATGCAGCATTGGTCACCGAATTGGGCTTGGATTTTCTTCCGTCGGACAATCCACGCCAGAGCTTCGCCAAAATGGCGGCGGCGTTTTATCCGGGCCAGCCCGCCACCATCGCCGCCATTACCGGTACCAAAGGCAAGTCTTCCATCGTGGCCTTCTTGCGCGAGATATGGACTGAGCTGGGTTTTCCCGCCGCCAGCCTTGGCACCGTGGGCGTAGTGAGTCCCAGGGGCGAAACACCGCTCACTCACACCACGCCGGACCCGGTCGAGATTCATCGCCTGCTATCGGGCCTGAAGGCCGATGGCGTGGAGCATCTGGCGCTGGAAGCGTCCAGCCATGGGCTGGATCAATACCGTCTGGATGGCGTCAAGATTTCGGGCTGCGGCTTTTCCAACATCACCCGCGACCACATGGATTATCACGCCACCTTCACCGATTATCTGGAGGCCAAGCTGCGGCTGTTCGCGGAAGTGGCGGCGAGGGACGCGGTGGCGGTGGTCAATGCCGATGCCGACCATGCCGAAGATTTCATCGCCGCCGCCCGAGCCCGGGGCCTGCGCCTTTTTACGGTGGGCCAGCGCGGCCAGGACATCATGCTGGCGGCGCGGCAGGAGCGGGGCGAGGCCCAGGCTCTGACACTTATATACAACGCGCAGACTTATGATGTTCTGCTGCCATTGGCCGGTGCGTTCCAGGCCTCCAATGCGCTGGTCGCCGCGGGCCTTGCCATCGGGCTTGGCGGTGACGCGGCTTCGGTCTTTGCGGCCTTGGCGACCTTGAAAGGCGCGCCGGGGCGGATGGAGAAAGTGGCTTTCGCCAAATCGGGCGCACCCATCTATGTGGACTACGCGCACACCCCGGACTCGCTGGAAAAGATTTTGCTGGCCTTGCGCCCGCACACCAAGGGCAGATTGCATCTGATCTTTGGCTGCGGTGGCGACCGCGACAAGGGCAAGCGCCCCTTGATGGGCGCCATCGCCATGCGCCTGGCCGACGACACCATTATCACCGATGACAATCCCCGCAGCGAAGACGCCGCCGCCATCCGCGCCGAGATATTGTCCGCCGCGCAGGGCGCGCGCGAGATCGGCGACCGCGCGCACGCCATCCGCGCCGGGGTGAAAGACTTGGCCAGCGACGATGTTCTGGTGATCGCGGGCAAGGGCCATGAGACGGGCCAGTATGTGAAGGACAAGGTGATCCCCTTTTCCGACCGCGCCGAGGCGGTTGCGGCCGCGCTGGAAGCGGGAGGGCGGGCAACATGAGCCTGTGGACTTCCGATGCCGCCATCGCCGCAACCTTGGGTGAAGCCAGCAAGGCTTTTGCCGTGAGCGGCCTTTCCATTGATACGCGCACACTGAAGCCGGGCGATTTGTTCGTGGCGCTGAAAGGCGATGCCCGCGACGGACATGATTTTGTTGGCGCGGCGCTGGCGGCCAAGGCCGGTGCGGCTTTGGTCTCGCGCCGTCCCGATGGCGTCGCCGCCGATGCGCCGCTGCTCACCGTGGCAAACACGTTGCGCGGCCTGGAAGACCTGGCACGCGCCGCCCGCGCCCGCAGCAATGCCAAGATCATCGCCGTCACAGGCAGTGCGGGAAAAACCACCACCAAGGAAATGTTGCGCCTCTGCTTTGACGCGCTGGGGCGCACCCATGCCTCCGCCGCATCCTACAACAATCATTGGGGTGTGCCGCTGTCCCTGGCCGGACTGCCGCAGGACAGCCAGTTCAGCGTCTTCGAAGTGGGCATGAACCATGCCGGTGAAATTCGCGCGCTTGTCGCGCTGGTGCGGCCGCATGTGGCGCTGATCACCACCATCGCGCCGGCGCACCTGGAATATTTCGGCTCTTGCGAAGCCATCGCCGACGCCAAGTCAGAAATCTTTGAAGGCCTGGTGCCGGGCGGTGTGGCGTTGATCCCCTCCGACAGTCCTTATGCAGCGCGGCTGGCGGCACGCGCGGTGCAGGCGAAGGTGGCGCGTGTCGTAAGCTTTGGCCAAACGGGCGATGCGAAGCTTCTGTCCTGGTCTCCGGAAGGCGCAGGCATGCGGGTGAAGGCCGACATCATGGGCCGGATGGTGGATTGCCTTGTTGGCGCGCCGGGACTCCACATCGCGCAGAATGCTGTGGCGGCATTGGCGGCCGTGGCGCTGGCCGAAGGCGATGTTTTGAACGCCGCGGCCGCGCTGAAGGATTTCGCGCCCCTGAAAGGCCGGGGCGAACGCTTTGAAGCAGACGGCGTTGCGGTAATTGACGAAAGCTACAACGCCAACCCGGCCTCCATGGCGGCGGCGCTGGCCTTGCTGGGCGCGGCCAAGGCCACGCGGCGCATTGCAGTGTTGGGCGACATGCTGGAAATGGGCGAAGGCGGGGCCGCACATCATGCCGGCCTGGCCGCACCCATCGCGGCGGCGCACACGGACCTGGTCTTTGCCGCCGGCCCAGCCATGAAAGCCTTGTGGGATGCATTGCCGGGTGCGCGCCGGGGCGGTTATGCCGCCACGTCGGCGGAGCTGGCACCCATGCTGGCCGCGGCGCTGAAAAAGGGCGACACGGTTCTGGTAAAAGGATCGTTGGGGTCCAAGATGGCGGTGATCATCGCCAGCCTGAAATCGCGGGGAGCGTAGATGCTGTTCTATCTTTCCTATCTGACCCACACCGAACAACTGGCGTTCTTCCGCCTGTTTGGCTATCTGAGTTTTCGCGCTGTCGCCGCGGTGATGACCGCGCTGCTGATCGCATTCCTGGTCAATCCCCTGCTGATCCGCTGGCTGAAGCTGAAACAGGGCAAGGGACAGCCCATACGCTCGGACGGGCCACAGCGGCATATCCTGGAGAAGGCCGGAACGCCCACCATGGGCGGCATTTTGATCCTGCTGCCCTGGGTGGGATCCACCTTGCTGTGGGCCAATCTTTCCAACACCTATGTCTGGATCGTGCTGGGCGTGACGGCGGGATTTGGTCTGCTGGGCTTCCTGGATGACTATTACAAGGTTTCCAAGCGCACTTCAGCCGGCATCAGCGGGCGCATGCGGCTGTTGATCGAGTTCATCATTGCCGGCATCGCCACCTGGGCCATCATGCGGGCCGAGCCGCCCGCGCTGGCCGGCATGTTCGCGCTGCCTTTCCTGAAAACTGCGCTGCTGCCCCTGGGCATCGGCTTTGTGCTGGTGGGCGCCTTCGTGATCGCGGGCGCTGCCAATGCCGTCAATTTCACGGACGGGCTTGATGGACTTGCCATCATGCCGGTGATGATTGCCGCTGCGGCATTCACGCTTATCGTTTATCTGGTGGGCAATGAACGCTTCGCCGCCTATCTGCAACTGCCCTACATTTTCAATGCTGGCGAATTGGCCGTGTTCCTGTCGGCGCTGATGGGCGCAGGGCTGGGCTTTCTTTGGTACAACGCACCGCCTGCCGCCATCTTCATGGGCGATACCGGCTCTTTGCCCCTGGGCGCGGCGCTGGGCGCGGTGGCCGTGGCGGCCAAGCATGAAATCGTGCTGGCCATTGTGGGCGGACTTTTTGTCCTGGAGACCGTGTCGGTCATTGTCCAGGTGATTTCCTTCAAGCTCACCGGCAAGCGCGTCTTCCGCATGGCCCCCATACATCACCATTACGAACAGCTTGGCTGGTCAGAGCCCACCATCGTGATCCGTTTCTGGATCGTGGCGGTGGTGCTGGCCTTGCTGGGCCTTGCCACCTTGAAACTGAGATAGACATGATCGCCGCCGCCAGCTTTTCCGGCCGCACCATCGCCGTCTTCGGACTGGCGCGGACGGGCTTGGGCGCGGTGAAGTCGCTGAAGGCGGGCGGCGCCCACGTGATCGGCTGGGACGACAATGCCCTGGCGCGCGATGCCGGCAGCGAAGCCGGCGCCGAGATCACGCCCTGGCGCGAATGGAGTTGGGACAGCATCGCTGCCCTGGTGCTGTCGCCCGGCGTACCCCTGACCCACCCCCGCCCGCATGAAGTCGTGCTTCATGCGCAAGGCGCCAAGGTGCCTGTGATCGGCGACGTCGAATTGTTCGCCCGTGAAATTCGCCCGGATGCGGCCGCCAAGGGGCGCGCGCCCGTCATCGCCATCACCGGCACCAACGGCAAATCCACCACCACCGCGCTGGTGGGGCATATCCTGCAAAGCTGCGGCCTGGACGCGCAAGTGGGCGGCAACATCGGAAAATCCGTGCTGGAATTGTCGCCGCCCGCACAGAAGACGATTTATGTGCTGGAAATGTCCAGCTTCCAGATTGACCTGGCGCCGGGCCTGCATCCCGATGTGGCAATCCTGACCAACATCACGCCGGACCATCTGGACCGGCATGGCAGCATGGAAAATTACGCCGGCATCAAGCAGCGTCTGCTGGCCGCCACGCCGAAGGATGGCCAGGTTTTCATCGGCGTGGACGATGCGCCTTCCAGCGCCATTTTCACAGCGCTTTCCAGCCGCGCCGCGCCGGTGGCAGTGAACAAGGTGCTGGGCCGGGGCGTCTTTGTGGTGGATGGCGCGCTGTACGATGCCCAGAATGGCCGCGCCGCGAAAATCATGGAATTGAGCGAGGCGCCGCGCCTTCCCGGCGCGCATAACGGCCAGAACATCGCCATGGCCTATGCCGCGGCGCGGGTCTTCATCAAGGATGCGCGCGCCATCGCCAATGCCATCGCCAGTTTCCCCGGCCTGGCGCACCGCATGGAGCAGGTGGGCGAGATTGGCCCGGTGCGCTTCATCAATGATTCCAAAGCCACCAACGCTGACGCCGCGGCCCGAGCGCTGGCCTGTTATGACGATATTTTCTGGATCGCGGGTGGCAAGGCCAAAGAAGGTGGCATCACAGCCCTGGCCGACTATTTCCCCCGCATCCGCAAGGCGTATCTGATCGGTGAATCCGCCCACGCCTTCTCGCGGACCCTGGACGGGCAGGTGCTGTACGACTTGTCCGGCACGCTGGATGTTGCACTGGAAAAAGCCGCCGCTGATGCAGCCTTGTCGTCGGCGCGTGCGCCGGTCGTTCTGCTCTCGCCAGCCGCTGCGTCCTATGACCAGTTCCGTGATTTCGAGGCGCGCGGAGACGCTTTCCGCAATGGCGTGGCGCGCCTGGCCCGCACCGCGGCTGGCGCGAGGGCGGCGTCATGAGTATCTCCCGCGCCGACAAGGGTGGCTTTGCTGACTGGTGGTTCACGGTGGACAAGGTGGCGCTGGGCGCCATGGCCGGCCTGATTGCCATCGGACTGATGCTGGGCTTTGCCGCCAGCCTCGCCATCACTGGCGGGCCGCTGACGGCGGGCGATTTCCATTATGCCATACGCCAGCTCGCCTATGCGCTGGTGGCGTTGTGTATCCTGGGCGGCGTGTCGCTGCTGTCGCTGCGCCAGGTCAAGATCGCCGCCGCCATCATCTTCGCACTGGCCCTGGTGGGCAGCGGCATGGTGCTGCTGGTGGGCGAGGCGATATTGGGCGCCAAACGCGAACTCAGCTTCGGGCTCTTCAATTTGCAGCCGTCCGAATTCCTCAAGCCCGGGTTTGCCGTCCTGGCCGCGACCGTGCTGGCCGACCGCAAGCCGCTGCCATTGCCCAAGCCGGTGATGACGTTTCTTCTCATCCTGCCCGCGATCATGATCCTGTTGCGGCAACCCGATGTGGGCCAGACGGGATTGCTGTTGTCGCTATGGGCGGCGATGCTGTTCTTTGCGGGCTTGCAGCTTTACTGGGTGGGCATACTGGGCGCGGTGTCCGCGGCGCTGGGCTTCCTGGCCTATGAAATCTTCCCGCATGTGCACCACCGGGTGGAGCAGTTCCTCAGCGAAAGCGACATCGGTTACCAGGCCGGGCTGGCACTGAAAGCCTTTGCCCATGGCGGCCTGTCGGGCGTGGGCCCGGGCGCAGGCACGGTGAAATACCGCATTCCGGATGCCCATTCGGATTATGTTTTTGCGGTGGCGGGAGAAGAATTCGGCCTTTTGCTCTGCGCCGTTATTGCCTGCCTGTTTTGTGTGTTGACCGTGCGGCTTTTGTTGCGCGCCGCCAATTCGCGCGATCCCTTCTCCCAGCTCGCAGGAGCCGGGCTGGGGCTGGTGACGGGCTTGCAGGCCTTCATTAACATGGGCGTGGCGGTCAGCCTGCTGCCGGCCAAGGGCATGACCTTGCCTTTCATCTCGTATGGCGGCTCGTCGCTTTTCTCCATTGCGCTTTCCATGGGATTTGCCCTGGCGGTGACGCGCCAGCGCCCCCAGCTTCACACCCGCGTCACCACAACCACTTTGCGTGTGAGGACGGCATGATCGTTCTTTCGGCGGGCGGCACGGGCGGGCATCTTTTTCCGGCGCAGGCACTGGCGGGCGAGCTGGTGCGGCGTGGGCAATCCATCACCGTGATGACCGATGCCCGTTTTGCCGATTACGCCACCGTCTTTCCCGGCGCGCGGATCGAAACGGTGCCGTCGTCGCCGCTGAACAGTTTGCTGGCGCCCCTGCGCATCGGCGCCGGCATCCTTTCGGCATTTGCCAAGCTCAACCGCATCAAGCCCTCCGCCGTGATCGGATTTGGTGGATATCCCAGCTTGCCCGTCATGCTGGCCGCCATGCTGGCGCGGCTTCCCACCGCCATCATCGAACAGAATGCCGTGATGGGCCGCGCCAATCGGCTGGTGATGGACAGGGTGCGCATGGTCGCTACCGCCTTTCCCGTCGTGCGCCCCGCGCCGAAAGCCGTCACGGTCACGACCGGCAATCCGCTGCGCCCCGAAGTGATCGCGCTGTGGGGCGCGCCTTATGTCCTGCCCGTGAAAGATGGCGCCATCCGCGTGCTGGTGTTCGGCGGCAGTCAGGGCGCACGCGCTTTAAGCCAGATCGTGCCGGCCGCCCTAACGCGCCTGCCGCATGGCCTCAAGCAGCGGCTGCAACTTGTGCAGCAATGCCGGGGCGATGACCTGGAACGCGTGCGGGAAATCTACGCCAATGCCGAAATCCATGCCGAGCTGCAGCCCTTCTTCAATGATCTTCCCGCCCGCATGGCCGCTGCGCATCTGGTGATCGGGCGCGCCGGCGCCGGCACGGTTTCCGAGCTGATGGCAATTGGCCGCCCCGCTATCCTGGTGCCGCTGCCCAGCGCCATGGATGATCACCAGACTGCCAATGCGCAAATTCTGTCCCACGCCAACGCGGCATGGCTGGCGCCGCAGGGCGATTTAAGCCGGGATTCATTGGCCCAGATGATCGGAGCTATCCTGGTCGATCCGGCCGAAATGGCGCGCCGCGCCGTGGCCGCCCATGCCATGGCCATGCCCAACGCCACCGGAAAATTGGCCGACATGGTCGAAGATATTGCCGGAAGGGCTGCCTGATGGCTGTTTCCACCCGCGTTCCCCTGGATATTGGCGCCATCCATTTTATCGGCATTGGCGGCATCGGCATGAGCGGCATTGCCGAAATCATGCACAATCTGGGCTATGAGGTTCAGGGCTCGGACGAAGCCGAAAGCGCCAATGTGAAGCGCCTGCAGGCCATGGGCATCAAGATTGCCATTGGGCACCGGTCCGAGAATCTCAACGGTGCACATGCCGTGGTCTATTCCTCCGCCGTCAAGCCGGGCAATGTGGAGTTCGATGCCGCGCGCGCACAGTCGCTGCCGCTGGTGCGCCGCGCCGAAATGCTGGCCGAGATAATGCGCCTGCGTTCCTGCATCGCCATCGCCGGCACCAATGGCAAGACCACCACCACGACCTTGATGGCGGCTCTGCTGGATGCGGGCGGCATGGACCCCACGGTGGTCAATGGCGGCATCATCAATGCCTATGGCACCAATGCGCGGCTGGGCGCGGGCGAATGGGTGGTAGTGGAGGCCGATGAAAGCGACGGCACCTTCCTGCGCCTGCCCGCCACCGTGGCGGTGGTGACCAACGAAGACCCGGATCACCTGGATTTCTATGGCACCTTCGACAACATGCGCGACGCTTTTCAGCGCTTTGTGGAGAATGTGCCGTTTTACGGTTTTGCCGTTCTCTGCATCGATCATCCCGAGGTGCAGGCCATGGTGGGGCGCATCACCGATCGGCGCATGATCACCTATGGATTTTCTCCCCAGGCCGATGCGCGGGCGGTGAATGTATCCTTCTCCAAGGGACTGTCGCATTTCGACTGCATCTTCACCGACCGCCGCGCGGGCAAGCAGATGCGGCTGGACGGGCTGAAGCTGCCCATGCCCGGCGAACACAATGTGCAGAACGCGCTGGCCGCCATCGTGGTGGCGCGCGAGCTGGGCGTGAAGAATGATGTGATCGCTGCTGCTCTGGCCGGCTTCAAGGGCGTGGGTCGCCGCTTTACAAAAGTGGGCGAAGTCAACGGCGCAGCCATCATCGATGATTACGCGCATAATCCCTTCAAGATCGCTGCCGCCGTCAAGGCGGCGCGCCAGGCTTATGATGGTCCCATTGTGGCCGTGGTGCAGCCGCATCGTTACACGCGTCTGCGCGACACTTTCGAGCAATTCGTCCAATGTTTGAACGAGGCGGACGTCGCCATCATCGCGCCGGTCTATGCTGCGGGCGAACAGCCCATAGACGGCATCAGTCGCGACAGTTACGCCGACGCTCTGCGCGCCCATGGCCATCGCAAGGTCATTACCATTGATGGTGAGGCTGATCTCGCCGCCGCCGTGGCGCCTTTCGTGAAGCCGGGTGCTGTCATCATCGGCACGGGCGCCGGCTCCATCACAGCCTGGATGAATGCGCTGCCCGCCAAGCTGGAAAAATTGCTGGGGGGCAAGTCGTGATGGCCGCTGCCTGCGACATGCTTCCTCCCGTGCGCGGCAGCATCGCTCGTGGCGCGCCGCTGAGGGACCACGTCTGGTTCCGCGTCGGCGGCCCGGCGGAGATTCTCTTTCGTCCCGCCGATATGGAAGACCTTTGCGATTTCCTGGCGGCGCGGCCCGCCGGATTGCATGTCAGCGTGATCGGCGTGGGCTCGAATTTGCTGGTGCGCGATGGCGGCATCGCGGGCGTGGTGGTCCGGCTTTCATCCGCTTTCGGGAAAATCGAGATTGACGGCATGCGGGTGCGCGCGGGCGCAGCTGCCCTGGACGGCGCGGTGGCGCGAGCGGCGGCGGATGCGGGCATCGCAGGTCTCGAATTTTTGCGCGGTGTGCCCGGCACCATTGGCGGCGCGCTGAAAATGAACGCCGGCTGTTACGGCGCCGAGATAAAAGACGTCTTTCTCGAAGCTTTGGCGATAGACGAAAAAGGCAATAAAATCAGGCTTTCCAGCGCGCAGATGGATTTTTCCTATCGCAAAGCGGGCGGCGCCGAAGGGCTGATTTTCGTGGAAGCGGTATTCGAAGGCCGCCCGGATGATCCCGCTGCCATTCGGACCCGCATGGAAGAACTGTCCGCCAACCGCGAAGCCAGCCAGCCCATCCGCGCCAAGACCGGCGGCTCTACCTTCAAAAACCCGCCTGGTGGCAAGGCGTGGGCATTGATTGATGAAGCCGGTTGCCGCGGGCTGGCCTTGGGCGGGGCGCAGGTTTCCGACAAGCACACCAATTTCCTGATCAACACCGGTGATGCCAGCGCCGCCGAGCTGGAAGCCCTGGGCGAAGAAGTCCGCAAGCGCGTGCTGGAAAAATCCGGCGTGGCCCTGGAATGGGAAATCAAGCGGGTGGGAATTCCCTCATGAACCACTTCCAGAAAATCGCTGTCTTGATGGGGGGGCGCTCTGCCGAGCGCGAAGTCTCGCTTTCCTCCGGCCGCGGTGTGATGCAGGCATTGGCCGAGGAAGGCTTCACGCCGGTGATGATAGACCCGGGCGACAATGTCGGTGACCAGCTGTTCCAGGCGCGGCCCGACGCCGCCTTCAACGCCTTGCATGGCCGCTTCGGCGAAGACGGCACGGTGCAGGGCCTGCTGGAACTGATGCGCATTCCCTATACCCATTCAGGCGTTCTTTCGTCCGCCCTGGCCATGCACAAGGAGCGCACCAAGGATGTCTATCGCGCGGCAGGCTTGCCGGTGGTGAAATCTATCCTGGCTGACCGGCGTGAGGTCGCGCGCGGCCATTTTATGGAGCCGCCCTATGTCATCAAGCCGGTGAATGAAGGCTCCAGCGTCGGTGTCTTCATCATCCGCAAGGGCGACAACCGTCCGCCTGCCGAACTGGGTAGCGAAACCTGGGCCTATTCCAGCGAGATGATGGTGGAAGAGTTCGTGCCGGGGCGCGAACTCACAGTCTCGGTGATGGGCGCCAACCAGCAGGGCCCCGACCGGGCGCTGGGTGTGACGGAAATCGTCACCGACCTGCCTTTCTATGACTATGAAGCGAAATATGCGGCGGGCGGCTCGCGCCACATCATTCCCGCCCGGATTTCCGCCGCCGCCACGGACGAGGCAATGGACCTGGCCATCCGCGCCCACCGCGCCCTGGGCTGCCGGGGAGTCACGCGCACCGATTTCCGCTATGACGATACCGGTGCAAAGCCGCGCATGATTCTTTTGGAAACCAACACCCAGCCCGGCATGACGCCGACCTCGCTGGTGCCGGAACAGGCCAGCCATCTGGGCATGTCCTACGCCAAATTGTGCCGCTGGATGGTAGAGGATGCCTCATGCGATCGCTGAAGATTGACCGCAAGCCCCGCGCCGATCTGCGCAAGGCCACGGGCCGCGCCACGCCCCGGCGCGAACGCGCGCCTGCGCCGCGGGGCAAGCGGGAAGAAAAGGAATCCGGCTGGGCCACGCGCCTGCTGGCGGCGATGTTCGCGCCGCTGGCCCGCACCATTACCAAGCCCATGCTGCTGGTGACGTTGTTCACCTTGCTGTTCGCGCTGGTGGCGGGTTTGCTGGCCAGCGGCACGGTGGGGCGGGGCGTGAACGCTGTGCGCGGCGCCGGCGACAGCGTGGTCACCCATTCCGGATTTGGCATTTCCGAAATTCATCTGGCGGGCAATGGCCGCGTGCCGCCCGCCACCATCCTGGCGGCACTGGGCCTGCAGCCTGGCCAGTCCATCTTTGATGCGGATCTAAGCGCGGCGCGTTCGCGCATCCTGGCGCTGGACTGGATCGCCTCCGCCGATGTCGTGCGCCGCTATCCCGATGCCATATTCGTTACCGTGGTGGAAAAGCGGCCCTTCGCGCTTTGGTATTCCCCCTCCTTGAATGGAAGTGGGGGTCCCGCCGTGGTGGAACGCGCTGGCGGCATCATTACAACCCGCGACACGGAAAAATTCTCGCGCCTGCCCAAGCTGGCCGGTCCCGGCGCGCCCGCCGCCGCCGCCGAGCTGGTGGAAGGCGTCATGGCGCACCGCGCGCTCCTGGCCCGCGTGGCGCTCTATCAGCGCCAGTCGGAGCGGCGCTGGAACCTGATCCTGAATGACGGCGTGGTGGTGAAGCTGCCGGAAACGGGTTGGCAGGTGCAACTGGATGCGCTGGAGCATCTGGTGATTGATACCGGTATCCTGGAACGCAACATCACGGAAATAG
This sequence comes from Alphaproteobacteria bacterium, assembly GCA_947465395.1. GTDB lineage: Bacteria > Pseudomonadota > Alphaproteobacteria > Micropepsales > Micropepsaceae > Rhizomicrobium. Next base: position 74,772 of record CANIAL010000005.1, on the reverse strand, counting down.
ATCTGCGTTCACCCACGCATTTTTTCTTTGTCCTGAAAAGCGGTGAGAAGAAAGACGTTCCGCGGGGCAAGGAAACATGAGCGAACCGCTGCGCCTGCGCGTCAACAACGAAATTCCCGCCTATCGTCCTGGCCTGGTGGCGGCGCTGGATGTGGGATCGTCCAAGATCGCCTGCGTCATTGGCCGCGCCGAACAGGGCAGCCTGAAAATCCTGGGCAGCGCCTTGCGCGAAAGCGCCGGGGTGCGCGCCGGCACCATCACCAGCCTGGAACTGGCCGAGGAATCCATTCGCGATTGCGTGGCGGCGGCGGAGAACCATGCCGATGCCCGCATCCAGAATGTCCTGATATCCGTCAGCTGCGGCGCGCCGGTCAGCGTTACCGCCCGCAACGTGCTGGCGCTGGACGGCGCCCTGGTCTCGGACGAGCATCTGCGCCAGTTGCTGTCGGACGGGCGCGCGCGCTGCCGCCTGGACGGGCACGAGATCATCCAAAGCGCCCCCACCGCCTATGTGGTGGACGAGGCGCGCGGTGTGCGCAATCCATCCGGCATGTTCTGCCAGCGCATCGGCGTGTCCATGCATGCGGTGGCGGTGAAGCCCTCGCCGCTGGCCAATCTCAAGCTGGCGGTGGAACGCTGTCACCTGAATGTGGTGGGTTCATTGTTCTCGGCCTATGCCTCGGGCCTGGCCACCCTGACCGAAGACGAAAAGCAGATCGGCGCCACCGTGATCGACATGGGCGGAGGCTGCACGTCCATTGCTGTGTTTCTCGAAGGCCATCTGGTGCATGCCGACCTGGTGCCGCATGGCGGCTATTCCGTCACCACCGACATCGCGCAGGTCCTGACCGCCCCCATCGCGGCGGCGGAGCGCATCAAGACCCTGTTCGGGGCCGCACTGGGCGAACTGGAATCCGGCTCGGACGTCATCGCCGTGCCGCAGGCGGGCGAAGACGCAGAGGAGGCCACCATGCGCGTCCCCAGCTCCATGCTCACCCGCATCATCCAGGCCCGGCTGGAGCTGATCCTGGAAGAGGTTCACGCCCGCCTGAAAGCCAGCGGCTTTGAAGGCGCCACCGGCCGGCGCGCCGTCCTGACCGGCGGAGCCTGCCAGCTGGCCGGGACCCGCGAATTGGCCGCCCGCATTCTGGGCAAACAGGTTCGTATCGGCCGCCCCCAGGCCTTTGCCGGGCTGGCCGCTGCCAATACCGGGCCCGATTACGCCACTGCCATCGGCCTTTTGATGGCCGGGGCGACCATGCCCCCCGATGTCATCAACCCCGAACTGGCGGCCCTTCCGGGCGCCCAGGCCAAGGGGTCCGGATGGCTTCGCCGGTTGACCGGCCGGTGGCTGGAATGATTCAACAATATAAAGCGAATCAGTTGGGCGATTCGGGTGCGGTCAAGCGGACGCGTATGACGCCAACTATTCCATGAGGAGACAGTAACATGACCATCAACCTCAAAGTGCCGCCGACCAAGGAATTGCGTCCGCGCATCACCGTTCTGGGCGTGGGCGGCGCCGGCGGCAACGCCGTCAACAACATGATCGAGGCCGGGCTCAAGGGCGTGGACTTCGTGGTCGCCAACACCGACGCCCAGGCGCTGGGCCAGTCGAAAGCCGACCGCCGCATCCAGCTTGGCGCCACTACCACCGAAGGCCTGGGCGCGGGCGCACAGCCTGACGTGGGCCGCGCGGGCGCCGAAGAGTCGCTTCCCGAAATCATGGAACAGCTCCAGGGCAGCCACATGGTGTTTATCGCCGCCGGCATGGGCGGCGGCACCGGCACGGGCGCTGCCCCCGTCATCGCGCGCGCCGTGCGCGAGCAGGGCATCTTGACGGTGGGCGTGGTCACCAAGCCCTTCGCCCTGGAAGGCGACCGGCGCATGCGCGTGGCCGAGGAAGGCATCCAGGAATTGCAGCGTTTCGTCCATACGCTGATTGTGATCCCCAACCAGAATCTTTTCCGTGTCGCCCATGAACGCACCACCATGTCCCAGGCCTTCGCCATGGCGGACGAGGTGTTGCATGCCGGCGTGCGCGGCGTCACCGATCTTATTGTCATGCCCGGTCTCATCAACCTGGACTTTGCCGACATCAAGTCGGTGATCACCGAGATGGGCAAGGCCATGATGGGCACGGGCGAAGCCGAAGGCGAAGACCGCGCCCTGCGCGCCGCCGACATGGCGATCTCCAACCCCCTGCTGGATGATGTCACCATGAAGGGCGCCAAGGGTGTCCTCATCAACATCACCGGCGGCAACGACATGATGCTGTTCGAAGTGGAACAGGCCGCCAACCGTATCCGCGCTGAAGTGGACCCGGACGCCAACATCATTTTCGGCAGCACCATCCTGGATTCCATGGAAGGGCGCATGCGCGTCTCCGTGGTCGCCACCGGCATTGATGTCGAACAGACCATGAAGCAGGCCAAGGTCCATGAATTGTGGAGCAGCCGCCGCAAGCCCGCCGTGCTGAAGGTGGATGCGCCCATGCAGCCCGCACTGAACCCGGTGCGCGAGCAGATGGAAGCCCTGTCGCAAGGTCTGGGCGCGACAGAAGCCAGTCCCATAGACGATTATGTGCTGGGCGGCGCCGACGCGCCGGAAATCGCGCCTGCGATTTTCCCGGCCACCGAAACACGCATGCCCATCAACGAAATGCCGCTGGCCCCCAGGCTGCAGCCCGAAAAGAAGGCGGGCTGGAGCCTGTTCGGCCGCAAAAAGGCGCCGGACCTGCGCACCGAAATCCGGGCCGAACCGCGCGCCGAGATACGCCCCGAACCGATGCCGGCGGCGGCCCCGCTGGCCCAGCCCAACGAACAGGCCCTGCCGCAGGGTACGCCCCAATCCGGCGATGATCTGTTCATGGGCCAGGGACAGGAAGAGCAGTTCGAAATCCCTGCCTTCCTGCGCCGTCAGGCGAACTAGTTTCTATTTTAAGCGACTATCAAAAGGGCGGCGCGAGCCGCCCTTTTTCTTTATAAGAACCCCATGGCGGGCGAATTCCGGATCGAGGATGCAACGGCGGCGGACATTCCCGCCATCGCCGCCATCTACAATCACGCTGCCATCCACACCACCTCGACCTGGCATGAATATCCCCGCAGCGAGGCCGAAATGCAGGCCTGGTTCGAACAGCGCAGCCGCGATTACGCCGTGCTGGCAGCGCGCGATGTCACCGGCCTGGTGGGCTATGCCACGTATGGGCAGTTCCGGGTTCCGTCCGGCTATCGCGGTACCGCCGAACATTCCCTGTATGTGACGCAAAGCGCGCGCGGGCGCGGCATTGGCAAGGCGCTGCTGGCGGCGCTGATCGAAAAGGCGCGGGGGCAGGGATTGCACATTCTTGTCGGCGGAGTGAGCAGCGACAATGACCTCAGCATCAAGCTGCACACCGATATGGGTTTTGTGGAAACCGGCCGCCTGCCGCAGGTAGGCCGCAAATTCGACCGTTGGCTGACACTGGTCTTCTTGCAGAAGCAATTATGATGAAACTGTTGATCGCAGCGGGATTGGCATTGGGGCTTGCCACGCCCGCCTTGGCTTATGACGTGGTGGAAAAAGACATCGCCACCCTGTCCGCCGACATGGCGGCCGGGCGGGTCAGTGCGGCGGAGCTGGTGCAGGCATACCAGGCCCGCATTGTCCAAATTGATCCCCTGCTGCACAGCGTGATCGCGCTCAATTCCGGTGCGCTGGCTGCCGCGCGAGTGCTGGACGCCGAGCGCCGCACAGGCCATCTGCGCGGGCCACTGCACGGCATTCCCATCCTGGTGAAGGACAATATCGAAACCGCCGACATGCCCACCACCGCCGGGTCACTGGCGCTGGCGAATAATGTCACGGGCCGCGATGCGCCGGTGGTGGTGCGGTTGCGTGCGGCGGGCGCCATCATCCTGGGAAAGACCAATCTCAGCGAATGGGCCAATATCCGCTCCACGGCTTCGCTCAGCGGCTGGTCGGCGATCGGCGGCTTGACGCACAACCCCTATGTGCTGGACCGCAGCCCCTGCGGCTCCAGCGCGGGCAGTGGCGCGGCGGTGGCGGCCAGCCTGGCGGCGGCGGCGCTGGGCACGGAAACCAATGGCTCGCTGGTCTGCCCGGGATCGCTGAATGGCCTGGTGGCGATCAAGCCCAGTGTGGGGCTGCTCTCCCGCACTTACATTGTGCCCATTTCCCACACCCAGGACACGCCCGGTCCCATGGCGCGCAACGTCGCCGATACGACGCTGTTGCTGTCGGTGATGGCGGGCAGCGATCCCCAGGACGTGGCGACAACAGAAGCCGATGCGCGCAAGGCCGATTACGCCGCGCTGGGCGCGTCCTTGTCCGGCAAAATGCTTGGGGTGGTGATGCCGGCCAACACGCCCGATGCCACCAAGCTGGTCTTTGCACAGGCGCTGGCAGTGCTGCGGGCCGCAGTGGCCGAGATCGTGCTGGTGCCGGATTTCGTGCGCGCACCCGGCGCTTCCGACCAGGAAGGCATGGTGCTGAAAACAGAATTCAAGAATGACATTGCTGCCTATCTGGCATCTTTGCCCGGCAGCAGTCCCAAGAACCTGGCCGACCTGATCGCATTCAATGCCCGCACACCGCGTGAGCTTGTCCTGTTCGGCCAGGATTATTTTGAAATGTCACAGGCCAAGGCGGGTCTTGACGATCCCGCCTATGTCGCGGCGCGAGCTGACCTGGTGGCTTCGGCCCGCACACTTATAGATTCCACCTTGGCGCGGGACCGGCTGGACGCCCTGATCCGCCCCACCGACGACGCCGCCTTTCGCCTGGACATCATCAAGGGCGACAATGACAGCTCAAACGCGTCTTTCCTGCCCGCGGTATCGGGCTATCCGCATCTGACTGTTCCCATGGGCGCGGTGCATGGCCTGCCGGTTGGCCTGTCCTTTATGGGTCCCGCCTGGTCGGAGGCGACATTGCTGGCGCTGGGCGCGGCGTTCGAACAGGCCGCAAAGGCCCGCAAGCCGCCCGCCTTTCTGCCATCGTTGGAAGCGGCATCTGCCGAAGCCCTATCACCCTTGCCGCATTAGCTTGTAAGAACGCGCATGGCCTTCCGCAAAACCCTTGCCAAGCCGATTGGTGTCAGCGGCACTGCGCTGCATGCCGGCGTCAGCGTGACCATGACGCTTGCGCCCGCGGCTGCCGACAGCGGCGTCATCTTCCGGCGGGCCGACTGCCATGTGGACATTCCCGCGCGCTTTGACCTGGTGACCGAAACCCGTCTTGGCACGGTAATCGCGTCCGGCGATGCCAAGGTTGCAGTGATTGAGCATTTGATGGCGGCGGTGGCAGGGGTGGGCATTGACGATCTGCTGGTCACGCTGGACGGACCGGAGCCGCCCATCCTGGACGGTGATGCGCTGTCCTATCTCACCTTGCTGGATCAGGCCGGGATCAAAAACAGCGCGGTCCCCCGCCGCGCCATACAGGTCCTGAGATCCGTGCGCGTGACCGATGGCGATGCCAGCGCGACGTTGCTGCCAAACCCGCGGACATCTTACCGGCTGGAAATTGATTTTCCCGTGATCGGGCGGCAGGCGTTCGAACTGGATGTCACTCCGGAAACATTCCGCCAGGCCATCGCGCCCGCCCGTACATTTGGTTTCCTGAAAGAGCTGGAAGGGCTTCATGCCCTCGGCCTGGCGCGGGGCGCATCCCTGCAAAACACCCTGGCGCTGAACGAAACCGGCCTGGCCAACCGGGAACTTCAGCGTTTCGACGACGAATATGTGCGCCACAAGATCCTGGACGCTATTGGCGACATGGCGTTGGCGGGCGCGCCGCTGTTGGCCCGCTTTGAAGGCGTGAAATCGGGCCATGGCCTCAACAACCGGCTGCTCAGGGCGCTGTTCGCGGAACCGGAAAATTACAAATTTGTGGACTTTCCAGACGCCGCCGCGGCTGTGCTATAAGGGCGCTCTGGTCCGGGTTGCCCCCGTATAACCCTCTGGCCAGAAACGAAAATCACAGGAATCGTCCATGCCGCTGGCCCGCCCCCACCTGCTTCGCATCGCCCTTTTCGGGGCGGCTTTGGCGCTTGGCGGCTGCAGCCTGTTCGGCGGCGACGACAATGCCAGCAACAATCTCAACAAGGATGCCGCCCAGTTCCAGGAGCGGCCGATTGAGCAGATTTACGCCGATGCCTGGAACCGCATCAATCGCGGCGACTGGGAAGCCGCCGCCCAGCAATTCAACGAAGTGGACCGCCAGCATCCCTATTCGGTGTGGGCGCGCCGGGCCATGCTGATGAGCGCCTTCAGCTCCTACCAGGCCAACAAATACACCGACACGGTGACGACGGCCGACCAGTATATCTCGCTGCATCCCGGCAGCCGCGAAGTCGCCTATGCCTTTTATCTCAAGGCCATCGCGCTTTATGAACAGATCGTGGATGTGGGCCGCGACCAGTCCAACACCCAAGGCGCGCTGGTGGCGTTGCAGGACGTGGTGCAGCGTTTTCCCGACACGGAATATGCCCGCGACGCCACGCTCAAGATCGACCTTACCCGCGACCATCTGGCGGGCAAGGAAATGGCGGTGGGGCGCTATTACCTCACCCGCGGCGATTATATCGGCGCCATCAACCGCTTCCGCGCGGTGGTGGAGCAGTACCAGACCACGCCCCAGATCCTGGAGGCGCTGGAGCGGCTGACCGAGGCCTATTATTCCCTGGGCCTGGACAGCGACGCCCAGACCGCCGCCGCCGTGCTGGGGGCCAATTACCCGGGCAGCCAGTGGTACATGGACGCCTATAACATCCTGAAGGGCCGCGGCCTGAAGCCGAAGGAAGACAAAGGCTCCTGGATCAGCCAAGCTTTCCGGAAGATTCTCTAGAGCAGGGCCAATGCTGGCAGCACTGACGATCCGCGACATAGTGCTGATCGAACAGGCCGCGCTGGAATTCGCGGGCGGCCTGAACGTGCTGACCGGCGAAACCGGTGCGGGCAAATCCATACTGTTGGACTCACTGGTGCTGGCGGCGGGCGGCGGCAAGGGTGGCCGCGCCGGTGTGCGCGTGGGTGCCGCCCAGGGCACCGCCACCGCTGTCTTCGATCCCGCGCCCGGCCATGCCAGCCGCGCGCTTCTGGCGTCACAAGACATGGAAGCGGAGGGCGAGATCGTGCTGCGCCGCTCCATCGCCGCCGACGGCAAATCCCGCGCCTTCATCAATGACCAGGCCGTCAGCGTGGGGCTGCTGAAAGACCTGGGCGGCTTGCTGGTGGAAGTGCACGGCCAGGCCGACGACCGGGGGCTATTTGATGTCGCCACGCATCGGGGGCTGCTGGATTCCTTTGGCGGGCTGGAAAGCGCGGTGGCTGATGTTGCCGCGCATTATGGCGCCTGGGACAAGGCGCGTGCCGCGCTGGCAGCCTTGAAGGCCCAGGCCGAGGAAGCCCGCCGCAATGCCGATTATGTTCGTGCCGCCGCCGCCGAGCTTTCCGCCTTTGAACCCAAGCCGGGCGAGGAAGACAGCCTTGCAGGCGAACGGGCGTTGATGATGAATGCCGCCCGCATCGCCGAAGATTTGACGAATGCGGGCGATGCCTTGTCGGGTGACAAGGGCGCGGAAGCAGGGTTGGCCACTGCGCTGAAGAAACTCTCCCGCCTGCCGGAAGAAGCGCGGGTGCGCACGGCCGCCGCCCAGGCCGCGCTGGAACAGGCTTTTGCGCTGACCGAAGATGCGCGCCGCGAGCTGGACAGCATCTTGACCGGCCTGGATGGTGACAGCGCCACGCTGGAGCGCAAGGAAGAGCGCCTGTTCGCCCTGCGTGCGCTGGCGCGGAAATACGGCGCCACCGCGGACGGGCTGGTGGCGGTGGCCGCCGATTTCATCGCCCAGCAATCCGCCATGGATTCCGGCGGCGCGGACATCAAGAAATCGGAAGCTGCCGAAGTTGCCGCACGCGATGCCTACAAGGCTGTGGCCGCGAAACTGACCAAGGCCCGCACCGCTGCTGCCGCCAAGCTGGAAGCAGCCGTGGCCGAGGAGTTGACGCCGCTGAAATTGGGCCATGCGCGTTTCCGCGTTTCGCTGACCCCGCTGGACGAGGGCGCGGCGCATGGCTTGGAACGGGTGGCCTTTGAAGTCGCCACCATCGAAGGCGCCACCTTCGGCAGCTTGGCCAAGATCGCCTCGGGCGGCGAGCTGGCGCGTTTTTCCTTGGCGCTGAAAGTGGCGCTGGCGCAAAGCGCGCCGCCGGCAGCCTTGGTGTTCGACGAAGTAGACCGGGGCGTGGGCGGGGCGGTGGCCGATGCGGTGGGCCAGCGCCTGCAGCGCCTGGCGGAAACCACGCAGGTCATGCTGGTCACCCATTCGCCGCAGGTGGCGGCCCGCGCCGCGCGGCATTTCCGGATTTCGCGGGTGGGCGACAAGACCCGCATCACCCTGCTGGAAGATGATGCGCGGCTGGAAGAAATCGCCCGCATGCTGTCGGGTGCCGTGGTGACGGAAGAAGCCCGCGCCGCCGCCCGCCGCCTGATGGCGGAAGCGGTGCCGCAGAAGAAAGCGCGCAAGCGGGCATGAGTGCCAAAGCCGTAGACAAGCTCTCTTCCCAGGAAGCCGAAAAAGAGCTGGACCGTTTGGCGAAGGACATCGCCGGGCACGACCGGCGCTATCACATGGATGACGCGCCCAGCATTTCCGATGCGGACTATGACGCCCTGCGCCGCCGCAATGCGGACATCGAGGCGCGCTTTCCCTTGCTGGTGCGCCCCGATTCCCCGTCGCATCGTGTGGGGTCCAAGGCCAGCGAGAAATTCGCCAAGGTCCGGCACACCGTCCCCATGCTGTCGCTGGACAATGCCTTCAGCGACGAAGACGTAGCCGATTTCCTGGGACGGGTGCGCCGCTTCCTGGGCCGGAAAGACGATGAGGAAATCGCCGTCACCGCCGAGCCCAAGATTGACGGGCTGTCCGCATCCCTGCGCTATGAAAATGGCGTGCTGGTGCGCGGCGCCACTCGGGGCGATGGCCAGGAAGGCGAGGACATCACCGCCAACCTCAAAACCATTTCTGGCATTCCGCTGCGCCTGAAGGGCAAGCCGCCCGCCATCCTGGAAGTGCGGGGCGAGGTCTTCATGACCCACAAGGCCTTTGCGGCCCTCAACAAGCGGCAGGAAAAAGACGGTAAGCCTGTTTACGCCAATCCCCGCAATTCCGCCGCCGGGTCCGTGCGCCAGCTTGATCCCGGCATCACGGCGTCGCGGGAGCTGAATTTCTTCGCTTACACATGGGGCGAGATTTCTGCGCTGCCCGCCGATACCCAATCCGGCATGCTGGAAAAATTCGCGGATTACGGTTTTCCGGTGAACCCACTTACGCGCCGCTGCGAAAGCCTGGGCCAGATGCTGAAATTCTATGCCGATATCTCAGCCAAGCGCGCCAAGCTGGGCTATGACATTGACGGCGTGGTCTACAAGGTGGACCGGCTGGATTTGCAGGAGCGGCTGGGCTTTGTCTCCCGCAGCTCCCGCTGGGCCACCGCCCACAAATTCCCCGCCGAACAGGCCGAAACGGTGCTGGAGGATATTGAGATCCAGGTCGGCCGCACCGGCAAGCTGGCGCCGGTGGCGCGGCTGGCGCCGGTAACGGTGGGCGGCGTGGTGGTGCGCAACGCCACCCTCCACAATGAAGACGAGATCGCGCGGCTGGATGCGCGCATTGGCGACCATGTGGTGATCCAGCGGGCCGGTGACGTCATCCCCCAGATCGTGCGGGTGCTGACCGACAAGCGGCCCAGGAACGCCAAGCCCTATAAATTTCCCCAGACCTGTCCCGTCTGCGGCAGCCATGCCGTGCGCGAGGTGGATGAAAAGACGGGCAAGCAGGATGTGGATCGGCGCTGCACCGGTGGACTCGTCTGTGATGCGCAGACGGTGGAGCGGTTGCGCTATTTCGTGGGCCGCGACCAGTTCGACATTGAAGGCTTGGGTGGCACCATGATCCAGCTTTTCCATGACGAGGGGTTGCTGAAAGAGCCAGCGGATATTTTTGCGCTGACGGAAAAGCCCGGGAAAGTCAGCAAAATTCTGGCCGCCCACCGCGCCGCGCTGTCGGAAGAACGCCGGAGCGCCGAGGGCAAAGATCCGGTCAAGACCAAGAAAAAAGAAGACCGCGAAGACAAGGTGGTGGAAAACATGATGGCGGCGATCGAAACGCGGCGCAAGATCGGCCTGGACCGGCTGATCAATGCGCTGGGCATCCGCCATGTGGGCGAAACCACGGCGCGGCTGATTGCGCGCCACTACCGCACCATTGACGCCTTCCTTGCGGGCATGGAGGGTGACAATGCCCGCGAAGAACTGGAAAGCCTGGAAGGCATTGGCGGGGTGGTGGCCGAAGCCATCTGTGATTTCTTCGGCGAAAAGCACAATGTGAAGGCACTGGGCCGGTTGCTACAATGGCTGGACGTGACGCCCATGGCCGCGCCCGCCAAGACCTCGCCCGTCAGCGGCAAGACTGTGGTCTTCACCGGCACGCTGGAAAAAATGACCCGCCAGGAAGCCAAGGCGCGGGCCGAAATGCTGGGCGCGAAAGTGTCAGGCTCTGTCTCTGCCAAGACCGACATCGTGGTGGCGGGGCCGGGCGCGGGCAGCAAGCTGAAGGACGCACAGAAGCACAATGTCACGGTGATGGACGAGGATGCCTGGCTGAAACTGATCAGCTGACTTTGTCATTCCCGCGAAAGCGGGAATCCAGCTTCTTCAAATGGCTTTTGTCGCTTTCGCCAGCCACGCCCGCGTTTCGTCATCCACCAGCGGGCCGATCACGGCCTGAACCCTGGCGTGGTAGGCGTTCAGCCAGGCGCGCTCGCTATCCGTCAGCAGCGCGGCCTCCACCAGGTTCAGGTCAATCGGCGCCAGCGTAATGGTCTCGAACGCCATCATGGGGCGCTCGCCGCCCGGCAGCGGCTTGGCGTCCGTCACCACCACCAGGTTCTCGATGCGGATGCCATATTCGCCGGTCTTGTAATAACCGGGCTCGTTGGAAACGATCATGCCGGGCTTCAGCGCCTGGTTCACGGGCCGCTTGGAGATGTTCTGCGGCCCTTCATGCACCGACAGATACGATCCCACGCCATGCCCGGTGCCATGGTCGTAATCCAGCCCCGCTTCCCACAATGGCCGCCGCGCGAAGCTGTCCAGCTGCATGCCGATGGTGCCGTCCGGGAAACGCGCCGTGGCCAGCGCAATATGGCCTTTCAGCACGCGGGTGAATCGATCCTTCATTTCTGGTGTCGCCGCGCCCACCATCACCGTGCGGGTGACATCGGTGGTGCCGTCTGGATATTGCCCGCCGGAATCGATCAGGAACATTTCGTTGTTGCGGATGGGCCGGCTGGTGGAACGGGTGACGCGGTAATGCACGATGGCGCCATTGGCGCCTGCGCCGGAAATGGAATCGAACGACAGGTCCGAAAGTGACCCCGTGGCGCGGCGAAAGCCTTCCAACTGTTCGGCAGCGGTAATTTCGGTCAGGTGTCCGCTCGGCGCTTCCCGGGCGAACCAGCACAGGAAACGGGTCAAAGCCGCGCCATCGCGGATATGGGCTTGGCGCGCGCCTTCGATCTCCGCCGGGTTTTTGCAGGCCTTGGGCAGCTGGCAGGGATCGGGCGCGAACTTGATGGTGGCGCCCGCCTTTTGCAGCGCCTCGAAAATCGCGGCAGCGGCGTTGGCCGGATCGCCCTGAACCGTGCGGCCTTTCATGGCCCCCAAAGCTTTCGCGAATTGCTCTGGTGGGGCCAAGCGCACATCGCCGCCCAGATGGGCCAGCAATTCCGGCGAGCGTTTTTTCTCGTCCAGGAACAAATCCACCGTCGCGTCGGAATGAAGAATGGCAAAGCCCAGCGCGAAAGGCGTGTGCGCCACATCGCTGCCGCGAATGTTGAGCAACCAGCAGGCCGAATCCGCCAAGGTTATCACCGCCGCATCTGCGCCCGCTTTCTTCAGGCCCGCCGACAGTTCGCTGCGTTTCTCGGCGCTGGAACGGCCGGCATATTTCTGCGCATGGGGCAGGGTTGGCGTGGCGGGCGGCGCGGGCTGATCCGCCCACACTGTATCAATGGGGTTGGTGTCACAGGCGACAAGCGTGCCACCCGCTTTTTCCACCGCCTGTTTCAGGGCCGTCGCGCCATGCCATGTGTGCAGCCAGGGGTCATAACCCAGCTTGGCGCCTTTCGGCAGATTGACTTCGACCCAGGCGGCAGGGCCTTCGGCGACAAGATCGCGGGGCTCGAACAATGTCGTGTCGGTCTGCCCGCGCACCTGCAGCGTATAACGCCCATCCACGAACACCGCGGCGCGGTCTTTCAAGACCACCGCTGCGCCCGCCGATCCGGTGAAGGATGTCAGATATGCCAGCCGCTCGGCATGTTCGGGCAGATACTCGCCCTGCTGCGCATCGGAATGAGGCACCACGAATCCGTCCAGCCCGCGCCGCGCCAGTTCGGCGCGAAGGGCGGCCAGACGCGGCGCACAGGTGGCCGCATCGGACCGGTCGTCATAGGTCTGGAAGGGGGCGGTCTTGTCCATGCGCTGACTTTACCGCCGGGCTTTCTCCAAGACCAGCGCGCTCCAGGGGCCGTCGCGGCGGCGCTCCTTCAGCCGCAGCCCATGATAAAAGGACAGCAGCATGTTTTCCTGGTTGTTCAGCAGCCCCGATAGCACCAGCACGCCCCCGGACGCCAGCGCGGCCGTGATGCCGGGCGCCAGGCGGGTCAGCGGCCCGGCCAATATGTTGGCGATGATCAGGTCGTAGGGCGCGCCCGCCGCCAAGGTGGGATGCGACAAGCCATCCGCCACCACGGCGCGGATCATGGGCGCCACCCGGTTGGCGCGGGCGTTGGCGACCGTCACTTCCACCGCCACCGGATCAATGTCGGACGCCAGCACGGGTCGCTTCCACAATACCGCAGCGCCAATGGCCAGAAGGCCCGTGCCGCAGCCAAGGTCCAGAACATTGGTGAAGGCGCGCTTGCGGGCCAGGTCACTGAGCACGGAGAGGCACAGCGCCGTGGTTTCGTGATGCCCGGTGCCAAAGGCCATGCCCGCCTCGATCCGCATGGGGATGACGCCATGTGGCACCACGCCGGCATCATGCGCGCCATGCACGAAGAAGCGCCCGGCCCGCACAGGCGGCAGGCCTTCCTGGGACAGGCGAATCCAGTCCTGGTCCGGCAGCGGCGCCACATTGATCTCGCGCCCGGCGAGACGGGTGAGATAGGCGGCATCAGGCGCTTCCGTATAAAGCGCCTCCACCACCGCGCCTGGGCCGAAGGGTTCTTCCACGATCAACACAGCCTGGGCGCTGCCTTCCAGCTCCAGGAGAGACGCCATGTCGGCGGCCTCCAGCTTGGTCAACGCGACCGATGCTTTCCACAGCGGCGGATTGATCATGCCCGTTGCACGAACTGGTCAATCACCCGCTTGTCGCCGGAATGATCGAAATTGACGGTCAGCTTGTTGCCTTCCACGAAACTGACCCGGCCATAGCCGAATTTCTGGTGGAAGACGCGCTCGCCCACCGAGAATTGCGACGATTCCGGGTCGGATGTCTGCATGGCATAGGCCTGGGCTTCGATTATGGGCGGGCGGGCGCGCACGCCGCCGGAAGCGGCGCGGTTGGCTTGCGCGCGCTTCCATCCAGGCGAGCCGTACGTGCTGGCGAAGGCCGCACCGCCTGCATTGTCGCGGAAGCCCGAAGCGCCGCCATAAAAGCCTTCATCCAGTATCGTTTCCACATGGCTTTCCGGAATCTCGGACAGGAAGCGCGAGGGCAGGGCGCTTTGCCAGCTTCCATGCACGCGGCGATTAGCGGCGAAACTGGCGCGCACGCGCTGGCGCGCCCGCGTCAGGCCGACATAGGCCAGGCGGCGTTCTTCCTCCAGCCCCGCCAGCCCGTTCTCATCCATGGTGCGCTGGGACGGGAACAGGCCCTCTTCCCAGCCGGGCAGGAAGACCGTGTCGAACTCCAGCCCCTTGGCGGCATGAAGCGTCATCAAATTGATGCGGTCGCCGGTTTCATCCTGGGCAATTTCCATCACCAGCGATACGTGTTCCAGGAAAGCGGAAAGGCTTTCAAAGCTTTCCATGGAACGGACAAATTCCTTCAGATTGTCCAGCCGCCCCGGCGCTTCCGCCGATTTGTCGGCTTTCAGCATGTCGGTGTAACCACATTCGTCCAGCACCATTTCCGCCAGCTCGGTGTGCGGCAGCACACGCGAAGTTTCCGTCCAGCGGGCAAAATTGGCGCCCAGTTCGCCCAAGGCTTTCCGTGCCTTGGGCGGCACCTCGTCGGTCAACGCCAAGTCGCGCGCCGCCGCCAGCAGCGGCAAATGCCGGGCGCGGGCGAAGATGTGCAATGTCGCCACGCTGGCGTCGCCAATGCCGCGCTTGGGCTTGTTGACGATGCGCTCGAACGCCAGGTCATCATCGCCCTGCGCGATCAGGCGCAGATAGGCCATGGTATCGCGGATTTCTGCCCGCTCATAGAAACGCGGACCGCCGATGACGCGATAAGGCAGGCCCAGGGAGATAAAGCGGTCTTCAAATTCTCGCATCTGGAAGGATGCGCGCACCAATATCGCCATCTGTCCGTAAGCATGTCCGCGCCGGTGCAAATCTTCGGCGTCCGACGCAACGTTGCGGGCCTCTTCTTCCGCGTCCCAGACGCCCTGCACCTTGATCTTCTCGCCGGGATCGCCCTCGGTCCACAGCGTCTTGCCCAGCCGGCCCTTGTTGGCGGCGATCAGGCCCGAGGCCGCGCCCAGAATGACGGGGGTGGAGCGGTAATTGCGCTCCAGCCTTATGACTTTCGCGCCGGGGAAATCGCGTTCGAAGCGCAGAATGTTTTCCACTTCCGCCCCGCGCCAGCCATAGATGCTCTGGTCGTCATCGCCCACCACGCAGACATTGCCCGTGCCGGATGCCAGCAGCTTCAGCCACAGATACTGCACCACATTGGTGTCCTGGTATTCGTCCACCAGCATGTAGCGGAAGCGGTCGCGGTAATCGGCCAGGATGTCGGGATGAGTCTTGAGGATGTTCAGCACCTCCAGCAGCAGGTCGCCGAAATCCGCCGCGTTCAGCGCCTTCAGCCGGTCCTGGTATTGCCGATAGAGCAGCTTGCCCTTGCCGAACGCATAAGCCTGGCCTTCGCTGTCGGAAAGATCGTCGGGGCGCAGGCCCCGGTTCTTCCACCCGTCAATCATGCTGGCCAGTGTGCGGGCAGGCCAGCGTTTCTCGTCCACGCCTTCGGCTTCGATCAACTGCTTCATCAGGCGAAGCTGGTCATCGGAATCCAGGATGGTGAAATTGCTTTTCAGCCCCGCCAGCTCGGCATGGCGGCGCAGCATCTTGGCCCCGATGGAATGGAACGTGCCCAGCCACTGCATGCCTTCGACGACACCCCCAATGAGTGCGCCGATGCGCTCCTTCATTTCGCGGGCGGCCTTGTTGGTGAAGGTGACGCACAGCATCTGGCCGGGCCAGGCGCGGCGCGTGGCCAGTATGTGCGCCAGCCGCGTGGTCAACACGCGGGTCTTGCCGGTGCCCGCGCCCGCCAGCACCAGCACGGGGCCTTCGGTGGCCTCCACGGCGGCGCGTTGTTCGGGGTTGAGGCCGGCCATATAGGCAGGTTCGCGCTCGATAGGTGCGGTCTCGCTGAAGGCGGAATCCAGCGGGTCGGAATAGCGGTCTTCGTAGCCGCTCACGGGCAAAAACACTGAGTCTGGGACATGAGAACGATATTAGAACGCCGGGCCGCCAAATCCCACTTATTTTATGGTTGCTCCGGCTTTCGCCGATGCTCCTGTTTATCGAGCCTGTTCCCGGCGTGATCCTTCACCGCCTTGGCCTGCTGCGCCTTGGCCGATTTGCGCTGCGCCTTGGGCGTTCCATGCAGGATGCGGTTGGCATCGGCCGCCTTGCCCTTTTCGGCACGGGCAATGGCCTTGGCGGCGCGGCGCAAATTGATGATCTCAGGCATTTTCTTTGGCCTGGGCGCGGGCATAGGCGGGACGGGACATCACCCGCTCGACATAGGCATCCAGCAGCGGCGTGGTCTGGAAAAGTGGCGTGCCGGTGAACATCTTGAAGGTGGTGCCGAACAATATATCCACGGCGCTGAATTTATCGCCCAGCAGATACGGTCCCTTTTCCAGAGTGGCTGTGATCAGCGCCATCACTTCGTCGGTTTTCACCCAGCCCGCCGTGCCGCGCGGGATATCCCATTTCATGTAGGCGCTCATGAAAGCCGGCTCCAGCACGCCCGCATAATAAGCCAGCCAGGAAACATAGGCGCCGCGCCTGGGATCGCCCACCACGGGACCCAGCCCGTTCTGCGGCAGCTTGTCGGTGAGGTAAAGCGCGATGGCAGTGGATTCCCACACCAGCACATCGCCATCCTTCAGCGCGGGCGACTTGCCATGCGGATGGGGATTTTCCGGGTCCACGCCGCCCGATCCATCAGGACGGCGGATATTGGCAATGCGATGGATCTCATAGGGCGCGCCCAATTCCTCCAGCAGGAAGATGAAACGCGAGGAACGGGTGCGAGGGTGATGATAAAGCGTGAGCATATTAGAAATTTATCCCGGCTGCATCAAAAGCTGCGACAAAGCTTGCTCTCGTCTCGACAGCTTTTAATCGTTTGGTGGCGTTAGAAATGGCCTTGTCGGAAAATTGATCCTTATATTTAAGAACCAAATACTCCCCCGTTAAATGTATTAGATCATTCGCGACGAGAAGTGTGAAGCCTTGTGTTTCCGTCGCATTGTTTGCCCAATCTTCCAAACATTGAATCACACCTTTGCGATCCAATTTTTGGCGAGTTCGGCTGGCTTTTGTTGTGCGACCATTCTTTTCGGTCAAAAGCTCTTCATAGGCTTTGAGGGTAGAATAGAAATCCCGATGAAGCGGATCAGAGTAATTTAGCCCTTCCAATTCGCAAACGCGCGAAAATGCTTCCCAAAAAACGTCGTCTCTGTTTTTCGTCTTGGCATTTTTCATAACCTGCTGAAGTTCGGCGATCACGGTGTATTCGGAAATTGCTTTCATGACAGCCTCCCTGAATGAGGAAGCCTATGATTGCATGTTCTTGGCCGCAAGTGCGTAAAGTCTCAGCGCGCTGGCCAGAGGGCGCGGCCCCCGCGACTTGTCCATCCGGCTGACCAGGGCCGCCAGGCTTTTGCCTTCGGCCGCCGCCGTCTTTTCCAGCACGGCCCAGAACTCTTCCTCCAGCGCCACGCTGGTGCGATGGCCGGTGAGGGTGAAGGATCGTTTCTTCAGGCTCATGTCCGAAGCTCGCGGAAATCCAGCGCTTTCAAATCGGCGGCAATGCTCCTGGCTTCCGTTTTCGGCTTCATCATCAGGCGCGGCGGTTTCAGCTTGGTTACACTGCCCGCCATGGCGATGGCGTTGCGGTCCACATAACCGTCGGAATCCAGCAACCGCGCATTTCGCCAAACGGTTTTCAACCGCCAGCCAATGCGGTCAGGCGTGCGGTCCTCGTCATCGGCCACGATGATGTTGATCAGGAAAATGCCCCTGGCCGTGAGCCGCGCCTTCACCCGTTCAAAGAAAACGCGCTTGATAAAATGCGGCGGGATTTTCTCGCCCATGAAGGCGTCCAGTATGATGGCGTCATAGCGCGGGCCACCCGCTTTCAGGAACGCGCCGCCATCGGCCACCACGCAACGCACCTTGGCGGGCAAGCGGAAATAGCGCCGCGCGATTTCAAAGGGCAGGGCATCAATGTCCACCATGGTGACCTTGACGCCCTTGCGCGCCAGCATGGTGCCAAGCGTGCCACCGCCGCAGCCGATCATAAGCACGTTCTTGGCGCCCGCCTGGCGCAGCAGGCCATACAAGGCATGGATATATTCGGCCAGCGAAACGCCGTTGGCGTCGGCCACGGACTGGTTGCCGGTTCCTTGCCAATAGGAAACGCCGCCATGGGCGTTGTTCTGTTCAATGACGCGCGGCGCAGCTTCTAACAAGGAACGGGGCACCTACTTCGGCGCGATCATGTCTTCAGGGCGGACGATGGCGTCGAACTCTGCCGCCGTGACGTAACCGCCGCCCACCGCTTCTTCCTTTAACGTGGTGCCATTCTTGTGCGCGGTCTTGGCGATCTTGGCCGCCTTGTCGTAACCGATCTTGGGCGCCAGCGCCGTCACCAGCATCAGCGAGCGGTCAAGACCCGCCTTGATATTGTCCAGGCGCGGCTCGATCCCCACCACGCAGTTGTCGGTGAAGCTGACGGCGGCATCGGCCATCAGCCGCACAGACTGCAGGAAATTATACGCCATCACCGGGTTGTAGACGTTGAGTTCGAAATGCCCTTGCGACCCGGCAAAGCTCAGCGCGGCATTGTTGCCGAAAATTTGCACACAGACCTGGGTCATGGCTTCACACTGGGTGGGATTGACCTTGCCCGGCATGATGGACGAACCCGGCTCGTTCTCCGGCAGCGACAACTCGCCCAGGCCGGACCGCGGCCCGGAACCCAGCAAGCGAATATCATTGGCGATCTTGAACAGTGACGCCGCCAACGTGTTGATGGCGCCATGGCTGAACACCATGGCGTCATGGGCGGCCAGCGCCTCGAACTTGTTGGGGGCAGTGGTGAAGGGCAGCTTGGTGATGGCGGCGATGGCTTCGGCTACTTTTTTGTCAAAGCCAATAGGCGCGTTCAGGCCGGTGCCAACTGCCGTGCCGCCCTGGGCCAGCTGCATCAGGCCTGGCATGGTTTGGTTCAGCCGCGCAATGCCGTTTTCCACCTGCGCCGCATAACCGGAAAATTCCTGGCCCAGTGTGATGGGGGTGGCGTCCTGGGTGTGCGTGCGGCCGATCTTGATGATGGCCTTCCAGGCCTGCGCCTTGTCGTTCAGGGCGTTGCGCAGCTTTTGCAGCGCCGGCAGCAGGCGGTGGTGGATTTCCTCCGCACAGGCGATGTGCATGGCGGTGGGGTAGGTGTCGTTGGACGACTGGCTCATGTTGACATGGTCGTTGGGATGGACGGGCTTCTTGCTGCCCATCTCCCCGCCCATCATCTCGATGGCGCGGTTGGAAATCACTTCATTGGCGTTCATGTTCGACTGGGTGCCTGATCCCGTCTGCCAAACCGACAGCGGGAAATGCGCGTTCAGCTTGCCTTCGATGACTTCCTGGGCTGCCGCGATGATGGTCTTGGCCAGAGCAGGATCCAGCAGGCCCAGCGCCATGTTGGTTTCTGCCGCCGCGCGCTTGACGATGCCCAGCGCCCGCACGACGGCCACGGGCTGTTTTTCCCAGCCGATCTTGAAATTGGAAAGGCTTCGTTCGGCCTGCGCCCCCCAATAGCGGTCAGAGGCGACTTCAATGGGGCCGAAGGTATCGGTCTCGGTGCGTGTCTTGCTCATGGTCTCTTGCGGAATTGGTTTTTGCGACCCAACTTATTTTTTACGAAATGAATCCAGGCTGACGACTTCGCCGGGCGGGGTTTTTTCGGCGGCCATCGGCTCGGACTCTTCCGGCTCGTCGGATTTTTCCGGCCGCTCGGGCATCTGGGCCGGCGCGTCCGGCACCATCACGGGGCCTGAGGAAGGTTTGGCGGCTTCGCCCTCGCTGCGGAATTGCAGGCCGAACTGGACGCCGGGGTCGAAAAAGGCCGTCAGCGCGTCAAAGGGAATATGCAGCGGTGCGGGCAGCTTCTTGAAGGTCAGCGTCACCTCGAAATAATCATCCTTCACCTTCAGCGCCCAATATTGGTGCTGGATGATGATGGTCATTTCCTCCGGATACTGCTCCTTCAGGAAGTCGGGAATGTCCACGCCCGGATGATGGGTTTTGAAGGTGAGATAGAAATGATGCGCCCCGATCAGGCCCGATTTCTCGATCCGTTTCAGCGCATCGCGCACCACGCCACGCAGCGCGGAGTCGGTTAAAGCCTGATAGCCGATGAAATCTTTCGCCATGGGAACCGCGAGACTAAGCGCCGGGCATAAGGAGTCAATCGCGGGGAACCGGCCCCTTTTTTGGCCCCCGATTTGGTTACCTTTTTGGCATGCCGGAACCGGATGCAGTCCCCGCCGTTCCTGTCCCTGGGGGTTGCTTGGAATGAAGGGTCTTGCCGTGAAAATCGCTCAAATTGCGCCTTTGGTCGAAAGCGTTCCGCCCCGCCTGTATGGCGGCACGGAACGGGTCGTGTCCTGGCTGACCGAGGAATTGGTGGCCCAGGGCCATGATGTGACGCTTTTTGCCAGCGGCGATTCGCAAACTGCGGCCAGGCTGGTGCCCATGACGCCCCGCGCGCTGCGCCTTGATGGCATCCACAATTGCCAGTCCTACAACCAGGCCATGCTGGAAGCGGTGGCAGCGCGGGCGGACGAGTTCGACATCCTGCATTTCCATGTGGACTTTTTCCACAATCTCATTTTCCGCAACATGGCGCACAAGACGCTGACCACCTTGCATGGCCGCCAGGACCTGCCCGAGCTGCCCGACATTTACCGCGCCTTTCCCGACATGCCGCTGGTTTCCATTTCCAACCATCAGAGAAAGCCCGTTCCGCCGGTGAACTGGCAGGGCACGGTCTATCACGGCTTGCCGATGGCGCAGTTTCACGCCGGCAAGGGCGAGGGCGGCTACCTGGCATTCCTGGGCCGCATCTGCGCCGACAAGGGACCGCTGGATGCGATCCAGATCGCGCGCCGCGCCGGCATGAAATTGAAAATCGCGGCCAAGGTGGATCCGGTGGACCAGGCCTATTTCGATGATGTGGTGAAGCCCGTGCTGGACCAAAGCCCGCATGCCGAATTCATTGGCGAGATTAATGACAGCCAGAAGCAGGATTTCCCGGGCCGCGCGCGGGCGCTGCTTTTCCCCATCGCCTGGCCAGAACCCTTTGGACTGGTGATGATCGAAGCGATGGCCTGCGGCACGCCGGTGGTGGCGTTTTCCTGCGGCTCGGTGCCTGAAGTGATGGAGGACGGCCTGACCGGTTTCGTGGTGACAAATGTGGATGAAGCCGTGCGCGCTGTTTCGCGCCTGGGCGAACTGGACCGCGGCAAGGTCCGCGCGCGCTTTGCCACGCGGTTTTCCGCGCCCGCCATGGCCCGCGAATATCTCAAGATTTACCGTGCCGTGGCGGACAGCGACAAGGCATTTCAGGCCGCCTGATTTCGGCGGATCATTTTTCGATTTGGAACACGCTCATGGAGGCAAAATCCCTCCCTTCTGCCCCACCTGAAAAGGCGGCTGACGATATCAGCAGCTTTTACATCCAGGCCACGGAGTCCATACCGGAGCGCTGGCCGCGTACGCTCAAGCATGGCGACAGCTTCGGCTTGTTCGACGCGCTGGGCGATGTACCGCATCCCGGCCTCAGCCCCGGCGGCATTTTCCACAATGACATGCGGCATCTCTCGCTGCTGGAATTCCTGATAGACGGGCAGCGGCCGCTGCTGCTGTCCTCGGCAGTGGAGAATGACAATGTGGTCCTCAACGTGGACCTCTCCAATCCTGACATCTACCAGAATGGCAAGATCGTGCTGGCGCGTGAAACCCTGCATGTGCGCCGCTCCAAATTCCTCTGGGATGGTGCCAACCATGAACGCATCGCCGTGCACAATTTTGGCGCCGGTCCCCAGCATTGCTGGTTCAGCATCAATTTCGGCGCCGACTTCCGCGACCTGTTTGAAATACGCGGAATGAAGCGGCCCCAGCGCGGCACAGTCACCACCGCCATCAACGGCAAGGGCGGCGTCACCTTCCGTTATACTGGCCTGGATGGGGCGGAACGGCGCACCGATATCCGCTTTGATCCCGCACCAGAGCGTCTCACGGAAAGCCAGGCGCTGTTCTCGCTCGATTTCCGCCCGGACGAGCAACGCTCCATCATCATGACAGTGGGCTGCGCCGGCAAAGATGTTCCGGCCAATTATTCCGCCCCCTATCGCGAGGCGCGCCGCTGGATGGCCAATACCGCGCACCGAGGCGGCACCGTCACCAGCACCAATGCGCTTGCCAGCCGGGTGCTGGAGCGGGCGGGCGCGGATCTGGGCATGCTGATCAGCGACACGCCGCACGGGCTTTATCCTTATGCGGGCATACCCTGGTTCTCCACACCGTTCGGGCGCGATGGGCTGGTAACGGCGCTGTTGATGCTGTGGATTGACCCGTCTTTGGCCAAGGGCGTGCTGCGTTACCTGGCGCACACGCAAGCGACGAAGCTGGATGCAAAATCCGATGCCGAGCCGGGAAAGATTTTGCACGAAACCCGAGCCAGCGAGATGGCGATACTGGGCGAGGTGCCGTTCGGCCGCTATTACGGCAGCATCGATTCCACGCCATTGTTCGTGCTTCTGACATCGCGCTATTACGCCCGCACCGGCGACCAGGCCACCATCCGTGAATTGTGGCCCAACATCGAAGCGGCGCTGGCCTGGATTGACACCTATGGCGACCGCGACGGCGATGGTTTCGTGGAATATTACCGGGTCAGTGAAAACGGACTGACAAATCAAGGCTGGAAAGACAGCCAGGATTCCATTTTCCATTCGGATGGCGCGCTGGCGGGCGGCGCCATCGCGCTCTGTGAAGTGCAGGCCTATGTCTATGCCGCAAAATCCGGCGCGGCGCTGCTGGCGCGGATGCTGGGCGACCATCCCAAAGCCGATGCGCTGGCCGATGCGGCGGAAAAACTGCGTGTAAAATTTGAAGAGACATTCTGGTGCGAGGAATTGGGGCTTTATGCCATCGCGCTCGACGGCGACAAGAAACCTTGCCGCGTTCGCACATCCAATGCGGGCCAGGTGTTGTTCTGCGGCATCGCTTCGCCGGAGCGCGCCGCCCGCATGGCCGAAACCCTGATGATGCCGGAAATGTTTTCCGGCTGGGGCGTACGCACGGCGGCGGCGGACGGGCCGCGCTACAATCCCATGTCCTATCATGACGGCTCGATCTGGCCGCACCACAATGCCCTGATTGCGCTGGGCCTGGGCCGCTATGGCCACAAGCGCGCCGCGCAGGCGATCTTTGACGGTCAGTTCGCCGCCGCCTGCCACATGGACTTGCTGCGCTTCCCGGAATTGTTCTGCGGCTTTCCCCGCCGGCGCGGCACGGCCCCCACGCTTTATCCCGTGGCTTGCCAGCCCCAGGCCTGGGCCAGCGCCACCCCGTTCGCGCTGCTGCAGGCCATGCTGGGCATCGTCTGCGACCATGAAAAGCGCGAGATACGCTTCCACAATCCGCATTTGCCGTCATTGCTGGAAGAAGTGCGCATTCATGACCTGTCGCTGGACGGGGCCTCGGTGGATTTGCGCCTGCGCAAGACCGCCGACGGGGTGGAGGTTGGCGTGCTGCGCCAGCGGGGCGATATCTCGGTGCGAATTGCCAGCTGAGCCGGATTGCGTTTTTGCCACTTGGCCCGGCCGGGCCGGGGGGTATATGCCCATCCCATGACTGGCCCGACACGCATCGTGGAAGCGGTGCTTCCCGAAGACTTGGAACTGACGCCCGAACTGGAGCCGGATGCCGCGCCGCAGCCGGTCGAGGCGCCCCCGCCCGAGGTCCTGCCGGGGCAAGCGGCCCACGATCATGGCGCGCTGAGTTTCCTGCGCGTCTTCAAGCACCGCAATTACCGGCTGTTCTTTTCCGGCCAGCTTGTCTCCCTGATGGGCAACTGGATCACCAGCGTCAGCCAGGGCTGGCTGGTTTACGACCTGACCCATTCGCCGCTGCTGCTGGGTGTCACCAGTTTCGCGGGCGCGGCGCCCATCTTCTTCTTCTCGGCCTTTGGCGGGGCCATCGCCGACCGCTTCGACCATCGCCGCATGCTGCTGATCACCCAGTCGCTGGCCTGCGCGCAATCGGCGCTGCTGGCCATCCTGACCTTGACCGGCATGATCCGCATCTGGGAGATCGTGGCGCTGGCGCTGTTCCAGGGCTTTGTCTATGCGTTTGACGTTCCCATCCGCCAGGCCATGACGGTGGAGATGGTGGGCAAGGAAGATTTGCGCCACGCCATTTCGCTGAACGCCATGATGTTCAACCTGGCGCGCGTCACCGGCCCGCCGGTGGCCGGCATATTGATCGCGATTATGGGCGTGGGCGTGTGTTTCGCGCTGGATGCGGTGTCGTATGGCGCGGTGATCCTCAGCCTGTCCATGATGGCGTTCGCGGCCCGGCCCAAGCGCCGCCATTCCGACGCCATCCGCAGCGTCATCCTGGGTGCGCGTTATGTCTGGGGCACCCGTGACATTCGGATTTCGCTGATCCTGGTTTCGGTCTGTTCGGCCTTTGGCGCGGCATACCTGACGCTTCTGCCCGCTTTTGCGCGCGACGTGCTGCACCAGGACAGCCAGGGCCTGGGCTATCTTTATGGCGGGGTGGGTGCGGGCGCGTTGCTGGGCGCCTATGCCCTGGCGCGGGTGCCGGACCGGCATTTGATGATGACGCCGCTGGTGGCGGCGCTGGGCTTCGGCCTGTCGCTGATCGCGTTTTCCCAGTCGCATATTTTCTGGCTGTCGCTGCTGCTCCTGACGCCCTGTTCTTTTTCGCTCATGCTGTTGGGCGGGGCCACCAATTCCATCGTGCAGCTTGTCTCGCGCGACGACATGCGCGGGCGGGTGGTGGCCTTCTATGCCATGGCGTTTTTGGGCATGATGCCTTGGGGATCGCTGATCCTGGGTTTCGTGGCCGAACATTTCGGCACCAGCCTGGCGGTGACCTTTGGCGGCCTGGCCTGCATCCTGGGCGCAGCCTTTGCCTGGAATGGCCGCCGCGACGCGGGGCGGATGCAGGCTGCTTGAATGAAGTGGTGGGTGATTCTGTTGCCCGGACACCCACCGAAACCGCGCTTGGCTAACCGTAGTTAGGCAGCGAGGGCCATTTGATTATCGTTGGCACCTAAACAATAGCCCGATGACGGCGGAACCATACCGAGCAAAAGAACTGCCTTTACACGTCCGTCGATCCTGTTTCGCCCCCACAGAAACCCATCCGCCCCTCTTCTGGGGAGTAAGTGGGCTTGTGGTGGAGGCGCCGGGTACCGCCCCCGGGTCCGGGCCGCTTATTACACAGTCGTTTATCGCCATAGACGCCCGGGCGAACCCGGATGACCTTCACAATATAGGCGTGGGGGGTTAATTTTAGAAGAGCCGTAGAATCGGCACGGAACCCGGACCAAATGCGGCAATATCTTGACCTGCTGGAGCATGCGCTGACACACGGCGTGGAGAAGCGCGACCGCACCGGCACAGGAACGCGTTCGCTGTTCGGTTACCAGATGCGCTTCGACCTGAGCGAAGGTTTCCCGCTTCTCACAACCAAGAAGCTGCATTTGAAATCCATCATCTATGAACTGCTCTGGTTCCTGCGGGGCGAGACCAATGTGCGCTGGCTGCAGGAACGCGGTGTCAGCATCTGGGATGAATGGGCGGACGGGAATGGCGAGCTGGGGCCGGTCTATGGCGCGCAATGGCGAAGCTGGCCCGCAAGAGATGGCGGCACCATTGACCAGATCAAGAACCTGATCCGCGACATCAAGGCCAACCCGGATTCGCGCCGGCTTATCGTGACAGCGTGGAATCCGGCGGATATTCCCGACATGGCGCTGCCGCCCTGTCATTGCCTGTTCCAGTTCTATGTGGCGAACGGAAAACTCTCCTGCCAGCTTTACCAGCGTTCGGCGGACATCTTCCTGGGCGTGCCGTTCAACATTGCCTCCTACGCGCTGCTCACCCTGATGGTGGCGCAGGTGACAGGATTGCAGCCGGGCGAGTTCATCCATTCCTTTGGTGATGCACATCTTTATCTCAATCATCTGGACCAGGCGCGCGAGCAATTGTCCCGCAAGCCCCAGGCCCTGCCGGTGATGCGCCTCAACCCGGCGGTCAAGGACATATTCGATTTCCAGTTCGAGGATTTCACCCTGGAAAATTATCAGCCGCAGCCATCCATAAAAGCGCCCATCGCCGTTTAATCTGCTAATCTCGGCCGACCGGGCAGGGAGATTTGATATGCGCCACAACCGCCGAACCGTTTTGACCGGCACGGGTGCCGCGCTGGCGCTGGCCGCCAGCGGCGCTTCCGCCGATGTCACTTACGATTTTCCCGGCGGGCGCGGCGCACGCCCCACCACCAGGGCCTATCCGCAAAAAGGTCTGATGGTGTTGCAGCGCGACCGTCCGCCGCTGCTGGAAACGCCGATGGAGGTTTTCGACAAGGGCGTCTTCACCCCCAATGACCAATTCTATGTGCGCTGGCACTGGTCGGAAGTGCCGGCCCAGATTGACGCCGCCGCTTACCGGCTGGCCGTGCGCGGGCATGTGGACAAGCCCCTGTCGCTGTCGCTGCCCGACCTGATGGCGCTGCCGCGGGTGGAGATCGCCGCCGTCAACCAATGCTCCGGCAATTCGCGCGGCTTTTTCGAACCGCGTGTTCCCGGCGCGCAATGGGGCAATGGCGCCATGGGCAATGCGCGCTGGGCCGGCGTGCGGCTGGCCGATGTGCTGGCGCGCGCGGGCGTGAAGCCGGGCGCGGTGCAAGTGCGCTTTTCCGGCCTGGACGAACCGGCAGTGTCGGATGGTCCCGATTTCAAGAAGTCGCTGGGCATTGATCACGCCCGCCAGCCGGAAATCATCATCGCCTATGCCATGAACGGCCAGGCGCTGCCGTTGCTCAACGGTTATCCGCTGCGGCTGGTGGTGCCGGGCTGGTATTCCACCTACTGGATCAAGACGCTCAGCGACATCGAAGTGCTGGATGCGCCCGACGATAATTTCTGGATGAAATCCGCCTACCTGATCCCTGACAATCCCCATGCCGACATGAAGCCGGGGCAGGCGGGCGTTGTTACCGTGCCCATCAATCGCATGCCGCCACGCTCCTTCATCACCAACGTGGTGGCGGGCGCATCCCTGAAGGCGGGCGTGTCGGCGTCGCTGCGCGGCCTTGCCATGGGCGGGGATTGCGGCGTTGCCAAGGTTGAGATTTCTGCCGACGATGGCAAGAGCTGGCAGGACGCCGCACTGGACCGGGACGAGGGGGTCTACAGTTTCCGGCGCTGGGCGGCGCGGATCATCATGGGGCCTGTGGGAAGCGCCGCGCTGCTGGTGCGGGCCACCAACACCAAGGGCGAGGTGCAACCTGCTACGTCCAACTGGAATGGCAGCGGCTATATGCGCAATGTGGTGGAGCGCACCCCGGTGATCCTGACATGAAACACTATCTCGCCGCCGCACTTGTGATCTTCACCACGACCGGCGTGGTCAATGTGGCGGGGGCCCAGCGTCTCAAGAACATGGAGATTGAGTTTCCGCCCGACAGCGTCAGCCTGCCGGCCGGGCCAAACCTGTCCGTGGTCAACCGCAACTGCATGGCCTGCCATTCAGCGGAAATGATTCTCAGCCAGCCGGTTCTGACCCGCGCCGTATGGGCCACGGAAGTCACCAAGATGCGAAATGTCTACAAGGCCCCCATCGCGGATGCGGACGTGGGGCCGATTCTGGATTATCTTGCTGCTTTAAAATAACCCCCTCCGGTTTCAGCTTCCGCTCCGCTCCCGAAAAGGTCGTCTTCGCTCGCTGAACCCGCCTCCCCCTTTCCATGCGCTTCGCGCAAAGGGGGAGGCAGGCCTGAGCTTTCGGTGAGTTTACAGCATATTGACTCTAAGCTTACGCAATCAGAAGCTAGCCGCAACGCGCCAGATCCGTTGCGTATGCGCGCACCCTTTCATCCCATCGCCCTTACGGAGGCTTTTATGAACATGGCTCACAATCGCAGAACATTCATCGCCGGCGGCGCGGCCACGGGCGCCAGCGTCCTGGCGCTGTCGCCGCTCCTGGCCACCATCGGCGCCAGCAGCGCCGCCACCGCCGCCACCGGCGGCTTTGACTTCGACACGCCCTATAACCGCATCGGCACGGGCTGCGTGAAATGGGACGGCGCCATCGCCGCCGAGCATATGAGCCATATCGTGGCCGGCATGGGCATCGCCGACATGGATTTCAAATGCGCCCCCGCCATCATGGCCGCCCTGCGCAAGCGCATGGAGCATGAAAACTGGGGCTACAACTCTATCGATATCGACCTGATCCTGGGCACCGGCGCCAACAATCCCTTCGTCAAGGGCATCATTGACTGGAACGCCAAGCGTTACGGCATCAACGTGATCACGCCCAAGAATCTGGGCGTCACCACCGGCGTGCATTCGGGCATCATGGCGACCTTGCGCGCCTATGCGCCCGAGGGCAGCAAGGTCCTGATGACCACGCCCATCTATAACGGCTTTTATTTCGATCTTTATTCCGGGCGCCTGCAGGCCAATGAAAGCCTCATGAAGTTCGTCAATGGCCGCTACGAGATTGATTTCGACGATGTGGACAAGCGCATGTCGGATCCGGCGACCAAGACCATGATCCTGTGCAACCCGCACAACCCCACCGGCCGCTGCTGGACCAAGGCGGAACTGACGCGCCTGGGCGAAATGGCGCTGAAGCACAAGGTCGTGGTTCTGTCCGACGAAATCCATTGCGACTTTGTCAGCAAGGGCCAGAAATACGTGCCCTTCAGCACCCTGGACGACAAGGCGGTGGTGGCCAACTCCATCACCTTCAAGTCCGGCTCCAAGTCCTTCTCGCTGGCCGGCATGAAATGCGCCTGGTTCTTCACCACCAATCCCGAGATGTACAAGAAGGTGGCGTTCTACAATCACGCCGACCTGTCCACCCTGGGCCAGATCGCCGAAGAAGCCGCCTATGCCGGCGGCGAAAGCTGGCTGAACCAGTGCGTGAACTACATTGACGGCAACCAGCAATTCGCCAACGACTACATCAAGTCGAAAATCCCGCTGATCAAGGTGGGCAACAAGCCGGAATCCACCTACCTGGCATGGCTGGATGTCAGCCCACTGATGGCCAAGATCGGCGCGCAAAAAATGGCCGACGAGGCGAACAAGCATCCCACCGGCACCAATTTCATGACCGGCAAGCCGGCCATGACCACGCCCAGCGAGATGGTCTCGCACTGGGTGGCCAAGAACGCCTCGGTGCAGATCAGCGCCGGTTCGAGCTTCGGCAAGGGCGGCGAGAACTATATGCGCATGAACCTGGCCACCAACCGAAAGACCCTCACGGCGGCCTTGGACAGCATCGCGGCGGCCTGCAAAACGCTGGGCGCCTGAAAAACCTTTAATCTGGTTGGGAAAAGGCCCGGAGCGATCCGGGCCTTTTTCTTTCCCGGACGGGGATGCTAAACCGTCCAGGAAAGGGTGCGTTCAAGCCCATCGGGAGGTTCTTATGTTCAAGTCCGTGATCGTTGCCGCCGCTTTGCTGGGCGCCGCCACCACCGCCCACGCCGCGCCTTCGCGCGATGACCTTCTGGTGACGCCCATCTGGCTGGGCGCGCATATCAACGACAAGAATCTGGTGATCCTGCATGTGGGATCCGAATCCGGCTATGCCGCCGGCCATATCCCGGGCGCGCATCTGGTCACCACCAAGATCCTCACCGTCAACCGCAACGGCCTGTCCGACGAAGTTCCGGATGCCGATGTGCTGCGCGACCAGATGGCGTCGCTTGGCATTTCCGACGGCTCGCGCATTATTGTCTATAACGAGGGCGACGAGTTCCAGCGCGGCACCCGTGTTCTCTTCACCATGGACGCGGCCGGGTTCGGCGATCATTCCTCCCTGCTGGATGGCGGGCTGGATGAATGGAAAAAGACCGGCCATGCCGCCGTCACCACACAAACCCCCGCGATTGTCGGAAAATTGTCGCCGCTCAAGATGCAGCCCATCGTGGTGGACGCCGAATACATGAAGGCGCATCTCAACAAGCCAGGCTTTCCCATGATTGATGCGCGCAAGGCCATCTTTTATGGCGGCACCATCGCCAAGGTGACCGGCGACGGCCACATCCCCGGTGCGCGTTCCATGCCCTTCACCACCGTGACAAAGGAAGACGGCATGCTGAAATCACCGGAAGAGCTGAAGGCCATGTTCACGGCGGCCGGCGTCAAGCCGGGCGACCATGTCATCGCCTATTGCCAGGCGGGCGGGCAGTCCAGCGCGGTTGTGTTTGCCGCCCGCACCATCGGCATTCATCCTGACCTTTATGACGGCGCCTTCCAGGACTGGTCCAAGCGCAGCCTGCCGGTGGAAACCTCCACCGAACCGGGGAAGTAAGCGCCGCCGCTACGGGCTGGGCGAAAATACCAGCGGCATGCTAAAACGACCGCGAATGCGGGTGTAGTTCAATGGTAGAACGGCAGCTTCCCAAGCTGCATACGTGGGTTCGATTCCCATCACCCGCTCCAACCTCTCAATGCCGGGGCGGTCGAACCCACGTTATTTAATTGCGCTCCGCTGACGCTGCGCGCTGGATTCGATTCCCATCACCCGCTCCAACCCCGCTCCATTTACACTGCTCACACCCGCTCCCGTGCGTCCCCTGACCATGCTATAACGCGCCATACAAAGGGGAGATTTCCATGACCGACACAAACCGACCCAAGATTCCCGCCGAAGCCGTCGAGCTTTACACCCAGTATATCCATGGCGAAGTCAGCCGCCGCGCCTTCCTGGACGGCGTCAAGCGTTACGCCGCCATCGGCCTGTCCGCGGCCGCCATCGTCGAAGCCCTGATGCCCAACTATGCGCTGGGCCAGCAGGTTTCCAAGACCGACGAGCGCATTCGCGCCAGCTATGAAACCGTGCCGTCACCCAGTGGAAACGGCTCCATCAAGGGCTATTTCGTGCGGCCCTTCAGCGCCGACAGCCGCGACGCCACCCCCGCCAAGTTGGCCGGCGTGATCGTGGTGCATGAAAACCGCGGCCTGAACCCGCATACGGAAGATGTGGCGCGCCGCTTCGCACTGGAAGGTTACATGGCCTTTGCGCCCGACGCGCTGACCAGCGTGGGCGGCTATCCGGGCGATGATTACAAGGGCGGGCTGGCCTTCGCCAAGATTGATCCGGCCAAGCGCATCCAGGATTTCATGGCCGCCGCGCGCTGGCTGAAATCACGCCCCGATTGCACCGGCAAGATCGCGGCCACGGGCTTCTGTTTTGGCGGTGGCATGGCCAACACGCTGTCCGTGCAACTGGGTGACGAGCTGGGGGCGGCGGCGCCCTTTTATGGCGGCGCGCCCAAGCCGGAAGATGTGCCGAAGATCAAGGCTGCCATCCTGATCCATCATGGCGCGCTGGATAAGGCGCTGGCGGGCGGATACCCGGCCCAGGAAGCGGAGCTGAAGAAGAACAACATCCGTCATGAAGGCCATCTTTACGCCAACGCGGTGCATGGCTTTTTCAACGACGCCACGCCCGAACGCTACAACAAAGTGGCTGCCGCCCAGGCCTGGACCCGCACCATCGAATGGTTCGACCAGTATGTGAAGAACGCCTGATCCGGGCGGATTTCTAGGGCGTCCAGAACCGTGCTAGCCTGCCCTCGCACACGCGGGGGCGGGCATGGCGGCGCAGGAACCGGTTTTCATCAAATGCGCATGGCGGCTGTTGCCGTTCATGATGCTGCTCTATTTCGTCAACATCATGGACCGGGTGAATGTGGGCTTTGCCGCGCTCACCATGAACCATGACCTGAATTTCGGCCCCGAAGTGTTCGGCTTTGGCGCGGGCATTTTCTTCATCGGCTATGCCCTGTTTCAGGTGCCCGCCAACGCGATATTGGAACGTGTGGGCGCGCGCCGCTGGATATTCTGCATCCTTTTGGGCTGGGGCGCGCTGTCGGCGCTGAATGCCGCCGTCACCACGCCCAACAGTTTCTATGCCGTGCGCGTGGCGTTGGGGCTGATCGAGGCGGGCTTTTTCCCCGGCATGATCCTGTATCTAACTTACTGGTTCACCAAATCCTTCCAGGCGCGGCTGGTGTCCTTCTTCATGCTGTCCCTGCCGTTTGCGAACGCCGTGGGCGGGCCGTTGTCTACCACCATCCTGGGTTCGATGGGCGGCGTGGGCGGCCTGGCGGGCTGGCAATGGATGTTCCTGATCGAAGGCGCCCCTGCCATCCTTCTGGCCGTCGCCACCCTTTATTTTCTGCCCGACAGCCCGGCCAAGGCCGCCTGGCTGGATGATGGTGAAAAGCGCTTGATCGCCGAGCGCCTCAAGTCGGACGACACCGCCCAGCATCGCGATTTCCTGTCCGCGCTGGCCGATCCCAAGGTCTATGCGCTAGGCGTGGTCTATTTTGGCTATGCGGTGGGGCTGTATGGCGTCACGCTCTGGTTGCCCCAGATCGTGGCAGGCATGGGCGTTTCCACCCGCGCCACCGGTTTCGTGGTGGCGCTGCCGTATCTGCTGGGCATGGTGGTAATGACGGTGTGGAGCCGCTCCAGCGACAAGCGCAATGAGCGCATCTGGCATGTGGCGCTGCCCGCCATGCTGATGGTGGCGTCGCTTTTGATCGCCAGCCAGGCGGCGTCCAACCTTGTCATCTTTATCTGTCTGTCGCTTGTGCTGGTGGGTGCGCTGTCGCTGCAGGGGCCCTTCTGGGTACTGCCGTCCAGTTTTCTCAGCGGCGCGGGCGCGGCGGGCGGCATCGCCTTGATCAATTCCATGGGCACGGGCGGCGGCGGCTTTGCCGGCCCCTATGTCATGGGCATCTTCAGACAAGCCACCGGCGGCTACTCGGCTGGCATATTGGCATTGGCGGTGGGGCCGTTCCTGACCGCCGCGATCGTTTTGATTTTGGGCCAGCTCGCAAAAAAACGGAGACGCACATGACCGACCGCCGCAATTTCCTGAAGGCCTCGCTGGCCGCGCCCGCGCTTGTCGCTGCAGGCGGCGCATCCGCGGCAACCAATGACAGCA
This sequence comes from Alphaproteobacteria bacterium, assembly GCA_947465395.1. Lineage (GTDB taxonomy): Bacteria > Pseudomonadota > Alphaproteobacteria > Micropepsales > Micropepsaceae > Rhizomicrobium. The sequence continues at coordinate 41,941 of CANIAL010000005.1, read as the reverse complement.
TCCAGCTTGGAACGCCATGTGTGATCTCAACCTGGGCCTTCGGCGTTCCCGCCAACAAGGGCGCCTGGGCCGTGCTGTCCAAGGGCGGGCGGGCGCTGGACGCGGTGGAAGCGGGCGTGCGTATCCCGGAAGCCGACCTGAAGCTGCATACGGTGGGCCGTGCCGGTTACCCCGACCGCGACGGGCATGTTACCCTGGACGCCAGCATCATGGACGAGTTCGGCAATACCGGCGCGGTGGCGGCGATGGAAAACATCGCCCATCCGATTTCGGTGGCGCGGCGGGTAATGGAAAAAACCCAGCATGTGCTTCTGGCAGGTGATGGCGCGACACAATTCGCCATCGAGCAGGGTTTCCCGCGCGAGGAATTGCTGACACCGGAATCGCGCGCGGCCTGGAAAGAATGGCTGAAAACTTCGAAATACAAGCCGGGCGCCAGCAATCTGGGCACGCCGGGCGGCGCCAGAAATCACGACACCATCGGCATGCTGGCCCTGGATGCGCATGGCAATCTTTCCGGCGCCTGCACCACCAGCGGCATGGCCTGGAAGGTGCGCGGCCGGGTGGGCGACAGCCCCATCATCGGCGCGGGGCTTTATGTGGACAATGAAGTGGGCGGTGCAACATCCACCGGCGTGGGCGAGGAAGTCATCCGCAATGTCGGCAGCTTCCTGGTGGTGGAACTGATGCGCCAGGGGCTGTCGCCGCAGGCCGCCTGCAAGGCGGCGGTGGAACGCATCCTCAAGCGCAAGCCGGAGACGAAGAATATCCAGGTGGGCTTCCTGGCGCTGAACAAGAAGGGCCAGGCCGGCGCCTGGGCAATCCAAAAGGGCTTCAGCTTTGCCCTGTGCGACAAGATAAAACAGGACCGGCTGGAGCCGGGCCAGGCTTTCTTCAAAGCGACTTGATGCCTGGTCGCACGACCAGACGCGCCGTCCCAATTTTTCAAGAAAATAGGGACGGCGTGTGGTCGCTGCTCCGAAAGATTGGCCCCTTGGTAAACCAATCCTGAACGGGCTTGTTCGCTTGCGAACAAGCCCCAGGTTGCATCCGCATAAAACTCAGCAAAATCAAGGCTTGCGCGCTTTGAAAGTTCCCGCGGGCCTGTCCCGCATTTAAGCCAAAAATCACCCTTTGCGCCTAGGCTGCCTGCTCTGGGGGTTTCTCCTTTTTCAGGGAACCGTTTGGCATGCGTAAAGTCCGTTCGGTCGGCGTGCCGTTGTCCGCGATCATGGGCCTTTTGGTCGTCTTGCTGGTTTCGGCTTTTGCCGATTCCGCCAAGCAGGCCTATGACCGCCGTGCCGCCCACAGCACGCTTCTCACTGAAGTGGATCTGCTTTCCAGCGTCTATCGCACGCTGGAACATTATCGCCTGTCGCAAGGCTATGTGAACACCGCGCTCACCTCGCCCTTGGTGGGCGAAAATTTTGCCCGCCGCCGCATGGTGGCCGCCCATGCCGTGGCCAGCGATTCGCTGGTGCACCTGATCGCCGAGACGCGCAGCCAGGAAGGCGAGGCGGCCCGGTCCTACATCGCCCGCATCCTCAAGGCAGCGGCGCGCTATGAAATGGTTTATGCCGAAGCCCGGCGCGCGGTGGACATGCCGCTGGCCAAACGCCCAGATCTGCAAATCCCCTGGCGCGACGCCGCCAACGAAATGGCGCTGGCCATTGACGCGCGCAGCCGCATCCACAGCGTGCATTTGGCCAGCGTGGACGCCCTCACCAATGAAATGGTGAAGGTCAACAACATCATCTGGACCATCCGCCCGCCCATGGGCGTGGAGCGGCGCGAGGTGGCGCGCGCCATCGGCGAAGGCAGGGTGCCGAGTGATGCGCACCTGCAGCAGCTTGCCGAGCTGGACGGGCGCCTCAACCAGCCCTGGTCGGTGCTGGAGAATGACAAGGCCAATTTCCCGGGCTTTCCGGCCGAGCTGGCGGTGCTGGTGGACCGCGCCAACGAAGCCTATTTCGTGAAGTATCGCGCCTTGCGCGCCAAGCATTTCGGTGCGTTGACCAGGGGGCAGCCCCCCGGCATTTCCGTGGAAGCCTGGCTGGATGCTTCCGACAGCGCCATGCAATCGGTGATGACGGTTTCCACCGCAGCCATGCGCCTGTCGCGCCAGGATGTGGCCGCCCGCCTGGTGGAGGCCCGTGTGGGGTTCGAAACGGCCCTTGTGCTGATGGTGCTGTCCATCGGCCTGGCGCTGGCAGCCTTCCTCTATGTGATCATGGTGGTGGTGCGCCCCTTGCGCGCCATTACCCAGGCCATGCAGGCGGTCGCCGCCAGCAATATGGACTCGGAAATCCCTTTCCAGCGCCGCCAGGACGAGATCGGCGAGTTCGCCCGTGCCTTGTGCCGCTTCCGCGACAGCAATATCGAGAAGGACAAGTTGCAGGAAGAAGTGCGCGAGAACCAGGTGGCCAAGGAAGCCGCCGAAGCTTCCAGCCGGGTGAAATCGCAGTTCCTGGCGAACATGAGCCATGAACTGCGCACGCCCCTGAACGCCATCATTGGCTTCTCGGACCTGATCAAGAACCAGATGTTCGGGCCGCTGCATGCGCGCTATGCCGAATATGCCGGCATCATCAATGAATCCGGCAATCATTTGCTCAATCTTGTTTCCGACATCCTGGACATCGCTAAGATCGAGGCCGGCAAGTTCGTGCTGAATTTCCAGGATGTGGATCTGGAAGACGCAATGAATTACTGCCTCAGCCTGGTGAAAAGCCGCGCCGACGAAAGCGGCATCACGCTTGCGGTGAAATTGCCACCCGGCGCGCTGGTCTTTTCCGCCGACCAGCGCGCCTTCCGCCAGATCCTGCTCAATCTTCTTTCCAACGCCGTCAAGTTCACCCGCGCAGGCGGGCAGGTCACGGTGCGCGCCGATGTGGTGGGCGACAATCTGCGCCTGTGTGTCAGCGATACCGGCATCGGCATGTCGCAAAGCCTGCTGGCGCGGGTCGGCCGTCCCTTCGAACAGGCGGTGAGCGATCCCGTCCATGCCCGCGAAGGCACGGGCCTTGGCCTGTCACTGGTGCGCTCCATGGTGCAGCAGCATGGCGGCAATCTTCATATCGAAAGCCGCGAGGGTGAAGGCACCACGGTCTCGCTGGAACTGCCGCTGTTCCAGGCAGCGCGCCAGGCCGCATAGGATGGCCGCGTAACAGGACGCCGGGAGCGGGGCGCATCCGCCAAAACCTCAGGGGGTTGTTCAACGCGCTTTTTGTGCAAGGGAGAACCTCATGCTGCGTGTCTCATTCATGATTTTTTGCATCGCGTTCCTGGCCGCAGGCTGCAAGGCCCCGGAAAAGCCGGACCCAAGCCTGTTGGCGCAATTGACGGCCACCCAGGGCACCGCCAACCAGTCGCTAGCCATCAGCAGCACGGCGCTGAACCAGGCGCAGACGGCGCAAAACGGCGTCTCCGGGCTGAAAGACAGCCATGACGCGCTGTCGGCCCGCATGACGGCGGCGGAAACGCGGCTGGACAGGCTGGCGGCGGCTCAGAAGGCCAAAGCCAAAAAGATCAAGACCAAGAAGACTGCCCGCAAGGCCACATCGGCCAAAGCCGCGGGCGGCTGAATTAATCCGCGGCGCGTGCTAGCCTCCTGTCATTCAACAGGGGGCTTTCATGCGCATTTCAGGCTTGGCGTTTCTGATGCTGGCTGTGGCGATACCCGCCACGGCACAGACTGCTGCGCCCAAAAAGGATTTTCTCAGCGCTGGCGATGTGCAGGCCCTGATCGCCAAGGCCAAGGCCGACCGCAAGGGCGAAGCGCCCACCACCACCGAAGCCATGGTGGGGTTGGACAAATACCAGGTGAATCTGGAGTACCGGCCCATCCCCGCGCCCGCAAACCTGCACCGGGTGGAAAATGAATTGATGGTGGTGCTGGAAGGCTCCGGCACTGTCAGCGTGGGCGGCACGATGGCAACGCCCACCGAGATTGACGCCAACAACCAGCGCAGCCCCAGCATCAAGGATGGCAAGGAACGCCCCTTTGCCAAGGGTGACGTGCTGATGATCCCTTCCAATACGCCGCACCAGATCACGGCGGTGAAGGAAACCATGGTGCTGATGACCATGCGGCTGCCCACGGGGAATTGATTGGCCGCCAGTTTCGTCCTTTTCGGCTTTGCCCACCGCGCGGTGATGGCGGCGACCATCGCCAGCCCGCTGGCGCTGACCGCCGCCAAGCGCAAAGCGCCGGGGCTGGATAAACTTTTCCGCTACAGCCTGGCGGCGCTGCTGCTGGGGGGCTGGGCGTCCTGGTATGTGCTGTTCTGGATGCGTGGCTGGCTGGGCATCGGCAATGCATTGCCGCTCAATCTCTGCGACTGGGCCGCCATCGCGCTGATCATCGCGCTGATCCGGCCCAGCCAGATCGCCTATGAGCTGGGCTATTTCTGGGGCCTGGCCGGCACCTTGCACGGGCTGGTGACGCCGCCGCTGCTGCGCGATTTCCCCGATCCGCAATTCATCTTCTTCTTCATCAACCATGGCGGCATCATCGCATCGCTCCTGTATCTCACCATCGCCGATGGCTGGCGGCCCTGGCCACGGTCATTGCCACGGGTGATCGCGGCCACCTTGGGCTATGCGGCGGTGGCGGGGTTTGCCGACTGGCTGCTGGGCGTGAATTACGGATTGCTGCGCGCCAAGCCCGACAATTTCAGCATCCTGGATTTCCTCTCGCCCTGGCCGGTCTATATCCCCGAGCTGGTGCTGATCGGCGTGTTGTCGGTGGGGCTTTATTACGTGCCCTTCTGGGGACTCGATTCCTGGCGTGGGTCTGGGCGCGGTCGCAAAAGCGCATAGGACACGACTTCCAACGTTACCCCGCCATCTAGGGTGAGGCGGCGGTTTTCGCCGTCGCGTGCAAAACCCAATTTTTCCAGCAGCCTTGCCGCACGGGCATTGCCGGTGCGGATGGTGGCGGACAGGCGCTCCAGCCCCATCGCGCCAAAGCCATGCGCGACCAGCGCGGCCAACGCCTCGCCCGCAAAACCCTGTCCCCACTGGTCATGGCGAAACAGGAATCCCAGCTGCGCCGCTCCATCCTCGATCAGGCTGAAATCGGCGCTGCCGATGGGATCATCGCCGCGCCAGACCGTCCAATAGGCGCAAAGGCCGCCTGCCATGGCGGCGATTTGTTCCTCCACCATGCCGTCCACCAGCGAAAGGCTGGTCACGGCGGGGCGGTGCCAATGCTGCATGGCGGCGCGGTCGCCCAGAATCGCGAACAGCGCGGGCGCATCGGATTGCAGCATGGGACGAAGCTGGAGGCGGGGCGTGGAAAGAATCATCGCCCCCTAAAATACAAAGAAGCGCATGATACAAAAACATGAGGCGGCCGGCCGCTTTCGCGCCGTAGCCGCCTCACGCTGCCCCCTTCAAATTGGACCCCTGTTTTGCAGGTGTCGCGGGGTTTCCCCAAACCGTCCAACCGCGACGCCGCTAAATGAGCCGCTGGAAGGCCGCCGCGCAACGGGGAACAGCAGGCTGCGAAGGTTTTGGGAGACGCTTGTGGGTTTTGGGCAACAACGCCCCGGATCAGGGCGCCCGGAAATGCTTGGAAAGCTTGAGGTCCTGGCGCTGGTAATTGGAACCGATGCCCTGGCCATAAGCCTGGGGTGGCGGATCGGTCAGGCGCTCGAACACCAGCCGCCCCACGATCTGTCCATGTTCCAGGATAAACGGCACCTCGCGCGAGCGCACTTCCAGCACGGCGCGGGCCGATGGCTGCTGGCCCGGCTCATAGCCGAAACCGGGGTCGAAAAAGCCCGCATAATGTACCCGGAATTCGCCCACCAGCGGATTGAAGGGCACCATTTCGGCGGCATGGTCGGGGGGTATGGCGACGCGCTCGCGGCTGGCCAGGATGTAGAATTCGTCCGGGTCCAGCACCAAATGATCGGCGGCTTCCACCGATTCCCAGAAGTCGTAAGGCGACAGCACGCCCGGCTTGTCCACATCAATCATGCCGGTGTGGCGGCGCGCCCGCCAGCCGATGCGGCCCCCATTTCCAGAAGGCAGCCCCCGCAGGTTGATGGAAAAGCCCAGGCCGTTATCAATGTCCGGCTCGCCCTTTTCATCGCCGAACGCCACCAGCGGGCTTTCCGCATGCAGGCGGCGAATCTGTGTGTCGCTGAATTGCGGCGAGCCGTTGCGGATGCGGAGTTGATTTAGGCGCGAACCCTTGCGCACCAGCACCGGGAAAGACTGGGGCGAGATTTCCGCGTAAAGCGGCCCGCGATAGCCCGCTTCCACCCGGTCAAAGCCTTCGCCCCGGTCGGTGATCAGGCGCGTGAAAACGTCAATGCGGCCGGTCGAGCTTTTGGGATTGGCGATGCCGGTGACGCGGGATGAAAATTCCGCCCGCTCCATCAATTTCACGATATAGACGCAGCCCGCTTCCAGCACGGCGCCTTTGCTCAGGTCAATTTCGTGCATGAAGACCTGCGCCAGCTTGTCTTCCACCGTGGCGGATTTTCCGGGCAGGAAGCTGGCGCGCACGCGGATCGCTACCGGCCCCAGCCGCAGGTCGATCGAGGCGGGCTGGATCTGTGCCGGCAATATGTCTTCATCGGCCAGGATTTCGCGTTTTGCCGCGATCAGGCGGGTGAGGATATGGCTGGGCAAGATGCCGGTGGAGAAACGGCCATAGCCGTCTTCGCCACTTTGAATTTCGCTCATGTCGCCCATGGGGAAGTTATAAGGGCGGTGCCGGGCAAGGTCACCCCAGGAAGTCCTTTATATCCCCAATCGCTTCGGCCAATCCGCAGCGTTTGACGGGCGCCTTTGGCGGGAAGGCCGCCAGCAGGCGGCTGGGCGTGGCCCCTTCCAGGATCACGAAACAGCCCTTGTCCTCAGGCCCCCGGATCAGCCGCCCGAAAGCCTGCTTAAGCCGGAAGCGGGTCAGAAGATCGTCATAGCCCTTGCCGAAACGCGCGCGCCGCGCCTTGTGCAAAATCGTGGGCTTGGGCCAGGGCAGTTTGTCGAACACCACCAGGCGCAGGGATCGCCCCGGCACATCCACGCCATCGCGCAAGGCATCGGTGCCAAGAAGACAGGCATTCTCCTCGGCCCGGAACAGATCCACCAGCGCGCCCGTGTCCAGCCGGTCCACATGCTGGGCGTAAAGCGACAGCCCGGCATCGGCCAGCGGCTGTGCGATGCGCGCTTCCGTGTCGCGCAGCGCGCGCACGGCGGTGAACAGTCCTAGCGCGCCGCCGCCGGACGCCAGGAACAGTTCGCGCATGGCGGCGGCCAGCGACGCGGGATCACGCCGCACCACGTCCTTCACGATGAAGATGCGGGCCTGGTCTTCGTAATGGAAGGGCGATTCAAAATTGGCGCGGCGCGGCGGCTGCGCCAGGTGAAGTGCGCCGGTACGCGCCTCCGCGCTGGTCCAGTCGGGACCTTCCGCGCCGGCATCGCGAAGGGTTGCCGATGTGATCAGCGCGCCATGCGCAGGCTCCAGGATTTCGGCGGCCAGCGGCACGGTGGGATCCACCCAATGGCGCTCGAACCCCACATCGCCGTCGCGTCCGTCCTCCCGCGTGATCTCGAACCAGTCTGTGAAGTCGGCACTGATCTCGCCGGTCTGCAAACTCTCCAGCATGGAAATCCAGGCCGGCAGCACCAGCTTGGCCCGGCGATCCAGCCCGCGCGCCGCCGCTTCCAGCCGCGCCTTGGTGTAAGGCTCCAAGGTGGCGGTCTTGTCGTCCATTTTCTGGCGCAGCAATTTGGCCAGTTGCTGCAGGGGCGCGATGATGCGCTTCAGCGCCCGCGACAATTCGATGGCGGCCTGCAATGTCTCATCGCCCAGCGGATAGGGTTCTGCTTCCAGGGTGTAGAACGCATCCGCATCGGCGCTGCGGGCGCGCACATGGCGGTAGATTTCCGACAGGAAGATTTCGCCCGCGCCGCGCGCCGCCGCGCCGGTCACCCGCTGCGTCCAGCCTTCGCCGGCCAGCTGCCCCGCCGCCTGCACCGCGTCTTCCAGCGCGCCTTGCGCCTGTTCGTCATCGGCCACCAGATCCTTCAGCCGTTCCTCAAGCCCCCGCATGCGGGTGCGGGCGCGTGCCTCCGGTCCCCGTATCCAGCGGCGCATGTCGGCCATCTCGCGGCCTGACAAAAGCGCCGCAAAACCGCTGTCGGCGGCGTCGAACAGATGATGGCCTTCATCGAAAACATAGCGCAGCCGCTTTTCCGGCGGCGTGTCGGTGGTCTGGTCCGTGGCCAGCCAGTCGCTGGCGGCCTGGGCGATCACCAGCGCATGGTTGGCGATCACGATGGGGGCATGGCGGGCGCGGCGGATGGCGCGCTCGATGAAACAGAGCCGGTAATGGGGACAGGCGGCATAGATGCATTCGCCGCGCCGGTCGGTGACTTCGCCCAAGGGCATGCTGGCGGCCAGGAATGCGGGAAAGCCCGCGCCGGAAATATCGCCGTCGGTGTTTGAGCCGATCCAGCGCGCGATCAGTCCCAGCGCCACGGCGCGTGGCCCCGGCGCCAGCGCGGTGCGCCGCGCCGCTTCCTCGAAATTCAAAAGGCAGAGGTAATTTTCCCGGCCCTTGCGTACCACCGCTTTTTCCGCCCGCTCGACCGGATCGGGATAAAGATGGGCAATCTCCTGCACGATCTGGCGCTGAAGATTGCGGGTGTAGGTGGAAATCCACAGACCGGGGCCATTCTTCTCGGCCCACAAGGATGCGGGCGCGAGGTATCCCAAGGTCTTGCCGGTGCCGGTGCCTGCTTCCACCAACGCGATCTTGGGCGCACCTGCCTCGTTACGCGGACCGAAGGCATATGCTGCCGCCGCGCTATAGGCTGCTTGTTCCGGGCGCGGCGTTCCCACCAGCCGCGTCAGCCGCGCCTCGGCTTCGGCGGCTTCCACGCCCTGCGATCCCGGCGTGCCCACCGGAACCTCGTCTTCCCATTGCGGCAGCGTCCGCCAGGCTTCCATGCCCGCCAGCGGCGAACCATGCGGCGTCTCACCCATCACCTCCTGAAGCAGCGGCGCCCAGCGCCAGCCGGATCGGCCCATGGTGGCTACCAGCGGCGCCAGGTTTTCCCGCGCTGCTTGCGGTAGCGCCGCCAGTTCTTCCAGAAGCGCGCGCGCAATCGGATGCAGCGCCTCGGCGGCTTCTTCCGGCGTCTTTGGAAATCCCAGACCCAATATCCGCGCCAAGCCCAGCGGGCTGGGCACGAAAGGCTGGCCGGGCCGGGCAAAAGCGAACAGTTCCAGCACGTCGAACAGCGGCGTGGGCGCTGCCTTCAACCGTCCCGCCACGAAAACGGCATGGGCCACCAGCACATTGCCGCCCTGGAAAAGATTGCGCGCTTCGGTTTGCCCGATGCGTGCAGTCTTGCCGGGGCGATGGGCGGCCGCGCCGGGCGGCGCAGGCACCAGCGCGACAAGCTGATCAAGTGAGTCGAAAGGCATCCCCTATTATGAGGATTCTAGCGAGCCATGTCCGGGTAAAGCTTGGAAAGGGCGCGCCGGGCGCGGATATGCTCGCCCACCACGATCTGGGCGGCGTTGCGCAACGCATGGCCGTCTTCGCCCTCGCGGGTCTTCTGTGCGAAATGGCGCGCGGCCTGGGTCATGGCGGCAAGGCCAAGGCCGCCCGCGGCGCCCACGATATCCTGGGCCAGGCGGCCGGCCTCGTCCCATTTTTCCTCGGCGCAGGCGGCAGCCAGGCCGTTGGTCAACTCCTCCGCCGTCACCACGTAACATTGCAATATTTCCACCAGGGTCTTCAGGCCCACGGACTTCTCAAGCGTGCTGAAGGCCACCGCGTCAATGGCGGCGGGAAGCTGGGCATGGGTCTCGCCGTCATTGCTGGCTTCGATGGTCATGACGCAGATCTGGTCCAGCGCGCGATACAGCGCGTCGCCACTGACTGGCCAGCGCAGGGCATTGTCGGTGCCGTCGGGCGCGCGTTCACCGCGCATCAGTACGGCCAGGATGGGCGCGCGCACGCCGGGGGAGGCGGCCAGAAGGTCTGTTTCGCCCGCGCCTGCGATCAGGGCGTCAAAGCTTTCACGGCCTGCGCGCGCGGCGGCCTCGGCGGCGTTGGTGACAATGCTGACCTTGTTGCCGAAAGGCTCCAGCATGTTGGAAATGGCGGCGCCGATGCCGGGCGCGGGAATGAAGACCAGGAAGGATTTGCCATGCGGCGCCGTCATGGGCGCTTCGGCGGCGGCCCCGGTAAAGGCCGCGCCCGCCTGGCCCGAGACGGGCAGGGTGAACCAGAAATTGGCGCCGTCGCCTTCGGCGGATTCAAAGCCGATTTCGCCGCCAGCCTGTTCCACGATGCGTTTTGACACTGCCAGGCCCAGGCCCGCGCCCTGCTGCTTGCGGGTGTAAGAGGAATCGCCCGGCGAGAAGGGCTTGAACAGCATGGCCGCGGCTTCCTCGCCCACGCCATGGCCGGTGTCGCAGACACAGAAGCGCACCATGGCCTGGCCGTTCTTGTCGGTGGTTTCTTCCAGTCGGATGTCCACCATGCCGTGATCGGTGAATTTCAGCGCATTGTCCGCCAACTTCAGCAGCGCCTGGCGCACGCGGCGGGGATCGGCGGCGACGCGCGGCAATCCGGCGGCGGCCGTGAGAGTGAGGCGCAGATGCTTTTCCCAGGCGCGCGGCTGCAACAAACGGCTGACGGCGCGGGCGGTCTGGACGGGATCGCAATCCTCATCTTCCAGCTGTTCGGTATCGTCGCGGGAAAGCGCGATCACGTCATCCAAAAGCGTTTGCAAGCCGCGGCCCGCTTCCAGCATCACTTTCACATGGTCCGCCTGCTGCTTGGGCAGGCCGGCGCTTTCCAGCAGCTGCGCCATGCCCAGCAGCGCGTTCATGGGGGTGCGCAATTCGTGGGAGATATTGGCGATGAAGGCCGATTTGGCGACGGCGGAAGCCTGGGCGCTGTCGCGGGCGGTGATGGCCTCGCCCTTTTCGCGCGACAGGCGCACCACCAGGTCGGCGTTTTCGTTGCGCAAGTGCAGGCTTTCGTCAATAAGGCGGCCCATGCCACGGCAATAGCTGACCAGCACGGCGCCGAAAAACGCCACCAGCACGGCGGTCATGGTGGGATAAAGTCCGCCCTGGATCAGCAGCAGCACCACCAGCGGCCCCAGCGCACAGACGGTGTGCGCCACATAGGCGGGACGGAAGGCGGAGCGCGCGATGAATTCGGTGGCGGTCATGCCCAGGAAGGCCAGCGCCAGGTAAGCCTGTGCCGGGAAGGAGCCCCAGCCAAACCAGAAGACCGCGCCCAGGCCCCAGGTGGCGCCGGCCAGCGCCGACATCACCGTGAAGCGGCGCGCCCAAAACATGGGGTCGCTGTCCAGCGGACGGTTGCGATAGGCGCTGGTCAGCTGCTCGGAGGCGATCACCACCACCAGCTGCAGCAATAGCGGCGTGACGGGCAAAAGCCCCAGCGTATTGCCCGCCAGAAGCGTGGCGGGAACGCAAAGAACCGCAAAGGGAAGCGAGAGGTAATGGCGGCCCAGCGCATAGAGCACGTCAATGCGGCCGGCAAATACCTGCCGGTCTTCGTCGCTGGGTGCCTCGATCCTGGCCCCAAATTTGGCTGTGGGCGTGACGGTCATTGACGCTATCCCCTGCCAAAGCCTAGCTTTTGCGCCCTTTCAAAACGCTTAAGAGCAGCCTTAAAAAAGCATGAATTTCCCCCTGAAAGAGCAGAGAGAACAGGCGCTTGCCGCACGGTCATGGCCGTTCGAGGAAGCCCGCAAGCTATTGGCCCGACTGGACCTTCTGAAAGCCAGGGGCAAAACTCCCGCGGAAGTGATTTTCGAGACCGGTTATGGTCCCTCGGGCCTGCCCCATATCGGCACATTCGGGGAAGTGGCGCGCACAAGCTGGGTGCGCCGGGCCTTTGCCACCATGTCGGATATCCCGACCCGGCTGATCGCCTTTTCCGACGACATGGACGGGCTTCGCAAAGTGCCGGGCAATGTCCCCAACCCCGAAATCCTGGCCGCCAATCTGGGCAAGCCGCTGACCTCGGTGCCTGATCCCTTTGGCACCCATGACAGCTACGGTGCGCACAACAATGCGCGGCTGCGCGCCTTTCTGGACCGTTTCGGTTTTGAATATGAGTTCCTGTCGTCCACCGATTGCTACAAGGCGGGGCGTTTCGATGCCGCGCTTTTGCAGGTGCTGGAAAATTACGAAGCCGTGCGCGACATCGTGCTGCCCACCCTGGGGCCGGAGCGCCGCGCAACATATTCGCCCTTCCTGCCCATCTCGCCCGTCAGCGGCCAGGTGCTTCAGGTGCCGGTTCTGGAATGGAACAAGAAGGCGGGCACCATCATCTTTGAGGATGAAGGAAAGAAAACGGAATTGCCGGTCACGAGCGGGCATGTGAAATGCCAGTGGAAGGTGGACTGGGCCATGCGCTGGCTGGCGCTGGGCGTGGATTATGAAATGTCGGGCAAGGATCTGATCTCGTCGGTGGAACTGTCCACCCAGATCGTGACCGCGCTGGGCGGCGTGCCACCCCAGACGCTGACCTATGAACTCTTCCTGGCCGAAGACGCACAGCGCATTTCCAAATCCAAGGGCAATGGCCTGTCGGTGGCTGAATGGCTGGCCTATGGGCCGGACGAAAGTATTGCGCTGTTCATGTACCAGAAGCCCAAAAGCGCCAAGCGGCTGTTCTTTGACGTGATCCCAAAGGCGGTGGACGAGTACATCGCCTTCCTGGATTCCTATCACGCGGACCAGGAAGCGGGCGCGCGGCTGGATAACCCGGCCTGGCACATCCATGCGGGTGCGCCGCCGGTCGAGTCTTATCCGGTCAGTTTCGCGCTGCTGCTGAATTTGGTCAGCGCATCAGGCGCGCACAACCGCGATGTGCTGTGGGGTTATATCCGCCGCTTTGCGCCCGAGGCTTCGCCCGAGAAAAATCCGGGCCTGGAAAAGCTGGTGGGTTTTGCGCTGCGTTACTACGAAGACTTTGTGAAGCCGGCCAAGACCTACCGCGCCGCCAGCGACAAGGAACGCGCCGCGCTGGAAGACCTTGCCACGCAACTGGAAGCCATGGGCGATTCCCGCGACGGCGCGGCGATCCAGAATGTCGTTTACGAAGTGGGCAAGGCGCACGGTTTCGAACCGCTGCGAAGCTGGTTCGGTGCGCTGTACGAAGTGCTGCTGGGACAGGCGCAGGGGCCGCGCTTTGGTTCCTTTGCCGCATTGTTCGGCTGCGCCGCCACCGCGGCCATGATCCGCAAGGCGCTTGCGGGTGACTTTTTGAAAGTGGCGGGATGAAGCGCGCGGTTCTGGCAATGCTGCTTGTGGCAACGCCGGTGTTGGCGGCAAACCCGGTCAATGACGGCGTGTACCAGCTTTATGCCAGCGGGCGCTATGACGAAGCCATGCGTTTTGGCGAGACTTCGAACAGCGCCTCGGGACTGGCCATTGCCGCCCGCGCCGCACTTGCCGACGCCATGATGCGCGCCAAGCCCTGCCTGGAATGCCTTAAGCGGGCGGAGGATTTCGCCAGAGGATCCATCGCCGCCGATGCCGCGCAGGCCGATGCGCATGTCTGGCTGGCGACGGCGCTGGGATACGAAGCGCGCATTGTCGGGCTGGTGCGGGCGCGGCTGGAGGATGATCCCGGCAAGGCCAAGGCCGAGCTGGATGCGGCCCTGAAGGCCGAGCCGGACAATGCCTATGCGCTGGCGGCGCTGGGCGGCTGGAATATCGAGATCGTGCGCGCGGGTGGCCAGCATCTGGGCAAGTGGCTGTATGGCGCCAGCGAGGGCGCCGGGCTGGCCTTGTTCGAGAAGGCAGCAAAAGCGGCGCCCGACAATGTGGCGGTGCGTTTCCAGATCGGGCTGGCGCTGGCGGGCTTCGCGCCCCGCCGCTATCCCACCCGCATCGAAAGCCACCTGGAAGCGGCCATCCATGCCGCGCCGCGCACGGCGTACGAGAAATTCATCCAGGGCCATGCCCAGGAATTGCTGACGGTGTTCAAGAAAAATAATTCAGATGCGCTGGAAGCCCTGGTTCACGATTATCAAGGTTATCCTGATTAGTTACTGGCTAGCCCACAAAATCCGGTGCACGAACGCCACTTCATTCAGCGCAAAACTTCTATCTTCAAACGCGGGATTGAAACTTTTCAGTTCGATGCGCTGGGCGGTCATGCGGCCAAGCTGCTTGGCCATCACTTCGCCCGCATGGGTCTTCACCACCACCCGGTCGCCGCGGCGCAGGTTGCCGGATGGCGACACCAAAATGCGGTCGCCGTCGCGATAGACCGGCATCATGGATTCGCCGGTGATCTCCAGCGCATAGGCATGTTCGTCCGAAAGTTCGGGGAAGGCGATTTCCTCCCAACCGGATCCGACCGGAAAACCGGCATCATCGAAGAAGCCGGCGGCGCCCGCCTGGGCCATGCCGATCAGGGGCACCAGCCGCGCCCGCGATGTGCGCCCGCCTTCGGCCACCAGCGCCACGAAATCATCCAAGGTGGCGCCCGTCGCTGCCAGGACCTTGGCCAGGCTTTCGGTGGACGGCCAGCGCAGCTTTCCATTGGCGGTACCGCGCTTGCTTTTGTTAAAGGTGGTGGGGTCCAGACCGGCAAGCTTGGCCAGCCCCGACGGCGACATCCCGTGGCGCGCAGCCAGCGCGTCCAGGGCGCGCCAAATTTGAAGGTGAGTGAGCATCGGCGGCGTTAACTATAAGAAATCAATCCGAAAGTGGTAATATATTCCTATATATCGGAGCGATGACTGCCCGTCTAGAGGGTATTTGCGGGGGCCTTGAAGCCTCCGGTTGGGGAGAGGGCGAAAATTGGCGGGATTTCTGCCGGATTGGACGATGAACGGGGCGGCCTGGGCCTTGCGGCAATTGCCGCCGGAAGCAGCCCACAATGCCACCTTGGCCTTGTCGCGCGCCGCCGCTTCCCTGCTGCCTGCCGCGGCACCCGACGATTCGCGGCTGGCGGTGAATGTGCTGGGCCTGTCCTTTCCCAATCCGCTGGGGCTGGCGGCGGGCTTCGACAAGAATGCCGCCGTGCCGGACGCGTTCGGCAAAATGGGCTTTGGTTTCGTGGAATGCGGCACCGTCACGCCGCGTGCCCAAGCGGGCAATCCGCAACCGCGCCTGTTCCGCCTGGGCGAAGACCGCGCGGTCATCAACCGCATGGGTTTCAACAATGGCGGCATGACGGTTGCCGCCGCCAATCTGGCGCGGCGCAAGGGCCACGGCATTGTGGGCATCAATATCGGCGCCAACAAGGACAGCGAAGACCGCATCAGTGATTATCGCCTGTGCTTCGAGGCGCTGGCGCCGCTGGCTGATTATGTGACGGTGAATATCTCATCCCCCAACACGCCGGGCCTGCGCGGCTTGCAGGGCAAGGACGAACTGGCACGACTCTTGGCCGTGCTGGCGGAAGCGCGGGCAAAGGGCAAACACATTCCTCTTCTGGTCAAGATCGCGCCCGATCTGGACGGCGCGGCGCTGGATGACATCGCGTCCGTCGCCATCGCCAGCGGCATCGAAGGCCTGATCGTCTCCAACACCACCGTCACAAGACCGGACCTCAAAAGTACACACGCAAATGAAACAGGCGGGCTTTCCGGCGCGCCGTTGTTCGCGCCTTCCACGGAAATCCTGCGCCAGATGCGGGCGTGCTTGCCCGCAAGCATGGTCCTGATCGGCGTGGGCGGGGTTTCCAGCGGGGCGGAGGCTTACGCGAAAATCCGCGCCGGCGCATCCCTGGTGCAGCTTTACACGGCGCTGGCGTTTCAGGGGCCGGGATTGATCACCCGCATCAAGCGCGACTTGCTGGACTGCATGGCGCGCGATGGCTTCGCAAATATAACCGCAGCGCGCGGTTAACTCTCCACCGTGTCGTGGAACAGGTCCAGGTTGACCGTGCGGTGGCCTGTGGGCGCGATGGTGATCACGTCCACGAAGCGGCGGTTCCAGACGATCTCGTCATGCCAATAGGCATGGCGGGCATAGATATGGTCGGCGATGATCTCGTCCAGCCCATTCAGCATCACCACGATTTCCATGTCCCGCGCCTCCATCTGCTCGGGCGTGAGGCCGAACAGAGGGCTGCTTTCGTCAATCGCGTGCATCACCGTCCAGCTCAGCGCGAAAAGCGGGTTGTTGGAACGCATCAGCTTCAATTCCTCGAAGCGGCGCATGGTGACGCCCTCGGCGGTGGTGTGCATGCGGGCCAGCGACACATTCACCGTGGCGTCCAGGATGGAATCACCGCGCTGGTTGGCGGCGCGGAACATCAAGGTGGGCACGCCGTCGAACGGTGTCACCACCGCGATGTTGGAAAACACCACCCGCGCAAAGGGGCGCGAGAAACGCGCGAACATGATGCCCGCGAACAGCGCCACGGTCAGGATGCCGATAAAGCTTTCGCCCGCCACCAGCGACTTGGCGTAAAGGCTGTGGGCCGTGAACTCGCCGCCCGCGCCGGCGCCCAGCGTGTCCACGCTGAAGAAGAAAGCCTGCAGGAAATTTACCGGCCCGTCCGCGCCCGCCACCAGCCCGTCCGTGTCCAGCACATAGAGCGTGGCGAAGAGAAGATTGACCGCCACGAACGCCGCCCCAAGCTGCACGATGAAAAACGGCCAGGAGGCGGTGAGGACGAAGTGATAGAAATCCTTGTAGCGGCTGCTGTCCTGGCCCTTCACCACCGCCAGCCGCTGGCCCGGCTTGACCTTGGACAGGCTGATCCGTTTCTTGACGGGATGCGGCGGTTTCTTGTTCATCTTTTTTCTTTGGAAGGTTGGGCCAGCTCGCGCAGCAGCGCCCAGCTATAAAGCCCGCTGTCATGGCCATCGTCAAAGACGATGCGCACGGCATAATTGCCCACCGGCTCCAGACGCGTGATCCGCACATTTTCCTTGCCGGTCAGCGGCGGCGGCTTTTGCGATCCGCCATGGCCGCGTACTTCGGCGCTGGGCGATTCCACTCGCAGCTTTTCGGCGGTGACTTTCAACGTGGCACCATCGTCAGAATGGACGGTGAGAAGGCGGCCTTCCTGGCTGAGGTTCAATTCTGTCGGCCAGCTCATTTGCGTTCATCATCCGTCAGTGTCCGCGCCTGGTCCGGCAGCATCACCGGAATGCCGTCCAGGATGGGAAAGGCCAGGCCCGCGGCGCGCGATACCAGTTCCTGGCGCGCCTGATCATAGCGCAAGGTTGTGCGGGTGAGGGGGCAGACCAGCACCTCCAGCAATTTCGGGTCCGCGCCGGTCAATTGAGCGTGCCGCGCGGCGTGGAAAGCTCTAGCAGCGCCACCAGGGTGGAAAGCCGCGCATCCAGGCTGGGCGCTTCCAGCAGCGCCTGTTTTTCCGCCGGCTCGAACGGGCACATCATCGAAAGTGCATTGACCAGCGATTCCGCTGGCGCCGTCATCACGCTTTTCCAGTCCGCCTTCATGTCGCGCCCGGCCAGGTAATTCTTCAGCGCCGCCAGAAGCTGCTCGCGCGGGAAATCGGCGCCGGGGCCTTCCACCAGGTCGCCCGCAAAGAGCGAAAAATCACAGGCCAGCACGCGATAGGGCGCCGACGACACTTCGCGCTTGACCCCAAAGCGGCAGACACCGGACAAAGTGATCAAATAGCGATTGTCTTCCTCGCGCCAGGAAACGATCTGGCCCGCACAGCCCACCTGCGTCAGGCGCGGCGTCCGCACGGTTTCCTCATTCTCCAGCGGCTGGATCATGCCGATCAGCCGGTCGGTCTTCAGGGCCTGGTCCACCATGGCCAGGTACCGCGGCTCGAACACGTTCAGCGGCAGCGCGCTGCGCGGCAGCAGCAGCACGCCGCTGAGCGGAAACACCGGCAGCGTTTCCGGCAGGTCCGCGAAGCTGTGATAGCGCATCATGAAAAAAGCAGGGACGAAAGCTTGCGCCGCCCCGCGATTGTGCGCGGGTCGGTGGGACCCATGGCCTCGAACAGGGTCATGACTTGGGTCTTGGCCGCTTCGTCATTCCATTTGCGGTCACGCCGCACGATTTCCAGGAACTGGTCCAGTGCCGCGTCGCGGTTGCCCGCCACGTCCAGCGCCAGCGCCAGATCATAACGCGCGGCATGGTCGTTGGCGTCGGCCGCCAGCCGCGCTTCCAGCGCCGCCACGCCCGCGGTTGGGGCCGATGCCTGTTTCAGCTTCAGCTCCGCCTCCATGGCGCGGATGGCCGGATCGTCGGCGCCGTCCGGCTTCACAAGCTGCAAGGTGGCGCGCGCCCGCTCCACATCGCCGCTTTTCAGGTAACAGGCCGCCAGCCCTGCCACCGCGCGCGGCAGGCCGGGGGTGTCCTGCAACAGGTGACCATACGCCTGGGCGGCGGTGCCAATATCGCCTTCGGCCAGGCTGTCATCCGCCAGCTTCAGGATGGTGGCTTCATGCTCCGGCCCGCCATGGTCATGGGCGTGCGCGGCATCGCCGCCGGCAAGCTGGCTGACAAAGGCGCGCACCTGCGCCTCGCTGACCGCGCCCATGAAGCCGTCCACGGGCTGGCCGCCCTTGAAGGCATAGACGGTGGGAATGGACTGGATGTGAAGCTGCTGGGCGATCTCGGGATTGTCGTCAATGTTGACCTTGACCATCAGCACCGCACCATTGCTGTCGGCGACGGCCTTTTCCAGCAGCGGACCCAGCGTGCGGCAGGGGCCGCACCAGGGCGCCCAGAAGTCCACGATCACCGGAACCTTGGCGCTGGCCTCCAGCACGTCGGCGGTGAAGGTGGCCAGGGTGGTGTCCTTGATGGCGGGATTGCTGCCAGCCGGAGCAGCAGAGGTGGACAGGGGCCGCCCGCCGGGACCGATCAATGCCATGAGACAGGTTCCAGTGTTTCAAGACAGAAAGATGGTCATTCCGGCGAAGAATTGAAAGAGTGGGATATCCGCCGCTGCCAGAGCCATAGCGCGGGCGTGACGCCCAGTTCCATCACCAGCGGCAATGTCGTGGAAAGCCCCCAGACGCCCAGCCGGGCCGCCAGCGCCAGACGCGCCAGCCCGCCCAGCGTCACGATGGCGGCCAGCATGCCGAACATGCGGCCGCGCTGTTCGATGGACGGAATGGTGGACCAGAAAGCCAGGCCAAGGCCCAGCAGCAGGCCGCTGAGATAGGACAGATGGCTGAGGGCTTCACCGCGCCCAGCCAGGCTCAGCGCCTCGGGCCAGACCGCGCCCAGTCCGCCCGCCGAGACCGGCACCAGGCCAGCAAGAGCTATGGCGAATTGCAGGGCGCGTTTCTCGGTCATGCCCGACAGTAAGTCAGGGGACCAGCTTTTGTATCCAGTTGGGGAGCGCGAAGGCGGCGGCGTGGACTGCCGGATTGTAGTAATCGCACTTCAGCTTCGCCTTCTTGAAGGCCGCCGCCGCCTTCCTGATGCCGGCCGGGGTTCCCAGCGCCTTGCTGCCCTTGCAGGCCCAGGACAGCGCCATGAAACCGCCGATATAGGTCGGCACCACCGTCAGATAGAGGCCGGAGCGGGGGAAGAACCGCTTGAGGTCTGCCAGCGCCTCGGTGATCTCCCAGGGCTGGTAGAACGGCACGCCGGTCTGGAAGGTGGCATAGCCGCCGGGCTTCAGCGCGCCCTTGATGCGGTCATAGAAAGTCTCGCCGAACAGCGCCTTGCCGGGACCCACCGGATCGGGGCGGTCGGCGATGATCAGGTCGAAGCGGTTCCTGGAACTCTTGCGGCCCAGATATTCAAAGGCATCGGCCACCTCGATGGTCATGCGCTTGTCCTTGAAGGCCTTGGCGTTGATGTCGCCGAACAGCTTCTTGCACAGCTCGATCACCCGCCCGTCAATGTCCACCAACACCACTTCCTTGACGTGGCGGTGCTTCAGGGCCTCGTCGGCGATGGACAGGTCGCCGCCGCCCACGATCATCACCCGCTCCACCTTGCCATGCTCCAGCATGGGCAGGTGGGTGAGCATGTCGGCATAGGCGCTTTCGTCCCGGCTGGTGATCTGGACGATGTCATCCAGGGTCATCACCCGGCCATTGGCCACCGTGTCGAAGATGCGGATGTGCTGGTACTTGCTCTGCTCGTCGGCCAGGACGCGACTCACCTCCATGGACTGCGCGTAACCCTTGTGCAGGCGTTCGCTGACGGAGCTGGGCTTGGTCTTAACGGGCTTGGGCCGGGCCATAAGCTTTCCTTAAGGTGTGTGGCGACGCGCCGTATAGGGCGCGTCTGCTTCGCTGTCCACCGCCGCTGCTGAACAGCTTGCTGTGGACAAAAGTTGGCGCGATACCGCCATTTTTCGGCCACTGCTTTTGCTTGGCAGAGCTATTGTGACAGTGCTTTTGGCGTCGCTGGCATCGTCGCTGGCGAAGGCGCAAGCAGACACGCCGGGGAAAAAAATTGGCCTAAGAGGAAATTTCTTCTTGCATGGGGGGTCGGTAGGCCCTATCCCGCAGTTGACCCGGCGAGAAAAAAAGCCGGACAAAGCGGCGACCGGGTGACCCCGTGCGTCGCTTTCTTCTTTAGGCGCGTCCGGAAGTCCGCAAGGCCAAGGCGTTAGGTGTCAACTCCAAGACGGGTAGGTGCTCGATGGCTCGACTGAATCTGGTGGCGGCGAATAAAATCCCGCAAAAAGAAATCAAGCCGCGCGCCTCCAAGGCGCCGCGTCCGGTCGTGGTGGCTGCGTCGAATGACGACCACAAGGATCATTTCATCAACCGCAACGGCCTGGTCTATGCCGGCAGCCATGTGATCATTGATCTGTGGGAAGCCAAGGGCCTGGACGACCGCGAACGCATCGAAACCGCCCTGATCGACGCGGTGGCGGCGGCGGGCGCGACCCTGCTGCATATCCACCTGCACAAGTTCGAAGACGGCGGCGGCATCTCCGGCGTGGCGGTGCTGGCCGAAAGCCACATCTCCGTCCACACTTGGCCGGAAAAGGGCTATGCCGCGTTCGACGTGTTCATGTGCGGCGATGCCGAACCCCGCAAGGCCCTGGACGTCTTCAAGAAGGCGTTCGAGCCCGGCCGCGTGGTGGTTGGCGAACACAAGCGCGGCGTTCTCTAAGGAACGCCTGCTGCGCAAGGAATAAAGGCGGGACCACCAAGATCAGGTGGCCCCGCCTTTTTCTTTTCTAATAGCTGAGGAAGTGCGCCCGCGGTGCGCCGCCAAAGCCCAGCGACAGGGTCAGCCCCGCGCTGGTTTCCGGCGCCGTCTCGCCTTGCAGCAGGGACACCTCGGTGTGGCGCACGCCCAGCGCCAAATCCACGCCCGGCGTGGGGCGGTAATGCAGCGCCCCGCCATAGATGGCGCCGTCATTGGCGAAGCGGTCAATCGAATAGCCGCCATACAGATCCAGCCATAGCGCGTCCCAGAAATTGTTGGACACGGAAACCGTGCCGCTATGCACTTCCATGTCTCGCACAGACAGCGGCACATAGGGGCTGGGCGCTGATCCCGTGCGCGTGTGCTGGTCCACCCGGTAATCGCCCATGCCGTCATAGGCGATGCCCGCCAGCACGCCGCCCAGGTTGGCGCTCCAGCGCAAATTGGCGTTCCAGCCCGCCCCACAGCCCGTAACCCAGATGGCGCTGGATGCCCGCCTGGACCTCGTCGCGCTGGGCATGGGCGGCAACCGCCTGCGGCGTGGTCATGTCGGGATTGCGGATCATGAGATCGGCGTTCCAGAAACCGTCGGCGCCATCGGCCAGGATGCCGATCTGGCCGCCCACAATGCCGTTGCCGCCGATCACCAGGGCATGCAGTTCCTGCCCGCCCCACAATTCGGCGGCGATGCCGCCGCTGCCGGAAAGCACATTATTGTCATAGGCGGCGAAGGTGCCGCCCGGCAGGCGCACCGCGTCACCCTTGACGTCGGTGTCGAAGAGATTGCCCAGCAGGGTGGCGCCGCCGCCCAGCTCGATGCGGCCGCGGGCCGCCGAGGTGATGATGGTGTCGCCGCCCTTGAAGGATCGCCACTCGCTGCCCAGGCTGAGGCTGGAGGCCGCTTCCGCATTGGCGCGGTCATAGGCCGCCGTGAAGACGGGATCGTCGGTGCGGCGCACGGCCAGCTCCAGCCCGTAATAATTGCGCGCGGCGCCAAAGCTGTCGCGGTTGAAACCGGACGGTGGCGGGGGAGGTGGCGGGCCCATCATTTGCGGCGGCGGGGCGTCTGTATACCCGCGCAGCGCCACGGGACCGGGCGGCGGCGGGGCCGGGCCGCGCGGCACCATGCGCAGCGAGAAACCATCGCCTTCCTGGCGGGTGAGGAAGGTGACGGGACGCGTGGCGCGGATCACGCCCGTGTCGTAATTGGCATAGGACATGGCGATCCAGTCGGGCATGTCGCCCGCCAGCCGGTCGAACAACCCGCCATCCACCGGCTGCAGGAAATCCAGCGACAGCGCATTCTGCGCATCATCGGCATGAACGGCGCGCATCGGCACGCCATGGAAGCGCAGCTCCAGCGCGCCATTGTCGCGCGAGATGATTTCGTAGGAAGGCTGCTGGGGCTGCGCCATCGCCGCGCCCGCATACAGGATCGCCGCGACAGTCAGCGCAACGCGTAATGCCTTAAGGCCCGTCACCCGCTTGTTCCCTTCGCGAAGCAGCACGCCACAGCCTCGTTAACCACGGTTAATTAAAGATTAAGCCGAGTCGCTCCCGACGGGCAGGGCGATGGGCAATCGCAGCGACATGATGCTGCCTTGGCCCTGGGCAGACGCCAGGTTCATGGCCCCGCCCATGCGCCGGGCCAGTTCCATGGCGATGGCCAGGCCAAGCCCCGCCCCGGTCACGGTGCCGGGCCGGTCGAACCGCTGGAAGGCGCGGCCCGCGCGGTTTTTTTCCGCGCCGCTGAAGCCCATGCCACTGTCGGCAATGGTGATCAGCCCCGCGCCCTCTTCCATGCGTACCTCCAGCCGCACCGCGCCGCCGGGCGCGGTGTAGCAAAGGGCATTGTCCAGCAGGTTGGAGAGGATGCGCCTGAGGGCCAACGGATCGGCGCGCACGAAACCCGGCACGCAGGCGCCCGCGTCCAGCCTTATGCGGCGCGAGAAAGCGCGGCCCTTGTGGTCTTCCAGCGCCGCTTCGGCCAGCGCCGCCAGTTCCACGCGCTCCAGCGACAGCGGATGACGCCCGGCCTCGATGTTGGCGAATTCCAGTATGTCGCCGATGCGGGCATGAAGCTGGCGCCCGGCGCCAGCGATATCGTTGGCATATTCGGCGTATTTGGCATGGCCCACCGGGCCATAAAGTCCGCTTGCGATCACTTCCGAAAATCCGATCACCGCGTTCAGCGGCGTGCGCAGTTCATGGCTCATATGGGCGATGAATTCGGATTTGGAGCGGGCGGCTTCCAGCGCCGCGCGCTCGGCAAGGGCCAGGCGCACCATCAATTTGCCTTCCACGGGCCGCACGGATTTCAGCGCCCGCACCGCGCTTTGCGCCTTTTCCTGGCGGGCGAATGCGCCCACCAGCAAAGCGGCCAGCCAGGCCCCCGCCACGGACGGGCCCAGGATCACGAAGAGATAGAGCGGCAGCGCGCCCATCCAGCCCGCCGCCGTCTGGTCCAGCGCCGTGGCGGCGGCAAGCGGCCAGCCCGGCACGGGGACCGTGGCGGTTGGCGCGGTGAAGCCCGCGCCATGGGCCAGCACAGCGCCACCCGGCAGCAGCAGCGCCATGCGCGCGCCCATGGGCGCCAGGGCGGCCGGATCGAACAGCACGGTGATCCGCCGCGCGCCGGCCGCGAAGCTGATGCCCGCCTGGGGTCCAAAGGCAAAGACCCTGGCGGCCTGGTTGGTGGGCAGAGCGGCGGCGGGATTGCTGGCGGCGATCAGCGCGCCACCCGGGCCCGTCAGGGCGATGTTGCGGATGGCGGGTTCGTCGGGCGTGCTGCCCGGCATGGCCGCGAAATGGCGGCCTGCCGCTTCCATGCGGGCAAGCCCGGCGGCAGCGGCCTGGGCCAGGTCGCCGGCGCGGATTTGTTCATAGGCCTGCGCCTGGGCGGCGGCATGGGCGCGGTCCAGCCGCATCTGCAGCAGGGCGGCGGCGCCGAAGCTGGCGCAGAGAAGCGCGATGCAGACCGGCGCCAGCCAGCTTGTCTTGCGGAATTTGCGCTGCGCGGCCAGGGCGGCGAAGGCGCCCCAGGCCTCGACAGAAGAGGCGCGTTGCTGCGCCATGACGGTGGACCCCCAGGGCCGCTTTCTGCGGCCAGAGCGAATCACTGATTCGCCCACAGATTATTGGCGCAGGCTGAGTCGCGCGTCTATCAGGGTTAACAAGGTATTAATGCCGGTGCGGGCGCGCCTCAGCTTGTTTTTTGCCCCCTCCGGCTTTCGCTGGCCACGGGCGCAAGCGCCCTGCCAGCTACAGCCACCTCCCCCATCATGGGCTTCGCCCAATGGGGGAGGGCGGGTCTGAGTTTTCCTCTAGCCCAGAATCTTCTTCGAGATTTCGTAGAGGTTGGGAGAGAGGTTTGGGAGCTTGAGCGTGCTTTCCAGTTCGCCGCGCATCAGGACCTGGCGTGCCGGGTCGTAACGCCGCCAGGTTTCAAACGCGCCCGCCAGCCTTGCGGCCACCTGCGGATTGATGGGGTCCAGCTTTCGCACCACATCGCCCACCAGCCGGTAGCCCGCGCCGTCCTTCTGGTGAAAGCGCAGATGATTGGCGCTGAAGGCCCCGATCAGGGCGCGCACCCGGTTGGGATTCTTGATGTCAAAGGCGGCGTGATGCATCAACCCCTTTACCCGCTCCACCGTGTCGGCGCGGGGTGATCCCGCCTGCAACCCCATCCATTTGTCCATCACCAGCGGATCGGCGCGGAAGCGTGTGGCGAAATGGTTGAAGCCGTCATTGGCCAGCGGGCTGTCCATGCGCGCCAGCGCCGCCAGTCCCGCGATCATGTCGGTCATGTTGGCGGCGTTCTTGTAATGGGCAAGGGCCAGGCCCGCCGCTGCTTCTTCATCCGTAGCGGTGAGATAGCGCAAACAGGCATTGCGCAGCGCACGGCGACCCGCCGCTTCCGCGTCCGGGCTGAAATCGCCGCTGTCACGGTTGTTTTCGTAAAGCTGCGCCAGCAGCGGCCGGTGCGCCTCCGCCACCGCACGCACCAGTGCCAGCCGTGCCGCGAAGATTGCTTCCGGGTCGGCAGGGGAGCCTTTCGACGCCAGCTCGCTTTCGCCGGGCAGGGCAAGCATCTGCGCGGCGAAGGCGGGATCGGCGGGCGCATCCGCCAGCACGGCGCCCATGGCGCTGACAAAGTCTGTGTTGCCGCCGCCTTCCAGCATGATGCTGGCCGCCAGCGCCTGGCCGGATTCCCAGCGGTTGAAGGCATCCGGGTCATGGCCCATCAGCCGGGCGCGGCCCGACCGGCTGATCTGCTGGCGGAAAATCACCGGCGCGGAAAAACCCTGGCCCAATGACAGCAGCGGCTCTTCGGTGACGCCCGTGAACAGGAAACGCTGGCGCATCTGCTGCAATTCCAGCACGCGGCTTTGTGGTCCCGGCGCGTTCTCGCCCTCAAGAGTAAGCGGCAGCGCGCCCGATTTGCCGATCAGGCCCAGCCGCACCGGCACATGGAAGGCTTCTTTGCCGGCTTGGCCCGGTGTGGGCGAAAGCTGCTGCGACAATTCCAGCGCATAGGTCTGCGCGGCGGCGTCATATTTTCCGTCCGCCACGATGACCGGCGTGCCGGATTGGCGATACCAGCGGCGGAACTGGGAAAGGTCGCGCCCGCCACTGTCTTCAAAACATTTGACCCAGTCTTCCACCGTGGCGGCCTGGCCGTCATGGCGTTCGAAATAGAGGTCCGTCGCCTTGCGATAGCCTTGCCGCCCGGCCAGCGTCTGCAGCATGCCGATCACCTCGGCGCCTTTTTCGTAAACCGTGGCGGTATAGAAATTGTCGATGGCGATATAGCTTTGCGGCTGCACGGGATGGGCCAGCGGGCCGGCATCTTCCTGGAACTGGCGGCCGCGAAGCCCGCGCACATCCTCGATCCGCTTGACGCCGTGGCTGCGCATGTCGCCGGAAAAGCTCTGGTCGCGGAAAACCGTCAGGCCTTCCTTCAAGGACAGCTGGAACCAGTCGCGGCAAGTGATGCGGTTGCCGGTCCAGTTGTGGAAATATTCATGGGCCACCACGCTTTCGATGCGGGCATAATCATCGTCGGTGGCGGTGTTGGGGGATGCCAGCAGAACCTTATCATTGAAGATGTTGAGGCCCTTGTTCTCCATCGCCCCCATGTTGAAGGCCGACACCGCCACGATCATGAAAATATCCAGGTCATATTCGCGGCCATAAGTCTCTTCGTCCCATTTCATGGCCCGCTTCAGCGAATCCATGGCGTAGAGCGCGCGCGGCTCATTGCCATGCTCGACAAAGATGGAAAGGGCCACATCGCGGCCTGATGCCGTGGTGAAGCGGTCATGGATGGCGCCCAGATCGCCGGCCACCAGCGCAAACAGATAGGACGGCTTGGGAAAGGGATCGTGCCATAGCGCGAAATGCTTGCCGCCGGGCAGGTCGCCGCTTTCCATCCTGTTGCCGTTGGAGAGCAGCACGGGATATTGCGCCTTGTCCGCTTCCAGCCGCACCGTGAAAACGGAAAGATTGTCGGGCCGGTCCAGGAAGAAAGTGATACGCCGGAAGCCTTCCGGCTCGCATTGCGTGCAGAACAGCCCGCCCGCGCGATAAAGCCCCTCCAGGGCCGTGTTGGATGCGGGCGAAATCTCGCAGACGCTTTCCAGGGTGAAGGCATCGGGCACATTTTCGACGGTGAGGCCCTCGCTATCCACAATGTGGACAGGCTTTTTGCCATCCAGCGCCAGCGATATCAGCTTCAGTTTCTCACCCGCCAGCACCAGTGGCCTTTTGTGATTGCCGTTGCGCTTGATCTCGAGCCGGGCGGTGAGACGCGTGGCTTCCGGGTCCAGCGCGAAGTCCAGCGCGACCTTGCTGATGTGAAAATCCGGCGGATGGTAATCGGCCAGGCGAATGGCGGTCTGCATGATGGGTTCCTGTGCGGGAAACCCATTGACGCATCCGCGATTGCTGAAATCAATAGACCTGAAGGACGCTCATGGCGGGACCGTCCATCACCGCTTGGTAATTCTGCCGCCAGGCGGCTTCGGAACCGTCATAGCCGGTCCAGGCGTAAAGTCCGTCTTTGGGCTTGTGCAACAGGATGTATTTCACGCCGGCCTTTTGAAGTTGCTCGCGCTGGCGGGCGGTATCCTTTTTCTCCAGGTGGTCAATCAGGCTGGCGTCCAGCTTGCGGGCGATGATGCCCTGCGCGATGGGGCGGCCATGACAGGCCTGCGCCGCCATATAGCTGTTGATTTCCACATAGCCGCTGGGAAGGTCCAGCACGCCGAAGGTGCCGCTGTCGCGCGCCAGCACGGCCAGTTCCGGCGCGCAGGTCAGCGGTGCGGTGGCGATGCGGGCGGGCGCAAAATCCAGCAGCATCAGGAATGCCAGCACCGTCACGGCGGCGCGCGACCAGATTTCGTGCTGCATCTTCAGCGCCGCGATGGCGCCCGCCACGCCGATACCCAGGAACAGATAGACGAACACCACCGCCCGCGCCGGTGTGCGCACATTGGCGAAGAAGGGAAGCTGTGACAGCACGATGCCGGGCATGTGCACGGGCAGGGTCGCGCCCGCCCAATGCAGCGCGTCGCCGCTGGCCAGCACGGCGAAGAAGATCATGCCGCCCATCGCGTACCACAACACGCGCCTGTCTTTTGCCAGCACGAACCCCAGCGCTAGCAGCGCCATATTCGCCAGCCCCAGATAGACCGTGGCTTCCCAGGCATCGCCCGTGAAGCGGCGATACAGCGATACGCTCCAGTCCGCCAGCAAATGCGTGGGCGGAAAGGCCGTCCAGGCCAGCATGTCGGCCACGAAGATATTGCCGCCGGGCTGGTAAGCCGCTTCATGCGTTCCCGCCGCCAGCATGGGTATGATCAGCGGTGACAACAACAGCGCCGTGGCGGCCGTCACCGATGCGGGCGCCACCAGCCCCCAGCCGCGTGGCCATTTGTGCTGATGCACGCGCAGGTACAGCAAATGGAAACAGAGATAATAAAAGCCGTAGAAAAGATAATACCAGCAGGAGAGGGCGCTGAGGGCATAGAAACCTGCCGCGCCTGCCAGCCATGCCCAGCTTTTGCGTTCCAGACCGATCAGATAGCACAGCACAAAGGCGGGCAGGAACTCGATCCCCGCCACATGGGCATGATGCATGGCCTGCGCCACATGGGCGGGATTGAAAGCAAGGATGAAACCGCCTGCCAGCGCGCCGATGCTGCTGCCGGTCAAGTGGCGGCAAAGATAAAAGCCGCTCACGCCCGCCAGCGGGAATGACAAGAGGATGGTGAGGTTCTGCAGCGCGATCAAAGTCGGCAACGCGGTGCCGAATATCTTGCTCAAACCCCAGACCAGCGCGATCTGCGGATAGGCGAAGAAATGATAGGTGAGCGACGCGCCTTCGGGATAAAAAATCAGCCGCGTGAAAAAGAAACCATCGGCGTGCCCGCGCGCCGCGTACCAGCTGTTCCAGAAATCCTGGTAATTGTCTTCCGGCGGGCCCAGCAACTGCGCCGCGGGATGGGCCACCACGGGCCAGAAGAAAAGCGCGGTCAGAAGCGAAAATCCCGCCAGCAGAACGCAGAAGCGCAGCGCCGCCGCGACGGGAAACGGCTTCATCTCACGTCTGGCCCTTCACATGGGCCAATATGTCATGCGCGCTGTGCGCCAATTCCACCAGAGCGTTGGGCATGTCCTCGCCCGACTTGCGCGCCCAATCCACCAGCCCGCTGGCAAAGGATGCCAGCAGCGGCGCGCTGGCGATCAGCCGCGCCTGTTCTTCCACCTTCAGGGGGTCCAGGTCATATTCCGCGCCCGGCACGCGCCAGCCGCCCCATTCCGCATCGCTGGTCACCACCACGGGATAGGTGCCGGGAACGGGATGGCGGGCGCAATCTTCCGCCGGCTGCCACTTGTTGCGGGCGCGCACCACGCGCCATTCATGGGCGGAAGCTTGGCCGTTCTCGCTCATGGGTTCTTCGCTGAGCAGTTCCTCGGCGGCGAATTCGCGGCCCAGGCCCACATCGTAATGAACGCGGATGGGTTCATCCAGGCCCTTGGCCCAGTGCGGCACCACATGCTCGATCAGCGCCCAGGTGCCGACCGGCTTGACGTACACACGCTGGTTCTTGTGGAACTGCGCCTTTGCCATGGCCCGAATTTTCCGAAAATTTCGGGCAAAGACTAGGGGCCGCGCTGTTAAGTCCCGGTTAAGGCGGGCGTTCAGATTGCTTGTAAAACAGCCTTTTATTGGACTTTTCGGCATGGAACAGCGTTGGCATCCCTGCGTTCCCACCAAGAGAGCTGAGGATATTCATGAGCGAGAAGATTGGCGAAATAGCGCGCGAAAGCGCCGACTACCGGTGCGAGCGTTGCCACAAGCCGACGCGGCTGGAAAAAGGCACAGTGATTCCCGCCTGTCCCCATTGCGGCTATGACACGTACGACCTCTCCAATCCCCGCTTTGAAGGCAAGGATGGCAGCCTGGGCCCGCACGAGCCGGGTTGAGCGGCAACGCCGCGCCCGTTAGAACCGCTTTATGATAAAGCCCCGCTCGGACCTCCGCCCCAATACGGCCGATTACGAAAATCTGCCCCTGGTCACCGCCAACGGCTTCCGCGAATATGATGCGCGCTGGCTGCTGGGAAAGGAGATCAACCTTCTGGGCATTCAGGCGCTGGGTCTGGGCCTGGGCACTTATCTGCACGCCTTGGGCGTGGCCCCCCGCATCGTCACGGGGCATGACTATCGCGAATATTCGCTGTCTGTGAAACAGGCGCTGATGCTGGGCCTGATGCGCGCCGGCTGCCAGGTGCATGACATTGGCCTGGCGCTGTCCCCGGTGGCCTATTACGCGCAATTCGCGCTGGACTGTCCCGCCGTCGCCATGGTCACCGCCAGCCACAATGAAAATGGCTGGACGGGAGTGAAGATGGGCGCGGCGCGGCCGTTGACCTTTGGCCCGGACGAAATCAACGCGCTGAAGAAAATCGTGCTGGAGGGCTTGGGCCAGGAACGGCCCGGCGGTTCCTGCATCACCGTGCCGGACATGCGCGAGCAGTATCTGGGCGCCGTCACCAAGGGCCACAAGCTGTCGCGGCCCATCAAGGTGATCGCTGCCTGTGGCAATGGCACGGCGGGCGCCTTTGCGCCCGAGGCCTTGCGCCGCATTGGGGCCGAGGTGATCGGCATGGACACCGAGCTGGATTTCACTTTCCCAAAATACAATCCCAACCCCGAAGACATGGAAATGTTGCATTCCATGGGCGCGGCGGTGAAGGCCGAAGGCGCGGATCTGTGTCTCGGCTTTGACGGCGATGGCGACCGCTGCGGCGTGGTGGATGACCGGGGGCGTGAGATTTTCGCGGACAAGATCGGCGTCATGCTGGCGCGCGACCTGTCGGCGCGGCACCCAAACGCACAATTCGTGGTGGATGTGAAATCCACCGGGCTTTATTTGACCGATCCGGTCCTGAAGAAGAATGGCGTGAAGACGGACTACTGGAAGACGGGCCATTCCTATATCAAGCGCCGCACGGCGGAATTGAAGGCGCTGGCGGGCTTCGAAAAGTCCGGGCACTTCTTCTTCAACCCGCCCATCGGGCTTGGCTATGACGACGCCATCGTGGCCGCGATCCAGGTGCTGGAAATGCTGGACCGGGCGGGACCGGGCGCGAAACTCTCCGGTCTTTATGACGGCCTGCCGCAAAGCTTCGGCTCGCCCACCATGGCGCCCTTCTGCCCCGACGACAAAAAATACGCTGTGGTGGATGCGATGACGGCGGAATATGCGGCGCTGAAAGAGGCCGGGACCAAACTGCTGGGCCAGAACATCGCCAGCATCGTCACCGTCAATGGCGTGCGCGTCACCCTGGAAGACGGCACCTGGGGGCTGGTGCGGGCCTCCTCCAACAAGCCGTCTTTGGTGGTAGTGGTGGAAAGTCCTGCCTCGGAAGCCCAGATGCGGGCCATGTTCGCCGACCTGGACCAGCGCCTGTCGCGCCATCCGGAAGTGGGCGAATATGATCAGAAGATATAACGGGCAGAAAATCTGACTCGCCTTCCGTCCCCCGCTTGCTAGTCTAGGCCCAGCTTTTGGGGGGCTGGTCATGCGGGCAATCGCGGCACTGTTATTCTTGGGTCTGGTCGGCGCAGCAGACGCACAGACTAATTCTCCCGCCAACTATCCCGGCCCCATGCCCGCGGCGCTGCCGCCCGCCATTCCCGCGCCCCTGGATATCGCCTATCCCGGTGGCATTCTCCAGCTCACCGTGGACGCCACCGACACGGCGCGCGGCATCATGCGGATGCATGAAGTGATCCCGGTGGCCAAACCTGGCCGCCTGACTTTGCTCTATCCCAAATGGCTGCCGGGCAATCATTCGCCGGTGGGGCCGATAGACAAGCTGTCGGGCCTTGTCATCCATGCCGGCAACCGCGTTATTCCATGGGTGCGCGACACGGTGGATGTCTATGCCTTTCATGTGGAGGTGCCGGAGGGCGCATCCAATGTCACCGCCGATTTCCAGTTCCTATCGCCCGTGGAATCAAAGGAAGGCCGGGTGGTTTTCACCGATGTGATGCTGGATCTGCAATGGAACGCGGTGGTGCTGTACCCGGCAGGTTATTTCGCGCGCCGCATTCCCGTCTCCGCCGAACTGAAACTGCCCGCGGGCTGGCGGATGGGAACGGCGATGGAGGCGGGCGAGGGCGGCCGCTTCAAGACGGTGCCGCTGGAGACATTGGTGGATTCGCCCGTTCTGGCGGGCAGGCATTTCACGCATATTGACCTTGATCCGGCCACGCATGTGCGCCTGGCGGTGGCGGCGGACCGGCCCGCGCAACTGAAGGCGACGGAGGCGCAGATCGCGCCCCACCGCGCCCTGATCCAGCAGGCCTATCGTCTGTATGGCTCGCATCATTACGACCATTATGATTTCCTGTTGGGCCTGTCCGACCATGTCACGGGCGAGGGGCTGGAGCATCACCGCTCCAGCGAGGACATCACCACCGCGAAATATTTCAGCCAGTGGGACAAGTCCAGTTCTGGCCGCGATTTGCTGGCGCATGAATATACCCATTCCTGGAACGGCAAGTTCCGCCGCCCCGCCGATTTGTGGACGCCAAACTATAATGTCCCGATGGGCGGCAGCCTGCTCTGGGTCTATGAAGGCCAGACGCAATTCTGGGGCTTTGTGCTGGCGGCGCGGTCCGGGCTTTGGACGAAACAGCAGGCGCTGGATTCCTTTGCGGACAATGCTGCCTATTACGGCACATTGGCGGGGCGGCAATGGCGGCCGCTGGCTGACACCACCAACGATCCCATCATCGCGCACCGCGCGCCCATCCCGTGGCGCAGCTACCAGCGCAGCGAGGATTACTACAATGAAGGCCTGCTGCTGTGGCTGGACGCAGATTCCCTGATCCGGGAGCGGACAAAGGGACAGAAATCGCTGGATGACTTTGCGCGCACGTTCTTCGGCATTGATGACGGCAGTTTCGTGCCGGTCACCTATACCTTCGACGATGTGGTGAAGGGGCTGAACAGCGTGCTGCCGTACGACTGGGCCGGGTTCCTGAAAACCCGGCTGGCGCTGGCGGTCAATCCGCCGCTGGATGGCGTAACGCGCGGCGGCTATCGGCTGACATACAGCGAAACACAGTCGGAGCGGAACAAGGTGGATGACGCGCGGCGCAAGCGCGACAATTTCAGTTTCTCGCTGGGCTTGATCCTGGACAACAAGGGCATGGTGACAGACGTGGCCTGGGACGGCCCGGCATTCAATGCGGGCATCACCATTGGCAGCCAGGTCATGGCGGTGAATGGCGTGGATTATGACGGCGAGGAAATGCGCGACGCCATCACCGAAGCCAAGACGGCCAAGGAGCCAATTACGCTATTGGTCAAGCGCGACGGGGCCTGGCGCACCCTGAACATCGCCTATCACGGGGGCTTGCGCTATCCGCATCTGGAACGGGTGGAAGGCCAGCCGGCCTTGCTGGACCAGTTGCTGGCGGCGCGCCAATAATCGGATAAGTAGTTACGCGGCCTTGCGCTGCGGCTTCAGGAAAGCCAAGGCGTCGCGCAGCACATCCATGCCCGCGTCATGCGGCGGCGCGTTTTCCGACAGATGGCGGCGGAAGCCGCGCGCGCCGGGACGGCCATTGTATAGCCCCAGCATGGGCTTGATCAGGACCGCCAGCCGCACGCCTTCGGCCAGCTTGCGCTCCACATATTCCAGATAGGTTTCCACCGCCGCATCCAGGTCGCGTGACGCGCCGCCGAAAAAGCGCGCATCCACCTCTGCCAGCAGCATGGGATTGTGATAGGCGGCGCGGCCCAGCATCACGCCGTCCACATGGGCCAGGTGCGCCTCGGCTTCCTCCAGGCTGGCGATGCCGCCATTCAGGACGATTTCCAACTGCGGCTTTTCCTGCTTGATGCGATAGACCAGATGATAATCCAGCGGCGGCACGTCGCGGTTCTGCTTGGGCGACAGGCCCGCCAGCCAGGCCTTGCGCGCATGCACGGCAAAGGACGTCACGCCGGGGCAGGCAGCGATCAGGGCGCGCAAGCTCTCTTCCGGGTCCTGGTCATCCACGCCGATGCGGCATTTGACGGTGACGGGAATGGTGACGGCGGCCTGCATGGCGGCCACACATTCCCCTACCAGAGCAGGCTCCCTCATGAGACACGCGCCAAAGCGGCCCGACTGCACCCGATCCGATGGGCAGCCCACGTTCAGATTGACTTCGTCATATCCGAAATCCTGCGCGATGCGCGAAGCCTGCGCCAAATCGCCGGGATCGCTGCCGCCCAGTTGCAAGGCTACGGGATTCTCGGCGGGATCAAAGCCCAGCAATTTCTGGCGGTCGCCATGCAGCACCGCGCCGGTGGTCACCATCTCGGTGTAAAGCAGCGCGTTCGACGACAGCGCCCGGTGCAGCACCCGGCAGGGGCTGTCCGTCCAGTCCATCATGGGGGCCACCGAAAAGCGGCGGCTGAATGCGGTCATTTGGAATAGGGTGCAAGGATCGGCGTGATGTCGCGGGGCGACGCTGCCTTGGCGGAGAAGTTGAAGGTGCCATGTTCACGCATCTCATTGGCCGCGTCCAGGAAACCGCCCAGCGCCGCGCGGGCAAGCGCGCTGCCTACGCTGATGCGTCCCACGCCGATGGCCGCCAGTTCTGCCTGGCTTAAAAGCGCGCCGCTCAGTCCCTGCAGCACATTGACGGGCTTTTCCAGCGCCTTGACCACAGCCTCGATATCCTCGCGGCGGCGCAGGCCCGGCGCAAACAGAACATCCGCGCCCGCTTTTTCAAAGGCCTTCAGGCGCGCGATGGTGTCGTCCAGGTCAATCCGGTCATGCAGGTAATTCTCCGCCCGCGCCGTCAGGGTGAAATGGAAGGGCAGCGCGCGCGCCGCCGCCACCGCCGCTTCCACCCGCTTCACCGCCAGCGCCATGTCATAGATGGGATCGCCCCTGCGGCCGGTGGCATCCTCGATGGAGCCGCCGACAATGCCGGTGGCGCCCGCCATGGTGATGGTGCGGGCCGCTTCTTCCGGTGAATCGCCAAAGCCGTTTTCCAAATCGGCGCTGACGGGCAAATCCGTGGCCTCCGCCATGTCGCGGGCATTGGCCAGGGTCTGCTCACGCGACAGCGATCCATCCGTCTGGCCGATGGAAAAGGCATAGCCCATGGAGGTTGTGGCCAGCGCCTTGAAACCCATGTTCGCCAGCAGCCGGGCGCTGCCCCGGTCCCAGGGATTGGGAATGATGAAGGCAGCGCCTTTTTGATGCAGCGCCCGGAACGCGTCGGCCTTTTCGCGTATGCCCATCAGCGCTTCGGCGCCACAAAGGAAATCTGCGCGCCCAGCGGATCGAAACACTGCACCACCCATTGGCCGCCCGGCACCTGGATGGGGCCGTTCAGGATGGTGCCGCCCGCAGCGGTCACCTTGGCGGCGGCGGCGTCAATGGCGGGCACATTGATGTAATAGCCCCAATGGGGCGGGGCGGGCGATTGCGGCGGCTTGGTCATCATGCCGCCCATGTTTTCGCCGCCATTGTTGAAAAGCTGGTAGATGCCCATCGGCCCCATATCCACCGCGTCACCTTTTTTCCAGCCGAACAGCTTTTCATAGAAGGGGAAAGCGGTCGGGCCGTCCGCCGCCATCAACTCGCGCCAGCCGAACGTGCCGGGCGTGTTGGCGTCCAGTTCTGGCGGCGGCGTGAAACTCTCTGCCATGTGCGGCTTGGCGATCAGGAACCCTGCACCTTGCGGATCAGCCACCACCGCGAAGCGGATGATGTTCGGTACATCAATCGGCCCGCGCATCAGCTTGCCGCCCTCGGCCACGATTCTTTTGGCCATGGCATCCACGTCATCCACCAGGACATAGCCCAGCCAGGCGGGGCGCATGCCGGCCGGCGCGCCATCGGGCATGGGCATCAGGCCCGCCACGCCCCGGCCCTCCAGGTTGAAGCTGTTGTAGGTCAGGTTGGCGGTGCTGACGTCCTGCGCGCTCCAGCCGGTGACGGAGGCGTAGAACGCCTTCGCCGCCGCCATGTCGGTGGTCATCACGTCATACCAGAAGAAATCGCCGGGCCGCATTGCGCGCCTCCATAGGGGGATGGCGCGCATTCAATTTCACGGCCCCGCCTAAGTCAACGCGAGGCCGGGAAGGCCGCGATTTATGGCTTATTCGTGATGCTGCAGGCCCTTGTTCACAATCTGGAAGAAGACCGGAACAAAGAACACGGCCAGCACGGTCGCCGCCACCATGCCACCAATGACGCCGGTGCCGATGTCGTTCTGGCTGCCCGCGCCCGCGCCATGCGCCAGCGCCAGGGGCGCCACGCCGGCCACGAAGGCGATGGAGGTCATCAGGATGGGCCGCAACCGCAGCTTGGCCGCCCACAAGGCCGCCTGGCGTGCGGTCATGCCCCGCTTCTCGCCATCCACCGCGAACTCCACGATCAGAATGGCGTTCTTGGCGGCAAGGCCGATGGTGGCCAGCAACCCCACCTGGAAATAGATGTCGTTGAAGAGGCCGCGGGCGCTGGCAGCCGCCACCGCGCCGATCACGCCCAGGGGAATGACCAGCATCACCGACAGCGGGATCGCCCAACTTTCATACAAGGCCGCCAGGCAGAGATAGATGATCAGGATGGAGAGGGCATACAGCGCCGGGGCCTGCGCGCCCGCCTGCTGTTCCTGGTACGAAAGGCCCGTCAGCTCATAATCAATGCCCTGGGGCAGCTTCTTGAAGATGGCGTCCATTTCCTGCAGCGCCGTGCCGGAGGAAACGCCGGGCGCGCCCTGGCCCTGGAGTTCGATGGACGGGAAACCGTTATAGCGCGTCAGCGACGCCGGACCCGTCTTCCAATCCACGCGGGCGAAGGACGAGAAGGGCGCCATGGCGCCGGTGTTGGTGCGGACGTACCAGCGATTGATGTCCTCCGGCTTCATGCGGAAGGGCGCGTCGCCCTGCATGAAGACGCGCTTGACGCGGTCGCGGTCGATGAAATTGTTGACGAAGGTGCCGCCCCAGGCCGCCGACAGGGTGGCGTTGGCGTCGGACGTGGAAATGCCCAGCGTGTTGGCCTTTTCCTGGTCAATGGTGATGTGAAGCTGCTGGGTGTCGTCCAGGCTCGCCGGGCGCACGCCCGCCAGCTTGGGGTTCTGCGCCGCCAGGCCGAGCAGCATGTTGCGCGCCTGGATCAGGCCCTCATGGCCCAGATTGGCGCGGTCTTCCATCTGCATGTCGAAGCCGGTGGCCAGGCCCAGTTCAGGCACGGCCGGCGGCACCAGCGGGAAAACCTGCGCGTCGGGAATGCGGATGAATTTCATGAAGGCGCGGCGCGCCACGGCCTGGGCGGTACGGTCGGCGCCGGGACGGTCGTCCCAGCTGTGCAGGCGGGCAAACGTGATGCCCGTATTCTGGCCCGCGCCCAGGAAGCTGAAGCCGGCGACCGTGAACACCATGTCCACATTGTCTTTTTCTTCAGTGATGTAGTGGTTGGAGACCTGCCGCGCCACCGCCATGGTCTTGGCCTGGGGCGTGCCGGGGGGCAGGCTGATCAGGGTGACGACAAAGCCCTGGTCTTCTTCGGGCAAAAAGCCCGTGGGCATGCGCATGTAAAGCACTATCAGCACCGCCACGATCACGGCATAGATCACCATGGTCAGCTTGGCGCGGCTCAAAACCGTTTCCAGCTTGGCGTGATACCAGTCGCGCATCGCCTCGAAGCGGGTGTTGAACCCGTCAAAGAACTTGCCCAGCCAGCCGCTGGCATGGGCGTGCTCGCCCTTCTTGATGGGCAGCAGCAAGGTGGCGCACAGGGCTGGAGTCAAAATCAGGGCGCACATGATGGATAGCAGCATCGCCGAGACGATGGTGACCGAGAACTGGCGATAGATCACGCCGGTGGAGCCGCCAAAGAACGCCATGGGCAGGAACACGGCGCTCAACACCAGGCCGATGCCGATCAGGGCGCCGGTGATTTCCGTCATGGAGCGCAAGGTGGCGTCGCGGGGCTCCAGCCCCTCTTCGCGCATCAACCGTTCCACGTTTTCGACCACCACGATGGCGTCGTCCACCAAAAGGCCGATGACCAGCACCAGCGCGAACAATGTCAGCGTGTTGATGGAATAGCCCACCGCGGCCAGGATGCCGAAGGTACCAAGCAGCACCACGGGCACCGCCACGGCGGGAACAAGCGTGGTGCGCCAGTTCTGCAGGAACAGGTACATGACCAAAATGACGAGCGCGATGGCTTCGATCAGGGTCTCCACCACGTCGCGGATGGATAGGCGGATGAAGTCGGTATTGTCCACCGGGAACATCAGCTTCATGCCGGGCGGAAAGGTCGGCTCCAGTGCATGGGCGCGGGCCTTCACGGCGTCCACCAGCTTCAGCGCATTGGCGCCGGGGGCAGGCATGATGGCGAAACCGGCGCCGGCATGGCCGTTCATTTCGCTGAGCACGGCATAGCTGTCGCCGCCAAGTTCAACACGGGCCACGTCCGACAGATGCACCACCGCGCCGTCAGGCGAGGTCTTGAGGATGATGTTGCGGAATTCTTCCGGCGTCTGGAACTGGGACTGGGCGGTGACGGTGGCGCTCATGGCTTGGCCGGCGACCGCGGGCAATCCGCCGATGGAGCCAGCAGAGACCTGCACGTTCTGGGAGACGATGGCGGCGCGCACGTCCGAAGGCTGCAAGGAGAAATTGTGCAGCTTGTAGGGGTCCAGCCAGATGCGGATGGCGTATTTGGTGCCGAAATTCAGGACGTTGCCCACGCCGGTGACGCGGCTGAGCTGGTCCTGCATCTTGGACGACATGAAGTCGGAAACGTCGGTGGTCGTGTAGCGGCCCGTGGTGTCGTACATGGCCACGACCAGCAGGAAGTTGGTCTGGGCCTTCTGCACGGTGACGCCAAGCTGCTGCACCTGGCTGGGCAACTGCGCCACGGCCTGCTGCACCTTGTTCTGCACCTGCACCTGGGCGATGTCGGCATTGGTGCCGGGCGCAAAGGTGGCGGTGATGGCGACCGAGCCATCGGCATTCGAGGCGGACGAGAAATACAGAAGATTGTCCAGGCCTGTCAGCTGCTGCTCGATCACCTGGGTGACAGAGTTCTGCACGGTGGCGGCGTCGGCGCCGGGATAGAAGGCATTCACGGACACCGCGGGCGGGGCGATGGTGGGATATTGCTCCACCGGCAGGCTGAAGGCAGCGATGGCGCCCGCCAGCATGATCACGATGGCGATCACCCAGGCGAACACGGGGCGGTCAATGAAGAAGCGCGACAGATTCATGTGGCCAGTCCCCTATAAGCCGTCCGGTACTTCGTACTTTTACTTCTTGCCAGCTGCTGCGCCGGGAGCACCCGGGGGGCCGCCAGCGCCCGGAGGCGGCATCTTGCCCGCTTCCATGGACTTCACCTGCATGTCGGGGCGGATGCTCATCAGGCCCTGCACGATCAGCTTGTCGCCGGCCTTCAGCCCGTCCAGTACCTGCCAGTCGCCACCAATGGCGCGGCCGGTCTTGATCTCGCGCAGGCGCGCAAAATCCTTGTCATCCAGCACCAGCACGGTGGGATTGCCCTTGGCATCGCGGCTGACGGCCGGCTGCGGCACCAAGATGCCATGCATGTCGGTGCCTTCCAGGATGGTGGCGCGCACATAAAGGCCCGGCAGCAGGACGCCTTCGGGATTGGGGAAGATGGCGCGCAGGCGGACAGAGCCGGTGGCGGCGTCCACCGTGACATCGGTGAATTGCAGCTTGCCGTCATGGGCATAGGTGCTGCCGTCATCAAGCGTCAGCTTCACATCGGCGCTGTTGGCGTTTTCCACGTCGCCGCTCTGTACGGAACGCTTCATGGCCAGCAGCTCGGCGCTGGACTGGTCAATGTCCACATAGATGGGATCAAGGGTGGAGATGGTGGCAAGCGCGGTGGCCTGGTTGGCGGTGACCAGCGCGCCCGGCGTGACGGTCGAGGCGCCGATGCGGCCCGAGATGGAAGCGACAATGCGCGTATAGTTCAGGTTGATGCGCGCGGCATCGGCATTGGCGACGGCCAGCTTGTAGGCGGCCTGGGCGTCGTCATTGTTCTGCGGTGCGATGGCGCCGGCCTGCAGAAGCTGGGTGTAGCGGTCGGCCTTGAGCTTCGCACTGTTCAGCACCGCGGCGGCGCTGTCATAGGCGGCGCGGTAGGGGGCCGGATCGATCTGGTAGAGCGGCTGGCCGGCCTTCACCACGGCGCCTTCGGTGAACAGGCGCGCCTTGACGATGCCGGTGATCTGGGGACGGACTTCGGAAACCGCGAAGGGCGATGTGCGGCCGGGCAGATCGGCGTGCAGCGCCACCGCCTGCTCCTTGATTACCACATAGCCCGCCATGGGCGTCATCTGCGGGCGCTTGGGCGGCGAACAGGCGGCCACCGCCAGCAAAGCCATGGCAATGATCAGAATTTTACGTGACATGAAGTCCCCTTGCGAATTGCCGGGTTTAAGCCCCCGGGCGGCGCGAAACTGGCTGAATCTCAGGCGGCGCAAACTAGACGCGTTTGCAGCGTGGCAAAACACGAATTGACACAGAAAAATGTAAGGATTGCGAAAATCCCGGCCCCACCAAAAACCTGCCGCAGGGGAGTTTTCGGCCGGTTGTCGCCGCCCCCACAGCCCTAGATAGGGCGGGTTCCCGAAGGCGCAAGGCCCCCATTCGTCCAAAATTGCGCCAATGCCGCTTCCAGGGCGCTGGCGCTGTCCATGCGGCAGAATTGTGCCTTGGCGGCACGCCGGGCAGGGCCATCACCCAGAGGGGCGTTTTCCACATACCAGCCAAGATGCTTGCGGAAGACCCGAAGCCCCAGGACATCGCCGTAAAAGCGCAAGGACGAGGCCATGTGGCTGAGGAGAATCTCAAGCCGGCTCGCCAAATCCGGCTCCGCCACATCACTGCCATCCGACAGGGCGCGGTCCAAAGCTGCCGTCAGCCAGGGCCTGCCATAACCGCCGCGGCCAATCATGATGCCGTCCGCGCCCGACTGGGCCAGCGCCGCCTTGGCCGATGCCAGGTCCGTGACATCGCCATTGACGATGACGGGAATGGAAACCGCCTCTTTCACTTTCGCCACTGCGCGCCAGTCGGCATTGCCGCGATAGAATTGATTGCGGGTGCGGCCATGCACGGTGATGGCTTTCACGCCTTCGCCCTCGGCAATGCGCGCAATGTCGGGCGCGTTCTGCCAATGCGTGTCCCAGCCCAGGCGCATCTTCAATGTCACGGGCCGCGATGTCGCATTCACGGCCGCGCCGATCAGGCGTTTTGCCAATTCCTCATCCCGCATCAGGGCCGAACCTGACAATGCGCCGGTCACTTCCTTGGCCGGGCAGCCCATGTTGAAATCAATGATGTGTGCGCCCGCCTGTTCGGCCAGCTTTGCGCCCTTGGCAATCCATTCCGCCTCGCGCCCCACCAGTTGAATGACCATCAAGGACGCGCTGTTTCCGATGGCGGCGCGGCGCACCACGTCAGGGCGGCCCCGGGCGAAGCTGTCACAGGCTACCATTTCGGTGGCGACATAGGCCGCGCCCTGGGCGGTAGCGGCCTGGCGGGTGGGCAGGTCGGTGACGCCGGTCATGGGGGCACTTAATACCCGCCCCGGGATAGTGACATCGCCGATCTGAAGACCCTTGTTCATGGCGGGAAAGTGCCCTTTTCCATGCCCCCATGTCGAGTTCCAGTTTCCCAATAGTTAAGGCTTTGGCTGCTAAAAAGGCCCCATGTCTTTCGCGGCCCGCCTGACCCGTTTCATCGCCCGCCAGACGCTGGTCAAGCCGGCGCGCATGGGCGCGTCCCGGCCTATCGCCAGCATCAGCTTTGATGATTTCCCAAAGTCTGCCTGGACCGTGGCCGGCCCGCTCTTGGCCCGGCACAGGGCGCGCGGCACTTATTATACAGCGGGCATGTTCTGTGGCCGCACGATGGACGGCACCCAGTTTTATGATGCCGAAGACCTGGCGCAGCTTTCCGCGGCGGGACACGAGATCGGCTGTCATGGCTTCTCGCACCAGCCCAGCTTTGGCCTGTCACAGGCCGTGCTGGAAGATGACGCGGCGCGCAACGCCGCCTTCCTGAAACCTTTTTTGAATGGTGGCGCGGCGGAGAGTTACGCTTTTCCCTATGGCGCCGCTGATCTGCCCCCTTCCAAGTGGTCCAGGGACTATCATATTGGAACCTTGGAGGGAGATTTGGAATGGGACGCAGGCATCAGCCTGAGGAAGTTATTGGCAAGCTGCGGGAGGCGGAGATTGTGCTTTCGCAGGGCGGGTCGGTTGCGG
>CANIAL010000004.1 GCA_947465395.1 Alphaproteobacteria bacterium | reverse complement strand
GGGTGACCTTTTCGCCCAGATGGGCTTCGGCGGTTTCCTTCATCTTCTGAAGGATGAAGCCCGAGACTTCGGAGGGGGAATATTTCTTGCCGTCGCGGCCCGCCACCCAGGCGTCGCCATTGTCGGCCTTCACGATGGTGTAGGGCACCATGCCCATGTCCTTCTTGGTCATGGGATCGTCGAAGCGGCGGCCGATCAGCCGCTTGATGGCGAAGAAGGTGAATTCGGGATTGGTGACGCCCTGGCGCTTGGCGGGCTGGCCCA
Organism: Alphaproteobacteria bacterium; assembly: GCA_947465395.1. Taxonomy (GTDB): domain Bacteria; phylum Pseudomonadota; class Alphaproteobacteria; order Micropepsales; family Micropepsaceae; genus Rhizomicrobium. Next base: position 138,284 of record CANIAL010000004.1, on the reverse strand, counting down.
CCAGGCGTTCCGCGTCCGGAGCGAAGCCCACGATGGACGGCGTGGTGCGCGCGCCTTCCGCATTCTCGATCACTTTGGGGGCCGAGCCCTCCATCACCGCCACGCAGCTGTTGGTGGTGCCAAGGTCAATGCCGATCACTTTAGCCATTCTCGTTCCTCTTCATGGGGCATGGGGTCCTGACCCTTGCGGCGTCCTCCGGTCCATCCCATTGAATCTATTGATAAAAGCCGCAATGGGTCACAAACCCATGTTGGCTTCAAGGGGTATATAGGGAGGGGGGTAGGATATGCCAACCCCTCCGGTTTCAGCTTGCCGCTCGGCTCCCAAGAAGTCGCCTTCGCCCGCTGAAACCACCTCCCCTTCCTGCGCTTCGCGCGAAGGGGAGGCGGGCCTGAGTCTTCCTAGGGGTTCAGCGCCAGGAAGGCCCAGTTGAGATTGGCCGCGAAAATGGTCCAGGCCAGGTAGGGCAGCATCAGCAGACCCGCGATGCGGCAGGCGCGCCAGAACAGCACCGTGCAAACCGCAATGCTGAGAATCAAAAGAATGATCTCGGCAAAGGCCCAGTCCATCCGGTGCAGGCCGAAGAAAAACATGCTCCAGAGAAGATTGAGCGCAAGCTGCACGCCATACATATTGATGGCGAGGGAGCGCGTGCCCGCGACTTTCCATGCCCGCCAGGCCGCCACCGCCATCATCACATAAAGCGTGGTCCAGACCGGCGCGAAAACCCAGTTGGGCGGCGCGATGGATGGATGGTTCAGCCCCGCATACCAGCCGGGAATGGCGGGCGTGGTGACGACGCTGCCCAGCGCGCCCACGGCCAAAGTGACCAGCAGGAAGGCCAGCAAAGGTCGGCGCGATTTTTTCTCGTCGTCAATCATTGATGTCATAAGCAGCGACAATGGCGGAGTTGTAGATTTCGCTCATCTTGGCGCCCAGGGGCGTGATCTGCACCGACTTCTCCAAACCAACCAGCAGCGGTCCCATAACGTTCACCCCGCCCAACTGTTGCAGCAGCTTGGTCGAAATCTGCGCCGAATGCAGCGCCGGCATGATCAGCACATTGGCCGTGTCAGTCAGGCGCGCGAAAGGATACAGGTCCAGCTTTTCAGGATTGAGTGCAACATCAGGCGCCATCTCGCCATCATATTCAAAATCCACCTGGCGCTGGTCCAGGATATGCACCGCCTCGATGATGCGCTCGCTGCGCTCGGAACGGGGAAAGCCGAAGGTGGACGACGCCAGCAAGGCCACGCGTGGCGTCAGGCCCAGCTTGCGCGCCGTGGCGGCAGCGCGCATGGCGATGTCGGCCAGTTGTTGGGAATCGGGAAGCTCGGTGATGGAGGTGTCGGCCACCAGCACGATGCGCCCGCGTGCAAAGACCAGCTGCATGCCGATGGGCGTCACGCCATGCGACGGATCAATCACGGTCCGCACGTCATTCAGCGCCGTGGCGTAATTGCGGGTGACGCCGGTCACCATGGCGTCGGCATCGCCCGCCGCCAGCATGGATGCGGCATAGATGTTGCGGTCATTGGTCACCATGCGCACCGCGTCGCGGTACAGCGCGCCGCGCCGCTGGATGCGCTTGTAGAGCCGTTCGATATAGGGCGTTGCTTCCTGCGACGACAGCGGCACGCGAATCTCGAGTGCGTTTTCGTCCAGCCCTATATGGGCAAAACCGCGCCGCACCACATCGGCGCGCCCCACCAGCAGGGCCTTGCCCAGGCCCGAATTCTGGAACGCGAACGCGGCGCGGATTACCGCTTCGTCCTCGCCTTCCGCAAAGACCACGCGCTTGGGCTTGGCGCGCACCGCCGCCGTGATGGTCTGGAACAGGGTGGCGGCGGGGTCCAGCCGCGCCGACAGATGATTTTCATACGCGTCCAGGTCGGCGATGACCTTGCGCGCCACGCCGGTCTTGATGGCCGCTTCCGCCACGGCGCGGCTGACACGTGAAATCAAACGCGGATCGAATGGCACGGGGATAATGTAGTCGGGACCGTAAACCGGGCGCGAGCCGCGATAGGCCGCCGCCACTTCATCGGGAACGTCTTCGCGCGCCAGCGCCGCCAGCGCCTCGGCGGCGGCGACCTTCATGGCCTCGTTGATGGTGCGCGCCCGCACATCCAGCGCGCCGCGGAAAATATACGGGAAGCCCAACACATTGTTGACCTGGTTGGGATAGTCGCTGCGCCCCGTGGCCACGATGGCGTCGGGCCTGACCGCCTTCACATCTTCGGGCGTGATCTCGGGATCAGGATTGGCCATGGCGAAAATGATGGGCGCCTTGGCCATGGTCTTGATCATGTCCTGCGTCACCGCGCCCTTGGCCGACACGCCGATCAGCACATCGGCGCCCACCAGCGCCTCCGCCAATGTGCGCTTGTCGGTCTTCACCGCATGGGCGGATTGCCACTGGTTCAGATCCGTGCGGCCCTGGTACAGAACCCCGGTCTTGTCCACCGCGATGCAGTTGGCGGGACTGACGCCCATGGCCTTGATCAGCTCCAGCGTGGCGATGCCGGCCGCGCCCGGCCCGTTCAGCACCACCTTCATCTCGCCGACTTTGCGCCCGGTGATGGAGGCGGCATTGATCAGCCCCGCCGCCACGATAATGGCGGTGCCGTGCTGGTCGTCATGAAAGACGGGAATGTCCATCAACTCGCGCAGCCGCTGCTCGATGATGAAACAGTCGGGCGACTTTATGTCTTCCAGGTTGATGCCGCCGAAGCTGGGGCCCAGGTAACGCACTGCGCCCACGAATTTCTCGACGTCATCCGTGTCCACTTCCAGGTCAATGGCGTCCACATCGGCGAAACGCTTGAACAGCACCGCCTTGCCTTCCATCACCGGCTTGGCGGCCAGCGCGCCCAGATTGCCCAGGCCCAATATGGCCGTGCCGTTGGAAATCACCGCCACCAAATTGCCCCGGCTGGTGTAATCGAAGGCCGCGTCCGGATTTTCCGCGATGGCGCGCACCGGCACCGCCACCCCCGGCGAATAGGCCAGCGACAGGTCGCGCTGGGTGGCCATGGGCTTTGTGGGGTTGATTTCCAGCTTGCCGGGCTTGGGCAGGGCGTGGAAAGCCAGCGCTTCCTCGTCCGTGAAGGTGGGCCGGTCGTCGCTGGTGATGTTCTTGGTCATGCTTTTTGTCCTGATCCACAGAATATCGGGCGGCGGGGCGGCGCGAATCCGGCGGGCGCTGGCGACATTCTGCTAGGCTTTTGCCCATGACGGAACAGGTTTCAGCGGGCGGCGAATCCACCCCCATGATGGCGCAGTACCTCGCCATCAAGGCGGCGCATGAAGACTATCTGCTTTTCTACCGCATGGGGGATTTCTACGAGCTGTTTTTTGCCGATGCCGCGTCGGCATCCGAGGCTTTGGACATCGCCCTGACCAAGCGGGGCAAGCACCAGGGGGCCGACATTCCCATGTGCGGGGTGCCGGTCCATGCCGCCGAAGCCTATATGGAAAAGCTGATCCGCACGGGCTTCCGGGTGGCGGTCTGTGAACAGACCGAAGACCCGGCGGAGGCGAAAAAGCGCGGCGCCAAATCGGTGGTGCGGCGCGAGGTGGTGCGCCTGGTCACCCCCGGCACCCTGACCGAGGACGCGCTGCTGGATGCGCGCCGCGCCAATGTGCTGGCGGCGCTGGCGCATGTGGGTACGGGCAAGGCGGCATTCGCGCTGGCCGCCGCCGATCTTTCCACCGGCTTGTTCCAGGTGTCGCTGCTGGAGGAAAATGACGTGGCGGCGGAGCTTGCCCGCATCGCCCCCAGCGAGTTGCTGGTGCCCGACGCTTTGCTGGCCCATGCCGGGCTTGGCGCAATGTTGAAGGCGATGGGCCCGGCGCTGACGCCGCTGCCGACCAGCCGGTTTGATTCCGCGAATGGAGAGAGGGCGCTGCTGTCGCATTACGCCATCGCCTCGCTGGACGGGCTGGGCAGTTTCTCCCGCGCCGAGATCGCGGCGGCAGGGGCTGCCATCGCCTATCTGGAACTGACGCAAAAGGGAAAGCGCGCCGCGCTGGAACGGCTTGGGAAAGTCGCGCCATCGAACTTCATGGCCATTGACGCGGTGACGCGGCGCAACCTGGAACTGACAGAGACCTTGAATGGCGGGCGGGGCGGCAGCCTGTTGTCGGTGATGGACCGCACCGTCACGGCTTCGGGCGCGCGCGAACTGGCCTCGCGGCTGGCGGCGCCGCTCACGGATGTGAAACTGATCGCGTCGCGCCAGGACGCGCTGGCGATGTTTGCGGGCGACGAGGAATTGCGAAGGGGCTTGCGCGAGGCGCTTCGCACCGCCCCCGATCTGGCGCGTGCGCTGGCGCGGCTGACATTGGGGCGCGGCGGGCCGCGTGACCTGGGGAGCTTGCGCGAAGGCATCAAGGCGGCGCGTGCCGTGCGCGACCGCCTTAACAAATTGAAGCTGGCGGGCGAGGTGGTGGATGCCGCCGCAACCATCACCGAAGCGATTGCGGCGCTGTCGCTGCTGTCGGACCGCTTGAGTTTCCTGCTGGTGGAAGAGCCGCCTTATCTGGCGCGCGATGGCGGCTTTATTACAAAGGGCGCGCATGCGCCGCTGGACGAAGTTCGCAGCCTGCGCGACGAATCCCGCAGGGTCATTGCCGGGCTGGAATCGCGCTACCGCGCCATCGGCAATGTCGCGGCCCTCAAGATCAAGCATAATGGCGTCCTGGGTTACTTCATCGAAGTCAGCCAGAACCACGCCGACAAGCTGATGGCGTACCGCAATGAAAGCGGCCAGATGCTGTTCCGCCATCGCCAGACCATGGCGGGCGTGGTGCGCTTTTCCACCGACGAACTGGCGGGGCTTGCCAGCCGCATCGCGGAAGCCGGCGAACAGGCGCTGGCGCTGGAAAAGACGCTGTTCGATGAGATGTGCGCGCTGGCCCTTTCGTCGGCGCCTGACATTTCGCGCCTGGCTGCGGCGCTGGCGGTGATTGATGTTTCGGTGGCTTTAGGCGAACTCGCCATCGCCGCGCGCTGGACGCGCCCGCAAATGGACAATGGCTTTTCGTTTTCGATCACCGGCGGGCGGCATCCTGTGGTGGAAGCGGCGCTGGCGGCGGCAGCGGAACGCGGCTTTGTGCCCAACGCCTGCGATCTTTCCCCGCCCAAGGGACAAGCGGGGCGCGGAAAGATCTTGCTGGTCACCGGCCCCAACATGGCGGGCAAGTCCACCTTCCTGCGCCAGAATGCGCTGATCGCGATATTGGCGCAGATGGGCAGCTTCGTTCCGGCGGACGCCGCGCGCATCGGCATCGTGGATCGTTTGTTCAGCCGTGTGGGCGCGGGCGATGATCTGGCCGCGGGGCGTTCCACCTTCATGGTGGAAATGGTGGAGACGGCGGCGATCCTGAACCAGGCCACCGAAAAGAGTTTGGTGATATTGGACGAGATCGGGCGCGGCACCGCCACCTATGACGGCCTCGCCATCGCATGGGCCGCCGCCGAGCATCTGCACGAGGTCAACAAGTCGCGCGCGCTGTTCGCAACCCATTATCACGAGATGGTGGCGCTGTGTGAGCGCCTCGCCGCCATGTCGCCCGTCACCATGAAAGTGCGCGAATGGAATGACACCATCGTCTTCCTGCATGAAGTGGTGCCGGGCGCGGCCGACCGTTCCTATGGCATCCATGTCGCCAAGCTGGCGGGATTGCCGGATGCGGTGATCGCCCGCGCCAACGAAGTGCTAGCGGCGATGGAAGAAGGCCGCGAAGGCCACCAGCCCCTGGCGCGGATTGACGATTTGCCCTTGTTTGGCGCTATCGCACCGCAATCCAGGGCCAATGCGCTGGAAGAGGCGTTGGCCGCCATCCAGCCAGACGCGCTTTCGCCGAAAGAGGCGCTGGAGATTCTCTATGATCTCAAGCGCAAATTGGGGACCACGCCATGACAATCGCGGAATATTGCGTGCTGGGCGCGGTGCTGGTTTTTCTTCTTACCATCGCGCCCTTCAAGCCGCTGGCCGGGCGCGCATTCGACAACCAGAATCCACGCAATCCGGAATTCTACAAGCCGCCGCTGCGCGCCCGCGCCTTGGGCGCGCATCTGAACGGCATTGAGACCTTTCCCTTTTTTGCCTTCGCCGTGCTGCTGGCCGAATTCCGCCATGTGCCGCAGCCGACACTGGACATGCTGGCGCTGGGCTTCATCGCGCTCCGGCTCTGCTTTGTGGCGGTCTATCTTCTGGGCTGGGGCTGGACGCGCACGGCGATCTGGAATCTGGGCTTTGCGGTCAATCTGGCCATATTCCTGATGCCCGTCTGGACCTGACGCCGATCCCCTTGCCCGCCGGGGCCCGGCAATGCCAGCATCGCCGCCATGGCTGCCCGCATCCGCAAATTCCTGGTCGTGCTGGACAAGACCCCCGAATGCCGGGTGGCGCTGCGCTTTGCTGCGCGCCGCGCCCAGCATACGGGCGGGCGGGTGACGCTTCTGTGTGCCGTGCATCCCGCCGAATTCCAGCAATGGCGGGGCGTGGAGGAAATCATGCAGGACGAGGCATTGCAGGACGCCGAAAACCTGCTCCATGCCGCCGCCAAGACCGTGAACGAGCTGGCCGGCATCATGCCCGAACTGGTCAGCATGGAAGGCTCGGCCGCCGAATGCCTGGTCAAGCTGATCAACGAAGACCGGGACATTTCGATTTTGGTGGTGGGCGCTGGCGCGGGCAAGGAAGGCCCCGGCCCCCTGGTCACCATGTTCGCCAGCGGCGTCCAGGCCATTCCCGTCACCATCGTGCCGGGAACCTTCGACGATGCGGCGATTGACGCCATGGCCTAGCCCGGGCTGAGGGGCCAGAATGTCTCCCATGGGAAAAATCCTGGTTGCCGTTGCCGTTCTGGCCGTCGCTTTGGTCCTGTGCCTGGGCCTCTACACCCTGTGGGTGGGGGGCGACACGGCCAAGAGCTGGTCCAACAAATTGATGCGGATTCGCGTCCTGGCCCAGGCCGTGGCCATCATTATCATCTTGGCAGTGCTGTATTTTTCCAAGGGCTAGGCCAGCCATGCGTTGGTCGGAATTGAACTCCCCGTCCCCAGACTATATGTAAGCGTCCCCGCCTTTTTCCTTTCCTTTCAAAGGGGAAGGGGAGGGGGGTAGGAAAAATGAAGGTTCAAATGGGCAAGACTCTCTACGACAAGATCTGGGACGCGCATCTGGTCTCCTCCACCCCCGGCGAAGCGCCGGTGCTTTATATTGACCGGCACCTGATCCACGAAGTCACCAGCCCCCAGGCCTTTGAAGGCCTGCGCAATGAGGGGCGGAAAGTTCGCCGCCCCGAACTGACCCTGGCCGTGGCCGATCACAATGTCCCCACCAAGGACCGTGACCAGGGCATCACCGACCCCGAAAGCCGCGAGCAGGTGGAAACGCTGGAGCGCAACGCCCGCGAATTCGGCATCGAATATTTCGCCATGGACGATATCCGCCAGGGCATCGTGCACATCATCGGCCCGGAACAGGGCTGGACCCTGCCCGGCACCACCATCGTCTGCGGCGACAGCCACACTTCCACCCATGGCGCGTTTGGCTCGCTGGCCTTCGGCATCGGCACGTCCGAAGTCGAACATGTGCTGGCGACGCAGACCCTGCGCGCGCAAGTCTCCAAGAACATGCGCGTCACCGTGAACGGCAAATTGCCCGATGGCGTCACCGCCAAGGACATCGCGCTGGCCGTGATTGCGAAAATCGGCACGGCGGGCGGCACCGGCTTTGTGATCGAATATGCCGGCGATGCCGTGCGCGCACTTTCCATGGAAGGGCGCATGACCTTGTGCAACCTCACCATCGAAGGCGGCGCCCGCGCCGGCCTGGTGGCGGTGGATGACACGACACTGAATTACATCAAGGGCCGTCCCCGCGCACCCAAGGCTGGCGCATGGGAAGCTGCCGAACAGCATTGGCGCAGCTTGCACTCCGACGCGGACGCCAAGTTCGACGTGGAAGTTGTTCTGGATGCGCGCGACATCGTGCCCATGGTCACCTGGGGCACATCGCCGGAACAGGCGCTGCCCATCACCGCCAATGTGCCGGACCCGGCCAGGCTGACGGAAGAATCACACCGCGCCGCCGCGCAGCGGGCGCTGGACTATATGGGCCTGACCGCCAACCAGAAGTTGACGGACGTGAAAGTGGATCATGTTTTCATCGGCTCCTGCACCAATGGCCGCATCGAAGATTTGCGCGCCGCCGCCGTGATCGCGCGCGGCCGCAAGGTGGCAGCGTCGGTGAACGCCATCGTGGTGCCCGGCTCCGGCCTGGTGAAAGAACAGGCCGAGCAGGAAGGTCTGGACAAGATTTTCCTGGATGCCGGTTTTGAATGGCGCGATCCGGGCTGTTCCATGTGCCTGGCCATGAATGCCGACAAGCTGCAGCCGGGGGAGCGTTGCGCGTCAACGTCGAACCGCAATTTTGAAGGCCGCCAGGGCCGCGGCGGGCGCACGCATCTTGTCTCGCCCGCCATGGCCGCTGCTGCTGCGATCACAGGCCACCTCACCGACGTTCGGACGCTCTAGAAGAACGACACCGGATCAACGTCCACCGTCACGCGGACGGCGGCGGGGACTTTCACGGCGGCCAGCCAGCTTTTCAGAAAGGCCTGCATGTCGGCGCCGCGGGGCGCCTGCACCAAAAGACGTTCGCGCGTCTGGCCCCGCAGCAGGGCATAAAAAGCCGGTGTCGGCCCCCACACCTTGATGTCCTTGGCGGCGGGCGCGGCCTTGCCCAGCGCACGCGCAATCTCGCGCACCTTGTCGCCATCGTAACCAGAGACGATAAGCGCGGCCAGGCGCCCGAATGGCGGCGCGCCGACCCGGGCGCGGAAGTCGCTCTCGGTGGCGTAAAAACCGTCACGGTCCGTGGCCGCCAGCGCCTGCATCAGATTATCGTCGGGGCTGCGGGTCTGGATCAGAACCAGTCCCGGTTTCTCGGCCCTCCCTGCGCGCCCCGCCACCTGGTGCAGCAACTGGAATGTGCGCTCCCGCGCCCGCAGATCGCCATCCGACCCGCCCAGATCGGCATCTATCACGCCCACCAATGTCAGCTGCGGGAAGTGATGGCCCTTGGCCACGATCTGCGTGCCGATCAGCACATCAATCTCACGCTTGGTAAAAGCGCGGATGGCGCTCTGCGTCTCCGCCGGGCCATGCATGGTGTCGGACGAGGCGATGGCATAGCGCGCATTGGGAAAGAACTGCGCGAACTCCTCCGCCACTCGCTCCACCCCGGGACCGCAGGCGATCAAGGTGCCGGTGGCGGCGCATTCCGGGCAGCTTTCGGGTGCGGGAATTTCATAGCCGCATTGGTGACAGGAGAGACGCTTGCGATAGCGATGCTCCACCAGCCAGGCCGAACAATTGGGGCAGGTGAATTTGTGGCCGCAGGCTTCGCATAACGTGAGCGGCGCATAGCCCCGCCGGTTGAGGAACAGCATGGCCTGTTCGCCCGCCGCCAGTGTTTCTTCCATGGCGGCGCGCAAGGGCGGCGACAGCCATTGGCCCGCATCCTCTTTATCCTTGCGCCGCAGATCCACCAGCTTGACGCTGGGCATGGCGGCCGCGCCATGGCGGGCAGGAAGTTTCAGGTGGGCGTAGCGCCCGTTCCTGGCATTGACGAACGATTCCAGCGACGGCGTGGCGCTGGACAACAAGATTGGACAGTCTTCAATCCGCGCCCGCACCACCGCCATGTCGCGGGCGTGATAGATGGCGCCTTCCTGCTGCTTGAAGGCCTGTTCATGTTCCTCGTCCACCACCACCAGGCCCAATGCGCTGAACGGCAGGAACAGGGAAGACCGCGCCCCCACCACCACCCGCGCCTCGCCCCGCATCACGGCGCGATAGCTGCGGCGGCGTTCCTTTTGGCTCAGATCGCTGTGCCATTCGGTGGGCCGAACGCCAAAGCGGGCTGCAAAGCGTTCCAGGAACTGCACCGTCAACGCGATTTCCGGCAGCAGGATCAGGACCTGTTTGCCGCGCCTGAGCGCCTCGGCCACGGCCTCGAAATAAACTTCGGTCTTGCCGGACCCGGTGACGCCATCCAGCAGGCTGGCGGAAAACTTTCCCGCCGCCACCGCAGCCGTCAGCGCATCCGCCGCCACCTGCTGGTCACGCGAAAGAAGGGGCGCGGCGAACGCGGCATCCGGCGCGGCAAAGGGCGCGAATTCGGGAAGCGCGGTTGGCGCCAACGCGCCTGCTGTCACCAGCGCCCGCACCACGGCAGCGGAAACATTGGCGTCCTCGGCCAGGCCGGAAATGCTGCGCGCCAATCCGTCGCCCGCGATTTCCAGAACGCGCTTGCGCGGCTCCGACATGCGCGCCGGTGTCGCCGCGCCGCGCACGTAAGCGGTACGCATGGATTCCGGCTCGAACGCGCCGCGCGATCGTAGCGCCATGGCCAGGATCGCGCCGGGCGGGTTCATTGTGTATTCGGCGACCCAATCCACGAAATCGCACAGCCCAGCGGGCAGCGCGGGGGCGCCCTCCAGCGGCACGGCAACCTTCAGCCGGTTGTCGCCCACGGTTCCTTCGGCGGGGCCCCACACCACGCCCAGGCTTTCGCGGGTTCCCAAGGGCGCTGCCACCAGCGCGCCCCGTTCCGCCACAACACCAGCGGGCAGCTTGTAGTCATAGGCGCCCGCCAGCGGCAAAGGCAGCAATATGCCCACCGCCTGGCCCGGCATGGCGGGTGCGGTCAAAAGCGAATCCGGGCGGCGTTTCATGGGATATCATTCGCCACGCCGGTTCGGTATCGTCAATCAAAAGCGTGAGGATGGCCATGAAACTGTTTCTTGATACCGCCGATGTGGCGGAAATCCGCGAATATGCCAAAAGCGGGCTGGTGGACGGCGTCACCACCAATCCCTCCCTGGCCGCCAAGACCGGCCGTGATTATGTGGAGGTGCTGAAGGAAATCTGCGCGGTGGTGCCGGGTGCGGTCAGCGCCGAAGTGCTGGCCACCGATTTCGACGGCATGATGAAGCAGGCCAAGGTCTTCACCAAGATCGCCAGGAACATCGCCATCAAGGTGCCGCTGACCTGGGACGGGCTGAAAGCCTGCAAGGCGCTGTCCGATGACGGCACGATGGTGAATGTGACGCTGTGCTTCTCGGCGGTGCAGGCCATGATGGCAGCCAAGGCAGGCGCGCATTTCATCTCGCCCTTCATCGGGCGGCTTGACGATATTGGCGAAGACGGCATGACGCTGATCCGCGACATCCGCACCATCTATGACAATTACGGTTTCAAGACCGAAATCCTGGCCGCTTCCATCCGCAGCGTCAGCCATGTTCTGTACGCCGCGCTGGCGGGCGCCGATGTCGGCACCATTCCCGGCGACATCTTCAAGAAGCTCTTGAGCCATCCCCTGACTGATAAGGGGCTGGAAACATTCCTGGCCGACGCCAAGAAAGCCGGCGTCACCATCAAGACGGAATGACGCCCACCGGATGAATGGCGAGGAACATCGCAAGGCCTGGCTGGCGTCGCTGGCCCATGAGAAGCGGGCCAGCCCCAACACGCTGCGCGCCTATGGCGATGACATGGCGCGTTTCCTGGATTTCCAGCGCACTCATCTTGGCAAGGCGCTGACCGAAAAATCGCTGGCGGGCCTGCGACCTTCTGATATCCGCGCTTTCATTGCTTCCCGCCGCAGCGAAGGACTGGGCGCGGGCGGGGTGCAGCGGGCGCTGGCGGCGGTGCGAAGCTTTTTCCGTTTCCTGGCGCGCGAGAACATCCTGGAAAATGCCGCGCCGCGTTCGGTAAAGACGCCGCGATTGAAACGCGGCCTGCCGCGGCCACTCAGCCAGCCCGACGCGGCCCGCGTCATCCTCGAAGCCGGCGAACAGGATGTGGCCTGGATCGGTGCGCGCGATGTGGCGCTGTTGACGCTTCTCTATGGTGCGGGGCTTCGCATATCCGAGGCATTGAGTCTGAAACGCGCCGATGTGCCGCCGGGCGAGATGCTCACCATTCTGGGCAAGGGTAACAAGCAGCGGCTGGTGCCGGTGCTGCCGCCGCTGGCAACGGCGCTGGAAAATTACGCCAAGGTGATTCCCTTTGCGCCCGCACCAGGCGCGCCATTATTCCTGTCGCGCCGGGGCGGCGCCATGAGCGCACGCGAGGCGCAGTCTCTGATGCAACGGCTACGGGGCAGGCTGGGCCTTACGGCGCGGGCAACGCCCCATGCCTTGCGCCACTCCTTTGCCACCCATCTTCTGGAAGGGGGCGGGGATTTGCGAAGCGTGCAGGAGCTCCTGGGCCATGCCTCCCTTTCCACCACCCAGACCTATACCCAGATGGACACCAGGCGGCTGATGGAGACCTATGCCGCCGCACACCCCCGGGGTGCTCAGACGCGCGGAAAACAGGGCTAAACCGGCCTGCCCGGCTGGCCTGTTGCGGTCAGGCCCGGCCCCGCCTAAAAGCGCACCGGTAGGCCGCCTTAGCTCAGTCGGTAGAGCATCGCATTCGTAATGCGGGGGTCGCGTGTTCGAGTCACGCAGGCGGCACCATTTCTTCCCTTTACGTAAACTAAGAAATGCCAGATTACGGCGGAAAATGGGCATTTTTCGCCCGCCCGGCGTCCCGTTGCCGAAAAGGCAGCCGGTGCGCTTTTCTGGCCTTGGGCCGGGCCGTGCTTTGCCCTTATAACGCCACGGGGCGTCCCGATCCGGGGCCACAGATGGAGCGAATAAACAAATGACGAAGTGCATGGTTGGAGCTGCGGCTCTTGTTCTGGCGCTTGGCGCCACCACCCAGATTTCCCAGGCCGCCGAGGCGAATGACAGCCTGACATTGCCCAAGGGCTTTCACGCCAGCGTCGTGCATCCTGGCGTCGGCGCCGGTGCGCGCCACATCGCCGTGCGCGCCAATGGCGATCTCTTCATCTCCAGCAACGCCCGCAAGGATGCGCCGCATATCGGCATCACGGTCGTGCGCATGGGCAAGGATCACAAGCCCATCGCCACCGAACGTTTCGCGGTCGGCAAGGTGGAAAACGGCACGGCCATCCGCTTCTACAAGGGCGCGCTGTACGCGGCCACCAACAAGACGATCTATCGCTTCACCTTCACCGGCAATGAAATGGTCCCCGGCGCAGAGCCGCAGGTTGTGGTGGATGGTTTCCCCGGCACCGGCCATGAAAATCTTGGCCTGGATTTCGACAACAAGGGCAAGATGTATGTCTCGGTCGCCGGCCAGGGCAATATCTGCAACGACCCCAACGTCCCCAAGACCTCGCGTGCCGTGGGCCTGATGCCCTGCCCGCAGCTGGTGGGACGTTCCGGCGTCTGGACGTTTGACCCCACCAAGATGAACCAGAAGTTCCCCGCCGACGGCGAGCAGATCGCCACCGGCGTGCGCGACATGATGGCTGTTTCCTGGTCGCACACCCTGAACGGCTTTTACGGCGTCATGCAGGATCGCAATGGCACCGCCCATGCGTTCGGTGATGCGGTTTCGGAAGGCGCGGATGCGGATTCCATCGCCGAGGAAATGCACCGCCTGGACAAGGGCGCGAATCTTGGCTGGCCCTACAGCTATTACGACATGAGCCAGAAGGCGCGCATCCTGGCGCCGGAATATGGCGGCAACGGCACCAAGCCCATCGCCGACGGCACCAACTATTCGACGCCGGTCGTGAACTTCCCGGCCCACTCCTCGCCGCTCGACCTGCAATTCTACGAAGGCAAGCAGTTCCCCAAGGAATATCGCGGCGGCGCCTTTGTGGTCATGCATGGCGGCGGCGGTGCCGGCCTCCTGCCGGGCGGCTATCACGGCTATAATGTGCAGTTCGTGCCGGTGGTGGATGGCAAGCTGGGCACGCCCCAGCCCTTCGCCGAAGGCCTGGCTGGTCCTGACGCGTCCTACAAGAATGGCCCCAAGACCATGGCCCGCCCGTCCGGCGCGGCTGTCGCGCCCGATGGCTCGCTCTATGTGGTTGAAGAGAAAAAGGGCAAGGTCTGGCGCATCTCGTATGATGGCAAGAACTGAGTAACGTTTCGGTGCCCGGCGTGACAACGCGCATGCCGGGCACCATTTTTCATCGCCTCTATCTGGCGGTGATTGCCATCAAGGGTTTTGATGGCGTGATCGAGACCATTGCCGGTCTTGTCCTGGCCTTTGCCGGTTCAAACCGCCTCTACGATCTTGTGCTGCGCGCCACTGCCCATCATCTGGAAGGCCATCCCGACAGTGTCTGGGTGGAGGTGGTGCGTTACTGGTTCTATAACCTGACGCAGAAATCCACCTTCTTCATCGTTTTCTATCTGCTGGTTCACGGCATTCTCAAATCCGCCATCGTGATCAATTTGCTGCTGGCAGGACGCTGGATATTTCCCATCGCGGCTGCCGTGCTGGCGGGTTTTGTGGCCTATATGGGCTATCACCTGACTTTGCGCTGGTCCTGGTGGCTTTTGAGCTTTGCGCTGTTCGACATGATGACCTTGGCGCTTGTTTTGAACGAATGGCGCAACAGGGTGAAGTTCGGTCCCGGGCCTCAAATCAAACTCTGGTAATTACCCCCTCCGGCTTTCGCAGCTTTGCTCGGATGTCCCCCGGACATCCTTCGCGCTGCTACAGCCACCTCTCCCTCCTTGGCGCTTCGCGCCGAGGGGGAGGGTGGGTCTGAGTTTTCCTAAGTGCGTTAAGCTGAAAGAACGCGCTTGTGCAGGCGGGTTATGGAATCGACAGCGGAGAGAACCGCGCCCTCCTGCCAGGCGGGCAGACGCGAGCAGTGCTCGCCCGCCAGCACGATGCGCCCGTCCAGCGCGCAGAGATTGTTGTAATTCTTCTCGCGGTTCTCGTCCGACCAGCGGGCCGAGCAGCCAAGTGTCCAGGGCACGCGGTGCCAGGACACGCCGACGCCGTTGAGAAATTCCTTCTTATATTGCGGATGGATTTTCGATCCCTGCTCCACGGCCGCCTTGATCTGGTCGGCGGATGACAGCGCCTCGAAATTGAAGCTGGTGGTGCGGCTGCCGAAAATATAGCCGCCCAGCAACACGCCCGGACCCTTTTGATGGTAGCCGGTGGAGGGATAGGAAATGGTCGAGATGGGCTGGTTGGTATAGGTGATGCCGCCGTAAATGCCTTCATCTTCTTCCCAGAAGCGGCGCTTGAACTGCAGGCCCACCTTGAAGGCCGCGTCATAAGCCAGGGAGTTGATGGCGTTCTTCATCGGCGCGCCCACATTCATCTCGATCTGGCCCAGCACGCTGGCCGGGATGGTGCAGATGCACCAGTCGGCATGGGCAGTCTGGGGTGCGCCGCCCTTCTTGGAATCGATGAAGGTGGCGGTGACGCCCTTGCTGTCCTGGCGGATGGAGGTGACCTTGCAATTATACTTGATCATGCCGTCCAGCGACTTGCCGAAGGCGCGGCCGATCATGCCCATGCCGCCGGCTGCCTGGAACAGCGGCATCTGCATTTCATAGCCGCGTCCCGCCATGGTGGAGGTCCACATGTTGGACGAGAACAACTGTTTCATGGGAATGGGGTCGGAATTCTTCCAGACCGAATTCAATCCGCCGCCCGGCTCCACGTCATAGCCGCGGCGCTCGCCCACGCGGTCGCTTTTCCTGTATTGATAATTTTCGTCCAGCGCGCCCCAGACGCGCAGTATCTGCAACAGCCCGTCTTTTTCATCCTTGGTGACAAAGCCGTCGATCTTGTTCTGGCTGGTGGCCTTGGCCAGGATCTCCGCCAGCGCGCCGTCAAAGTCGGACGAGATTTCGCGGTAACGCTTCGGCTTGCCGCCAAAGGCGTTGGTGGAATGGACATAGGCGTTGTTGTTGACCTGGTTGAACAGTTCCAGCGGCACGTTCAACTCGCGGCAATAATGCAGGATGCCGGCATGGTGATAGGGAATGCGCCAGGGACCAGGATTGAAATAGGTGCCCTTGGCGAAATCGATATGCTGGGTGTTGCCGCCCATCTCGGTATAGCTGTCGCCGCCATACAGCGACCAGTTCCGCCCGCCGGGGCGGTCATTATATTCCAGCAACTGCACCTTGTAGCCGGCCTTGCGCAGTTCATAGGCGCTGGTCAGACCGGCAAGTCCCGCGCCCAGCACCAGCACGGTGGCGCCCTTCACGTCGCCGGACAGTTTCGGCGGCGCAATGAAATCCGATGTCCCGGCCCAGCCCATCGCCACCATGGTCTGGTACATCATGGCGCTGCCCGCCGTGGTGCCGATCAGCTTCAGCAGCGAACGGCGGCTGACTTCGTTCTGGGTGTCGTCCATGGCGGTATCTCCGGGTGCGTGATTAGGCCATAGCAAATCCGCGAGAGCTTGAGTATCGCACCAAGGCGTGGCGCCGCGCCGATCAGCGAATCGCAATACCAAGTAACATATTGATTATATTCATACATTACAGGTAGAGGCCGAGCCTGTGGCCACGCCGTCAGCGCCCTTGTCCAGATGCCGCAGGGCCATTTCCGGCCAGCCTGATAATAAGGCAGAATAGTTTGTCAGCACGCACGGATTCAACAGGGGGCATTTATAATGACGGGCAGCAAGAAGAAATTGATCGCGGGCGTTGGGCTGGTGAGCCTGATGCTGGCGGGCGGCGCCGCGCTGGCGCAGAACAGCGGCCAGAATGTGGATTGGCCGCTCTATACCGCCGATGTGATGGGCAGCAAGTACCGCCCCTTGGACCAGATCAACGCCTCGAACTTCTCCAAGCTGGAAGTGGTGTGGCGCTTCAAGACCGACAATATCGGCAACCGTCCCGAATATAAATTGGAAGGCACCCCGCTGGAGGTTGGCGGCGTTGTCTATGCCACCGCCGGTTCGCGCCGCGCCGTCATCGCGCTGGACGCGGTGACGGGCGAGCTGCTCTGGGTGCATGGCGAAAAGGAAGGCGCGCGCGGCGCTGCTGCTCCCCGCCAGCTTTCGGGCCGTGGCCCTGCTTACTGGAGCGATGGCAAGGATGCGCGCATTGTCTATGTGACGCCGGGCTATCAGCTCATCTGCCTGGACGCCAAGACGGGTCAGCGCGTGGCTGGTTGGGGTACCAACAATGGCGCCGTGGATCTGAAGGCGGACGACACGCAGAAAATTCTGCCCGACTTGACCACTGGCGAAATCGGCTGGCAGTCGGCCCCCACCGTGGCGGGCGATGTGGTGCTGGTGGGTTCGGCCTTCCGTGAAGGCTTCACCCCGACCAGTTTCCGCAACAACAAGGGTTCGGCGCGCGGCTATGACATGCGCACTGGCAAGAAGCTGTGGCAGTTCAACACCATCCCGCAAAAGGGCGAGCCGGGTTATGAAACCTGGCTTGACGGTTCGGCCGAGTATACCGGCAACACCGGCATCTGGACCGAAATCACAGCCGACCCGGAAGCGGGCCTGGCCTATCTTCCCGTCGAACAGCCCACCTCTGACTTTTTCGGCGGCAAGCGTCCCGGCAATGGTCTTTACGGCAACAGCCTCGTGGCCGTGGACCTCAAGACCGGCAAGATGAAATGGCATTTCCAGTTCATCCATCACGAGATCTGGGACTATGACATGTCCTCGGCGCCGCTGCTGATGGACCTCACCGTCAACGGCAAGGCCGTGAAGGCGGTGGTGGAGCCCAGCAAGATGGGCATGCTCTATGCGTTCGACCGCATCACCGGCAAACCCATCTGGCCGATCCCGGAAAGGAAAGTGGAGAAGGGTACTGTGCCGGGCGAATGGTATGCTCCCACCCAGCCCATTCCCTCCAAGCCGCCGGCCTATTCGCGCACCGGCATCGGCATTGACGACCTGATTGATTTCACCCCCGACATGCGCAAGCAGGCCGTGGAACTGGTGAAGAATTACAAGATCGGGCCGATCTACACCCCGCCGATCGTCAGCAAGGAAGGCCAATTCGGCACCATCATGGCGGGCGCCGCCAATGGTGGCACCAACTGGCCGGGCGGTTCCTTCAATCCGGAGAACCACACCGTCTACACCTATGCCTGCAATTCCTGCCTTTCCATCACGGGCCTGCTGCCGCCGCCTCCGGGCCTGTCAGACCTGCCTTATGTGGTGGGCCAGGTTGGCCAGCGCATCACCATGGTCAACGCCGCCGGCACCGACTCCAGCGCCGACGCGCCGCCGCCGGTTCGCCGCGCTGCGCCGCCGCCGGCACAAGGCGGGGCGTCTTCGGCCCGCCGTGTCACCACCATCAATGGCCTGCCGCTGGTGAAGCCGCCTTACAGCACCATCAGCGCCATCAACATGGATCGTGGTGAAATTGTCTGGCAGGTGCCGCATGGCGAAACGCCCGATGCCATCCGCAACAACCCGGCGCTCAAGGGCATCAACGTGCCCCGCACCGGCCAGGGCGGCTTCAATATCGGCACGCTGCTCACCAAGTCGCTGGTGATCGCGGGCGATGCGGCGCCCACCACCACGGCCGAACATCCGCGCGGCGCACCGCTGCGCGCCTATGACCAGGCCACGGGCAAGGAAGTCGGCAATGTGCTTATGCCCGCCGGCCAGTCCGGCTCGCCCATGACCTATATGGTCAATGGCAAGCAGTACATCATCGTCGCGGTCAGCGGCGGCGATTACTCGGGTGAGTATATCTGCTACGCCTTGCCGGATAATGGGTAAGGGTCTTAGTCTCTAAAAATAGAAAGGCGCCGGTTTCACGACCGGCGCCTTTTTCTTTTAGAGCGCTATCGTCGTGACGATGTAGAGAAGCCCCGCGCCCGCCACGGTGGCCAGCGCCGTGCGCGCATCGGGATGGCTGCGCTGGCTTTCGGGCAGCAGATCGCTGGCGCCGATATACAAAAAGAAACCGGCAAAGCCGCCCAGCAGCAGCGCCAGCCAGGTCTGGTTCAGCGACACCAGCAGGCTCAGGCCTGCGCCTATCACGGGCGCGCTTGCGTCCACAGCCAGCCATCGTATCGCGGTCTTGCGGCTGCCGCCGTTCCTGGTCACCACATTGACGGTGTTGAGGCCATCGGAAAAATCATGCACCAGCACGGCGGCGGCCACCACCAGCCCGATGCTCTGCCCCGCCTGGAAGGCGATACCGATGGCAAAACCATCCAGCAGGCTGTGCGCGGAAAAACTGCCCGCCCCGATCATGGCGCGGCGCGGATCATTGCCGCCCGCATGGGATTTCAACAGCAGCCGGTCCAGCAGCACATAGAGAAAGAACCCCAGCGCCGCCGCCGCGATAATGGCCCGGGACGAATAGAGTTGCTGCGGCACCGCCAAGGCTTCGGGCAGAAGATCGAAAAAGGCGACGCCGATCACCGCGCCCGCGCTGAAGCCCAGCACCATCGGCACCCGCTCGCGCAGCGACAACGCCAGAAGACCGCCCAGAAAGGTGGCACCCGCCGCGCAAAGCGCTATTCCCATCACCAGAAGGGCCGTCATGGCCGCATGTCCCCCAAGCCTGCTGTTCTATGGCATGTTTTTTTGGCCCACGGAAAGCGCAAACCGCCAAACCCCTTGAAAACATGGGGAAATCGCCGGTTTTAACCATCGTCCGCCAAACTTCTTTGCGGGGATGGTGTTCCATTATAGAACGTCCCGTATTGAAACAGCGCGTCGTTTGCCCCGCACGCTTTAACGATCAAAGGAGAGTGCGGTGACGATACGCTTCCACGCCGCCCCGATTGCGGGCGCGCTTCTGACCAGCCTTGTGATTTCCACTTCTGCCCTGGCCGGCAATGCATGCGATTGCGTGTGCAAGCCGGTCGCGCGCCATGCCCCGGCGCGCATGAGTTCGGATGCCGGCGCGGAATATGCCCAGTCCTATTACGATTACCGTTCCGCCAGTGCGGTGCGCGAGGTCACAGTGATCAGCCAAGCCCAGCCCTGGGTGGAAGCACCGCATGATGGAAACATCGGCGGCTACCAGGACGGCAGCTATGGCGGCGGCTATGGCGGCCAGCAGGTGCTTGGCCGCGTGGACGCCAATTGCGGCGGCGGCGTGGGTTACAACCAGGCCGACCAGGGCTACATGGACGGCTATGGCCAGGTGCATTTCGCCACCGCCGGCAATGGCCAGAACGGTCCCACCTACAACACTTACGACCAGAGCTTTTCCAACATGCCCGGCCCGCAGGGCGGCTATGGCCCCACGCGCTTCAATCCGTGGCATGGCTATAATTTCCAGAATGGTCCCAGCAACGGTTACTAGGGCAACGGGTACTGGACTAGATCGAGTGTGACGCCGATTTGGGCGGCGCGGGCCTGGGACGATGGATTATGACCGCAACCGGAATGGTGGCGACATAAATCAGAAGTCCGATGGTCAGCGTCGCCCATGGCCACAGGATCAACAGCGCCACCAGCAAGCCGCCACAGACGCCAGCGACAAAGCGGTGCTCGCGCTGCAGCCGCATATGCTTGATGGACGGGGTGGGAACGCGGCTGACCATCAGGACCGATGTCAGCGCGATCATCACGCCCGACAGCCAGGGTTCATGCGCCCAGGCAAAGCCGCCATGCAGCGGCACCTGCCACTGAAAACTCAAAAGCAGCGGCAACAGCATCATGCAGGCCGCCGCCGGGGTGGGCAGGCCGACGAAATAGGGACTGGCCTTGGTGGCGCCTTCGTCGCGGGCGCTTTGCACATTGAAGCGCGCCAGGCGAATGGCGCTGCAGGCGCAGAAGATAAGCGCCGCCACCCAGCCCGCATCGCCCATGGATGAAAGCGTCCAGGTGTACATGACAACAGCGGGCGCGATGCCGAAACTGACCAGGTCGGCCAGCGAATCCAGTTGCGCGCCGAAACGCGTATCGGCGCCGAATGCCCGCGCCGCACGGCCATCCAGCATGTCGAAGATCATGGCGAAGATCACCGCCATTACCGCATGGTGCCATTCCGCGGCCAGCGCGAAACGAATGGCGGTGGCGCCGCTGCACAGGCCCAGCAGCGTAAGCGTGGACGGCACCAGCTTGCTGATGGACAGGTCTTCCAGTTTTTCCAGCCGCGCGGCCACCATCTGGCGCGCCTTGGCCCTGCGGCTGCCGCGCGCGCGCGGGGGCTTCACCTCATGGGCATGAGGATCGCTCAATCAAACCTCGCCAATATTGTCTCGCCGCCCCGCACCATGGCGCCAGGCACCGCGATGATGGTGCAGCCCGGCGGCAGATAGACATCCACCCGGCTGCCGAAACGGATAATGCCGAAGCGTTCGCCCCGGCGCATGCTTTGGCCCTGCACGGCGTCACAGACAATGCGCCGCGCCACCAGTCCTGCGATCTGCACTACGGCCAGGTCGCGTGCGTCGCCCGCCACGCCATCGGGACGCAGGCGCAGCGACATACGTTCATTGTCGGCGCTGGCCTTGTCGAAAGAAGCGTTGAAGAATTTTCCCGGGCGATAGGCCCGCGTCACCAGGCTGGCGGAAACCGGGCTGCGGTTCACATGCACATTGAAGACATTCATGAAGACGGACAGGCGCGGGCGCGGCGCATCGCCCATGCCCAGCTCGGCGGGCGGCACCGCTTCCACCACCGGCAGCAGCTTGCCGTCGGCGGGGGAAATGATCAGGCCGGGCGCGTCCGGCGTCTGGCGTTCCGGGTCACGGAAGAAGGCCACGCACCAGATGGTCAGCGGCAGGAAGAGGTAGCCAAGAAGGGGCGCGAACAGGAACGCCAGCACATTCGCGGCTGCGAATAATGCGATGAACGGCCAACCTTCGCGGTGGATGGGCATTGCTTCACTCCCGGCTCAATAACGCCTGAACGTCCTAGGCGCTGCGGCCGCCCGAAAAGGGGAAGGAACCAAAGCTGCCGGCCTTGACGCTGCCGGCCAGCTTGTCGCCGTCCACGGTGCCGGAAAACTCCAGCGTCATGGGCATGGGATTGGTGATCTGGGCCGACCAGGAAAGGGCGTTGCCCTCAACCTTGCCATTGGCGATGGGCTGGGTGGAGGACATGGCGGTCTGGGTACCCGACAGCGCAGGCCCATCGGCCTTGATGTCCAGCACGGCTTTTTGCGCGCCCATCGGCGAGTTGATGGTGATTTCCCATTTTCCGTCCACGGCCATGCGGCAGGCTCCTTTTGAATATGGCGGCATCTAAGGGGGGCGGCATCACACGTGCAAGCGTGGCTAAAAATCCAATGAAATCAGGTATTTGCATTATGTCTGCGGGACATGCTAACCCCCGCCCATGAAGAAGCGCCCCAGCATTGCCCTGAAGCCCCGCGAAGGGCGTCGCGCCCGCGCAGGCGCCCCGTGGATATTCTCCAACGAAGTGGTGATGGACGCCGCCGCCAAGGCATTGGCGCCCGGCCAGCTGGTGAATGTGAAGGGCGATGACGGCCAGGATTTCGGCACCGGCAGCTTCAATCCCAAAAGCCTGATCGCAGTCCGCCTGTTTTCAAAGCTCTGCGACGCGCCGGTGGATGCCGCCTTTTTTGGTGAACGTCTGGGCCGCGCCTTGGCCTTGCGCGATGCGTTGTATGAAAAACCGTTCTACCGGCTGGTGCATGCCGAAGGCGATGGCCTACCCGGGCTCGTGATTGATCGCTTCGGCGATGCGCTGGTGGTGCAGACCAACAGCGCCGGCATGGAAGCGTTGCTGACGCCCCTGACCATGGCGCTGGAAAACCTGTTGTCGCCCACCACCATCATACTTCGCAATGATTCTCCCTCGCGCAGTTTTGAAGGGTTGGAATCCTATGTGCGCGCAGAAAAGGGCGAAGCGCGGCGGATCGCGCTGGAAGAAAATGGCGCGCGCTATTTTGCCGACATCGGTGCGGAAGGACAAAAGACCGGCTGGTATTATGACCAGCGCGAAAATCGTGCCTTCATCGCCGGGCTGGCCAAGGGCAAGACAGTGCTGGACGCCTACAGTTACACCGGCGGCTTTGGCATCTTGGCGGCCAAGGCGGGCGCCAGGGAAGTTGTCTGCGTGGACAGTTCCGTGCCTGCCCTGAAGCTGGCCGAAGAAAGCGCCGCCGCCAACAACGTCGCAATCAAGGCTTTTAATGCCGATGCGCTGGAAGAAATGGCGAGGCTGGCGTCCGCCAAGGAAACATTCGACATCGTGCTGGCCGACCCGCCGCCATTCGTGAAAGCGAAGAAAGACCTGGAAGCGGGCGCGCGCGCCTATCGCAAGCTGGCGCGGCTGTCGGCCGATGTTACGGCCAAGGGCGGGCTTTTGATGCTGTCATCCTGCTCGCACAATATTGATACCGAGCGTTTTGCCGCCGAATGCGCGCAAGGCATCTTGCGCAGCGGCCGCGCTGCGCGCCTGATCCGCAGCAGCGGCGCAGGGCCGGATCATCCCGTGCATCCGATGCTGCAGGAAAGCGCGTATTTAAAGGCTTTGGTCTACGCGCTGGATTAGCGCAGGCCCGCCTCCCCCTTTGCGCCCCGTCTTCTTTTGGCGCTTCGCGCCATGGGCACACAGGAGGGGGAGGTGGTTTCAGTGAGCGAAGGCGACCTTTTTGGGAGCCGAGCGGAAGCTGAAACCGGAGGGGGTAATTAAATAAAGACCTGGGTTCCAAGTTCTACCACGCGCCCCGGAGGGAGCTGGTAGAAGCGGGCAGGATCGAGCGCGTTGCCCACCAGGTTGCGATACAGCCATCCCCGCCAGCGGCTGAGTTCCGACGTGTTGGCGCGCATCAGGGTTTCGCGGCCCAGGAAGAAGGTGGCGGTTTCCAGATCCACCGACAGGCCGAAACGGCGGGCGTCTTCCATGGCCTGGGGAATATCGGGCATTTCAAAAAAGCCGCAATGCACCTTCACGGCGTAAAAGCCCTTGCCCAGCTTTTCCACTTCGATGCGTTCGCGCGCCGGCACGATGGGCCGGTCTTCCACCACCACCGTGGCCAGCACGATCCGCTCATGCAAAATCTTGTTGTGGCGAAGATTGTGCAGCAGCGCGCCGGGCACCACGTCCGAGCGCGATGACAGGAACACGCCCCAGCCGGACACGCGCTGGGTGCTCTTGTCGGCCCGCTCCAGGAACAGGTTCAGCGGCAGGGATTCGGAACGCACTTTTTCCATATGCACCCGGCGACCGCGCCGCCACGTGTCCATGATCAGGAAGATGGTCGCGGCCGCGACCAGCGGCAGCCAGCCGCCCTCGGGAATTTTCAGGCTGTTGGCGCCCAGAAACAGAAGGTCAATCAGGCCCAGCGCGCCGAACAACAGCACAACCCAGCTTGTTCTCCAAAGCCATTGCCGGTTGGCGACCAGCGCCACATTGAAAGTGTCGATCACCATCACGCCTGTCACCGCAATGCCATAGGCGGCGGCCAGGGCGCCGGAATTTTTGAAGATCAGCACGATCAGGACCACGCCAATGGCGAGGTAAAGATTCATGCGCGGCACATAGATCTGGCCGTAATGCGTGGCCGAGGTGTGGCGAATTTCCATGCGCGGCAACTGGCCCAGCTGCACGGCCTGCTGTGTCATGGAAAAGACGCCGGTGATCACAGCCTGGGATGCGATCACCGCCGCCATGGTCGCCAGTATCACCATGGGCATATGCGCCCAGTGCGGCACCGACGAAAAGAACGCCGCCTTGGCTTGGTCGGGATTTCGCAGCAGCGCCGCGCCCTGGCCGAAATAATTCAGCAGCAAGGCGGGCAGCGCCACCAGGAACCAGGCATACTGGATGGGCCGCTTTCCGAAATGACCCATGTCGGCATACAGCGCCTCGCAGCCCGTCACCGCCAACACCACCGACCCCAGCGATACGAACGCCACCCATGGCTCCAGCCGGAAAAGTTCAAAGGCATAAATGGGATTGACCGCCGCCAGGATGCCGGGATTCTGGATCAGGGACGTGAAGCCGAAATAGGTCAGCGCCGCGAACCACAGCAGCATGACGGGGCCGAACAATTTTCCCACCCGCGCGGTGCCAGAGCTTTGCAGCATGAAAAGGCCCACCAGGATCGCCAGGGTGATCGGCACCACGAAGGGCGCGAAGGCGGGCGTTTCCACCTCCATGCCTTCCACAGCCGACAGCACCGAGATGGCCGGGGTAAGCATTCCGTCGCCATAGAACAGCGCCAGGCCGGCAATGGCGCCGACCCCGATGGTGGCTTTCAGCCAGCGGCTGAGGCGGGGCGAGCGATGCGCCATGGCCGCCAGCGCCAAGGTGCCGCCTTCGCCATTATTGTCGGCGCGCATGATGATGACGACATATTTCAACGTCACCACGATCATCAGCGCCCAGAAGATCATGGACAGCGAACCCATCACGGCGATGTGGTTGTCGAAGCCTGCTTTGGTGGCCAGCACGGTCTGGCGAAGGGCGTAAAGCGGGCTGGTGCCGATGTCGCCAAAGACTACACCCATTGCGCCCAGCATCAGGCTGAAGGTGCCGGCCTTTGTGGCATGGCCTGGGGCATGGGGTTCTTCGGGCGCGGGCAGGGGCGTGGCGGAATCGCTCATCGCATTGGGGAACGCGTGGCGGGCCGCAAAGGTCGCAGCCTTAACTTATTCACCGGGCGTGATGGGCTGGCGAACGGGCTGGCGGGAGCGGTTGGCCGCGCCCATGAAGCCGATGGAAACAAGGCCCGAGACCGCGAAGAAGAAGAACAGCGCGCTCCAGTTGGATTCGGCAAAGGCGAAGGCGGGCAGCAACAGCCCCGCGATCAGCTCCGGCCCGCCGCGCCAGCCGCCGGCATAAACCTCGCCCGCCCTTGTGGTGCGGTTGAAATCCATGCGGGTGCTGAAAAAGGCTTCAAAGGTGGCGCGCGTGTTGGCTAGGATCAGGCCGGAGGGGAACACCACCGCCAGCAACAAAGATGCGAAAAACTTCGGCTCATGCTGGCGCTCCAGGACGCGCTGGCCCAGGTAAAGATAGCCGATGGAGGTGCCCAGCCCCAGCATGGTTACCACCAGGCCCAAAAGCGCCACGCCCGCGATGGTGGCCACGCCCATATACATAAGCGTCAGCGAGATCACCGCGCTCATGAAAGCCAGGGTGTAAAAAGCGAATTGGCACATCTGAAGCGACATGGCTGCCTTTTTCCAGAGCGGCATGGTGCTGGTCCAGACGCTGGGCAGAAGCTTGCGCGCCACTTGCGCATGGCCCTTGGTCCAGCGGGCCTGTTGCGCGCGCCAGGCAGCCGCCGTCTGCGGCAGCTCACCCGGCACGACAATCTCCGGCAGCATGGCGGCGCGCCAGCCCTTCATCACGCAGCGCATGGAAAGGTCCAGGTCTTCGGTCAGCGTGTCGCCGCTCCAGCCGCCGCCGCTTTCGATGGCGGCACGTGACCAGACACCGGCGGTGCCGTTGAAGGATATCGGCATGCCCGCTGAAAAGCGCGCTTCCTGCTCCACCGCGAAATGCGCGTCCAGCAAAAGTCCCTGCACCCGCGTCAGCCAGTTGGCATCGCGGTTGGCATGGCCCCAGCGCGCCTGCACGAAGGCAAGGCCATTGTCGGCCACCAGCGCCGGAACGGTGCGGCGCAGGAAATCGGCGGACGGCACGAAGTCGGCATCGAACACCGCCACATAGGGCGCGTTGGAATGGTTCAGGCCGAAGGCAAGATTGCCCGCCTTGAAACCGGTGCGCACGCCCCGGCGCAGGATCTGGAAATCGATGCCGGCCGGGACCACGCCCAGCATCTGGGCGGCAAGGGCTTCGTGGTTCGCGCCGTCGCCATCATCCAGCAACTGGATGGTCAGCCGGTCGGCCGGCCAGTCCAGGCGTCCTGCCGCCGCCGCCACGCGCAGCGCCAGCGCGCCTTCATTGCAGACAGGCAGTTGCACCAGCACATGCGGCAATTCGGAATCGGCCAGCACCGCCCGTTTCACGGACGGGCATTTCCTGGAAACCCGCACCCAGGCCAAGAAGGCAAGCTGGACCGACAGGGTACAGACGGTGACAAGAACGCAGGTCAGCGCGACTTGCAGGAAGAGGGAAACACCATGCATGGCGAAGATTCAGCCCCCAGGCTTTTGACCGCGTAATGCGCCGAAACGGCGAGGTACCCTGTTCTTCCCGCGGTCCGCAATGGCCCTTTGCCGGGGCTGGACCTGCCCGGCGTGCGGCCGGGTGCCTGAACTTGCTGCGCCGCGCCAAAATTGGCAAGGAAAAACAGGAAAATGGGGGCGAACAGAAGGTGAATGGGACGGAACCCTCGCGGCCCGCGAAAGTTACCATAAAGTCGCAAAAGAAGCGCCCACCGGAGTTCGCCATGCCCGCCCCCCGCAACATTCGTCTTTCCCTGGTATTGGCCGCGTCCCTGTTCGCGCTGGCCGCTTGCGCGGGTCCGGCGCCCTATGCGCCCCGGCCCGAAGGCGGCGCCACCGGCTATACCGACCAGCAGATCACGGCCAACCGTTTCCGCGTCACTTTCCGCGGCAACTCCGTGACGCCCCGGCGCATGGTCGAGGACTATCTGCTTCTGCGCTCCGCCGAAGTGACCCTGGCGGCGGGCTATACCCATTTCCTGTTCGACACCCGCAATACCGAAGCCCAGACCCGCTACGACACCGTGCCGGGTCCGGGTTACGGCTTTGGCTATGAATATTGGCGTTTCCGCCCGCGCTGGGGTTACGCCCCCATGGGCCCGGAAGTGGAGATCATCACCACCACCCGCTACGAATCTTATGCGGAGATCGTGCTGATGAAACCCGACCAGGCGGCCAGGGAGCCGCGAGCCGTGGATGCGCGCGAAGTGCTCGCGCATATGGCGCCACCGCCACCGCCACCGCGTTAAGCCCGCTGGATTACAAAAGCGTGATGTCCGTCGCGGGATGCCTGCTCGGTCAGCGCATGGCCTTCGGTGATGCACATATGGGGTATATCCACCACCGACAGCGGATCGTCGGCCAGCACCTTTAGCGCCATGCCGGGCGCAAGCTTGGCCACCGCCTTCTTCGCCAGCAGGGCGGGCAGCGGGCATTTCAAACCGCGCAAATCCAGCGTCTCATCCATCTTGATATCTTGCGCGAAGAAGCGGCGCGGCTCAATCTGGCTTTATGAATGGGCTGGCGCGGGAATATGTCTATCTGACAACGGTGCTGCGCACCCTGTGGGCGCTGCGCAAGGTCAAGCCGGACGCGCGCCGCACCATCGTGGATATCGTGGAAGGCCATGCCCGGCGCACGCCGCATGCGCCGGCGGTTTTCTACCTGGACCAGGTGATGGACTATGCGGCGCTGGACGCGCGCGCCAACCGCTATGCCAACTGGGCTATCGCGCAAGGCATAAAATCTGGC
The DNA here is from genome assembly GCA_947465395.1 of Alphaproteobacteria bacterium. Classification (GTDB taxonomy): domain Bacteria; phylum Pseudomonadota; class Alphaproteobacteria; order Micropepsales; family Micropepsaceae; genus Rhizomicrobium. The sequence goes on along the minus strand of CANIAL010000004.1, from coordinate 110,118 downwards.
GATTGCGTAGGCCTGTTGATGGAGAACCGGCCCGACTTCATCTGCGCCTGGCTGGGCCTGTTCAAGGCGGGGGCGGCGGCGGCCCTGGTCAACACCAACCAGCGCGGCGCGGCTCTGGTTCATTCGCTGGAGGCGGTGGGCGTCAAGCACCTGATCGCGGGGGCGGAGCTGGCGCAATGTTTCGAGGACGCGCGCGCCCTGTTCACATCCCCGCCGCGCATGTGGGTGCAGTCCGGTGAAGATGCCGAGCTGGATTTGGCATTGGCAAATGCGGGTGATGCGCCGCCGCCGAAATCGGCCCGCGCCGCCATCGTTGGCAAAAGCCGCGCCTTTTACATCTATACCTCCGGCACCACGGGCCTGCCCAAGGCTGCCAATTTCAGCCATATGCGCATGCTATTCATGATGACGGGTTTCGTGGGCGCGTTACGGCCCACATCGCGCGACCGCATCTATGATCCCTTGCCGCTCTATCACGCCACGGGCGGGGTCTGCGCCGTGGGCATGGCCTTCATGGTGGGCGGGGCGCTGGTGATCAAGCGCAAATTCTCGCTGGGCGAATTCTGGGCCGACATACACAAATATGACGCCACCATCTTCGCCTATATCGGCGAATTGTGCCGCTGGCTGCTGAATGCGCCCCCCGGCGTCCATGAACAGGATCACAAGCTGCGCGCCATCACGGGCAATGGCCTGCGCGCAGAAATCTGGGAAAGTTTCCAGACGCGTTTCAACATTCCCCGGGTGGTGGAGTTTTACGGCGCCACCGAAGGCAATGTCTCCATGCTGAATTATGACGGCACGGTGGGCGCGGTGGGCCGCGTGCCGGAATATATGGAATGGGTGCTGCCCACCCGCGTCGTGCGCTTTGACGTGGAAAGCGAAATGCCGGTGCGGGGTGCGGACGGGCTTTGCATCGAATGCGGGCCCACCGAGCCGGGCGAGGCGGTGGGCGGCATCTCCCAGCGCGCGGGCCGCAATTTCGAGGGCTATACCAAGCCCGGCGAGACGGAAAAGAAAATCCTGCGCGATGTCTTCAAGCGCGGCGATGCCTGGTTCCGCACCGGCGACCTGATGCGCCGCGACGCGCTTGGCTATTTCTATTTTGTGGACCGCATCGGCGACACGTTTCGCTGGAAGGGCGAAAATGTCGCCACCAGCGAAGTCAGCGAGGCATTGTTAGCGGTGCCCGGCGTCAGGGAAGCCAATGTCTATGGCGTGAAGGTGCCGGGCCATGACGGGCGCGCGGGCATGGCGGCGCTGGTGGTGGATGCGGGTTTCGACATGCAGGGCCTGGCGGCGCGGCTGGTCCTGCCGCATTTCGCCCGGCCGCTATTTTTGCGCCTGGCGCCGGAAACAGATGTCACTGCCACCTTCAAACAGAAGAAAGTGGAACTGGTGCGCGAAGGCTTTGATCCGGCGTCCATCGCTGATCCGGTTTACTGGCTGAACCCGGCCGGCGGTCATTATGAGCGGCTGGACGGGGTGCGTTATGCCGCGCTCATCACGGACCAAGTGAAGATTTAAGCGAAATCCTTGGCGAGGGCAGCACGGGTTTCATCGCCCAGCACCGCCATATGGCCGTAATTCTTGTGCGCCACGCCAATCACCACCCGCGACGTGGCAAAGCGGGAAATCTCGCCGGGCGACAATTTGAACCGCAGCCAATGCACGGAGGATGTTTTTCCGTCCGGCGTGGTGCGGTCGTCATATTCGGTGGGGGTGGCGGTGATGCGGGTGCCGCCGATTTCCATGAACACCGTCTCCTCGATGCCGCCCAATGTCAGCAGGGTGGCGTTGCGGCGGTTTGCATCCTCGATCTCCAGCATCATGGTGGCGATCAGCTCGTCGCCCTGCGGGATCAGGGGATTATAGGCTTCCAGTTCGCCCGCCAGCTGCTCGGCGCCGCCTTTTTCGATGCGCAGCATTTCCTGCACCTGCAGCCACATGGTGGCGTAATTCTCGAAATAGAAAGTGGCGAAGGGGCCGACTTCCACCCGGCGCAGTTTCTTGACCGGCAGCAATTCCTTTTTCAGCGCCGCGCGCCTGGCGTCATATTCATTCGCCGGCAGGATGTCGGCGCTGGTGATCCTGTGCTGTGCCTGGGGCATGTCTCAGTCCTTTGTCAGTCCAAAAGCGCGGGCCATGATCTGGATGGGGTGCTCCGGCTCCCGCGCCGGTGTGTCCGTGTTTGAAAAGATGTGCTGGGCGGCCAGCGGGCAGTCCGAAACGATATGGCCGCGCTTCTGGGTATTGGCGGCGCGGAAAACCGGGCGGCCCACTTTTACCGCCACGTCATGGGTCGGTTTCACCACGCCAAAGGTGCCGCCATGGCCCGAGCAACGCTCGATCACGTCCACCGGCGTATCCGGGATCAGCTTCAGCATCTCGGCGGCTTTCGGACCCATATTCTGGGCGCGGGCGTGGCAGGCCAGGTGCACGGTGACGCCTTCGGGCAGGGCGGTCAGGCCATCCGGCAAGCCCTGTTTTTTGGCGACATCCACCACATACTGGTCAATGTCCCAGGTCGCGGCGGCAACGCGTTTCACATTCTCGTCATCCGGGCAGATCAGCGCCCATTCAAATTTCAGCATCAGCCCGCAACTGGCGGTCAGCGCCACGATGTCAAAGCCTTCGTCAATCAGCTTCACCAGTTCGCGCGACACCTTGGCGGCGTTGGCGGCCACCTTGGAAAGCTCTGCTTGCTCCAAAAACGGCATGCCGCAGCAGCCGGGATAGGCGACTTTGGTTTCCACGCCGATATGGGCCAGCACGTCACGCGCCGCCATGCCGGTCTCCGGCTTGTTGTAGTTTACGAAACAGGTGGCATAGAGCGCGGCCTTGCGCTTGCCATGGGCAGGGGCTGCGGTGTTGACCGTCACGGGTTCGCGGTTCGCCGCCGAGACAAAGGTGCGGCCGGCGAATTTCGGCAATGTCGCCTTGGCGTCAATGCCAAGCGCTCCGTCCATCACCGCCCGCACGGGCTTTGATGAAGAGGCCCAGTTGACGATGGGTGACACCGGCACCGCCATCGCGCCGTTGCGGTCCATCTCAGCCAGCTGTTTCTGCACGAATTCGCTTTTGCCCTTGCCCGCATTGGCGAAGCGGTGGCGCAGCATCAGATGCGGAAAATCCAGCGCGAAGGGATGCGGCGGCACGTAAGGGCATTTGGTCATGAAGCACATGTCGCAAAGCGTGCAGGCTTCGACCACCGGCTGGAAATCTTGCGATTTCACATCATGCAGTTCTTCGTTTGCGCTGTTGTCGATCAGGTCGAACAGGCGCGGGAAGGAATCGCACAAATTGAAGCAGCGCCGGCAGCCATGGCAGATGTCAAAGACCCGGCGCATTTCCGCGTCCAGCTTTTCAGGATCTGAAAAGTCCGGGTCCTGCCACTTGATGGTCTCGCGGGTGGGCGCACCCAACCCGCCTTCACCAGTCATTACTTACCAAGACTATCCAGAGCTTTCTGGAAACGCCCGGCGTGGCTCTTTTCCGCTTTCGCCAAGGTTTCAAACCAGTCGGCGATTTCGTCAAAGCCTTCCGAACGCGCCGTCTTGGCCATGCCCGGATACATGTCGGTGTATTCGTGGGTCTCGCCCGCGATGGAGGCTTTCAAATTGGCGTCGGTGGCGCCGATGGGTTCGCCCGTGGCTGGGTCGCCCACTTCCTCCAGGTACTCCAGATGGCCATGGGCATGGCCGGTCTCGCCTTCGGCGGTGGAGCGGAAGACGGCGGCCACGTCGTTATGGCCTTCAACGTCCGCCTTCTGCGCGAAATAGAGATAGCGGCGATTGGCCTGGCTTTCGCCGGCAAAGGCTTCCTTCAGATTTTCCCAGGTCTTGGTGTTGTTCAGGGCGGGCATGTGCGTTGTCTCCTTGGCCGGAATGTTCTGGCCGAAGATTGGCCCTGCCCGGGGCCGCTGTCAATCAGTTTAGAATAATTCTATTATGACAGTGAAAGCCTTAAAAAGGCTTAGTTTTCTCGTGTCACCCGTACCACCACATCCACCCGGTCAATCCTGAGCCCGCTGGGGGGCTGGGGAACGCCGCTGACGGCAATGGCGTCGCCGGGGATATCAATCAGCGTGCCTTCGTCTTCCAGGAAGAAATGCTGGTGGTCGCCCGTATTGGTGTCGAAATAGCCGCGTGCCGCATCCACCACCACCTGGCGCAGAAGACCCGCGCCCGTGAACTGGTGCAGTGTGTTGTAGACCGTGGCCAGCGAGACCTTGATGCCTGCGCCAACCACTTCGCCATGCAGATTTTCCGCCGTCACATGACGGTCAGGACCGGTGAACAGATGACGCGCCAGTTCCAGCCGCTGGCGCGTGGGGCGCAGGCCCGCGGCGCGCAGCCTGGCAATGGCCTGGGCGTTCGCCGCCGCAGCGGCTTCGCGCATCTGCTTGCTCATCTTCAGGTTCCTTTTCCCGCGAACCGGGCGGTCGCCCTTGCCCGCCAACCTTGCTAGAGTATGGTCAGATTAGACGTTAGAACACTTCTAATCAATCAGGCCGCGCCCTTTTCCTCTCCAAGGCATTGGGTTAAGCGGAACCTCAGTCTTTCCAAGGGGACAGGGCATTGGACACGCAGGTTAAGAGACAGTCGAGCTTCGACATGGAAGGCCTGTTGGCCTGCGCGCGCGGCGAATTGTTCGGCCCCGGCAATGCCCAGCTTCCCCTGCCGCCCATGCTGATGTTCGACCGCATCACCACCATCACCGAAGATGGCGGCGAATCCGGCAAGGGCGAAATCATCGCCGAGTTCGACATCAATCCCGACCTCTGGTTTTTCAAATGCCATTTCCAGGGCGATCCCGTGATGCCGGGCTGCCTGGGCCTGGATGCGCTGTGGCAGCTTGTGGGATTCTTCCTGGGCTGGATGGGCGGCATTGGCCGTGGCCGCGCCCTTGGCGTGGATGAAGTGAAATTCACCGGCATGGTCCTGCCAACCGCCAAGAAGATCACCTATATCATAAACCTCAAGCGCGTGATCATGCGCAAGCTCGTGCTCGGCATTGCCGATGGCATCATGAAGGTGGACGGCAAGGTGATCTATGAAGCCAAGGGGCTTCGCGTGGGCCTGTTCAGTGATGCCGCCGCCGCATTGCAAGCCGCTTCCACGCCCGCATCCGCTTAAGCATTAGAAAGCCATCATGCGTCGCGTCGTTGTCACCGGCATGGGTATCGTTTCTTCCATCGGCAACAATGCCGATGAGGTGACGGAATCGCTGCGCCATGCCCGCTCCGGGATCGTGGCGGCGGAAGATTACATCCGTCTTGGTTTCCGCTCCCAGGTGCACGGCAGCCTGAAGATGGACCTGGACGCGGTGGTGGACCGCAGAGCGCGCCGCTTCCAGGGCGATGGCGCGGGCTATTGCTGGGTGGCGATGAACCAGGCCATTGCCGACGCGGGCCTGACTGAAGAACACATCTCCAACCCGCGCACCGGGCTTGTTGTCGGCTCGGGCGGCCCCAGCACCAAGGCAATCGTCTCCGCCGCAGACACCACCCGCGCCAACAATTCGCCCAAGCGCATCGGGCCGTTCGCGGTGCCCAAGGCGATGTCGTCCACCATCAGCGCCAACCTGTCCACCTGGTTCAAGACCAAGGGCTACAATTATTCCATCTCGTCCGCCTGCTCGACCTCGGCCAACTGCATCGGCAATGCGTTCGAGCTGATCCAGTGGGGCAAGCAGGACATGATGTTCGCCGGCGGCGGTGAAGAGCTGGACTGGACACTTTCGGAATTGTTCGACGCCATGGGCGCCATGTCGTCCAAGTTCAATGCCACGCCGCAAAAAGCCAGCCGCGCCTATGACAAGGACCGCGACGGTTTCGTGATTTCCGGCGGCGGCGGCATCTTGGTCCTGGAAGAACTGGAACATGCGCGCGCACGCGGCGCGAAGATTTATGCCGAGATCGTGGGCTATGGCGCCACGGCCGACGGCGCCGACATGGTGGCGCCATCGGGCGAAGGCGCGATCCGCTGCATGAAGATGGCGCTGGAAAATGTGAAGGGGCCGGTGGATTACATCAATCCCCATGCCACCTCCACGCCCGTCGGCGACGTGCCGGAAATCAACGCCATCAAGGCGGTGTTCGGCGACAAGACCCCGCCCATCAGCGCCACCAAGTCGTTGACCGGCCACAGCCAGGGCGCGGCGGGCGTGCATGAGGCGATCTATACGCTCCTGATGATGCAACACGGCTTCATTTGCGAAAGCGCCAATATCGAAGAACTGGACCCCGCCGTGGCCGGGGCCAATATCGTGCGAAAGCGCATCGATAACGCCGTGATCAACACGGCCATTTCCAACAGTTTCGGCTTTGGCGGCACCAATGCCTGCCTCGCCTTCCAGAAGATGTCCTGAAATGGAACAGAAGACCCCCGACGACCACAAGGCGTCCGAGTTCAAAACGGGATTGCTGAACGGCAAGCGCGGCCTGATTATGGGCGTCGCCAACGACCATTCCATCGCCTGGGGCATCGCCCGCCTGCTGGCAGGCCAGGGCGCGGAGCTTGCATTTACCTACCAGGGCGCGGCCCAGGAAAAGCGGCTGAAGCCGCTGGCGGCCTCTGTCGGCAGCACCCTGGTCATGCCCGGCGACGTGGAAAAGGATGCGGACCTGGACGCGGTGTTTGCACAGATCGAAAAAGAGTGGGGCGGGCTGGACTTCCTGGTCCATGCCATCGCCTTTTCCGACCGCGACGAATTGAAGGGCCGCTATGTCGATACCAGCCGCGCCAACTTCACAAAAACCCTTGATATATCGTGTTATTCCTTCACGGCAGGGGCGCGCCGCGCCGCCAGCCTGATGAAGAATGGCGGCGCCATGGTGACGCTCTCATACCTCGGCGCCAGCCGCGTCATGCCGAACTACAACGTCATGGGCATCGCCAAGGCGGCGCTGGAAGCCAGTGTCCGCTATCTCGCCGCCGATCTGGGCCGCGACAATATCCGCGTTAATGCCATCTCCGCCGGCCCCATGCGTACCCTTGCGGGTGCGGCGGTGGGCGACGCGCGCATGGTGTTCAAATGGAACAAGAGCCATTCACCCCTCAAGCGCACGGTTGAGCTTAACCATGTTGGGGGCGCGGCACTGTATTTGCTTAGTGACCTGTCGGGCGGCGTCACGGGTGAGATTCACTTCGTCGATGCCGGCTTTAACGTGGTCGGCATGCCGCCGACTGCCGATCTCAAGGGCTGGTCGCCCTCAGAGGGAGCCGATGGTCATGACGAAACAGGTGCTGCATAAATTTACCTTCGCCTTCCTGGCGTTGACGGTGTTCGCTGCGCCCGCTTATGCGGGATGGCGCGACCAGATCAGTTCAAATGATGTGGAACGGCTGGCGCATCTGGACGAGGCCCGCGATTACGCCATCGGTCAGGCGCAAAGCCGATCCGGCGATGGCGATTTCCGCGCCGTGAAAGAAATTCTGGAACCACAGCCCCATGCCGTGCCGCAACAGGCGCTGTATGGCAACTGGCGCTGCCGCCAGGTGAAGCTGGGCGGCATGACGGGCTATGCCGTCTTTAGCTGGTTCAACTGCAATATCCGGCAAGTGAATGGCGGCCTCTGGTTCCAGAAGGACGGCACACAGCGCATGGCGGGTTACCTTTATCCCGACAATGGCGTCTGGGTTTACCTGGGCGCGCAAAGCGCCAAGGGCGAACCCTGGCACCGCTATTCCGGCCAGGCCGCCTCCATGGGCGCGCCCGCTTCCCAAGACGACCAGGTCGGCATTCTTGTCGGCATCGGCCCCAATCGCCTTCGCATCGACATGCCGTCACCGGCGGTGGAGTCGGATTTCGACGCGATCGAACTTGTGAGGTAACCCCTCCGGCCTTCGCAACTTTACTCAACGCCGCGCATCTTCCGATGCGCGGCGTTTCGCGTTGCTACGGCCACCTCCCCTTTCAAGCGCGCTACGCGCGCAAGGGGGAGGGCGGGTCTGAGTTTTCGTAAAAAGAGTTAGGCGCGCTTTTTGGCGGCGGTAGCGAATCTGTCGAACAGATAATGCGAGTCCATCGGGCCGGGTGATGCCTCGGGATGATACTGCACGCTGAAGACGTCTTTTCCTTCCAGGGCCAGTCCGCAATTCGATCCGTCGAACAGCGAGACATGAGTCTCTTTCAAGCCTTTCGGGAACGTCGCCGCATCCACGGTGAAGCCGTGATTCATGGAGACGATCTCCACCTTGCCGGTGGAAAGATCCTTCACGGGATGGTTGGCGCCATGATGGCCCTGCGCCATCTTTTTGGTTTTCGCGCCCAGCGCCAGGCCCAGCATCTGGTGGCCCAGGCAAATTCCGAATGTGGGAATGTTCTTGTCCACCACGCCCTTGATGGTGGGAATGGCGTATGCGCCCGTGGCCGCCGGATCGCCCGGGCCGTTTGACAGCAACACGCCATGGGGATCGTGGCGCATCACATCGTCAAGGCTCGCGGATGCGGGCAGCACGGTGATGTCGGCGCCCTTGGATGCCAGCAGGCGAAGGATGTTGCGCTTGCAGCCATAATCCAAAACCACGGCGCGGAAATCTTTTTTGGTCTCCTGCCCAAAGCCTTCATTCCAGGCCCAGGGCATCTCGCTCCATTTGTACATCTGGCGTGCGGTGACATCCTTCGCCAGGTCCAGGCCTTCCAATCCCGCAAAGCCTTTCGCCTGGGCGAGCAACGCCGCTTTATCCAGCGCGCCATTTCCCGCATTGACGATCACGCCATGCGGCATACCCTTTTCCCGGATCAGCGATGTCAGGGCGCGGGTATCAATGCCGGCAACGGCGGGAATGTTGTGCGCCTTCAGCCAGCGGTCCAGCGCCATCAGGCTGCGGTAATTTGACGGATGCGTGGCGTCGGCCCGTACGATCAGCCCGCGAATGGCGGGCGTGATGGTTTCGATGTCTTCTTCATTGGTGCCGACCACGCCGATATGCGGAAAGGTGAAGGCCACGATCTGTGCGGCATAGGACGGATCCGACAGGATTTCTTGGTAGCCCGTCATGGCGGTGTTGAAGCAGACCTCGCCCACCGCCGAAGCCGCCGCGCCGAAACCGGTGCCTTCAAAGAAGCTGCCATCGGCCAACATCACGCCCCCGCGTGCAAGAGTCGGGGTGGTTGCGGCTTCGGCCATGATCTGTCCTTGGGATTTTCCGGAAAATAGGGATGCGGCCCCTTGGGGTCAAGCAAGCATCCTTTGCATCCACCACAAAACTCCCAAGCGTTTTCAACGCGTTGCGGCGCCGTGCGCTTTCGCCTACTCTGCCCTTTCCAAAAATGGATTGCCCCATGTCCCTGCGCGACGGTCTCAACGACGCCATGAAAGAGGCCATGAAGGCCAAGGACACCAAGCGCCTGGCCACGGTGCGCCTGATCCTGGCGGCGCTGAAGGACCGCGACATCGCCGCGCGCACCGAAACCAGCCGCGATCTTCTGGGCGATGATGAAATCCTGGGCCTGATGGCCAAGATGATCAAACAGCGCGAGGAATCGGCCACCGCCTTTGACGCCGGCAAGCGCCCGGAACTGGCGGCGGGCGAGCGCGAGGAAATCGCCATTATCCGGGGCTTCATGCCCGCCCAGATGGACCAGGCCGCCATGGAACAGGCGCTGAAGGCCGTGATCGGGGAACTCGGCGCCGCCTCCATCAAGGACATGGGCAAGGTGATGGCGGCCCTGAAAGAGCGTTATGCGGGCCAGATGGATTTTGCCCGGGCCAGCGCCATGACCAAGGACGCTTTGAGTCCGAAATAACGGCCAAAATTGTTGGGATTCACAGGAATCCTGTCGTCAGAGCCCACATTTCCGGGGCCGAAGGCCTACATTCCCCCCCATGCGCTATGGCGATACAGTGCTGGAAGAAATCCGGCGGCGGACCGATCTGGTCGCGCTGGTGGGACGGCGCGTCAAGCTGACCCGCAAGGGCCGGGTGATGTGGGGCTGCTGTCCCTTTCACGGCGAAAAATCCGCCAGCTTCAAAGTCGAGAATGAACGCCAGGCGTATAAATGCTTTGGCTGCGGCGCGGGCGGCGATGCCTTCAAATGGCTGATCGAAACCGAAGGCCTGTCCTTCCCCGAAGCAGTGGAAAAACTGGCGGGAGAAGCCGGTGTCGAGCTTCCCAAATATTCACCCGAAGACGCGAAAGCTGAACAGAGCCGCAAATCGCTATTCGAAATTGTGGAGCTGGCGGCCGGTTTTTATGAAACCGCCTTGCGCGAAAATACGGGGCGCGAGGCGCGCGAATATTTGAAATCGCGCGGTCTGGATGGGGCTGCGGCAAAACAATTTCGCCTTGGCTATGCACCATCGGGCGGAACCGCCCTGATTGAATTTCTCAAAAGCCGCAACATCACCCAGGACGACATGATCGCCGCGGGCCTTGCCCGCCCCGCCGAGGAGGTGGATGGGCGCAGCCGTCCCATGCGCGATTTCTTTTATGACCGGCTGATGTTTCCCATCGCGGACGGGCGCGGGCGCATCATTGCGTTCGGCGGGCGCGGCCTCGCCCCCGACGCCAAACCCAAATACATCAACAGCGGCGAAAACACGCTGTTTTCAAAGGGTTTCAATCTCTACAATTTCGCCACCGCCCGCGCTGCCGCCATCAAGACCGGCACCATCATATTGGGCGAAGGCTATATGGATGTGATCGCACTGGTGCGTGCGGGCTTTGCCCATGCCGTGGCGCCGCTGGGCACCGCCCTCACCTCCGACCAGCTTCAGTTGCTGTGGCGCGCCGCACCCGAACCCATCCTGGCCTTTGACGGCGATGCCGCGGGCCAGAAGGCCGCGCGCCGCGCCGCCCACATGGCGCTGCCGCACCTGAGGGCGGGCTATTCGTTGCGCTTTGCTTTTCTGCCGCCGGGCGAAGATCCCGACAGTCTTATTGCCCGGGCCGGTTCGGCGGCGATGGGCAAGCTTTTGGAAGCGGCATTGCCGCTGTCGGATGTCCTGTGGCGCAGCGAGGTTGAGGGCAAGGATTTCTCAACCCCCGAACGCCGCGCCGGTCTGGAACAGACCATGCGCGCCATCGTGGGCGAGATCGGTGATGGCCGCATCGCTGATTATTACCGGCGCGATTTCGACCAGCGCATCTTTGACAGCTTCAAGCGCAAGGCTGCTGCGCCCAAGCAATATGACAGCCGCCGTGCCTATGACGCGGGTCGCGGTGGTTTCGACAAGACGCGCGGACGCGTTCCTTTCCGCCCCATGCCCGGAACGGCCGAGGCCGTCTCCCCGGCGCTCAAGGCCAGCCTCTTGGCCCGGGCCGGAAAAGAGGGGGCGACCCAGGCCCGCGATGCCGCCCTGAGCGTGAAAGAGACCGAGGTGGCGGCGCTACTTTTGGCCCAGCCGGACCTGGCGCTTGCCCATGGCGAGATGCTGGCCGGGCTCCACTTCCAAGACCCCTCGCTTGACAGGCTTAGGCGCGAACTTTTAAACCTCGCGGCCTCCGGCTCCAGCCTTGAAAAAACGCCGGTTTTGAACCATTTCACCGTCCAGGGAATGGCCGATCTGCTGGCGCGCCTGGCGCCTCGGCCTGCCCCTGACACCGCTCCGTCAGCCCAGCCAGAGGATGACACCGAAGCCCGTTTTGTTCGCGCTGCCAATGACTTACGGGAAATGGCAGAGCGGGAGCCAGAACGGGTAAGGGCGCTGGAGCGTTTTGCTGCTGAGGGCAGCGAGGAATCCTGGCGGGAAGTCCAGCGTTTCCGGCGGCAGCCGGAATAGTCTGGGAACCGGCAAAACCGGCTTTGATCGCCCTATTATAGGGGCAACAGGATAAGTGGACCCGTGGTGACCAAACCCGCAACGCACAAGCCGGCAAAATCGGCCAAGAAGGCGCCCATCAAGCTGAAGGCCTCCAAAAAGCCCGCCAAGGCGGCAAAGCCCGTTCCCGCTGCCAAAAAGGCGGCGGCCAAGCCCGTGAAACCGGTCAAGCTGTCGCCCAAGGAAATCAAGGCGGCTGCCCAGGCGGCCAAGGCCGCCGAGCTGGCCAAGAAGGCCAAGCCCGAACCCAAGCTGACGGCCAAGCAAAAGGCCGCGGCCCTGAAGGCACAGATCGAGGCCGCCAAGAAGGCCGCCTCCGTGGTCAAGCCATCGGCCAAGCCGCTGGCCAAGAAGCCCGGCGAAAGCGAAACGCCCGGCGATGCGGATTCGCCGCTGCTGGACATGTCCGATGTCGGCGTCCGCAAGATGATCGCGAAAGCGAAAACCCGCGGCTATGTCACCTATGACGAACTGAACAAGGTTCTGCCCTCCGACAAGACTTCGTCGGAACAGATCGAAGACACGATGGCCATGCTCAGCGAGATGGGCATCAACGTCATCGAAAGCGAAGAGGCCGAGGAAGGCGAGGAGGGCGGCGCGCTGGTTGCCGCCGAAGGCTCCAAGGCGCTGGCCACCACCGCCAAGTCGGGCGAGCAATATGACCGCACCGACGATCCCGTGCGCATGTATCTGCGCGAAATGGGTTCGGTGGAATTGCTGTCCCGCGAAGGCGAAATCGCCATCGCCAAGCGCATCGAAGCCGGCCGCGAATTGATGATCGGCGCGCTGTGTGAATCGCCGCTGACCTTTGAAGCCTTGACCGTGTGGCGCGACGAACTGAACGAAGGCAAGGTGCTGCTGCGCGACATCATTGACCTGGAAGCCATGTATGGCGCCGGTCCCGATGGTTCGCCCGCCCCCGTGCCGCCGCCGGTTGGTCCCGATGGCCGCCCGCTGAACAACGGCATGCCCATTCCGGGCATCAACAATCCCGTCGCACCGCCCGCCGATCTGCGCGCCGAATTCAAGCCGCCGCAATTCACCAAGCCCGCGCCGCCCCCGCCGCCGCCCGCGCCCCCCAAGCCCAAGGTGGAAGGCGAGGAAGGCGAAAGCACCGAAGGCCAGCCCGCCGCCGATGACGGCGATGATTTCGACGATGAAGGCAATTTGCCGCTGTCGGCGATGGAAGCCGCTCTCAAGCCGCAGGTCCTGGAATCGCTGGACGCCATTGCCGCGCTTTATAAAAAGCTGGGCAAGCTGCAGGACGCGTCCGTTGAGGCCGCGCTGGCCTCGGACGAACTTTCCACCGGCCAGGAACGGCGCTTCAAGAAGCTGCGCACCGAGACCATGGACCTGGTCAAGTCGCTCAAGCTCAACAACAACCGCATCGAAGCCCTTGTTGACCAGATGTACGGCATCAATCGCCGGCTGGTGGGCCTGGAAGGCCGCCTGCTGCGCCTGGCTGAAAGCCATGGCGTGGAGCGGGCCGAATTCCTGAAACAGTATTTCGGCAATGAGCTGGACCCCAACTGGGCGCGCCGGGTCGGTCGCCTGACCGGGCTTGGCTGGCATGATTTCGTCACCGACGAACGCGAGAAGATCCGCGAGCTGCGCGAAGACATCCAGGCGCTGGCGCAGGAAACCCGCCAGTCCGTCTCCGAGTTCCGCCGCAACGTGCAGACGGTGCAAAAGGGCGAACGCGAAAGCGGCGTCGCCAAGAAGGAAATGATCGAGGCGAATTTGCGCCTGGTGATTTCCATCGCCAAGAAATACACCAATCGCGGCCTGCAATTCCTGGATTTGATCCAGGAAGGCAATATCGGCCTGATGAAGGCGGTTGATAAATTCGAATACCGCCGCGGCTACAAGTTCAGCACCTATGCCACTTGGTGGATCCGGCAGGCCATTACCCGCTCCATCGCCGACCAGGCGCGCACCATCCGCATCCCGGTGCACATGATCGAGACCATCAACAAGCTGGTGCGCACATCGCGCCAGATGCTGCATGAGATCGGCCGCGAACCGACGCCCGAAGAGCTGGCCGAACGCCTGGCCATGCCGCTGGAAAAGGTCCGCAAGGTCCTGAAAATCGCCAAGGAGCCGATCAGCCTTGAGACGCCCATCGGCGACGAGGAAGATTCGCATCTGGGCGACTTCATCCAGGACCCCAATGTGGTCCTGCCCATTGATGCGGCCATCCAGGCCAATTTGCGCGAAACCACCACCCGCGTGCTGGCGACATTGACGCCGCGCGAGGAGCGCGTGCTGCGCATGCGCTTTGGCATCGGCATGAACACCGACCATACGCTGGAAGAAGTGGGCCAGCAGTTCAGCGTTACCCGCGAACGTATCCGCCAGATCGAAGCCAAGGCGCTTCGCAAACTGAAACACCCCAGCCGCAGCCGCAAGCTGCGCTCATTCCTGGATAACTAGACCTCAGCATGGCACAGCGCGACAATTCCAAATTCACCAACCGTCTTGAAGACGCCGCCAAGGCGCGCACCGAAATGCTGGCCAAGGCCAAGGCCCGCGCCGAAGAGGCGAAGGTCAATTTCGCCGCCAAGTCCGGCGAACGCGCCGCCCTGGCGGTGGCCCGCGACGAGCGCCAGAAAAAGCGCGCCGAGGAAAAACGCCTGGCCGCGATCCAGGCCGAAAAGGACCGTGCCGCCAACGAAGCCGCGCGCCTGAAGGCGGAAGCCGAGGCCAAGGCCCAGGCCGAGCGCGACCATGAAGAAAAGATGCGCCTGGAAGCCGAACGCGAGATCGAGCAGAAGGCCAAGCGCGACGCGAAATATGCGGCGCGGAAAGCTGCCAAGAAGAAGCGTTAGTTTTTCTTCTTAATTCCCCCTCCGACCTTCGCAACTTTGCTCAACGCCGCCCCTCTCCCGATGGGCGGCGTTTCGCGTTGCTACGGCCACCTCCCCCATCATGGGCTTCGCCCAATGGGGGAGGGAAGGTCTGAGTTTTCGCAAGTAGAGAGCTTACGCCAACCCGAAAGCGGCGAGCAGGACCATGACAAGGCCCACAATCGAGATCGCCCAGACGATAGTGCGAAGGACAATGATGCCGGAGGCATAGACCGGCACATAGGCCAGCCGCGCCCAGAAATAGAGCTGCGCGCCCATGGCCGACGATCCGTCCTGGCGTCCCATCAAGGTGACCAGGATGATGGCCGCGGCGAACAGCACAAAGGTTTCCTTGAAATTCTTGAAGGCGCGCAGCAGGCGCCCCGACATCACGCTGACGGGTGGCGCGGGCAGATCGCGCGCGCTGATATTATAGGGCAGGCCCTGGTCTCGTGTGGCGGCCATGGTGGCGATGACAAGTTGCACCAGGCCCAGCACCGTGGCCCAGAGCAACATGGTGGTTTCCGGCGATCCGTTGAAAAGATTCATCTGAAAGCTCCCCCGTTGAATCCGGGGACTATAGCGCCAAACCGCCTCAGGCGTAATTGAAGCTGATGGAGATGCGCTTGGCCTTCGCCCCCTGGGACCGGCTCACCTCAACCCCATGGCGCAGCCAGCTTTCCCAGAGCAGCAACAGGCCGGGCTTGGGCGCCACATCCACGAAATGACCCGCCTTGCGCGTGGGCGCAGCCATCATCAGGCCCAGGCGCGGGTCCTCGAAACGGATGGCGCCGGAGCCGGGCGGCGCCGTCACATAATAAGTACCGCTGACGGCGGAGTGGGGATGGATGTGGGCTGCGTGCACCGCGCCTTTCTCCATCACATTGATCCAGATGCTGTCCAGCTTCAGCCGCTTTCTTTCAAAGCGCAGCCCGCGCGCGAAGGTCTTCACATGCCCGTCCAGGGTTTTTTCCAGGTCCGCGAAGATGCTGGCCCGGCGGGTCAGGTCATCCAGCGAGACATAGGAGGTGTA
Organism: Alphaproteobacteria bacterium; assembly: GCA_947465395.1. Lineage (GTDB taxonomy): Bacteria > Pseudomonadota > Alphaproteobacteria > Micropepsales > Micropepsaceae > Rhizomicrobium. Next base: position 94,469 of record CANIAL010000004.1, on the reverse strand, counting down.
GCCGCCATAGCCATGGTCGCGGGACCAGCGTTGGCCGGCCTTGTCCTCGGCCGCGATGGAAAGACAGGTTTTCTCGAGGCTTCCCATGGGCCGAAAGCTGGCGCGGTACAGGCTGGTCGGGAAAAGCGTTTCAAAAACGGCCATTTTCAAGCGTCCCGCATTTATCAAACCTTGACCAGTTGGACGCCAAAATACGGGCCTGTCAAAGGGGCTTTTGTCATGCGCGCATTCCTTGTCCTGGCCGCCATCACCATCCTGGGCATGGGCCTGACCGGCTGCGCCGTGGCCGAAGCGGGCGGAGCCGTGATCGGCGGCGCCGCCAGCATTGTCGGCACGGCCGCCAGCGTCACATCGGATGTGGTGACGTCGCCCTTCGACTTAATGGATGGCGACGACGAAAAAGACCATCACCGCTAAAAACTGTCCTTGCGCCGCCTGATCTCGGCGAAGACGGCCGCATCATCGGCGCCGTCCATGCCAAATGCCCCGCGCAACTGCGCCACCCGCAGGAACGGGTTGGTCTGCTTTTCCAGTGCCATTTTTGACGGCACGCTGACCGGTCCCATGTTGCGCGCGCGCTGAACCAGCGCCTGGTTGCCCGGCTCCAGGCTCAACGCGAAGCGGGCATTGGACTTGGCATATTCATGGCCACACCAGATTTTTGTTTCATCCGGCAGCATAATCAGTTTTGACAGGCTGGCCCACATGGTGGGCGCATCGCCTTCGAACAGGCGGCCGCAGCCCATCACGAACAGCGTGTCGCCGGTAAAGACATGGCCATCCATCACAAAGGCAATGGCGCCGCGTGTATGGCCCGGCACTTCCAATACCTGCACCGCATGGCCTGCAAACTGCCAGCCGGATTTTTCGTCCACGCCGACATCAATCCCGGGAATGCGCGCCGCGTCTTTTGCGGGACCCACAATGGGTGCGCCGAATTTCTCCTTCAGCGCCAAATTCCCGCCGACATGGTCCCAGTGATGATGGGTATTGAGGATATGCGTCAGCCTCCGTCCCGCCAGCGCCGCCAGAACGGGCGCGGCCTCCGACGGGTCCACCACCGCCAAATCGTCGCCCGCCTCCACCAGATAAGCGTAATTGTCTTCCAGGCAGGGGATGATCTCGACCTTCATGCGCGCATCTTAACATTGAACGGGTCAGAACACAGGCTACAGTGCGCCGATGGAGCTTGCGGAATTTTATGACAGCCGCCTGGGCCAGATGGCGCGGCGGCTGATCCTGCGCCGGATCACCGAGGCCTGGCCCAATGTGCGCGGCCAACGGTTGCTGGGTTATGGCTATCCCATGCCCTATCTGGGCGGCTTTGTGGGCAAGGCCGAGCGCGTGGTGGCGGCGTCGCCGCAGATGCAGGAACAGCCACGCGACTTCCCATCTGGTCTCATGACGGTCGCGCCCGACGATGCGCTGCCTTTTCCCGACGCCATGTTCGACCGCATCCTGGTGGTGCATGGGCTGGAGCGGGCGGAGGCGTTGCGCCCGCTGCTGCGCCAGCTCTGGCGCGTGCTGGCGCCGGAGGGGCGCATCCTGGTCATTGCGCCCAACCGCGCCAGCCTGTGGGCGCAGATGGAACGCTCGCCCTTTGGCGTGGGGCGGCCTTTTTCGAAGCGCGAGCTGGACGCCATGCTGCGCGCCGCCATGTTCACGCCCGAACGCGAAAGCCGCGCTTTGTACATGCCGCCGCTGCAAAGCCTGTGCGGAAGCGGACCGGGCTGGGAAAGGCTGGGCGCGCGGTTCTTCGCGGGCCTGGGCGGCGTGCATGTGGTGGAAGCGGGCAAGTCGCTTTACGCGCCGGTTGGTCCCGCCGCGGTGCCGGTTGGCGCGCTGCCGCAGCAGATACGCGCCTAGGCCTTCCTCAGCAGGAAAATCGCGCCTTCCGCGAACAGGTTTGGTCCTGCCCATTCGCCAAAGCTGGTGGGCCGCACCGGCTTGGTGGCGCCCCGGTCCGACAGCGCCAGCGCCCGGTCAATCACCGCGCCGCTGGTTTCCACCAGCCCCACGAAATCGGCCAGGGTGCAAAGATGGATGTTGGGCGTGTCGTACCAGTGATAGTCCAGCGTCTTGGTGCGCGGCATCTGCCCGCTTGCAGCCAAGGACAGCCGCACTTTCCAATGCCCGAAATTGGGCAGCGACACGGCGGCCTGCCGCCCGATACGCAAAAGATCGGCCAGCACCTTGGCGGGCTGTTCCGTGGCCTGGATGGTCTGGCTGAGGATGGCGAAATCAAAAACCTGGCTGGGATATTCGGCCAGGTCGGTGTCGGCATCGCCCTGCACCACCGCCAGGCCCCGGCTGACACAGGCATTCACATTCTGCTGCGACAATTCAATGCCGCGCCCATCCACATTCTTGGTGCGCACCAGATGTTCCAGCAGCGCGCCATCGCCGCAGCCGACATCCAGCACCCGCGCGCCCGGCGGGATCATTTCGGCAATGGCGGCAAGGTCGGGGCGAAGGCTCATGCGATGCCGTCCGCCGCCGCAACAGAGTTCAAGAAGCCGCGCATGGTGTCGAACATTTCCGGCTCGTCCAGCAGGAAGGCGTCATGGCCCTTGTCGGTGCTAATTTCCACGAAACTGACCTTGGCCGCCACCGCGTTCAATGCATGGGCCACGCGCTTGTTCTCCACCGTGGGAAACAGCCAGTCGCTGGTGAAGGAGATGATGCAGAAGCGCGCATGGCAGCCCTGGAAGGCATCGGCCAACTTGCCGTCATGCTCCGCCGCCATGTCGAAATAATCCATGGCGCGGGTGATGTAGAGATAGGCGTTGGCGTCGAAACGGTCCACAAAGGCCGCGCCCTGGTAATGCAGATAAGATTCGATCTGGAAATCCGGCGCGAACTGGAACGACAGCGCCTCGCGGTTCTGAAGATTGCGCCCGAATTTCCGCTGCAAGGCCGCTTCCGACAAATATGTGATGTGCGCGGCCATGCGCGCCACCGCCAAACCCTTGCCCGGACTGGTGCCATGCAACTGATACTCGCCGCAATGCCAGTCGGGATCGGCCATGATGGCCTGGCGGCCCACTTCGTGGAAGGCGATGTTCTGGGCCGAATGGCGCGCGGCGCAGGCGATGGGCACGGCGGCGCGTATGCGATCGGGAAAGGTCGCCGCCCATTGCAGCACCTGCATGCCGCCCATGGAGCCGCCGATCACCGCCAGCAGGGTCTGGATGCCCAGCGCGTCCAGCAGCATGGCCTGCGCCCGCACCATGTCGCGCACCGTGATCAGCGGGAATGAAAGTCCATAGGGCTTGCCCGTGGCCGGATCCATTTCCGCCGGGCCTGTTGTTCCCATGCAGCTTCCGATGACATTGGCGCAGATGACAAAGAAGCGGTCGGTATCAATCGGCTTGCCCGGCCCCACCATCAGGTTCCACCAGCCCGGCTTGCCGGTCAGCGGATGCTCCGACGCCGCGAACTGGTCGCCGGTCAGGGCATGGCAAAGCAGCACCGCATTGCTGCGCGCCGCGTTCAGCTTGCCATAGGTCATGTAGGCGATGGTGAAAGGCGACAGCACGCGCCCGCAATCCAGCATCAGCGGCTGGCCCGGACCAAAGGTCACGGCCTTGCCGATATCGGCGGCATGCGCCGTCACCGGGCGCAGGAATATGGGGTCTTTGGTGTCTGCCATTTGGGAAAAAGAGCTAAGGCTGCATGGCCCTGCTGTCAACGAATGGCAGCATTGTGAGGGGCTTGGCATGGCTATGGGCTTTTGCTTTTAACCCTTGCTGCCAGTATCAATACGGCGCTTTTCAAGGCCAAGAACTCACACGTCATGACGCCCGAACCCAAGCCCGGCATCCTGGACATCTCGCCCTATGTAGGCGGGCGCGCCACCCTGGCCGGGGTGTCGGAGGTCATCAAGTTAAGCTCCAACGAAAGCCCCTTTGGTCCGGGGCCGAAGGCGCTGGAGGCGCTGGCCCGCGCCGCGCAAGGCGCCGGCATCTATCCCGAGGGTTCTGCCTCCATGCTGCGCGAGGCGATTGCGGAGGTCTATGGCCTGGACCCGGCGCGCATCGTGGCGTCCGGCGATGGGTCCGACAGCATCCTCACCATGCTGGCGAATGCCTATTTGCGCGAAGGGGACGAGGCGTTGTTCGCCGAGAATTCCTTCATGGTCTACAAGATCGCAACGCTTGCCAACAGCGCCGTGCCGGTGGAAGCGCCGCAGAAGAACCGCGCCGTGGATGTGGATGCGCTGCTGGCCCGCGTCACGCCCCGCACCAAGCTGGTCTTCGTGGCCAATCCCGACAATCCCACCGGCTCCTATCTCAACAGCGCGGAGATGGCGCGGTTGCATGCCGGCCTGCCGAAAACGGCGCTCCTGGTGATTGATGCGGCCTACAGCGAATATGTGATGAAGCCGGATTACGACCCCGGCACGGACCTGGTCACGGCCAGCAGCAATGTCGTGATGACCCGCACTTTCTCAAAGATTCACGGGCTGGCGGGTTTGCGCATCGGCTGGTGCTATGCGCCCGCATCCGTCTGCGATGTGCTGAACCGCATCCGCGGCCCCTTCAACGTCGCCATGCTGCAGCAATATGTGGGCGCCGCCGCCATCCGCGACACGGCGCATGTGGAAAAATCCGCCGCGCATAATGAAAAATGGAAAAACTGGCTGATTGATGAAATCCGCAAGACCGGATTGACGGTGGATGACAGCGTGGCCAATTTCATCCTGATCCATTTTCCCAAAAAGCTGGGCCATAACCGCGGCGACAAAAGCGCCGCCGCCGCTGACGCGTTCCTGGGCCAGCGCGGGATGATCCTGCGTGCCTTGACCAATTACGGTTTCCCGGACGCGCTGCGCCTGACCATCGGCAGCGAGGCCGCAAACCGGAAAGTCGCCGCCGCCATCCGCGATTTCATGGAGCAATGATGTTCGGCAAGGTCACCATGATTGGCCTGGGCCTGATCGGCTCCTCCCTGGCGCATGCGGCGGGGCGAAAAAAGCTGGCGACAGAGATCGCGGGCTATGACATCAGCGCCGATGTGCGCGCCCGCGCAGCCACGCTGGGTTTCGCCAAGGTGTACGACACGCTGGAAGCGGCGGTGAAAGACGCTGACCTGGTGATCCTTTGCGCGCCGGTGGGCGCCTATGGCGACATCGCCAAGACCATTGCGCCGCATTTGAAATCTGACGCTATTCTGTCCGATGTGGGGTCTGTGAAGGGTGCGGTGCTGCGCGATGTGACACCCTTCCTGCCCCAGGCCGTGCATTTCATCCCGGCCCATCCCATCGCGGGGACCGAGCAATCCGGTCCCGATGCCGGTTTCGCCAGCCTGTTTGACGGGCGCTGGTGCATCCTGACCCCGCCCGAAGGGGCCGATGCCGGTGCGGTGGAAAAACTGCGCCTGTTCTGGAATGGCTGCGGCAGCCAGGTGGATGTGATGGATGCGGCCCATCACGACCTGGTGCTGGCCATGACCAGCCATGTGCCGCATCTGATCGCCTATAACATCGTCGGAACGGCGCATGACCTGGAAGCGGTGACCGAAGGCGAAGTGATCAAATATTCCGCTGGCGGCTTTCGCGATTTCACCCGCATCGCGGCGTCTGATCCCACCATGTGGCGCGATGTCTTCCTCAACAACCGCCAGGCGGTGCTGGAAGTGCTGGGCCGCTTCAACGAGGATCTGTCAGTGTTGCAACGCGCCGTGCGCGACGGCAATGGCGAGGCGCTGTTCGAGCTGTTCAGCCGCACCCGCGCCATCCGCCGCTCCATCCTGGATATCGGCCAGGACAGCGCCGCGCCCAATTTCGGCCGCGACAAGAGCCCCGAAAAGAATCAGTAGAGCGCCGAGAGCAGGCTTTGCGCCGGTGTAGCGTTGCCGCGCACCATGCCGCCTTTGGCTTTCCAGGCCGCGATGCCATCCGGCCAGGTGGTTTGCCCCGCCAGCAGCGGCATCAGGGCGGCGGCCTCGCTCACCGTGCCGCTCCAGCGCAGATTTCCAACCGAAAATGCGGGATTGCCCTTTTTCTCGAACTGGTCGGCGCTGGCCACCATGTCCAAATCGCTGCCATCGGGATCGCGCCGCAGATGAAGCTGCATGCGGGCCGCGTCGAAATCATCGCCAGCCGCCGCATGCATATCCAGGTCGAAGCGCGACAGGCCCTTGCCGTCAATCACGGCGCTGGCGTGAAGCGTGCCGGGCAGGAAGCGCGCGGCATGGGCGTTGCCGCTGGCGTCATGCCAGCTCAGGCTCTGTTCGCCCGCTGCCTCGAAAATATCCTGGCGGCGGCCATAGGTGAGGCTGTGCAGGGCGAATTTCTCTGTGGTCCAGACGAAAGGCCCATGCGCGCCCGCGCCTTCCAGCTTCAGATTGTCGAACACAACATCCATGCGGAAGGGAAAGCCGGAAATGGACTTGCCGCCGTAAGACAGCGTGATGCCCGGCATGATCTCGTGATGATTGGCGGCGGTGAGTTTCTTGTCCAGCGCCTGTGACGCCGTCCACCAGCTGCCCATCACGAAAACCGCCAGCCCGGCCAGCAGGATCAGCGGCGCATAAAGCCAGAAGCGGCTGGTGTAATTCAACCGCATTTGGAATATCCACACGACAGGCAGGAATCACAGCCTTCCAGTTTTATGAAACTGGCCTCGCCGCAGCGGGGACAATAATGCGCCGGGGCGCCTTCTCGGGGAACCTGCACCGGCGCAGGGGCCGTGCCCCGCGAACCCAGGAAGCCAATCTCCATCATGTGCCGCTCGATCACCTCGCCGATGGCCGCCAGCAGGGACGGCACATAGCGCCCGCCCATCCATTGCCCACCGCGCGGATCGAAGATCGCCTTCAGCTCATCCACCACGAAACTGACATCGCCGCCGCGCCGGAACACGGCCGAGATCATGCGGGTCAGCGCCAGCGCCCAGGCATAGGCTTCCATGTTCTTGGAATTGATGAAGACCTCGAAGGGCCGCCGTCGCCCGTCTTTCTCGATGTCGTTGATGGTGATGTAAAAGGCATGGTCGCTGTCCAGCCATTTGATTTTATAGGTGCGGCCCAGAAGCGCATCTGGCCGGTCCAGCGGGCGTGTCATATAGACAACGCCGGCACGCGGCGCGGGCAAAGGCAGCGGCAATTCCGGCTCGGCGGGGTCAGCCACGGTAATTTCAACAGGACCTGAATCGGGCGGCGGGGTGAAATCCAGCACCTGGCCCGTGATGGCGTTGGGCCGGTAGGTGGTGCAGCCCTTGCAGCCCAGCCGATAGGCCGAGACATACACGTCCTTGAAGGCGTCGAAGGAAATGCCCTCCGGCACATTGATGGTCTTGGAAATGGCGGAGTCGATAAAGGGCTGGGCGGCGGCCTGCACCGCCAGATGGTCTTCCGGCGCCAATGTCTGCGCATTGACGAAATAATCCGGCAGGGCGGCGTCGCCAAAGCGGGCGCGGAACAATTCCGCCGCATAGTCAGAGACTTTCTCCTCGCGCCTTGTGCCGTCCGGCATCAGAACTTTCCGGGTATAGTCAAAAGCAAAAACCGGCTCGATGCCGCTGGAGACATTGCCCGCCAGCAGCGAAATGGTGCCGGTGGGCGCGATGGAAGTGAGAAGCGCGTTGCGGATGCCGTGCGCGGCAATGGCTTCGCGGATGTCCTGGGGCAGGGCCGCCACATGCGGCGCCGACAGATACGACCAGACGTCGAACAGCGGGAACGGCCCTTTTTCCCGTGCCAGCTCCACGCTGGCCCGGTAGGCGGCATGGGAGATGGTGGCAAGCCAGCTTTCGATCAAGGCGATGCTGGCAGGTGAGCCGTATTTTACCCGGCAGAAGATCAGCGCATCCGCCAGCCCGGTGACACCAAGCCCGATGCGGCGCTTGGCGAAGGCCTCTTCGCGCTGCGCCTCCAGCGGGAAGCGTGAGACATCAATGGCATTGTCCAGCATGCGCACGGCGGTGGTCGTCAGCCGCGCCAGTTCCTTCAAATCCAGATGCGCGGCCTCGCCGAACGGGTCTGTGACCAATTTCGCCAGATTGATGGACCCCAGCAGGCAGGCGCCATAGGGCGGCAAGGGCTGCTCGCCGCAGGGATTGGTGGCGCAGATCGTCTCGCAATAGGAAAGATTGTTCTGGGCGTTGATGCGGTCAATGAAGATCACGCCGGGCTCGGCATAGTCATAGGTGGACCGCATGATGCTGTCCCACAGCGCCCGCGCCTTGATGGTGCGATAAACCTGCCCGCCGAAGCGCAGCGGCCACTCGCCATCCGCTTCCACCGCCGCCATGAAACCGTCGCTGACCAGGACCGACAGGTTGAAATTGGAAAGCCGCCCCGGCGTGCGCTTGGCGGCGATGAAATCCTCGATGTCGGGGTGATCGCAGCGCAAGGTCGCCATCATGGCGCCGCGCCGCGCACCCGCGCTCATGATGGTGCGGCACATGGCGTCCCACACATCCATGAAGGACACGGGGCCTGACGCGTCCGCGCCCACGCCATCCACCGGCGCGCCCTTGGGCCGCAGGGTCGAAAAATCATACCCGATGCCGCCGCCCTGTTGCAGCGTCAGCGCCGCTTCGCGAAGCGCGCTGAAGATGCCGTCCATGGAATCGGGTATGGCGCCCATCACGAAACAGTTGAACAGCGTGACGGCGCGGCCGGTGCCCGCACCCGCCAGGATGCGCCCGGCGGGCAGGAATTTGTGATCCTTCAGGGCATGGGCGAAGGCTTCGGCCACTATGATGCGCCGTGCGGGCTTTTCGGCCTGGCACAGGCTGGCGGCCACCCGCGCCCAGCTGGCGGCCATGTCCTGGTCCAGGGGCGTGCCGTCCGCCGCCTTGAAGCGGTATTTCATGTCCCAGATCTGGCGGGAGATATCCTGCATGGGAACGGTACCAATCACATCACGGCGGGTTCCGCCACAGGCCCGATCATGGCATTTGTTCTCTTAATGTTCCAGGCGATTTTCGGGCTTTGCGGGCGCATTTCGACCCTGGGTTGAACAGATATTCAAAGTTCCCTTAAGCTGGGACCGGGGTGCGGCGTCAATGCCGCCGGGCTGCGTATCAACCGATGTGATGCCTCACAAGGGTTGGGGAATCCAAAATGAAATTTCACGCGCTCGCGGCCTTGGCCGCGGTGAGCCTGTGCGGCTGCGGCACCATCACGCAAGGCACGTCCCAGAACATCACCATCACCAGCAATCCCTCGGGCGGGCATTGCGATCTCACCCGCATGGGCGAGCATGTCGCCACCCTGGATCGCACGCCGGGCACGGTGAAAGTGGACAAGACCAAGAATGATATCCTGATGACCTGCTCGCTGGCGGGCTATCAGGATGCCAGCGCCAATTTGGAAAGCGGCTATGGCGCGGGCACCTTCGGCAACATCATCCTGGGCGGCGTCATCGGCTGGGGCATCGATTCCGCCACCGGCGCCGACAACAAATATCCCACCACGGCGAATGTACAGTTTGTTCCGGTGGCAGCACCGGCTCCCGCACCCGCTGCCGCCGCGCCGCCTGCATCTTAGGATTCGAGCAGCCGGTTGGTGGCGGTCTCGATGCGGTTTTCCAGGGCCTGCATGAAAGCCCGGCGCTCCAGTGTCGGCGTGCCGGGGATCGGCTCCAAGAATTGCAAGGTGATCACGCCGGGCCTCTTGATGAAGCCGGTCCAGAAGCGCCCCGAATCCAGCGCCACCGGCACGCACTCCACCGCCAGCAGGCTGTAGAGGCCATAGACGCCGGGCTTGTAGTCGGGCGGCGCACCGGGCGGCTTGCGGGTGCCTTCGGGAAAAATCAAAAGCGGGCGCCCGGTGCCCGTCACCGCCTCCGCAGCCCTCCGCATGGCGCGCAGCGCCTGCGCGCCCGCGCCCCGGTTGATGGGGATGGCGCATGTCTTCCCCACATACCAGCCGAAGAATGGCACCAGCAGCAGCGACTCTTTCAGGATGATGCCCGGATCATCCAGCGCCAGGTACAGCGCCAAGGTATCCCACATGCTCATATGCTTGGATGCCACGATGGCGGCCCCGCCGGGCGGCACGCCGACGACACGTTTGCCGATGCCGCAGAACAGCCAAAGCCCGCCCAGCACCAGATGCGCCCAGCCCCGCGCCATCAGCACAGACCAGCGGCGCGGAAAAACCAGCAGCGGCAGGAAGACCACGCCCATCACCAAAGTGATGAACAGGAACCACACCATGAACAGCGCCGAACGCAATATTGTCACGTGCGCGCCGCAATGCTGGTGGAAAAAACCGACGCCAGGTATTTGATATATTCGCGCTGCAGCAGCCAGGTGGTTGCTGGATGCCGCCACCAGTCGGACAGGACAACACTGTCCCGCTCCACCGGGTACGGCACCAGCGCATAATCGGGCATGGCGCTGGAAAATTCGCGAAGTGCGCGCGGCATGTGATAGCGCGCCGTCACCACGATCAGGCTCTTGAAATCATGGGCGCGCGCCCAGTCGGCGGCTTCCTGGGCATTGCCGCGCGTGTCCTGCGCCGCGTAACCAATATCGGCGCAGCAATCAAAACGGGCCCCTCCATGCGCCACCGATTTCAGCATGGGCTTGGTGATGGTGATGTCCGCGCCCGTCACCAGCAGGCGTTTGCCCGCGCCATGTTCCAGAAGCGCGGTGGCTCGGTCCAGCCTTTCATCGCCGCCGGTCAGCGCCACGATGGCATCGGCGGCAGGCATGACGGGCATGGGTGCGGGCAGGGTGGAGACGAACAGCACAAAGCCCAGCGCATAAAACGCCAGCACCAAAAGCACCGCGATGAAAAAGCCCCGGACCATGCGCAGAGTTTAGCGGATCAATAGATGGCGCGCACCACCGAAAGCACCGATATGCGCGCGGTGGCCCAGGCAATCAGCGCCGTGGCGGCAGGCACCAGCAAAAGCCATGGCAATTCGGTCCATTTCAGCGACAGCGGCGGCAGGAACGGCACCGCCTCCAGCCCGATCACTTCCAGCCCGCCCGCGCCCAGGAATAAAGCCGCCGCCAGCAAGGTCCCCAGCAGCGCCGCGAAGAGCGCGGAGAGAAAATAATGCCGCTCCACCATGGCGGCGATAAAGCCTGCGCGCGCGCCCATCTGGTGCAGCAGCGCCACCATTTCATGATGCGCGTCCAGGCCCGCACGCGTGGCGAAGGACACCGCCGCCGCCGTGGCGCCTGCGATCAGAAGCAGGATGACATAGGCCGAATAGCGCATGGTGTCGGCCAATGTGCCCAGCCGCGCGATCCAGCTTCGGTGATCGTCCAAGGTGGCGTTGGGGGCCGCCTGTTTCAGTTGCGCGGTCAGCCCCTCCACATCAACCTTCTCGCCGGGAATGACGGAGGCATCAATCAGGCGCGGCAGCGGAATGTCGGCCGTCAGGCCTTCTTTCCCCACCCAGGGCGCCACCAGCGCATCGGTATCGGCATCGGACAGAATATTGGCGTGGCTGATGCCTTGCGCGTGTCCCAGGATTGCCAGTGCGGCGCCTGCCTCGCGCATCATGTCGCCGCGCGGGTCGGATGATTTCTCCGGCGGCAGCACCTGCACGGTGATCCGCGCCGCCAATCCCGATTGCCAGCCCATGGCGGCACGGTCCGCGATCATGGATGCGCCCAGCGCCAGCGCCGCCAGGAACGCCATCACCGCGATCACGAAATCCAGCGGGGCTGCGCCCTTGTCGCGGGGCAGAATGTATTTGCTGTCGCTCACAGCGCCACCCGCATGGGCGCGCGCAGTTCCACCAGCCGCCCATCCACCAGCCGGATTTCCTTGGCCCGTGTTGCTTCCACCAGCGAACGGTCATGGGTGGCGATCAACACGGTGGTGCCAAGCCGGTTCAATTCCCCGAACAGGCGGATCAGGCGCGCGCCCATTTCCGGGTCCACGTTGCCGGTGGGTTCGTCCGCGATCAAAAGATCAGGCCGCGCCACCACGGCGCGGGCAATGGCCACGCGCTGCTGCTCGCCGCCCGAAAGCGTGGGGGGCCGCGCATGCATGCGGTCGCCCAGCCCCACCCAGGCCATCAATTCTTCCACGTCATGGGCATAGTCGCGCTTGCCCGCCAGGCGCAGCGGCAGGGCGACATTGTCGTAAGCCGAGAGATGATCCAGCAGGCGGAAATCCTGGAACACCACGCCGATGCGGCGGCGAAGCGGCGGCAGGTGGGCGCGCTTGGCTATGGCCAGATCCTGTCCGAACAGCGAAATCAGGCCCCGCGATGGCGGCTCGGCCAGATAGATCAGCTTCAAAAGCGTGGTCTTGCCCGCCCCCGACAGGCCGGTGAGGAAGGTGAAAGACCCCCCTTCCAGCACAAAGGTGACGTCGCGCAGCACTTCCGGCCCCGAGCCATAGCGCATGCCCACATTTTCAAAGCGAACCATGGGCGCAAGCATAACGGCAGGACGCCTTGCGGTCATGGCCCCCGGCCCCTATTTTCGGCTCTACCGTTCGTTATTCACCCGTTTTTCCCAAATCAGCGATGATCCTCACCTGTCCCGAATGCGCCACGCGCTACCAGACCGACGAGGCGAAATTTCCGCCCGCCGGCCGGCAGGTGCGCTGCGCCAAATGCGGGAATGTCTGGCACCAGAGCGCGCCGGTCACGGTGGCCGAACCGGAATTGTCGGCTGAAACGGTGGCCGAAGCGCCGCCCCTTTTTGACGGGATGAAGGCGCCGGAAACCTCCGCCCGCCGGACCTATGCGCCGACATTGCCGCGCCCCGCGCTGGGTCCGGTGCTGGCCATCGCGGCGGGATGGATCGGGCTGGTCGCCATCGTGCTGGCCATCGGATATTCCGCCGTGCGCTACCGCCAGGAAATTTCCGTGATCTGGCCCCAGTCAGCCGATGTCTATTCCAGCCTGGGCATGAATGTGAACACCCACGGCATTGATTTCCGGGGCGTGGATTATCACCGCGAAAGCGAAGACGGCCAGATCGTGCTGGCGGTGACGGGCAGCATCATCAATGCGGGCACGCGCGAATTGCCGGTGCCGCAGAATGTGCGCGTGACGTTAAGCGACGCGGCCAACCATGAAATCTATCATTGGACCTTCACGCCCAATGTGACGACGCTAAAGCCTGGCCAGACCGCGCCTTTCCTGACACGGCTTTCCAGCCCGCCCGCCGCCGCACGCCGCCTGGAAGTGCGCTTTGCGACTCCTGGGACCTAGGTGGCAGGTACATGAGCGGCCATAAGGTTTTATTTTCGGAAACGGAAATCGCCGCACGCGTGAAAGCCATGGCGCGCGAGATTGCCGCCGCGCCCATCCGTCCCGACATCGCCATGCCGATTCTTGTCGGCGGCTTCATGTTCGCGGGCGATCTCTTGCGCGCTATGTCGGCGGAAGGACTGGGGCTGGAGGTGGAGATGCTCTGGCTGAGGTCTTATGGCGACAAGCGCGTGGCCAGCGCCATTTCCATGATCGCCGGGCCGTCGGAACAGATCGCCGGGCGGCATGTGCTGGTGATGGATGGCGTGCTGGATTTCGGGCGCACCATCGCCAAGGCGGTGTCGCTGATCGAAGCGGCAGGCGCGGCTTCGGTGCAGGTGGCGGTGGCGGTGGACAAGCAGCGCCCCGATGCGGTGGGCAAGGCCGACTTCACGGCTTTCACGGCGGGCAATGATTTCATCATCGGTTACGGAATGGACGATAGTGGTCACTATCGTTCTTTGCCCTACATCGCAAAAGCGAACGTCTAAAACTCTTTCAGCAACCTATCCAGATAATCCAGCTCCTGTTGCGGCCGTCCGCGCTCGCCGGAACGGCGGCGCAGTTCCTGCAAAATATCCCGCGCCCGCGCCATGTCGCTGGCATCGGGAATTTTCACGCCATCGCCAAAGCCCGCCCGGCCGCGGCCCAGGGGATCATGATTGCCGCCCGTGTCGGTGCCCTGGCCCGCCTGTTGCTGCTTGGCCAAGGCGTCCGCGCCTGCGCGGAGTTGCTCCAGCGCATTCTGCTGCGCCTGGCCCGCCTTGCTCAAATCCTTCTGGCCCAGCGCCTTCATGGCGTTTTCCATTTCCTGGCCGGCCTTGCCCAGTTCTTTCCCCGCGCCCGCGCCCATCTTGCGCATGGCCTCGCTGAGTTCGTTGCGGAGCGCGCCCTGCGCGCGCGACAGGTCCTCGGCGCCTTTGCCGCCGCCGCCTTGCTGCTGTTGCTGGCGTTGGCGCATGGTCTGGTCCATCAGGGCGCGCTGCTTGCCCATCAGGTCGCCGAATTTCTGGATGGCCTCGTTCATCTGCTTGTCGCCCGCGCCCTGGCCGCTGCCCGCGTTTTTTGTGACCTTCAGGTTTTCCAGCATCTCCTGCAGCATGGCCAGCATGCGGGCGGCGCCTTCGCGGTCACCCGCCGCCGACAATTGCTGGATGGCTTTCATCATCGCTTGCAGGTCCGGGGCATGCAGTTCGCGGCTGTTGCTGTCATTGGCCTGCTTGTCATCGGCACCGGGCGGCGCATTGGCCGCCATCGCCGCCATGTAATCCTTCATCACTTGATTGTAGCGTTCCAGCAGCCGGTCAATCACTTCCTGCGGCGCATGGGCGGCCATGGCCTGGGTGATCAGAGCCTGCAAAGCGCGCAGATTGTTGGCGGCGGTCAAAAGTCCGTTCTGTTCCACCGCGATGGCGATGTCCCACAGCAATTGCTCGATCCGTGTCACATCGGATGGCCGCCGCGCCGACCGCACGCCCCACAAGGCAGCGCGCAGGGCGGTATAGACACCCAGCTTGTTCGCATAAAAGCGATCCGGCGCGATGGTGAAGGCAGCCAGCGCGCGCGCGACTGTCCGCAATTCGTCGCGGCTGGCGCTGGTGGCAAGGTTCTGGCGCTGTTCGATCAACGCCCGCGCCAGGGGATCGGTGAAGACCCGCGCCGGCAACTGGAATGTCATGATGGGGCTGACGCCAACCTGGCCCGCGCCGTCGCGTGCTTCCAGCCGCGCATCCACCATCAGCCCGGCATAAGGATGGGCGGTGAGGTCCAGGTAATTTGTCTGCGCCAGCTTTTTCGCATTGCCGGAGACGGGCAGTTCCGCCACCAGCGGCGCGCCGTTCCTGCCATGCGGGCGGATGACGACCTGCGCGCGCGTGACGCCATAATCGTCGCTGGCCTTAAAAGCGAATTTCACCGCATCGCGTTCGGTGGCGACGGGCTTGGCCGTGAAGGCGATCACGGGCACATGATCTGGAATGACATGCACATTCCAGTTGCCGATGCGATGCCCCGCCGCGCGCACCCGCACATGCGCGTCCTGCGTCAGCTTCGCCTGACCGGCATATTCGCCGCCACTGCCCAAAAAGCGCGGCGCGCGATTGCCGCCCAGCGAAACACCGGGCGGGCGTATCGCACCATGGGCGCGCAGATTGAGAACAGAACCCGTTGGAATGGCGATCAGGCTTTTGTCGCCCGCCGCCAGATACACCGGCGCCATGCCGGTATAGGGCGGCGGATCGGCCCAAGCGTCCAATGTCGCGCCCGCGCCGCTGTCGAACGCGCCCGCCAAACGCGCGCGCCAGTCATGTCCCGCCGCGATCCAGCCCGCCGTCAGCGCGATCAGAAGAAACAGGCGCAGGTTTTTGGGATCGCGTTTTTCCAGATGCGCATCGGGCCAGGCCACGGCCAGCCGGTTCAAGGGAAGCGTGCGGGCCTGGTGCCGCCGCCACAGCAACTCCGCCATGGGATCACTGCCGATCATGCGGTCGCCGCGTTCGGAAATGGGGCGATGCTGAAGACCGCTGTCCCGCTCCAGCCGCCGTTCGCCATCCATCACGCCGGGCCAGGAAAAATCTCTCAACCCCGCATCCAGCACCAAGCCCATGGCGGTGATGGTCGCGGCCAGGATCAGCGCCTGCACCGTCCAGGGCATGACCGTGAAGAGGCCGAAAAAGGCAGCGGTAATATAAATGCCCAGCAGGCCAAGGACGGGAAGCGTGGCGGGGGCCAGGCGTTCAATCGCCAAGGTGGCGCGGGCAAGCCAGATCTTGCGGATGAGCAGACGCTCGGCCGCGTGCGGACCGAAACCGGCGTCAGTCCGCCAGCCAGTCGGGTATGCGTTCCTGGGCGATAAGTCCGTCATGGTCGGTTCTGGGTCTTACAATGCTCCAACGCGCCCCATGGACCAAAACTTCCGGGGCGGGTGGCCGGGCATTGTAAGCCGAAGCCATCACCGCGCCATAGGCGCCCACCGACAGAATGGCCACCAGGTCGCCGGATTTGAGTTCCGGCAGGGCGCGCCCGGCGGCAAAAAGATCAGAGGTTTCACAGACCGGCCCCACCACGTCATAGCGGGGGCGCGGGGTTCCGGGGGCCGCTTCCCGGATGGGAACAATCTCGTGATGGGAATCATAAAGCGCCGGGCGGATCAAATCGTTCATGCCCGCGTCCAGGATCACGAAATCCTTGGCGTCGCCATGCTTGACGTAAATCACGCGCGACACCAGCACCCCCGCATTGGCCGCGATCAGGCGGCCAGGTTCAAAGATCAGGGACAGGTCCATGCCGCCGGTGATTTTCGCCACCATGGCGCCATACGCCACGGGGTCGGGCGGCGGCTGGTTGTCATGGGCGTAAGGAACGCCCAGCCCCCCGCCCAAATCGAGGCGGCTTATGGCATGGCCATCGGCGCGGAGTTCGCGCACCAGTCCCGCCACCTTGGTGAAGGCGGCTTCAAAGGGATCAAGCTCGGTGATCTGGCTGCCGATATGCACATCCACGCCCACGATTGCGATGCCCTTCATGGCGGCGGCTTTTTTGTAAGCCTCGCGGGCATGCACGAACGGAATGCCGAATTTTGTTTCCGACGTGCCGGTGGTGATCTTGGCGTGGGTCTTGGCGTCCACATCCGGGTTGATGCGCAAGGTCACCGGCGCGCGCAGATTCATGCCCTGCGCAACACGTTCCAGCGCCTCCAGCTCCGGTTCGCTTTCCACATTGAACTGGTGGATGCCAACCGCCAGGGCAAGGCGCATTTCCTCGGCCGTCTTGCCGACACCCGAGAACACAATCTTTTCCGGCGTAACGCCCGCGGCCAATGCCTTTTTCAGTTCGCCGCCCGACACAACGTCTGCGCCCGCGCCCAATTTCGCCAAAGTCTTCAGCACGCCCAGATTGCCATTGGCCTTGACCGAAAAAGCGATCAGGGAATTTTTCGGCACCGCTTTTTCAAAGACGCGGTAATGCCGCTCCAATGTGGCGGCGGAATAGCAATAAAAAGGCGTGCCGATCTCGTCGGCCAGCTGGTCCAGCCGCACATCCTCGGCGCTATAGACGCCGTCTGTGTAATGAAAATGATTCACTTAACGAACTCTCTTAGCGGCCAAGCGTAGACGGCGGGCGCGACGGATCGGGCCGTTCCTTCTTGTCATTCTGGCCGTCGGGACGGGTCAGGTCGCTCTTGACCCCGCAAGAAGCCAACAGCGCGCTCATGACAAGGAGAAGAATCGCGTTTCTCATTTCAGCTTCTCCCGCCAGATGTGGATCTGCTCGCGCACGCGCAAGGGTGCGGTGCCGCCAAAACTCATGCGGGCATTGACCGATGCTTCCAGCGACAGAACCGCAACTGCATCCTTGTTGATATCGGGATCAATGGCCTGCATGTCCGCCAGCGGCAGATTTTCAAGCGTGACGCCCTTATCCTCGGCCGCCTTCACCACGGAACCGGCGATATGATGCGCCTCGCGGAAGGGCTTTTTCAGCACCCGCACGATCCAGTCCGCCAGGTCGGTGGCAGTGGGATAGCCATGTTCGGCGGCCTTGCGCATGGCGTCGGGCTGCGCCGTCAGGTCCGCAATCATCGCCGCCATCGCCGCCAATGAAATATCCAATGTGTCGGCGGCATCGAACAGGCGTTCCTTGTCTTCTTGCAGGTCGCTGCCATAGGTCAGGGCAAGACCCTTGACCACCATGGCCAGCGCCACGAAATCGCCCAGCACCCGGCCCGTCTTGCCGCGGATGATTTCGGCGGCGTCGGGATTGCGCTTCTGCGGCATGATGGACGAGCCGGTGGTGAAGGCGTCCGACAATTTCACAAAACCGAAAGCGGGCGTGGACCATTGCACCAGCTCGCCCGCCAGCCGCGAAAGATTCGTCGCACAGATGGTGGCGGCCGCCAGATACTCCAGCGCAAAGTCCCGCGCCGAAATCGCGTCCATGGAATTGCGCATGGGCCGCGCAAAGCCCAAGGCGCGCGCCGTCACGTCGCGGTCAATGGGAAAGCTGGTGCCGGCCAGCGCGGCCGCGCCCAAAGGCGATTCATTCATGCGCTTGCGCGCGTCTTCAAAACGGCCCCGGTCGCGGGAACACATTTCCACATAGGCCAGCAAGTGATGACCAAAGGTAACGGGCTGCGCCGGCTGCATATGGGTAAAGCCGGGCATGATGGTGGCGGCATGGGTCTCGGCCTGGGCCAAGAGCGCACGGCTCAAACCCAGCAGCCCCGCATCGGCACGTTCGCAGGCGGCGCGCACCCACAGCCGGAAATCCGTCACCACCTGGTCGTTGCGCGAACGGGCCGTGTGCAAGCGTCCCGCCGCCGGGCCGATGATCTCGGCCAGCCGCGATTCGATATTCAGATGGATGTCTTCCAGCTCGCGCTTGAAGACGAAGCTGCCCGCTTCGATTTCCTGGCCGATCTGGTCCAGGCCCTTCAGGATCGCTTCGCCGTCCGCCTTGGTGATGATGCCTTCGCCCGCCAGCATGCGCGCATGGGCGCGCGATCCGGCCAGGTCTTCGCCCGCCAGGCGCTTGTCGAAATCAATGGAGGGGGTAATCTCCCTCATAATGTCGGCGGGACCGGCCTTGAAACGGCCGCCCCACATCTTGTTTGTGCTCATCTCATCCACGTTTTAAGGCGGCGCCATGACCAACAAAACCCTGTCGGGCCTCATTCTGGCGGCCTGCGTTCTATATGGGATAGCGCCCGGGGCTGTCCATGCGCTGCCTACTCCGCCCAAGCCGGTGACCGTCCAAAAGCCCGTGGCAGCGCCCAAGCTGGCCTTCGCCGATGCGGCGGGCAGCCGCCATGCGCTGGATGAATATCGGGGCAAATACGTGCTGATCAATCTGTGGGCGACCTGGTGCGCGCCCTGCGTGGCCGAACTGCCCGCGCTGGCAAAGCTGAAGGCGTCCGTGCCGGGGCTGACGGTTCTCACCATCAACATGGACAAGGGCAAGGTGGACGCCGGGGCTTTCCTGAAAAGCCACAATGCCGGCGGCTTGCCGCCCATGCGCGACAGCGAAGTGATGATGATGCGGAGCTTGAAGGTCTATGCCATGCCGACAACGGTGCTGGTGGACCCCAGGGGCCAGATCATCGCCCGCGCCGAAGGCCCCGCCGAATGGTCTTCACCGGACTCGATCGCCTACTTCAAGGCCGTGACGACGAAGTAGAAACTCAACGAAGACTCAGACCCGCCTCCCCATCGTGCGCGGCACGCGCACAAGAGGGGGAGGTGGTTTCAGCGTGCGAAGGCGACCGTCCGTAGCGGCAGCGTGCGGACGAGCCGAGCGAAAGCTGAAACCGGAGGGGGTAACTAACGAGTTGGCACGGGGTGTTCACCCCTGTAATCGTAAAACCCGCGACCCGTTTTCTTGCCCAACCATCCCGCTTCGACATATTTCACCAGCAGCGGACAGGGGCGGTATTTGGAGTCTGCCAGGCCTTCGAACAGCACCTGCATCACGGCAAGGCAGGTATCCAGGCCGATGAAATCCGCAAGCTGCAGTGGACCCATGGGATGATTGGCGCCAAGCCGCATGGCGGTATCAATGGCGTCCACATTGCCCACGCCTTCATACAGCGTATAGACCGCCTCGTTGATCATGGGCAGCAGGATGCGGTTGACGATGAAGGCGGGGAAATCCTCGGCATAGGCGGCGGTCTTGCCCACGCGTTTGACGATCTCAAGCGCCGCCTGGAAGGTGGGCTCGTCGGTGGCGATGCCCTTGATCACTTCCACCAGCTGCATCAGCGGCACCGGGTTCATGAAATGCAGCCCGATGAAACGCTCGGGCCGGTCGGTGGCCGCTGCCAGCCGCGTCACGGAAATGGACGATGTGTTGGTGGCGATCATGGCGCCGGGCGCCAGATGCGGCGAAAGCTCCTGGTAGATTTTTTTCTTCAGCGCCTCGTCTTCCGTGGCGGCCTCGATCACCAGCTCGCGGTCCTTCAGGTCATCCAGGGTCTGGGTGATGCGGATGCGCGCCAGCGCGGGCGCAATTTCCGATTCCTGGATCACGCCCTTGGCCGCCTGCCGGTGCATGTTCTTTTCAATCAGGCCCAGCGCCTTGCCCAGCGCGTCCTTGTTGATGTCGTCCAGGACGATGTCATAGCCCGCCAGCGACAGGACATGCGAAATGCCGGTGCCCATCTGGCCCGCGCCGATAACGCCGATGCGTTGAATGCTCATTGTCTTTTCCTCAATGGCCGCGCTTGGCCAGTTCTGCTTCCAGTTCGGGCAGGGCGGTAAACAGATCCGCCACCAGCCCCACATCCGCCACCTGGAAAATGGGGGCTTCCTCGTCCTTGTTGATGGCCGCGATGATGCGCGAATCCTTCATGCCCGCCAGATGCTGGATGGCCCCGGAAATGCCCACCGCCAGGTACAAATCGGGCGCCACATTCTTGCCGGTCTGGCCCACCTGGAAATCATTGGGCACATAGCCCGCATCCACCGCGGCGCGTGACGCGCCAATGGCGGCGTGCAAATGATCGGCGATCTTGTCCAGCAAATGGAAATTTTCCGCCGAACCCAATCCGCGCCCGCCGGAGATCACGATCTTGGCCGATGTCAGCTCGGGCCGGTCGGAATGGGACAGGGCTTCGCTGGCGAATGTCGAAAGGCCGGGGTCAGCTGCTGCGGCGATTTTCTCGATTCCGACCTTCGCGCCTTGTGCGGCCGGCTTGAAGGCGCTGCCGCGCACGGTGATGACTTTTTTCGCGCCCGCCGGCGCCTTCACGGTCTGGATGGCGTTGCCCGCATAGATGGGCCGCTCGAACGTGTCGGGCGCAACGACTTTGATGATTTCGGAAATCTGCGCCACGTCCAGTTTCGCCGCCACGCGCGGCAGGTAATTTTTGCCGTTGGAGGCGGCGGGTGCCAGGATGGCGTCATACTTGTCGGCGACCGACAGGATCAGGGCTTCCATGCATTCGGCCAGCTGGCGGGCATATTGCGCGTCATCGGCCAGCAAAATCTTTTCCACGCCCGCGATGGTCGCCGCCGCGGCGGCCACGGCGGCGCAATCCTTGCCCGCCACCAGGATATGCACAGGCGCACCAATGGCGGCGGCCGCCGTCACGGTGCGGGCGGTGGCGTCCGACAGCCTGGCATTGTCATGGTCCGCGACCACCAGCACCGCCATCTAGATCGCCCCCGCTTCGGCAAGCTTGTCCAGGAATTCGGTGACGGTCTTGACCTTGACGCCGCCGCTGCGCCTGGGCGGCTCGCTCACCTTCACGACGCTCAGGCGGGGCGTCACGTCCACGCCATAATCGGCGGCGGATTTTTCCTCTATGGGCTTTTTCTTGGCCTTCATGATGTTGGGAAGCGAGGCATAGCGCGGCTCGTTCAGGCGCAAATCGGTGGTCATCACGGCGGGAAGCTTCACGCTGACGGTCTGCAAGCCGCCGTCAATTTCGCGCGTGATCAGCGCCGCGCCGTCATTCATCTCAAGCTTGTGCGCGAAGGTGCCCTGGCCCCAGCCCAGCAACGCCGCCAGCATCTGGCCGGTCTGGTTGGCGTCGTCATCAATGGCCTGCTTGCCGGTGATCACCATGTCGGGCTTTTCAGCGTCCACCACGGCTTTCAAAAGCTTGGCTACTGCCAGCGGCTCGATCTCACCATCCACCTTGATCAGGATGCCCCGGTCCGCGCCCATGGCCAGCGCCGTGCGGATGGTTTCGCTGGCCTGGGCGGGGCCGATGGAAACCGCGATCACTTCGGTGGCCTTGCCCTGTTCCTTCAGGCGCACGGCTTCTTCCACCGCGATCTCGTCAAACGGGTTCATGGACATTTTCACATTGGCCGTCTCGACGCCGGTCTGGTCGGCCTTGACCCGGACCTTGACGTTGAAATCGATCACCCGCTTCACGGGCACCAGGAGCTTCATGTAATGTCCGCTGGTTGTGCGGCGCAAAAACTAGGCCCCGCCATCGCCTTATGTCAACAAACCCGGCGCGTTAGGACGCACCGGGCTTGTGGGATCGGCAGTTTTTGTTGCATTGCAACAAAGCGTTATGGGGTTATTTCAGGCTGTCCAGATAGGCCACCACATCGGCCACCTGGCCCTTGTTGGTGATGCCGGCGAAAACCATCTTGGTGCCGGGCAGCATCTTGGCGGGACCGGCGGCCCACTTGGCCAGGTTCTCGTCGGTCCAGACAAAATTGGCCTTCTTCATGGGGCCGGAATAGGAAAAGCCGTCCACGGTGGCCGATTTGCGCCCGGAAATGCCGAACAGGTTGGGGCCAACGCCATTTCCGCCGTCCTTTTCCACATTGTGGCAGATAGCGCAGCGCGCAAAGACCGTCTTGCCCTTGGCCGCATCACCGGCTGCGAAGGCGGGCGTGGCGATCAACAACACCGCCAGCGCGGCGGCGTATTTTCCGTAAGACATCAGACGCATCCCTTTCAGCAGGCCCCTGCAGGCCTGATGTATGCCGTACGCGACCTTGCTTTTCAATAAATACAAAGTGTCCAAAACGCGGCATTTTGGATGCCCAAGCAAACACCGGCTTTCTTCCCCCGCCAGCGTAGCGAACGGCGGGGGAAGATGTCCGCTAGCGGGCCTGCCCGCGTGGCGGACAGATGGGGGCCATCAATTATTGACCAATTCGACCTGGACAACATCCGTGCGCGAAACGGCAAAGGCCGCAGCGCAAATGCCCAGATAGAATTCCCAGTTGCGCAGGAACCTCTGGTCATGACCCAGGGCCATGACTTCGGTGCTGGCGGCCTGCATGCGTTCCGACCATGTGCGAAGCGTGCGGGCGTAATCCTTGCCGAAGGAAAAAGCCTCCGCGAATTTCAGGCCCGCGCGTTCGGCTTCCTCGCGGAAGCGCCCCAGCGATGGCAGCATGCCGCCCGGGAAAACATAATGGCGGATGAAGTCGCTGCGGCTGCGATAGGCGTCGAACAATTCGTCCTTGATCGTGATGGTCTGGATCACCGCCCGCCCGCCGCGTTTCAGGCGTTCGGCCACGGTGGCGAAATATTGCGGCCAGTAATGCTCGCCCACCGCCTCGAACATTTCGATGGAGACGATAGCGTCGAAGGTGCCGGTGGATTTGCGGTAATCCTCCAGCTTGATATCGGCTTTGCCGCCCAGGCGGCGGCTGGCGAAAGCGTGCTGGGCCGGTGAAATGGTCAGCCCTGTGACATTGTGATGGTCGGCGGCGGCATGTTCGGCAAAGCCGCCCCAGCCGCAACCAATCTCAAGAATGTTGGCGTTCTTCTGGCCGGTGCGCGAAAGAATGCGCGCATATTTGTTCTGCTGCGCCTGGTAAAGATCGTCGGCGCCCTGATACAGCGCCGAGGAATAGGTCATGCTTTTATCAAGCCACAGGGAATAAAAATCATTCCCCACATCATAATGATCCTTGATGTTGCGGGCCGACCCCGCGATGGAATTGCGCCGCACCAGCGCATTGTGGATCACGAAACCCAGGCGGTTCAGGAAATTGCCGTCGGAGAATTTTTCAAGCTGGTCGATGTTGAGCAGGAAGATCTTTATCAGCTCTTCCACATTGTCGGTCTGCCAGGACCCCGCGATATATTCCTCGCCCAGGCCGATATCGCCCCGCGCCATGATGCGCGACAGCACGCCCCAGTCATTGACGGCGAAGCGGGCGCTGGGGCCGGGCTTCGGCCCGCCCGCGATGGTGACCTCGCCATTGGGAGACACGAATTCCAGCCGGCCGGTGTCCATCCGGCCCAGCGCCTCGCGCCAGTGTTTTTCGACCGTCGAATTCGGTATCAGGCTCATTTTCACCCCGTTTGCCCAAGTATAAAGGCGAGTTCCATTGTCTGTAAAATGCCCCCTCCGGCTTTCGCAGCTTTGCTCGGATGTCCCCCGGACATCCTTCGCGCTGCTACAGCCACCTCCCCCGTCAGGGCTCCGCCCACGGGGGGAGGGGCCGCAAACGCGGAACCCGCCGCCCGGGCGGGAGTTTCCATGAAAGCCACGTGACAACCTATTACGCACATTGGCCAAGAAAGGATTTCACATGCTGGGAACAATTTTAATCGTCATTCTTCTGCTGGCACTTCTGGGCGCGTGGCCTGCCTGGCCCTACAGCAATGGCTGGGGCTACTACCCCTCCGGCACATTGGGCCTAGTCCTGGTCATCGTCCTGGTGATGGTGCTGATGGGACGCATGTAGATGCCCAAGAAAAATCTCCTGGAAGACATCAAGCGCGAGCCGGGCCGGTTCTACCGCACCCCGGGCGATGTGATGCGCGACCGCCGCTTTGGCGATGGCGAGCGGCGGGAGATTTTGCTGGCCTGGCGCGCCTTGGGTCCCGGCCAGAATACCGAAATTGACATGGCGCTGGGTGAGCTGGCCGCGCGGTCGGCCCACGCGGCGGAATAGGAGCAAGACATGGCTATTGAACATCATGTTGAAAAAAGTGGCCAGGACGCCCGCCAGGGTGCCGAGCTGGGCAGCGTGCGCTGGGTCCTGCGCATTTCGCTGGCGCTGGCGGTGATCGCCGGCTTCGTCATCTATTTCAGCTTTTTCAAGCTCTAGGCCCGGCCCGAAAGGGCTGCTCTTGACGCATCAACCGCGTCCGGTCACCTAAAGGGTTCCGATTTGTCACGGAACCCACACGGAACCCCCATGCGCGGCGCCGAGCTTTCCATCATCCTGCCCACCTTCAAAGAGCGCGGCAACGTGGCCGAGCTGGTGCGGCGGCTGGATGCGGCGTTGACCGGCATCGCCTGGGAAGCCGTGTTCGTGGACGACAATTCCCCCGACGGCACCCACCAGGCGGTCAAGGACATCGCCCAGACCGACAACCGCATCCGCTGCATCCGCCGCGTGGGGCGGCGCGGGCTGGCGGGCGCCTGCATCGAAGGCATGCTGTCATCTTCCGCGCCCTTCGTGGCGGTGATGGATGCCGATCTTCAGCATGACGAAAAGATTTTGCCCGCCATGCTGGCGAAGCTGGCAAGCGGCCAGGCCGACATGGTGGCCGCCACGCGCTATATCGCGGGCGGCAGCGCCGCGTCCTTCTCAGGCCATCGCGGCCGCGTCAGCCGCGCCGCCACCTGGCTGACACGCCGCCTGACCGGCACGCCGCTCAGTGATCCCATGAGCGGTTTTTTCATGATGCGCCGTGACCGACTGGAAGAGATCGCGCCGCGCCTGTCGCCGGTGGGCTTCAAGATTTTGCTCGACATTGCCGCCACGGCGGGCGAGCGGCTGCGCATCGCCGAAGTGCCGTATGTGTTCGGTGCGCGCGGGGAAGGCGAATCCAAGTTCAGCATCCAGATCGGCGTGGAGTTTCTGGGCCTGCTGCTGGCCAAGATGACCGGCGACCTGGTGGACCCGCGCTTCATCTATTTCGCCATTGTGGGCACCACCGGCATCGCGGTGCATTTGGCGGCGCTGAAACTGGCGCTGCTGTTGCTGCCCGCCTCGCCCGACCCGTTCCAGACGGCCCAGATCATCGCGACCCTCGTGGCCATGACCAGCAACTTCGTCCTCAACAATGAACTGACTTATCGCGACCGGCGGCTGAAGGGCGTGGCGATGCTGCGCGGCTTCCTGCTGTTCTGCGTGATCGGGTCGGTGGGCGTGCTGGCCAATGTGGATTTGGCGTCATGGCTTTACACCGAACGCTCCGGCTGGTGGGTGGCCGGTGCCGCGGGCGCCATCATGACGGCGCTGTGGAATTACGCGATGGCGACGTTGTTTGTCTGGCGGGCCAGATGACTTTCTTTTCTACCCCCTCCGGCCTTCGCATCTTTCCGCCGCAAGCGGCGGGATGCTACGGCCACCTCCCCCGCCAGCGCGCAAAT
Organism: Alphaproteobacteria bacterium; assembly: GCA_947465395.1. GTDB lineage: Bacteria > Pseudomonadota > Alphaproteobacteria > Micropepsales > Micropepsaceae > Rhizomicrobium. The sequence goes on along the minus strand of CANIAL010000004.1, from coordinate 68,484 downwards.
GCGCGCGCAGGGGAGGCGGGCCTGTGTTTTTCTTTGTCATTCCCGCGAAAGCGGGAATCCAGCTTGTTTTCATGATCGCGCCAAAGACCGCGCTGTGGCTGATTGCGCTGCTGGTTATCCTGCGCGCTGTCATGTCCCTGATGCTGCCGCTGACGGCGGACGAGGCCTATTACTGGCTGTGGTCGCAGCACCTGGCCGCCGGCTATTACGACCATCCCCCGGCCATCGCGTACCTGATCCGCTTTGGCTGCGCGATTTTTGGCGAGAACCGTTTTGGCGTGCGCTTTGCCGGGCTGGTCCTGTCATTGCCCGCGACATGGTTCGTCTTCGCCGCTGCGCGCCAACTCTTGGGTGATCGCGGCCGCGCCATGCTGGCGGCGCTGATCTTCAACCTGGCGCTGATCATGGCCGCCGACCTGATGGCCGCCACGCCGGACATGCCGTCCATCGTCACGGCGTCGGCGTTTCTGTATTGCCTGACGCAGGTGGACCGCAATCGTGCCTGGTGGCTGGCGGCGGGCGCGGCAGCGGGACTTTCATTGCTGTCAAAATATTCGGCGCTGTTTTTGGGCGCGGGTGCGCTGCTTTGGCTCGTCATCGCGCGGCGCCGGATGCTGGCCACGCCCTGGCCCTGGGCGGGCGCGGCGCTGGCAGTCTTGATCTTCCTGCCCAACTTGCTGTGGCAGTCCCAGAACCACTGGATGACCTTCGCCTTCCAGTTTGGCCGTGTGGCGCAGACGGGTCCTTTTACGCTTCGCTATCTTTTTGAATTCCTGGGCGCGCAAATCGGATTGATCACGCCCCTGATATTGGTGCTGGCCGGATTCGGTTTTGTGCGGGCAGTGAAAAACCGCGATGCGCTGCTTTTGCCCGCCATGCTGATCGCGCCGGCGCTGGTCTATTTCCTGATCCATGCCCTGAATGACCGGGTACAGGGAAACTGGACGTCTTTTCTTTTTCCCGCCATCGCCATCTTGGCGGCCAGCGGCAACTGGCAAAGCTGGTGTGCAAAACTGGCGCTGCCGTTGGCGGGGTTGATGCTGGCGGCGCTTTATGGCCAGGCGCTGCTGGAAATTGCGCCCCGCAACCGCGAGCCGGTGGCGCGGGTATTGGGCGCGGGCTTTCCCGAACTGGCGGACGATATCGCCACGGATCATCCCACCATCGTCACCACCGATTACCAGACAACAGCCTGGCTGCGTTTCTATCAGCCGCAAATGCCGGTGGTGCAGGTGAATGAGGCTTTCCGCTTTCCCTGGGGACGCGCGCCCGTGCTGGCTGGCCCGCTTTACTATCTCACCGAAGACAAGCGCGACGACGCGGCGAGCCTGAAGCCATATTTCGACATCACCGCGCCACGCCTGGTGGACACGATGCGCGCGGGCTATCCCGTCTCGCATTACCGGCTTTATCCGTTAAGCGCGCCGAAGGGCAATCTGCCTGGCAAGATGCCGTAAATAATCTCGAGCCCGCAGCGAAGCCGCGGGCGACCATCCGCATCCGACAGATCCCTCCCCCTTCGGCGCGTAGCGCCTGAGAAGGGGGAGGTGTCGCAACGAGGTGTCTGCCTTTTGGCAGACCCGAGTTGTGACGGAGGGGGATCAACACAAACAATAAAAAAGCCGCCCTTTCAGGCGGCTTAAGAAGATGAGCGGACACCCAATGCGGGCTGTCGAAGGGGCTGGGGGCGTTCCGGATCGGACGTCCGCTCGGAGATGAAAACCACCATCCCCAAAATCCGTTCCGCGTTTTTCAAGATTTTTTCGGCCGCCCGTATTTTGCAGGAAATTCAGGGCGTTGCTGGGCTACGGCGTCACATGGGCGGATGAGGCCTGCACCGCTGCGATCTGCGGCCCGCCGAAATCCGCCGACACGAACAGCAGCGCCAGCAGCAGCAACACCGCGATCACCCCGGCCAAGGGATGCTCGGTGATGGGATAGTCGTTGCGTTTTGTATGCAGGTATTCTTGCAAGTGGCTCATACCGGTGGCCGCCCGCGTAGCGCGCCCGAAAAGGCGCTGACGATCAAGAGAATGACAAAAACGATCAACAGGAGCTTGGCGATGGATGCCGCCAGTCCGGCAAGGCCGAAAAAGCCCATGTAACCGGCCACCAGTGCCAGAATGAGAAAGGTAAGTGCCCAGCCAAGCATGACATTCTCCTGCGACGATCGAAGGAGAAACACGCGGGCCGGGTTCCCGGTTCCGTATCTGCGAAAATTCCGCGGCGCTATTTCTTGGACTTGTTGCGGCTGAGGAACATGTTCGCTGCGCCTGCTAACGCCGTTCCCAGGATCGCCACCCAGGGTGTTTCCTTGGCCAGCGCCGCCATGATGGCGCCTGCCATCTGCCGGGCGCCGGGCGGAGGTTCCTGTTTCACGGGTTTTGTAACCTGCACCGCCACCGCCCAGATCAAGGGCGGGATCACGAAGACGCCACCGGTGATGGCGTAGGCGCCAGCGGTGCCGAACAAGGCAGCCAGCGCCGTGGCGATGGCCATGCCGATCAGGCCGACACCAAAAAAGACTAGGCCCAGCACCAGCACCAGCAGGACAGCCTTGGCGCTCAGACGCGCGAACATGAAACCCCCGACATTTGAAGCGCGGAGCTTATACTAGCGTCGAAGAAAAATCGCCCCCAGGAAAGCGCCCACGCCGCCCGCGATCAAAAGCGCGACCAGCGGCTGTTCGCGAACCTGATTGCGCAGCGTTTCCGCATTTTCCTCGGTCCAGGCTTCCACGTCCTCGGCCAGCTCGCCGGCCACGGCCTTGGCCTCGCGGGCTGCTTCCTCGGCCAGGCGCATGGCGCGGTCCGCCACATCCTCGGCCGAACGTATGGCGATCTGGGCGCGCTCTGCCGCCACGCCGGTCAAATCGCCCGCCAGGCCCTTCATGTCGGACTGCAGCGCATCGAAATCCTGGCGCAGCGATGTCAGCCTGGCGTCAATGGTGTGGCTGGAAGCTTTTTTGCGGGCGGCCATGTGAAATCTCCAATACGGGTGAAACGTGAAACGAAATGATCAGGCGGCGGCCTGCTTGGCTGCCGGATGGAAGAACAGCGCCTGGCCAACCGTGGCCTGCACCGTCTCGGGCAGGAAGGGCTTGGCGATCAGGTAGGTGGGTTCGGGCCGCTCGCCGGTCAAGAGTTTTTCCGGGTAAGCCGTGATGAAGATCACGGGAATGTCGAAGGAGGTGAGAATCTCGTTCACCGCATCAATGCCCGATCCGCCTTCGCCCAGATTGATGTCGGCCAGCACCAGGCCGGGACGCTCGGACTTGGCCTTGGCCACCGCCTCGTCGCGGGTGGCGCAGACGGCCACGACCTTGTGGCCCAGCTCGGTGACAAGATTTTCCAGATCCATGGCAATGATGGGCTCGTCCTCGATGATCAGAACGCGGCTGGCAAGCTGCTTGTCGATGCTCTTCTGGGCTTCCACGGCGGTCAGCAGGAGCGTGGCGCGCCTGGAGGCGGACAAGGCGCGCAGATGGCCCTCGGGCGTGCTGTCGCCCTCTTCCACCTGGTCGAAATGCTCGGCGCCGCTTTGCCAGATGGCATGGAACAGCCGGTACAGGCCCACCCGCGGGGCGACGCCCTCGGCCAGGGTCTCTTCGCCTTCCAGCAACGCGGTCAGGGCGGCGCGCACATGGGCGTCGCCGCTGCGCTGGGAACCGGTCAGCGCCCGCGCATAACGGCGAAGATAGGGAAGATGGGGCGCAAGGCTTTGGGTCATGCTCATGGAAATAAGGCCTCTTCGACTGGGGGAACCGTCTCATGAAAAATCGCCCCCGTCCAAAAAGTTCCATGAATGGAGGAACCTTTTGAAAAAGGGTACGTTTGCATCTGCGAGGGCGTGACGCTGGCCTGCGTGATCTTTCCGGTCAAGTACTTGGTTTGACACGATTTTAGCCAGAATGGAGCGCTGTTATGACGCAGCAATGGGAACATAACGTGGTCGAAGAAGACAAGACGGACCAGAACCAGGGCGGACCCAGCGAGAACGCCCGGGCCATCCGCGCCCGCCAGCGCGCCATCGGCCGCGAACTGCGCCGCATGTATGACGGCGTGGCGCAGGAGCCGGTGCCGGACGAATTCCTGGACCTGCTGCGCAAGATTGACGATGCCGACGAGGCGAAAACCGGAAAGAAGGCGTCCTGATGCCCCTTTCCAACCCCGCCACCCATGCCAGCCAGAACACGCCCAGCTCGTCCGGCGGCGACGATGATTTCAAGTCGGGCCTGCTGGCGCTGATCCCCTTCCTGCGCGCCTTTGCCCGCTCGCTGTGCGGCACGCAGGGCGGCGCTGATGACCTGGCCCAGGAAGCCCTGGTCAAGGCCTGGCAGAGCCGAGCCACTTTCGTGCCTGGCACCAACCTGAAAGCCTGGCTTTTCACCATCCTGCGCAACCAGTTCTATTCCGACCGCCGCCGCGCCTGGCGCCAGGCGCCCTGGGACCAGGAAGCCGCCGAACGCATGCCGGGCGGTGGCGAGGACCAGATGCAGTCGGCCGAACTGTCCGACACGGCGCGGGCGCTGCGTGTCCTGTCCGACGAACAGCGCGAAGCGTTGATATTGGTTGGCGCGGGCGGATTTTCCTATGAAGATGCGGCGGCCATCTGCAAATGCGCCGTGGGCACCGTGAAAAGCCGCGTGGCGCGGGCGCGCAAGACGCTGATAGAAATACTGGATGGCGATGACACGCTGGCCGACATTGCGCGGCCCGCCAAAGGAGATGCGGCCCGTGATATCCTGGCGCAACTGGACGAGCTGGCGCCCGGTCGGAAAGTCGGGGACGACGTCAATGGGAAGCGCCGCCTCAAATAGCATCACCGAGCGCCTCGGCTCACTTCGCGTCCGGCTTCTCTTCATCGTTTCCATTGCGCTGCTGCCCATCGCCCTTGTCAGCCTGCTGCAAGGCATTGAACGCGTGCAGCGCGACGTGGCCGAAGTGCGCAACGAGCTGATCCAGACCGCGCGCACCACGGCGGAAGACCATCAAAGCATCCTCAGGTCAGGCGAACAGATCCTGCGCGCCGTGGGCAGCCTGCAAGACGTGCGCGGCATGAACGGCAACTGCGACGGCATCCTGGCCGACGCGCTGATCGGTGTCAGCTATTACACCAACCTGGCGCGTCTTGATGCCAACGGCACCCTGGTCTGTTCGGCGCCGCCGCTGTCCAAGGGCGTGAATATCTCGGATTTAAAGGTGTTCCAGGATGCGCGCGCCAGCAACACGCAAGCCGTCAGCCCGCTTCTGATCTCACGCGCCAATGGCCAGAAGATCGTCGGCACCATGCTGGGCCTGCGCGACGCCGATGGCCGCTTTGACGGCACGGTGGCGCTGACGCTGGATGTGCGCTGGTTTGATTATCTGCTGCAAAGCCGCCCCGTTCCGGCGCAGGCGGTGGTGGCGGTCTATGACCGCAATGGCGCGGTCCTTGCCAGCAACAACAAGGCGGTGGCGGCCGTGATGGCCGCGGGCGGCCGCGTGGCGGGCTTTCCCACGGGCGTGTCGCTGGAAGCCGATGACAATGAAGGCGACAAATGGCGCTTCGGCAACGTGGCCCTGATGGGCAACAATATCTTCGTGGCCTATGGCGAGCGCGATGCGCGCCTGTTCCGCCAGACTTACCTGCATGTGGGCATCGATTTCCTGCTGCCCATCGCCATGATCCTGTTTGCCTGGGCCGCCATCTGGTTCGCCACCGAGCGGCAGGTGACGCACTGGATCAATTACCTCAAACGCATCGCCATGGCCTATCGCAGCGGCCATTACACCATCCGCCCGGACCTGGCCGAAGCGCCGTCCGACTTCCGGCACCTGGGCGATGCGCTCAGCGAAATGGCCGAAGGCATCCAGGACCGCGACCGGCGTCTGCGTGAAGCGGTCAATCTCAAGACCACGCTGATCAAGGAAATCCATCACCGGGTGAAGAATAATCTTCAGATCGTGATGAGCCTTTTGTCCATCCAGGCCAACCAGGTGAAGGACCCCGGCGCGCGCGATGCCTTGATGCAGGCCCAGACCCGCATCAATGCGCTGGCGCTGGTGCACCGCATCTTGAACGAACTGGAAGACCGCTCCACGCTCGACCTGAAGGAATTGCTGGAGGAATTGTCGCGCCAGATCGCAGACGGCATGGGCAATTCCGAACATGTTCGCATCGAAACCGATGTGCCGCACCTGGTGGTGGCGTCCAGCGTGGCGGTGGCGCTGGCGCTGTTCACGGTGGAAGTCCTTACCAACATCTTCAAGCATGCCTTCCCCCGCCCGCAGGGGCTTGCCCAGGATTCGCAAGCCGTGCTGGCCACCCATGGCGTCATCCAGGTCAAGCTGGACCAGGCGGATGACGCCCGCATGCGGCTTCGCATTTCCGACAACGGCATGGGCTTTTCCCTGGACGACAGCGAAAAGTCGGTGGGCACGCGGCTGATCCGCACCTTTGGCGCGCAGCTGGGCGGCACGTCATCGGTGCGCTCCGAACCCGGGCGCGGCACGGTGGTGGAGCTGATCTTCCCCATGCCCATCGTCAAGGACCCGCCCGCGCCATAAGGGCGGCGAAAATGCCGCTAATGACCTGCAAAAAGCACGGTTTTCCCCAAGGCCCGGCCCGGCTATGGTCGCGGCGCAAATCACGGGATTTTCGGGCATGGCGGATGATTTTGACGCAATCGTGATCGGCGGCGGGCCGGGCGGCTACAACGCCGCCATCCGGCTGGGCCAGCTTGGCCTTTCCACCGCCTGCATAGACAAGCGCGGCGTCTTTGGCGGCACCTGCCTGAACATTGGCTGCATACCGTCCAAGGCGTTGCTGCATGCCTCTGAGCGTTTCCACGAAGCGCAGCACGACTTTGCAAAAATGGGCATCAAGGCCCAGGTGTCGCTCGACCTGCCCACCATGATGGCGGCCAAGGACAAGGTGGTGGGCGAGCTCACCAAGGGCGTGGAATTCCTGCTCAAGAAAGCCAAGAGCGAAGCCATTGTCGGCGAAGGCCGCATCACCGCGCCCGGAAAAGTCGAAGTCAAAAGCGGCGGCAAGACCCGCAGCCTCACCGCCAGGCACATCATCATCGCCACGGGTTCCGATGTGGCGCCGCTGCCCGGCGTCACCATTGATGAAAAGCAGATCGTGTCGTCCACCGGCGCGCTCTCTTTAAGCGAAGTGCCGAAGAAGCTTTTGGTCGTGGGCGCTGGTGTGATCGGGCTGGAACTGGGTTCGGTCTGGAATCGCCTGGGCGCGGAAGTCACCGTCGTTGAATTCCTGGACCGCATCACGCCGGGCATGGACATGGAAGTGTCGAAAGCCTTTCAGCGCGTGCTGACAAAACAGGGCATGACCTTCCAGCTTTCCACCAAGGTCTCGGGTGTCGAGAAAAAGAAAAACGGCCTGGTGGTGACGGTGGAGCCTGCGGCGGGCGGCGAGAAAAGCCAGATCGAGGCCGATGTGATGCTGGTGGCCATCGGGCGGCGTCCCTACACGGCGGGGCTGGGGCTGGAGGCGGTCGGCGTCAAGCTGGACAATCGCGGCCGCATCGCCACCGACCATCATTATCAAAGCAATGTGCCGGGCATCTATGCCATCGGCGATTGCCGCGAAGGCCCCATGCTGGCGCACAAGGCCGAGGACGAAGCGGTGGCCTGCGCCGAACGCATCGCCGGCAAGGCGGGGCATGTGAATTACGACGCCATTCCGTCGGTGGTCTACACCTTCCCGGAAGTGGCCTCTGTCGGAAAGACGGAAGAAGAGTTGAAGGCCGCGGGCATCGCCTACAAGGTCGGCAAGTTTCCCTTCACCGCCAATGCGCGCGCCAAGACCATCCTGGCCACGGACGGCTTTGTGAAAATCCTGGCCGACGCCGCCACCGACAAGGTGCTGGGCGCGCATATATTGGGACCGGAAGCCGGAAATCTTCTGGCGGAAATGGTGCTGGCGATGGAGTTCGGCGCTTCGTCCGAAGACGTGGCCCGCACCTGTCATTCGCATCCCACTTTAAGCGAAGCCGTGCGACAGGCCGCCATGGGCGTCGAAAATTGGACGATGCAAATGTAGTCTGGTTGTCATTCCCGGCGAGCCACGAAGTGGCGAGGTCAAGGGAATCCAGCTTACTTTTTCTGAAGCCGCACATGCTCCGGGCGCGGGCCGATGCCCAAAAAGCGCGCCGGGAATTGCCTTGCCCAAGGCCAGGCATTCAGCAGCCGCACGATGAAAGGCGGCCTGGGCGTGGTGGTCGCTCCCATGATCGGCGCCAGGCCCAGATTCTGCGCCGCCACCTGGAAAGCCTGGATCACCCTTGTCGGGAACATGCGGCGGCGCTGCACCCGCTTCAGCTCCGCGAATTTCGGCGTGCGCGTCTGCAGGATGGGGCCAAGAATATTCGCCGTGGCCACCGAATCCTGGATGGCCAGGTTGATACCCACCCCGCCCACCGGCGACATGGCATGGGCGGCATCGCCAATGGCCAAAAATCCCGGCCGCGCCCACTCCGTCAGCCGGTCCACCGCCACGGTCAAAAGCCTGACCTGGTCGAAGCCTGTGATGGTTTCGTCCACGCGGTCCGCGGCAAACCCCGCGATCTTTTTCAGCCGCTCGCGGAAGCGCGACAGGCCCTCCGCCTTGATGGGGTCAAAGCCGCCCTTGGGTATCAGAAGCGCGCATTGCCAGTAATCCCCGCGATAGATCATCACGAACAGTTGCCCGTCCTTCACCCGCCCCTGCAGGCCCAGGGGATCGCCGGACTTCACCGGCAGGCTCAGCCACAAGACATCGAAGGGCGCACCCAGTTCGATGCGCGGCAGGCCGGACTTGTCGCGCAGGATGGAGGTGCGGCCATCGGCGGCCACCGTCAGCCCGGCGCGAATGTCCACATTGCCGTCTGGTGTTTTCGCCAGCACTCCCGCGATGCGGCCATTCTGGATCAGAAGATCCTTGGCCTCGGTCTGCATCATCAGGTGGAAATTGGGAAAAGCTTTTGCTTGCGCTGCGATGAAATCCAGAAAATCCCATTGCGGCATCAGGGCGATGAACTTGCAGGTGGTGGACAGCTTCGAGAAATCCGCCATGGCGAACTCCTCGTCCCCGAAGGCGATGGTGACATTGCGGATTTCGCTGTGCGGCAGGGCGAGGAATTTTTCCAGCAGCCCCAGCTCATGCATGACCTCAAGGGTGGAGGGATGGACCGTGTCGCCGCGAAAATCGCGCAGAAAATCCTTGTGCTTTTCCAGCACGGTCACGTCCACACCCGCGCGCGCCAGCAAAAAGACCAGCATCATCCCGGCTGGCCCGCCGCCCGCGATCAGGCATGTGGTGGAAATCTGCTGCATGGCTCCGGCAAATTATAAACTGGTGGCCCCGACCCGTCTGGGTGAGCAAAGCGAATGGTGGCCCCGATCTGAGTCGAACAGATACGTCCCTTTCGGAACAACGGATTTTAAGTCCGGTGCGTCTACCAGTTCCGCCACGGGGCCTGTGTGGAGACTATCGTAATCGGGCGGGGGCGTCCGGCATCTGCGTCCTAGGCCTGCGCTTCTTTTTGTTTCATCAACAGATGGGCGGTGTCGAAAAACGCCTGGTGTTCGATGATCTTGCCGTCCTTCATCCGCCAGCGAATGGCGACTTCGAACGCAACGGGGACCGGGTCGATGCCCTTGCCCTTGGCGTCATAGCTGAGGGCGACGTCAAAACAGCCCCAGACCACATCGTCTGCCGCCACCACTTCCTTCGGCTCCATGCGGTGGAAGGTATAGTCCTTTGCGATGTTCGACAGGACTTCCCGCACCCCGGCGCGGTTCCTGTGTTCGCCGTCAAAGCTGAACGGCCCGCCATGGCGGGACGCCGACTTCCAGACCACGTCGTCATGAAGCGCATCCAGCAGGGGCCGCAAATCCGACCGCGCAAAACCGGCCACGATGTCCCGCATCAATTCGGCGCTCATATCCGGCCTTGGTGTGCCTTCGGCATGGGGCTAGTCTTTCATATTCCGATGGGTTGGGGGAGACATGTTGCGCCGGTTTTTGAAATGGTTTGCCATTGGCTGGCTGTCCTGCGGGCTTCTGACCTGGGGCTATGTCGTGTCCCAGGAAGCGCGCAACCACTGGGACGAATACCGAACGATTCCCGGCATTGCCTCCGCGGCGGCCGGCTGGCTGGCGCCCGACGTTCTGGGCTGGCCCCTCATCGCCTATGTGAAACTGGCGGAGAGCACCGGCCGCCTGGGCCGGCAGCGCGAAAACCCGCGCCCGGATTGAAATTGTAACACTGCCTGAACCTCGCCGGTGGCAATCCGCATCACCAGGACGGCGTTGCCGATCACGTCCGCCTTGCGCTTCTGGCCTTGGGGTCCTTTAGGCATGGGATTTTCTTCCAATACGCCGGGCACCTATAGCAAGCCCGGCCACAATCAGCAGCCCCGTGATATAGAGGGGCCAAATGGCTGCTGGTTTGAAGCCCCAGAGGACTGTGAACACCGTTGCACAAGCCACAAAGGCGATGACCAATGATGCGGCCCCATAAAGGGCAATTTGGCCTGTCAGCTTCATGGGGCGAACCTAGCCCCCGGCTCTAGCCCCTTCAATCCCGGCTTTTTTCAAACTGTACCAGTGCCCGACTGCGGGCTGCTGTTGCTATAAGCCATTGAAATTGCACGCTCGAAACGTGGTCGCTCAGCCACAAGTTGCAGACGTTTGACAGGCCAAAAGCCTTGGCTATAAGTGCGCGCCTTTCCGGCATATCGCCGATCCAAAATCACGTCCGAGGACCAATGAGCAAGCGCCAAAATTCCAAGTACAAGCTCGACCGCCGCATGGGCGAGAATATCTGGGGCCGCCCCAAGAGCCCTGTCAACAAGCGCTCCTATGGTCCGGGCCAGCACGGCCAGCGCCGCGCCAAGAAGCTGTCCGACTATGGCACCCAGCTCCAGGCCAAGCAGAAGCTCAAAGGCTATTACGGCAACATCACCGAGCGCCAGTTCCGCAAATATTACACCGACGCCTCGCGCCGCCCCGGCGACACCGGCGAGAACATGATCGGTCTGCTGGAAACCCGCCTGGATACCGTGGTGTATCGCAGCAAGTTCGTGCCCACGCCCTTCGCCGCCCGCCAGCTGGTCAGCCATGGCCACGTGAAAGTGAATGGCCGCCGCGTCACGGTTGCCTCTTTCCATGTCACGGAAAAGGACGCCATCGAGCTGTCGCCCAAGGCCAAGGAAATGGCGCTGGTGCTGGAAGCTTCCAAGTCGGCCGAACGCGATACGCCCGATTACATGGAAGTGGATCACGGCAAGATGACCACCAAGCTGCTGCGCACGCCCAAGCTGGCGGACGTGCCGTATGCCGTGCAGATGGAACCGCATCTGATTGTCGAATTCTATTCGCGCTGATTTTTGCGCGACGAAACAAAAAAGGCCCGTGGTTTCCCACGGGCCTTTTTTTTTATGGCACTTGCCAATGCCCCCCCTCCGGTTTCAGCTTCCGCTCGCCTCCCAAGGGGTCGGCTTCGCGCGCTGAAACCACCTCCCCCTTCCTGGTGCTTCGCACCGAAGTGGGAGGCGGGCCTGAGTTTTAATCCGCCTTCATGGCGACGCCGTGCTGGGCGAAATAGGGCTTCAGCTCATCGGCTTCATACATTTCGCGCAATATGTCCGCGCCGCCCACGAATTCGCCCTTCACATAAAGCTGGGGGATGGTGGGCCAGTTGGAAAATGTCTTGATGCCGTTTCTGATATCGGGATCGGCCAGCACATCCACCGCCTTGAAGCTCACGCCCAGATGCGACAGCACCTGGCAGGCCATGCTGGAAAAGCCGCATTGCGGGAAAACCGGCGTGCCCTTCATGTAAAGCACCACGTCATTGCTCTTGACCTGTTCGGCGATTATGGCCTGGGCATCGGCTTCGGACATGTGCGGCTCCTCAATGGGTCTTGAAGGCTGAAATAGGCATGGGCCTATATAAGGTCAAGTCTTGATGCTGGTCTGAAGCTGCAGGGCATGCAGCACGCCGCCCATGTTTCCCTTCAGGGCAGCATAAACCATCTGGTGCTGCGCCACCCGGCTTTTGCCGGCAAAGGCGGCCGAGGCGATGGTGGCGGCATAATGGTTCTCGTCCCCCGCCAGGTCGCGGATCACCACATCGGCGTCCGGGAAGGCGTCCTTGATGAATTTCTCGATGTCGGCGGCTTTCATGCCCATGGCATTATTCCTTAATTGCGAACTTAATTCCGAACGGGGATTTCTTCACCCGACATGAAGCGGGGGAACCAGCCTTCATGCGCGGCAGACAGTGTCTTCAGCGCCATGCTGTCCTTGTCATTCAACGTGATGGCATCGCCGCCTGTGCGGCCCAGTTCGGCAACCGGAATGTATGCCGCGCGCGCTTCGGCCACGATTTTTTCGGCTTCGGCGAACGGCGCGGCCAGAAGATAGCGCCCCTGATCCTCGCCGAACCAGAAGCCCACCGCATCGGCAATGGCGGCCTGGCCCACCGATGCGCCCATGCCGCCCTTCAGCGCCATTTCCGCGATGGCGACCAGCAGGCCGCCATCGGACAGGTCATGCACCGTATCCAGCCGGCCCGCCTCAATCAGCCCGCGCACGAAATCGCCGTGCTTCTTTTCAGCGGCCAGGTCCAGCGGCGGGCAGGCGCCTTCTTCGCGGCCTTCGATCTCGCGCAGGTAAATGGACTGGCCCAGATGGCCCTTCGTCTCGCCGATCAGGATCACCACGTCTTCTTCGCGCTTGAAGCCGATGGTGGCCATGCGCGCATGATCTTTCAGCAGCCCCACGCCGCCAATGGCCGGTGTCGGCAAGATGCCTTCGCCATTGGTTTCGTTATAGAGCGAGCAGTTGCCGCCGATGACAGGGAAATCCAGCGCGCGGCAGGCCGCCCCGATGCCTTCGATGGCGCCCACGATCTGGCCCATGATCTCTGGCTTTTGCGGATTGCCGAAATTGAGATTGTCGGTGACGGCCAGCGGCGTCGCGCCCACCGCCGTCAAATTGCGCCAGGCTTCGGCCACGGCCTGCGCCCCGCCCGTCACCGGGTCGGCCTTAACATAGCGCGGCGTCACATCGGTGGTGATGGCCAGCGCCTTCTTCGAACCATGCACGCGCACCACGGCCGCGTCGCCGCCCGGATGTTGCAGCGTGTCGTTCATGACGCTGTTGTCATACTGCTCCCAGATCCAGCGGCGCGACGCCATGTCGGGCGCAGCCATGAGCTTTTCCAGCGACGCCAGCACGGGGCGCGCCTTGTCATAGGCGGGCGTGCCGGACATGGGCGCGCGCTTTTCAAAGGGCCGCGAATAAATGGGCGCCTCGTCCGACAGGGCGGTGACGGGAATATCGGCCACCACTTTTCCCTGATGCCGGGCGATGAAGCGATGCGTGTCGGTGGTGACGCCGATGACGGCGAAGTCCAGCTCCCATTTCTTGAAAATCTTTTCGGCTTCGGCTTCGCGCCCCGGCTTCAGCACGGCCAGCATGCGCTCCTGGCTTTCCGACAGCAGCATCTCGTACGCCGTCATGTGGGTTTCGCGCTGGGGCACCTTGTCCAGGTCAAGTTCGATGCCGCTGCCGCCCTTGTCGGCCATTTCCGCCGATGACGATGTCAGGCCCGCGGCCCCCATGTCCTGGATCGCCACGATGGCGTCGGTTGCCATCAATTCCAATGTCGCTTCCAGCAGCAGTTTTTCCGCAAAGGGATCGCCCACCTGCACGGTGGGGCGCTTTTCCTCGGACGCATCATCAAACTGGGCCGAGGCCATGGTGGCGCCATGGATGCCGTCGCGGCCGGTTTTCGATCCGAAATAGACCACCGGATTTCCCGCGCCCTTGGCGGCGGACAGGAAGATTTTGTCCGTTCGGGCCAGGCCCACGCACATGGCGTTGACCAGATTGTTGCCATTGAAGCTTTTGTGGAAATTGACTTCGCCGCCCACGGTGGGCACGCCCATGCAATTGCCATAGCCGCCAATACCCGACACCACGCCCGACACCAGATGCCGGGTCTTGGGATGCGACGGTTCGCCAAAGCGCAGCGCGTTCATCATGGCGATGGGCCGCGCCCCCATGGTGAAGACATCGCGCATGATGCCGCCCACGCCCGTGGCCGCGCCCTGATAGGGTTCGATGAAGCTGGGATGGTTGTGGGATTCCATCTTGAAGATGCAGGCGTCGCCATCGCCAATATCAATCACGCCCGCATTCTCGCCCGGGCCCTGGATCACCCATGCCGCCTTGGTGGGCAAGGTCTTCAGGTGAACGCGGGTGGATTTGTACGAGCAATGCTCGGACCACATGACGCTGAACACGCCAAGCTCCACCATGTTGGGCGCCCGGCCAAGCAACGTGTTGATGCGCTGGTATTCCTCGGGGATGAGGCCATGTTCGGCCACGATGGCCGGAGTTATATCAGTTGAGATTTCTGTCATATTACTCACGAAAGGGCTTCGATCAGGCCCTGGAACATGGCGCGCCCGTCGCTGCCGCCGGTGGCCGGGTCCACCGCGCGTTCGGGATGGGGCATCAGGCCCAGCACATTGCGCTTTTCATTCAGGATGCCGGCAATGTCGCGGGCCGAGCCATTGGGATTGTTCTGGTAGCGGAACATCACCCGGCCTTCGCCTTCCAGCCGGTCAAGCGTCGCGTCATCGGCGACATAATTGCCTTCGCCATGCGCCACGGGAAACGTCACGGCCTGGCCCGCGGCATAGTTGCGGGTAAAGGCGCTCTGGGTTTCCGTCACCTCCAGCGCCACCGGCTTGCAGATGAATTTCAGACCGGCATTCCTCATCAGCGCGCCGGGCAGCAACCCGGATTCCGTCAGCACCTGGAAGCCGTTGCAGATGCCCAGCACCGCGCCGCCTTTTTCCGCATGAGCCTTGATGGCCGCCATGATGCTGGACTGGTTGGCCATGGCGCCGCAGCGCAAATAATCGCCATAGGAAAAACCGCCCGGCAGCACCACCAGATCGGTGCCCGCGGGCAATTCATTGTCCTGGTGCCAGACCATGGCGGTCTTCTTGCCGGTCATGGCCTCCAGCGCGGTGGCGGCGTCGCGGTCGCAGTTGGAAGCGGGGAAAACAATGACGGCGGCTTTCATCGTGCTTGTCTCATCGGGCGTTGGGTCTGCCGCCCACGAACTTGCCCCGCACTTTTTCCAGCACGCGCGGCGTCAACTGCTCGGTCCAGGCATCGGCCAGGTCGCTTTCCTGCCGGTCCAGCTGGGCGCGGGTCTGGAAATATTTTGCGCCGATGCCGCTGGAATAAAAGCTGATCAGCAGATCCAGCTCGGCATCGGTGAAGCGGGCCGCATAAAGCTGGGCCGACAGGATCACGAAATCGCCCGTCTCATTTTGGATTTCACCGCGCACCTGTTCGCGAAAGGCGTTCCAGAAGGTGGCGTTCTGGCCGGGATGCTCGCGCTGTTCGGACATGATCACGGCGTCAATCACGCCATCGGTTTTCTTCATAACATTGGCGCGTGAGTCCGAGACTTCCAGGAAGCGCAGCGCCTTGGCGATATGGGGATCGGTCCTCAGCGCCGCCAGCTTTTCCGGCGATTGCGCCAGCAGGGCCTGGGTGGTGCGGTTTTGGGCAAATGCGGGCCCGGCCAGAAGCAGAAGGGGAAGAACGAAAAGCCGCGCGAGTTTGAACATCAGCCAATCTCGATTTCGTATTTTTCGATCACCGTGTTGGCCAACAGCTTTTCGCACATGTCCTTCAGCGCGGCTTTGGCCTTGGCGGCGTCGGTCTCGGACAGGTCAATGTCGATCACCTTGCCCTGGCGGACTTCGCCCACGGACGCAAAACCCAGCCCGTTCAGGGCATGGCCAATGGCCTTTCCTTGCGGATCAAGAACGCCATTTTTCAGGGTAATGAAGACGCGCGCTTTCATTTGACCAGCACCGGACCCTTGTTCTCGCCCTGGATATTTTCCGGCATGATGCCAAGGCGGCGGGCAACCTCGGAATAGGCCTCGACCACGCCGCCCAGATCGCGGCGGAAACGGTCCTTGTCCAGCTTCTCGTTGGTGACAGTGTCCCACAAGCGGCAATTGTCGGGGCTGATTTCGTCGGCCAGCACGATGCGCATGAAATCATTTTCCCACAGCCGGCCAAACTCCAGCTTGAAATCCACCAGCTTGATGCCAGCGCCCAGGAAAAGGCCGGAGAGGAAATCATTGACCCGGATGGTCAGGTTGACCATGTCGTCCAAATCCTGAGGTGATGCCCAGCCAAAGGCGGTGATGTGTTCTTCGCTCACCCAGGGATCGTTCAGCCCGTCATTCTTGTAGTAATATTCGATGATGGAACGGGGCAGGGCGGTGCCTTCCTCGATCCCCAGCCGCTTGGACATGGAGCCGGCGGCGACATTCCTCACCACCACCTCAAGCGGAATGATCTCCACTTCCTTGATCAGCTGCTCCCTCATATTGAGGCGACGTACAAAGTGCGTGGGCACACCGATGCCCGCCAGCTGCGTCATCAGATATTCGGAAATGCGGTTGTTGAGGACGCCCTTGCCTTCGATCGTGTCCTTCTTGGCGCCATTCCCGGCGGTGGCGTCATCCTTGAAATACTGGATGACGGTGCCCGGCTCGGTGCCTTCATAGATGATCTTGGCCTTGCCTTCGTAGATGACGCGGCGGCGTTTCATGGGGTGGTCCTGACGCCCAAAAGGCTGTTGTGAAATAACAATTTAGGGAGCCGGGGGGCCGCGGGCAATGATCCAGGGGCCGCAGGGAACGCATGGCGGCATCCCGTCCACAGGCGGGAGAAAAAACCAGCAATTTCAAATAGTTAGAAGCCAAGAATGCTGCGAGTTGCCTTTACTCTGCGGCGCTGCCTTTTGTTCTCAGCTTTCCGAAAGGCTTTTGCCGTGATTGGAATTGAAATCTCGGCTTTCTTGGCCGTCTTTTTCTTGATGTCCTGCCGTTTAATTAGTCGGAACCTGTGCTTCTTTTCGCGGTCTTGGAGAATTTTCAAAAGCTTGTCGGTGCAATCATGCTTGGTCCACGGAGAGCCGAGATGATCAAATTGAACGCTGCTATGGCAGCTACACCGAAAGTGCCAGATTAGTTCTTTGCAATAGAGACAAGGGGATTTGTAACTGGCCGTCAGACATGCTTTGCGATGTGTCGGAACAGCCATCTGCCCTATTTTCCAAAGACTCTGCCAAATATCGTGTCCACCTGCGCCAGGTGATAGCCAAGGTCGAACATGGCCTCCAGCTTGTCTGCGGGAACGGCTTTGGACACTTCCGGATCGGCCTTGAGCAGGCTGAGAAGATCGCCTTCGCCGTTCCAGGCCCGCATGGCGTGTTTCTGCACCAGCCGGTAGCTGTCTTCGCGCGCCAGGCCCGCCTGGGTCAGGGCCAACAGCACACGCTGGCTGTGCACCAGGCCGTGCGTGCGGTCGAGATTTTCTTGCATGCGCTTGGGGTACACCAAGAGCTTCTCGATCACGCCCGTCATGCGGGTGAGCGCAAAATCCAGCGTGATGGTGGCGTCGGGGCCGATGTAACGCTCGACCGAGGAGTGGGAGATGTCCCGCTCATGCCACAGGGCCACATTCTCCATGGCGGGAATGACATAGCTTCGCACCATGCGGGCCAGGCCGGTGACATTTTCCGTCAGCACCGGATTTCTCTTGTGCGGCATGGCGGAAGAACCCTTCTGGCCGGCCGAGAAAAATTCCTCCACCTCCAGCACTTCGGTGCGCTGCAGATGGCGGATCTCGACCGCCAGCCGCTCCAGCGACGATGCGACAACGGCCAGCGCCGCGAAATAAGCCGCATGGCGGTCGCGCGGGATCACCTGGCTGGAAACGGGTTCCACTTCAAGCCCCATGGCCTTGGCCACATGCGCTTCCACCCTTGGATTAATGTTGGCAAAGGTGCCGACCGCGCCGGAAATGGCGCAGGTGGCGATCTCGGCCCGCGCCGTCACCAGCCGCGTGCGCGCGCGCGCGAACTCGGCATAAAAGCCCGCCAGCTTGACGCCAAAGGTGGTGGGTTCGGCATGGATGCCGTGGCTGCGCCCGATGGTGGGCGTCATCTTGTATTCAAAGGCGCGTTTTTTAATGGCGGCCAGCAGCGCATCGGTGTCGGCGATCAGAAGATCGGCGGCGCGGGCAAGCTGCACGTTCAAACATGTGTCCAGCACGTCGGACGATGTCATGCCCTGGTGCACGAAACGCGCTTCCGGCCCCACGATTTCGGACAAATGCGTCAGGAAGGCGATGACGTCATGCTTGACCTCGCGCTCGATGGCGTCAATGCGCGCCACGTCGAACTTGGCGTCCCGTCCCTTTTCCCAGACCTTCTTGGCGGCGTCTTTTGGCACCACGCCCAGGTCGGCCAGCGCGTCGGTGGCATGGGCCTCGATCTCGAACCAGATGCGGAATTTGTTCTCGGGCGACCAGATCGAAACCATCTGTTCGCGGGCATAACGGGGAATCATGGGGGCACCGAAGGAATGTTACAGGTGCTTCTAGCGCGGAAGGGGCCAAGGGGAAAAGGCCCCTGATTTTACAGTAATCCCAGCGACTTGAATGACGCATGACCGGCGCGGCCGATCACAAGGTGATCATGCACGGCAATGGCCAGCGCCTTGGCCGCCGCCTGGATATCGCGCGTCATCTCGATATCGGCGCGGCTCGGCGTGGGATCGCCGGAAGGATGGTTGTGCACCAGGATGATGGCCGATGCGCCATGGGCCAGGGCGCGCTTGACGATCTCGCGCGGGTAAACCGGCGTGTGGTCAATGGTGCCGCGCGTCTGCACTTCATCGGCGATCAGGATGTTCTTGCGGTCCAGGAACAGCACCCGGAACTCCTCGGTGGGGCTTCGCGCCATGGCCGCCGTGCAATAATCCAGAAGCGCTGCCCAGGATGACAGAGCCGGCCGCCCGATCACCTTGCTCTGGGCCATGCGCTTGGCGGCGGCTTCCACGATCTTGAGCAGATTGGCCACGGCCTCGCCCACGCCCTTGATTTCCAGCAGGCGCTCGCGCGGTGCGGCGATTACTTCGGCAAAGCTGCCGAACCGGGCCAGCAGCAACTTGGCCAGAGGTTTGACGTCTTTCCTGGGCACGGCGGCGAACAGGGTCAGTTCCAGCAATTCATAATCGGGCATGGCGTCGGCGCCGCCCTTGAGAAAGCGTGTGCGTAATCTCCCGCGATGACCGCCGGGACCGGTATCGGGCTCTTCATCCGGTATTTCGATTTTTGCGGATTGCGCGGGCGCGAAGAAGTGTTCGCCATCAGAGACGCCCTTCGCCGTTGATGCCGCTTTGCGCCCCATCACCGCCCACCCTTGTCTAAACGTAACTCGGACCCGCCTCCCCCCGCAATGCGAAGCATTTGGCGGGGGAGGTGGCCGTAGCAACCGGCCGCCCCTCTTCTGTTCAAGTGGGCGGCCGAAAGTTGCGAAGGCCGGAGGGGGCTAGAAATAAGGAGGCTTATCCAAACCTTTTGGAGAAGCCGTGAATATCTCGACCCCGGTTTCGGTGATGCCCACCGAATGCTCGAACTGGGCCGACAAGGACCGGTCGCGCGTCACGGCCGTCCAGCCGTCATTCAACACCTTCACGCCATAGCCGCCAATATTGATCATCGGCTCGATGGTGAAAAACATGCCGGGCTTCAGCGGCACGCCATGCCCCGGCTTTCCGTAATGCACGATGTTGGGAAGGGTGTGGAAAATCTTTCCCAGGCCATGGCCGCAAAAATCGCGCACCACGGAAAAACGCTCCTGCCCCTCGGCATAAGACTGGATGGCGTGGCCGATATCGCCGGTGGTGTTGCCGGGCTTGGCCGCCGCGATGCCGCGCATCATGGATTCATACGTCACGTCCACCAGCCGCGCGGCCTTCAATTTCATTTCGCCAACCGGATACATGCGGCTGGTGTCGCCATGCCAGCCATCCAGGATCACGGTGACGTCAATGTTGACCACATCGCCGTCGCGCAAAGGCTTGTCGGCGGGGATGCCGTGACAGACCACATGGTTGATGGAGGTGCAGACCGTGTGGCGATAGCCGCGATAGCCCAGGCAGGCCGGTGTCGCCCCATGCGCCAGGATGTAATCATAGGCGACCTTGTCCAGGGCCGCGGTAGTGACGCCGGGCTTGACTAGGTCCACCATCAAATCCAGCACTTCGGCGGCCAGCCGGCCGGCCTTGCGCATGCCTTCAAACGCGGCTTCGTCATGCAAGGTGATCGCGAACTGGGCCTTGCGCGCCGTGTCGAAGATTTCCGTGTCGGGGGCCACCGTCATGGCCCTTCATGTAGTCCCGTTTGGCGCGATTTTCCAGCCCGTTATTTCTGGTTTAAAACCAGCATATGAGCCACAGCGCCGCCATATTGGTGATCGGGGACGAGATCCTGTCCGGCCGCACCCAGGACACCAACACCCATTATATTGCAGGACGGCTGACCGCGCTGGGCATTGACCTGAAGGAATGCCGCGTTGTTGCGGACGTGGAAGCCGAAATCGTGGCGGCGTTGAACGCCTTGCGCACGCGATATGATTTTGTCTTCACCACTGGCGGCATCGGCCCCACCCATGACGACATCACCGCCGATGCGGTGGCAAAGGCGTTCGGCGTGGGCATCGGTTTTCATGCCGAAACGTTTTCCCTGATGGAGGCGAATTACGGCAAGTCCCAATTCAATCCCATGCGCCAGCGCATGGCGCGGCTGCCACATGGCGCCATGCCCATTCCCAACAGCGCCTCGGTGGCGCCGGGTTTTCGCATCGGCAATGTCTTTGTGATGGCGGGCGTGCCGCGCGTCATGCGCGCCATGATGGAAACCATCGAGCCAATCTTGCCGTGCGGTGCGCCGGTGATCGCCATCACCGTCAGCGCCAAGATCGGTGAAGGGTTGGTGGCGGCGGGCCTGGCGGAAATTCAGAACGCTCACGCCGATGTCTCCATCGGCTCCTATCCCTTTTACACCGATGACGGGTTTGGGGTGGAACTGGTGGCGCGCAGCCGTGATGCCGGTGCGGTAGAAAAGGCCGCGCGCGAAATTGAAAAGCTTCTGACGTCGCTGGGCGCAACGCCGGAACGGCGCTAGTTCAGTTTCAGTCCAGTTTCAATTCCTGCGCTTCCGCATTCAGCGCCTTGTTCACATCGGCGTCAGCGGCAAAGCTCCGCCGCGCTTCGGCCAGGGCCGCCTTGGCATCATCGCGCTTGCCCATCACGGCATAGGCGCGGATCAGGCGCTGCCAGCCCGCCGCATCTTTCGGATTCTGCTTCAGCCGCGCCGCCAGGCCGTTTACCATGGCGCCGATATCCGGCGTGCCGCCGCTGCGTCCCACGCTCTGTGATGTCAGAAGCGCGATGCGGTCAATCAAGGTCTGGTGCAGCGGCGCATTGGTGGGCGTGTCTGCCAGCAATCCCTGCCACATGGCCAGCGCGCCTTGGGCATCGCCGCGGCTGGCCAGGCCTTCGCCCATGAAAAAGCGCGCGGCGCTGTCTTTCGGGTCAAGCGCCAAGGTGTTCTTGAACGCGGTCATGGCGTCGTCGCTGACGGCGCCGCCGCCTTCCGCCACCAGCGCCTGGCCATAGGCAGAAGACAGTTCTGCGTTGGGTTTGGCCGTCAGGCGTGCAAGCGTCACCGCGCGGCCATAGGCCTTGGCCGCGTCGCCCGGATCGCCCGCCGCCATGTAGGCGCGGCCCAGGAATGTCCACGCCGTCAGGTCGGCGGGAGTCTTCCGCACCCGCGTGATCAGGAAGGGGATCAGGCCATTCACTTCGCGCGTCTCAAGGCCCAGCCCTGCGCGCAATGCCAACTGCGGCTGGCCCACCATCAGATATGTGCCCGCGCCCACGCCCAGCAGCAGCGCCAGCGCCCCGCCCAATATCCAGCGGCCTTTCTTTGGTGCACGCCGCAGGGGCCAGGCGGCAAAACCCAGCGCGACCAGCGCCACCACCACAAAACCGATCAGCGGAACAAGCGTCACTTCTTCTCTCCGCGATACTTGTTCTTCACCAGCGCCACGATCATTCCCCGAATGGTCCTGACCTCGCCGTCATTAAGCCCCGCGCGCAGGATCATGGCGCGGATATTCCTCACCATGGCCCCCTTTTTGGCGGGCGGAAAGAAAAAGCCGCCGGCATCCAGCTCGCCTTCCAGATGCTCCAGCATGTCCACCAGCTCCTGGCGGCTGGCGGGCTTGTCGTTGAAACTGTCGCGGGTGCGGGTGGCGGGCGTGGTGTCCGCCGCCTTCAGCCATTCATAGCCCAGCAGCAAAACCGCCTGGCCCAGATTCAGCGACGACATCTTCGCGGTGGGAATGGTGATCAGCGCGTCGCACAGCGAAATCTCGTCATTGTCCAGGCCCGCCCGCTCTGCCCCGAACAGCAGCGCGGTCTTGATGCCGCGGCTTTCGGCTTCGCGCAGGCGCGCCGCCGCTTCCGCCGGGGTCAAGACTTCGCGCACCGCATCGCGCGCCCGCGCCGTGGTCGCCAGCACCAGCTGGAACCCGGCCAGGGCGCTGGCGGCATCGGGATGAAGCTGGGCCGCTTCCAGTATGTCGCCGGAACCTGAGGCCAGGATCTGCGCCCGGTCATTGGGCCAGCCAAATTGCGGGGCGATCAGGCGCAGGTCCGACAGGCCGAAATTCTTCATGGCCCGGGCGGCGGACCCCACATTTTCCCCCATCTGGGGGTGGCTGAGAATGACGGCGGGGGGAGACATCAGGCGCCTTTGACGAAAAGGGTGGGGCTGGGCTATTGGGGCCACCGCTATAGCCGCTCCGGCCCCTCTTTTCGAGCCACTTCCAAAGCCCCATTTCCACAAGGACAAAAGCGTCATGGACAAGATCAAGGTTGCCAACCCGGTCGTCGAGCTTGATGGCGACGAGATGACCCGCATCATCTGGGACCTCATCAAGAAGAAGCTGATCCTGCCCTATCTGGACGTGGACCTGCATTATTACGACCTGTCGGTGGAATACCGCGACAAGACCGATGACAAGGTGACGGTGGAAAGCGCCGAAGCCATCAAGAAATACGGCGTGGGCGTCAAATGCGCCACCATCACCCCCGACGAGGCGCGGGTGGAGGAGTTCAAGCTCAAGAAGATGTGGAAGTCGCCCAACGGCACCATCCGCAACATCCTGGGCGGCGTGATTTTCCGCGAACCCATCATCTGCAAGAATGTGCCGCGTCTGGTGCCGGGCTGGACCCAGCCCATCGTGATCGGCCGCCATGCCTTTGGCGACCAGTACAAGGCGACCGACTTTGTCTATCCGGGCGCCGGCACGCTGACCATCAAGTTCGTGGGCAATGACGGCAAGGTGATCGAACACGAAGTCTTCAAGGCGCCCGGCGGCGGTGTCGCCATGGCGATGTACAACCTTGATGACTCGATCCGTGATTTTGCCCGTGCCTCGATGAATTATGGCCTGGGCCGGAAATACCCGGTGTATTTGTCCACCAAGAACACCATCCTGAAAGCCTATGACGGCCGCTTCAAGGACCTGTTCCAGGAAGTCTTCGAAAAGGAATTCGCCGACAAGTTCAAGGAAGCCGGCATTACTTACGAGCACCGCCTGATTGACGACATGGTGGCCTCGGCCCTGAAATGGTCGGGCGGCTATGTCTGGGCCTGCAAGAATTACGACGGCGACGTTCAGTCCGACACGGTGGCGCAGGGCTTTGGCTCGCTGGGCCTGATGACCAGCGTGCTGATGACGCCTGATGGCAAGATCGTGGAATCCGAAGCGGCGCACGGCACCGTGACGCGCCATTACCGCGAACACCAGAAGGGCAAGGCGACCTCGACCAACTCCATCGCCTCCATCTTCGCCTGGACGCGTGGCCTGGCGCACCGCGCCAAGCTGGACGATAACGCCAAGCTCAAGAAGTTCGCCGACACGCTGGAAAAGGTCTGCGTGGACACGGTGGAGCAGGGCTACATGACCAAGGATTTGGCACTGCTGGTCGGTCCCGACCAGAAGTGGCTGACCACGGAAGGCTTCCTCGACAAGGTGGACGAGAATCTGCAGAAGGCGATGGGCTAGCGCGGTCTTTTTGGCCCCTGAGTTCGTCGCGCCATCGCTCGTGTACGTCTTGTACACGTCGCTCGGCGCTCCTGCTCAGGATGCCAAAAATCCTCGCGCTTGACGCTAAGAAGAAAAAGAAGGCCGGGGCGAAAGTTCCGGCCTTTTTTGTTTGCAGCCAGATGTGCAAAGGCCCCTTAATTTTGGCTTAAGCAGTTCTTTGATACCTGTTGCGGATGACGCTGCTTCCCGCACTCCGGTCCGTCTATGCGGATTTTCCGCACACGCTGCTGAACAATGGCGGGATGATCGCGGCCTTCATCTTGCTGGGAATCGGTTTTTATCTTTTGTTCGAACCCGGGCGGCGTCTTTCCCTTCGCGCCGCGCTTGGCCATGTCATCCGCCGCGATTTTTTCCGCCACCGCTCCTCCCGCGTGGACATGCTGCATTTTGTATTGACCACCGGCTTCTGGATGCCGCTGGTCTCGGCCATCGTCACCGTATTCCTGACCATCAATCTTCTGGCGTTCTTGACGGCGCATTTCGGCGCGCGCGCCACCCTGTTGCAGAACGGCCTGGTGATCGGGCTTTTGCAGTTCGCCGTCATCTTTGTGTGCCGGGATTTTGGCGCCTATGTCGCCCACTGGCTTCTGCACAAAATCCCTTTGCTGTGGAGCGTGCATCGCACGCATCATTCGGCGGAGGTCCTGACTTTCTTCACTTCGGCCCGCGTGCATCCGCTGGAATATCTGCACATGCAGGGCTTCATCGCCATTTTCGGCGGGCTGGGCGGCGGCGTGCTTCTGTACCTGACCGGCACCACCCTGCAGGCGCCGCCGGTGCTGTTCCTGGTTGGGGTTGAACTCTTCCTGCAGACGCTGGGCCTGGCCCAGCATTCGCATTTGCCGATTTCCTACGGCAGGCTGGATTATGTTTTGCTGGCGCCCGTCCTGCACCAGCTTCATCACAGCGCCGAGCCGCGCCATCGCGACAGGAATCTGGGCAGCAGTCTTTCCGTTTTCGACTGGATGTTCGGCACGATCTATGTGCCCCGGATGCGCGAAACCTATCGCTGGGGCCTGAACGAAGACGAATTGGGCGAGAACAATCCGCACAGGCGTCTGCGGGATTTTTATCTGGAGCCAGCCCGCCATGCCTGGCGGCTGCTGACGCGGCGCGGCTAGCCCGCGGCGCGGGCCGTGCGCTTCTGTGTGTACATGGCCTCGTCCGCGCGCGCGATGGCGATGTCGGCATTGTCGCCCGGCTTCAGCTCGAACGCACCATAGGCAAAGCTCACCGGAATGGCATGGCCATTCCACAGCGCGGGGTCCTTGTGCAGCGCGTCGGCCAGCAGGTCGGCTTTCTTGGACGCCTGGTCCTGGTTGGCGTGGCTCAGAAGGATGGCGAACTCGTCGCCGCCCAGCCGTCCCACGCAGTCGCTGTCGCGCACATGGGTCAAAAGCACCGAACTGAAATGCGACAGCACGGCGTCGCCTGCCGCATGGCCCAGCGTGTCGTTGGTCTTTTTCAGATGGTTGAGATCGAAATAGATCAGCGAGGCGGGCGTGTTGTAGCGCCCCGTGAAGGCGATATAGCGCGTCAGCTCGCGCACGAAAGCGCGGCGGTTCAAAAGCGGCACCAAGGAATCCTGGTCGGCGGTTTTTTCCACCTCGTCCAGGCGGGCGCGGGTCTGGGAAAGCTCGCGGCGCAGATTATCCACCTCGCCCATCAGGCCCATGATGGCGTCGCGCACGCGGGGCGTGAATTCGGCTTCGGGAATGCCCAGGACGCTGGCCGGGTCCACCGGGTTCACATGGTCCACGCCGGCTGCGGCCGCCACGCGCTTGGCATAGGCGGCGGCACCCACCGTGCCCGTGGCTCTGGTGCGGTCAACTTTCATGGTTGGCCTTCTGCCCCCGTGGTCCCGCCGAATAATAGCGGATGCGGTATTAAACGTGCGTTTATGAGTATCAAGAAAAGGTTAACGCGGCCTAAACTATGGCGGCTTGCGGCCTTTTCTGAACCGCTTTTGGGGGCTTTCCTTGGGGTTTTTGCTCCCTATACTGCCCCGCTTCGCGTTTGGAGCAGATATGCCGGCCAGGATCGGGATCATCATGGGCAGCCAGTCCGACTGGGGCACCATGCGCGCCGCAGCCGACATGCTCACAGCCCTTGGGATCACCCATGAGGTCAGGATCGTCTCCGCCCACCGCACCCCGGACCGCATGGCCGATTACGCCAAGGGCGCGGCCGCCCGGGGCATCAAGGCCATCATCGCGGGCGCGGGCGGGGCGGCCCATCTGCCGGGCATGGTCGCCAGCATGACCACCTTGCCGGTGCTGGGCGTGCCGGTGGAATCCCGCGCGCTGAAAGGTTTGGACAGTTTGCTGTCCATCGCCCAGATGCCGGGCGGCGTTCCGGTGGCGACGTTTGCCATTGGTGAAGCGGGCGCGAAAAATGCCGCGCTGCATGCCGCCGCGATCCTGGCGCTGAACGACAAGGCCGTTGCCAAGAAACTCACCGCCTGGCGCGCGCGCCAGACCCGCGCCGTGGCCAAGACCCCCAAATGAGCGAGCCTGTGAAACTGGACGCGCCCGTAACGCCCGGGGGCGTGATCGGCATTCTGGGCGGCGGGCAGCTTGGCCGCATGCTGGCGATGGCGGCCGCAAGGCTGGGCCTGAGGAGTTCGGTCTATTGCAGCGGCTATGACGCGCCCGCCTTCCAGGTGACACAGGAATATATTACCGCATCCTATGGCGACCCCGCCATGTTGAAGGATTTCGCGGATGCCTGTGACGTGGTGACGTTCGAGTTCGAGAATATTCCCGTCGCCTCGCTGGATTATCTTTCGGAATTACGCCCCGTGCATCCCGGCCCCCGCGCATTGGAAATGCTGCAGGACCGGCTGACGGAAAAAAACTTTGTTCGCAGCCTGGGCCTTGGCACCGCGCCCTTCTTTCCCGTCGAGACACCCGAAGACGCGCGGCGCGCTTTTGCGGAATTGAAAGGCGGTGCGGGCATCTTGAAGACCCGCCGCCTGGGTTATGACGGCAAGGGCCAGGCCAAGGTAACAAGCGCCGATGAAGCCGCCTGGGCCTGTGAAGCCTTTGCGGGCGCGCCCGCCATCCTGGAAGGCTTTGTGGAATTTGCCTATGAGGCGTCGGTCGTGGCGGCGCGGGGCGTGGATGGCAGCTTTGCCGCCTATGATCCGGCGGAGAATGTGCATGAGAACCATATCCTGCGCCGCTCCATCGTGCCGTCCTCGCTGTCACCGGCGCAGGTGAAGAACGCGCAAGACATCGCGCAGAAAATCGCGGACGCGCTGGATTATGTGGGCGTGCTGGGCGTGGAGCTGTTTGTGCAAAAGGATGGGACCTTATTGGTCAATGAAATCGCGCCCCGGGTGCACAATTCCGGCCACTGGACTTTGGAAGCCTGCGCCTGTTCCCAGTTCGAACAGCATATCCGCGCCGTTGCGGGCTGGCCGCTGGGCGATCCCAGCCGCCATTCCGATGCGGTGATGGAAAACATCATCGGGGCGGAAGTGAATGCCTGGGAGAGTCTGGCCAAGGGCGGCGCATTGCATCTGTACGGAAAGCAGGATGCCGCGCCCGGCCGCAAGATGGGCCACATCACGCGATTGAAGCCGCGCACGAAATAATCAGGCGGGCTTTTTGGCGGCGCCAAAATTGGCAAAAGCCTTCTTGGCCCCGGCCTTCAGCTTTTCAAACTGCATCACATTTTCAATGCGCGCATCCAGGAAGGCGTTGGTGGCCGCGGCATCCTTGTCCGCGTCATTGAACCAGCGCAGCAATGTGGCGCCATAGACCCCGGCCAATATCGCCCGCTTGGTATAGAAATTGAAATCGGTGGAGGTGTCGCCCACTGCCCGCCACATGGCGTCTACGCTGTCATACATCAGGCGCATGGAAAGCCCCGCATGGCCCGGCAGCATCAGGGCCGAGGCCGCGCGGCGCGCGGCTTCCTTGTGCGGCGCCAGCACGTCCAGCCGCGTCCTGACCGCGCATTTAATGCGGGCGCGGATTTTCATGGAGGCCAGGTCCGTGCTTGCCAACGCCGCCGCCATGGCCGCATCAGCGTCATGCGAATAAAACGTGATCAGCGATATCGCGCCGTCCGGAAAAAGCCGCGCCTGGGCGGATGCATCCACCCCGGCGGCGCGTGCCGCTTTCTCCAGCACCTTGTCGGTGAAGCCGTCAAAGGCGGCATCGGGCAGGGCCGCTTCCAGCACCGCTTTTTTCAGGGCGTCATCTGTCATGCGAAATGCCGCGCTTCGCTTTCAAAGATCAATTTGGAAAGATCGTCCATGCGGCTGGGATAAAGCCGCCCGTCCAGGTGATCCACTTCATGCTGCACCACCCGGGCATGAAAGCCGCGCGCGGTGCGCTCGATCAATTTCCCCTCAAGATCAAAGCCGCGATAGCGCACATGGGCGGGCCGTTCGACAAAACCGCGCAGGCCCGGCACCGACAGGCAGCCTTCCCAGCCCCCTTCCAGCGCCGGCTCCAGCACCGTGATTTCGGGATTGATCAGGACGGTCAGGGGGGCGGTGTGGTCGTACCGTTCTTCCTCGTCCAGGCCGGGGTCGGACCGCGATCCGGGGGCCTGGAACACCACCACCCGCAGCGGCACATGCACCTGGGGGGCGGCCAGGCCCGCGCCATTGGCGTCGATCATGGTTTCCACCATGTCATTGACCAGGCGGCGGATTTCGGGCGCCCGGGGGTCGGGAACCGGCTGGGCGACCTCCGCCAGGACAGGGTGCCCCATGCGGGCTATTTTCAGGATGGCCATGGGGCAAATATGGGGGGCAGGCTGGCCCGGGCCAAGCCCAAAAAGCAGGGAAACCCTTGCCAACCCTCCGGCCCTCGACAGGCCAAAAGCCTTCTGATATCACCCCCGCCTCTTAAATTTTCCGTCCGGGAGCCGTCTTTTGCAGATCATCGTGCGCGACAACAATATCGACCAGGCGCTGAAGGCGCTGAAGAAGAAGATGCAGCGTGAAGGCATCTTCCGGGAGATGAAGCTGCGCGGCGCCTATGAGAAGCCTTCCGAAAAGCGCGCCCGCGAACGCGCCGAAGCGGTCCGCCGCTATCGCAAGCTGCAGCGCAAGCGCATGCAGCGCGAGGGCCTTTTGCCCATGAGCAAGCCCAAGGTCGAAAAACGCTAGATCGAATTTGAAAGAGCCGCCCCACCGGGCGGCTTTTTTTTCGGGAGCAGCGACCACACGGCGCCGCAATTTTTTAAAAATTGGGGCGCCGCGTCCGGGCGTGCGACCATAAAAAATCAGGAGCAGCAACCACACGCCCCATGGGGGCGCGTCCGGTTGTGCGACCAAAAGTTAAGTACAGTCCGCGCAAACGGCCACTTCCACCGTCACATGCGACAGGTCGGGATAATGGCGGCGCAGCTCCGCCTTGATCTGTTCGGCGTTTGTCGGCCCGGGCGAAACCAGGCTGACGATCAGTCCACGATGCCCCGGCCCCAGCCGCCACAGATGCAGATCGTCCACCCGTGCGCCCAGCTCGCGTTCCACCGTGGTGCGGATGGCGGCGGACAGCTTGGGATCGGCATCGGCATCCAGCAGAACCAGCGCGCTGTCGCGGATCAGGCCATAGGCCCAGGACGCGATCACCACCGCGCCGATCACGCCCACCGCCGGGTCAAGCCATGACGCGCCCCAGTAATAGCCCGCCGCCAGCGCCACGATGGCCAGCAGCGACGTGCCCGCATCGGCCAGCACATGCACATAGGCAGCGCGCATATTGTTGTCGTGATGATGATGGCCGTGGTGATCGTCTTTCAGGATCAGGGCGCTGACCAGGTTGACGGCAAGGCCAATCACGGCAATCAACAGCGCATCGCCATATTGAACTGTCGTTGGCGTCACCAGCCGTATTACGGATTCGCCCGCCACCGCCAGCGCGGTCAGGCCCAGGATAATGGCGCTGGTAAAAGCGGCCAGGTCACCAAACTTTCCCGAACCAAATGTGAAGCGCGTGTTGGCGGCATGGCGGCGCGCCAGCCAGTATGCGCCGGCGGCCAGGCCCAGCGCCCCCACATGGGTCGCCATGTGAATGCCATCGGCCAGCAGCGCCATGGAGCCGTATAAAAACCCCGCGCCGATTTCCACCACCATGAAGACGGCGGTGACAGCGGCCGCGATCAGGGCGCGGTTTTCGGCATGGGCATGGGCATGGCCCAGGAAATGATGCCCGCCAGTCCACATGCCATGGTCATGCACGCCCGCAATCTCGGGCGCATGGACATGGGGGTGGGCGTGATCGTGAGCCATGGCGCACCTTAAGGACCCCGTAGACATAACAAAAGACCCGCTTAGACTTGGGGCCTCACAGGGGAGCCATGCCATGAAGACCAGGCTTGTTATCGCGGCCCTGCCGCTGCTTCTGGCGGCGGGATCGGTTCCGGCGCAGACACCTGCACAAAGCCGGGCAGAGCAGCTTTTCGGTGCGGCCAGCCCGTTGCCCTATCACGCCCCCCAGTTCGACAAGATCAGGGACAGCGATTTCCAGCCCGGCATCGAGGCGGGCATGAAGCGCCAGTTGGCTGAAATCGCCGCCATCACTTCTGATAAATCCCCCGCCAGTTTCGCCAACACGCTGGAGGCGATGGAGCGCAGCGGCCAGATGCTGACCCGGGTCAGCGATATCTTCTTCGACCTGACGCAGGCCAACACCAACCCTGCGCTGCAAGCCGCTGAAACCGCGCTGGCGCCAAAGCTGGCGGCCCATCATGACGCCATCTTCATGAATGCCGCGCTGTTCGCGCGGGTCAAAGCCGTGTGGGACGCGCGCGCCAGCCTGAAACTGTCGCCCGAAGCGATGCAGCTTCTTAACCTCACCTACCAGCAATTCGTCCATTCCGGCGCGCTGCTGAATGATGCCGACCAGAAAAAGCTGAAGGCGCTGAACGCCGAGGATTCCACTCTCCAGACAAAATACAACCATCAGCTCCTGGCCGCGGCCAAGGCAGGGGCGCTGGTGGAAAAAGACGTGAAAAAACTGGACGGGCTGTCAGCCGCTGAAATCGCCGCCGCTAGCAATGATGCCAAGGAACGCAAGCTGGCCGGTCAATATGTATTGCCGTTGCAGAACACCACCCAGCAGCCCGCATTGGCCGAACTGACGGACCGGGCCACCCGCGAAAAACTCTTTCGCCAAAGCTGGACCCGCGCGCAAAAGAATGACGCCAACGACACCCGCGCCACCATCGCCCGCCTGGCCATGATCCGCGCGCAAAAGGCGCAGCTGTTGGGCTATCCCAATTACGCCGCCTATGCGCTTTACGACCAGATGGCCAAGACGCCCCAGGCGGTGGAAAAATTCATGGCGCAGCTGGTGCCTGCTACCCTGGCCCAGCAGAAGCGCGACACCGCCGCGCTGCAAAGCATTGTTGATAAAGAGGGCGGCAAATTCGCGATCCAACCCTGGGACTGGGATTTTTACGCCCAGAAATTGCGCAAAGCCCAGTACGATTTGGATGACAATGAAATCAAACCCTATTTCGAACTGAACACGGTCCTGACTGACGGCCTCTTCTTTGCCGCGAACAAGCTCTACGGGCTGACGTTTAAAGAGCGCAAGGACATTCCCGTCTGGCAGGCCGATGTGCGCGTGTTCGAAGTCTTTGATAACGGCAAGCCGCTGGGCCTGATGTATTTCGACTATTTCAAGCGCGACAACAAATCGGGCGGCGCCTGGATGAGCAATCTGGTGGAACAGTCGCATTTGCTGGGCAACCAGCCGGTGATCTTCAATGTCACCAATTTTACAAAGCCCGCGCCGGGCCAGCCCGCGCTGATCACCTTCGACGATGTCACCACCATGTTCCATGAATTTGGCCATGCGCTGCATGGCTTTTTCGGCGACCAGCGCTATCCCAGCCTGTCGGGCACGGCAGTGGCGCGTGATTTCGTGGAATTTCCATCCCAGTTCAACGAGCATTGGGCGCTGGAGCCGTCAGTCTTCGCCCATTACGCGCATCACTACAAAACCCATGCCCCCATGCCGGATGCGCTGGTGGCCAAGATAAAAAAGGCGTCGAAATTCAACCAGGGTTATGCGCTGGGCGAATTGCTGGCGGCGGCCGAGCTGGACATGCAATGGCACGGGCTTTCGGCCGATGAGCCGAAGAAGGACGTGGACGCGTTTGAATCGGCCGCCCTGTCGCGCATGGGGCTGGACACGGCGCATGTGCCGCCGCGCTACCGCTCCAGCTATTTCCTGCACATCTGGGCCAATGGCTATTCGGCGGGCTATTACGCCTATCTCTGGACCGAGATGCTGGAGGACGACATCTATGCCTGGTTCATGGCCCATGGCGGCATGACGCGGGCCAATGGCCAGCGCCTGCGCGATCTTGTGCTGTCGCGGGGCCATTCCCAGGATTATGGCCCCATGTTCCGCGCCTTTTACGGCAAGGACCCGGATATCGGCCCCATGCTGAAGGAACGCGGGCTCTCTAATTAAAAAGAGGGATTAGACGTTCCAGGTCGAGGCGATATGGGTGGGGTCTTCCTGGGTCTCGCGCTCGGACAGCAGGAAATCATAATAGCCGCAGCTTTTGCCGCCGGGATATTCGCGGCAGATGGTGGGGCGCGCATGATAGATGGTGCAGCGGCGCGCCGTGGTGTCGAAGAAGCGGCAGATGCGGCCGAAATGCTCATCGGCCTTGCGGCGCATGGCGTAAGGCTCGTCGCCATCCACCTTGGTGAATTTGGCGCGCGCCTTTGCGAAGGTAAGGCTGAAATGCTTGGCCAGCCGCTCCACGTCGCGCTTCTTGAGGGGGATCACCGGATAGGAGCAGCAATAGCCGGGGCATTTTGAACAATCGTAACGCGCCACGTGCTTGCCTGAATGTTGAGTGAGCCGAAGTGCAAGCGATAGCGAAGCCTTGGGCCTTTCGCAACATATTTAAGGCTTCAACGCCGAAGCAGGAACACCCCGTTATTGTCCCGGTGCTGGACACGATAGCGCGCCGCCAGGGCCGTCTCGACATGGGGTCCCAGGGCGAAAGGGTGCAGGCGCGCCAGTTGCACGCTTTGGTAATGCCCGCTTGCCAACAGGCGCGCCAGCGCCCGGTCGTCGCGCCCGCCATTCGGCCCGAAGGCCAGGGCAAGGTTCGGCACATCCACCGCCTCGGCCTTGCCCGCCCAATAGCAAAGCGCCAGGTTTTCACACAAGGCCGGTCCCCGGTTCACCTCCAGCATGGCGATGTCCAGCCGCGCCTGGCGCTGGAAGACTTCGCGATAGGCAAGGTTTTCAGCTCGGAAATAGAGGCCCAGGTAAAGCGCCAGCGGCAGCGCATATATAAGCGCGACCCCGCCCCGGTAAGGCGGGGCGAAACGGGCCAGCGCCAGCCCCCCGCTCAACGCCAGCGCCATGGCGCAATCGGTGATGCCTGCGCCTGCCAGCAGCGCCACCAATGCGGCGGCGGCATAGAGCACGGCAAAGCGCACCCAGCGGTCATGGCCGAAGCGCCGCGCCAGCCAGACCAGGGCCACCAGCGGCAGCGCCGCCCAGACCAGAAAGTGTCCCCAGCGCAGGCCCGGCCATGACGCAACACGCGGCAGAAGAGCGGAAAGATCGGCGTCCATCCAGAAATGCAAAACCCCCAGCGTTGCCGCCAGCAGGCCCAGGATGATGGCGGCCATCGCCATGGCGCCCTGCCGGTGCCGGGGCAGCAGCCACAGGATCGCCGCAACCGGCATGGCCACCAGGCTCAGTTTCACCAGAAGCCCGGCGGCAAAGAGCAGGCTGGCGGGAATGACGGCAGGCCGCGCATGCAACAGCAGCAGCAATCCCTGGAACTGCAGGGCATGGCCCAGCAGCGCCGGATCATTGACGGCAACCACGCCGCTGGCCGCCAGCAAGGTCAGTCCCAGCACCAGCCCCGCGAACAGGCTGGTGATCACATCGGCGCCAAGCTGGCGCAGCAGCGCCATCATGCCGGCGGTGATGGCGGCAAAACCGATCAGGGACAGGATGCGCCCGGCGATGATGGCATCGCCCGTCAGCCGCCCCAGCGCGCCCAGCACATAAAAGGACAGCGGCGGATAGGTGTTGACCATCAGGCCCGCGGGATAGAGCGGGACGCGGTCCATCGCGGCTTGCGCCAGATAGGCGTGCCATCCCTCCAGCGGGGCCAGCGCCACATGCACGGGAAGGGCCAGGATATCGCGCAGCAAAAGCGTGGTGGCGGCAAAGGCCAGGCCCATCAGCGCCAGCTTCAGAATCCAGTCCGAAAGCGCAAGGCGGGCAGCAGGGGTCATATTGCCAGCTTAATGAAAATCCCGGGACGCAGGCAACACGCGCACATTGCGGGGATGGCGGGACAAGGTATCGGCGGCGGGAAGAGCCTCGCCCGACAGGATGTCAAGATCGGCGGAGCGGTCCACCAGTGTTGTGGCCATCAGATGCACCACGCCCTCCGGGCTTTTCTGCACAATGCCTTCGGCCAGCAGCAGCCGCGCGCCCATCACTTCTTTTCGGAACAGGCGGAAGGTGCGAAGCCACACCACCACATTGCAGACGCCGGTTTCGTCCGACAGGGTGACGAAGACGGCGGTGCCTTCCCCGGGGCGCTGGCGCACCAGCACGATGCCGGCGCAGCGCACTTTCGCGCCGTCACGCAGGGCGGCCACGCCGGCGCAAGACGTGATGCCTTCGCCGTCATAGCGGGCGCGCAGGAATTGCGTGGGATAGGCCTTCAGCGACAGGCGGATGGTCTGGTAATCGGCCAGCACATGCTCGGGCAGCGCCATCACCGGCAGCGGCGCGATATGTTCGGCGCCCTGTTCGGCGGCATGGGCGAAGAGCGGCAGCGGCGCGTCATCGGGCAGGCGGCGCACGGCCCACAGGCCTTCGCGCCGATCCAGGCCGAAACCGCGAAAGGCATCGGCTTCGGCCAATGCCACCAGCGCGCGTTTGGGCAATGACGTGCGGCGGGCAAAATCGGCGAAACTGCGATAGCCATAGCCGCGCGCATGCATGATGGTGTGCGCGTCGCCTTGCGCAAAGCCGCCGATCTGGCGAAAGCCCAGCCGCAGGCACAAAGCGCCACGCCCATCGCGCTCCAGGGTGCAGTCCCAGTCGCTGAAGGCGGCGTCTGGCGCCAGCACGGCGACCTTTCCGTTCTCGCGGGCGCAGCGCACGATCTCGGCGGGGGCGTAAAAACCCATGGGCTGGGAATTGAGCAGGGCCGCCGCAAAAGCCGCCGGGTGATGGCATTTCAACCAGGCCGAGACATAGACCAAGAGCGCGAAACTAGCGGCATGGCTTTCGGGAAAACCATACTCGCCAAAGCCTTTGATCTGATTGAAGCAATCTTGCGCGAATTTCCGGTCATAGCCACGCGCCACCATGCGTCCCACGAATTTTGGCTCGAAGGTGTGAATGGTGCCGACATGACGGAACGTGGCCATGGCCCGCCGCAAACCATTGGCTTCTTCCGAGGAAAATTCGGCGGCCACCATTGCCATGCGCATGGCCTGTTCCTGAAACAGGGGTATGCCCATGGTTTTTTCCAGTATGGATTCCAACTCGTCTTGCCGATATTCCGGTCCCGGACGCGGATAGTCGATTTTGTAATTGCGATTCTCGCGCCGGGCTGTGCGCCGCTTTAGATACGGATGCACCATGCCGCCCTGGATGGGACCGGGGCGCACGATCGCCACCTCCACCGTCAAATCATACATGGTGCGGGGCTTCAGTCGGGGCAGCATGTTCATCTGGGCGCGGCTTTCCACCTGGAAGACGCCGATGGCGTCGGCGTTGCACAGCATGTCGTAAACCGCGGGATCATCCGGCGGCACGGTGGCGAGCGTCCATTTCTCCGCTCTGTTTCCTTCATGGGCATGGATGAGATCAAACGCCTTGCGGATGCAGGTGAGCATGCCCAGC
Source organism: Alphaproteobacteria bacterium (assembly GCA_947465395.1). Lineage (GTDB taxonomy): Bacteria > Pseudomonadota > Alphaproteobacteria > Micropepsales > Micropepsaceae > Rhizomicrobium. The sequence goes on along the minus strand of CANIAL010000004.1, from coordinate 32,540 downwards.
GCCAGCACATCCACCTTCATGATTTGCAAGGTATCCAGATCGTCCTTGTCCCATTCGATGAACCAGCGGTCATCCATGGCGGCTGGACCGATGGGAACGGTCCAGTCCAGCTTGTAACGCGCCAGGACAAAGCCGCCCACATGCTGGGAGAGATGACGAGGAAAGCCGCCCAGCAGCTTGGCGAAATGGACGGCCTGGGCGATCGCGCTGTTGCCGGGATCGACCTCGCCTTGGCGCACATGATGTTCTTCCAGCCCGTCGCCATGATGGCCCCAGACCGTGTCCGCCAGCTTGCCGGTAATATCTTCTGACAAGCCAAAGATCTTGCCCACTTCGCGGATGGCGCTGCGGGAGCGATAGCGTATCACCGTGGCGGTAAGCGCCGCCCGCCGCGGGCCATAGCGGCGATAGATATACTGGATCACTTCTTCGCGCCGCTCATGCTCGAAATCCACGTCAATGTCGGGCGGCTCGGAACGATTGGTATTAAGGAAACGATCGAACAGAAGATTTACATCCACCGGGTTTACCGAAGTGATGCTGGTCGCGAAACAGACAACGGAATTTGCCGCCGAACCACGGCCCTGGCACAGAATGTTCTGGCTGCGCGCGAATTTCACGATGTCGTGCACGGTCAGGAAATAATGCGCGATCTTGCGGTCGGCAATAAAGGCCAGTTCCCTTTCCGCATCGGCAGCGATGTTGGCGGGAACACCCTTTGGATAACGCCATTCCAGGCCTGATAAAGTCAGATCCCGCAGATGCTGGTCGGGGCTTTTGCCGCGTGGCACCGGTTCGCAGGGATAACGCTGGCCGAGTTCCGCCAGCGTGAATTTGATTTTCGCCGCAAAAAGCATGATTTGCGCAACGGCATCGGGCGCGGCGCGGAACAGGCGCGTCATTTCGGATGGCGGCTTCAGATGGCGTTCGGCATTGGCTTGCAGCCGGGTGCCGGCATTCTCCAATGTCACATGCTCGCGGATGCAGGTGACGATGTCCTGCAAGTCGCGATTGCCCGGATGGTGATAGAGCGCATCATTGACCGCGATCAGGGGCGTGCGGGCCTCGCGCGCCAGTTTCTGCAAGGCTTTGAGACGGCGGCGGTCTTCGCCGGTATAAAGCATGGACGCCGCCAGCCAGGTGTCGGAACCAAGTGCGGCAAGAACCGGCTTGGTGCTTTCCAGATTCGCGCCGGGCATGACAATTAAAAGAATACCACGACGACAATTCAGCAAGTCGGAAAGATCGAGAAAACATTCCCCTTTTTCCGCGCGCAATTTTCCAATGGACAAAAGCCGCGACAGGCGCGCATAGGCCTTGCGGTCCTTGGGATATGCCAAAATGTCCGGCGTGCCGTCGCGGAAAACCAGCCGCGCCCCGATCAGAAGCCGGGGGCGGTCATCTTCCGGCAGATTCTTCCATTCGCCATAGGCGCGCACCACGCCCGCCAGACTGTTGTGGTCGGCAATGCCGATGGCGGCGTAACCCAGTTCCTGCGCCCGGGTGACGAAATCCTGCGGATGCGAAGCCCCGCGCAAAAAGGAAAAATTGGTGGTGACGGCCATCTCTGCGTAACTCATGCAAACATGCCGTGCAGATACCAGCGCCCGCCCGGCGCGCCATCGCGGAACAGCCAGAAGCGTTCGCCGCCATTTGTTTCGACGCGGAAATAATCGTGATAGTCATGCGCGTTGTTTTTTTTATGGTCGCTCCCGCTCTCGCGGACGCTCCACCACTCCATCGCGATACGCTCCGGGCCTTCGGCGCGGGCCACCTGGTGCTGGCAGCGGCGCCAGGAAAATCGCGTGGGCGGGCCGTCCGGCACGGCCGCCAGCACGGACAATATTTCCTCGGGCCGTTCCAGAAGGCGCAGGGGCCGCAGCGGCGGATCATCGGCGTTGCGGCGCGCTTTCCATTCCACGCCCGCAAAAGACTGGCTTTGCGCGGGCACGGCCACGCTTTGCGCTTCGGGAATATGGGTGTCCTGGGCCAGGAAACGCTGGATGCGCTGGGCGCCGAACCGGGCCGACAGCCGGTCAATCAGGAAAGCAACCTGGCGCGCGGCATTCTCGTCAGCGTCCAGGCTGGCTTTTTCAGCCGTGGTTTTTTCCGCCAGCACCGCTTCCAGTCTTATCAGGTCAAAGCCGAAACCGGGGTCCAGGGGATCGCAAAGCCGGTGATCGGGCGAATCCAGTTTTTGCTCCAGCAGCCGCATCATGATGGCGGGATCGCGCAAGGGCGCGCCGCTGCGCACGTCTATGCGCGCCACGCCGCCATCGGCGCGGAACAGCACGGCTTGCAACTCGCGCAGGCCCTTGCCTTCGCGCTCCAGCAGCGACGCCAGCGCGCGGGCCAGATTCTCCAGCACTATGGCGATGTCACCCCGGCTGGTGATGGGCGCGGCAAAAGCCTGTTCCGCCATCAAATCGGGCTGGGGCAGGCGCGGCGTGATGGGGGCGTTGCCCGACAGGCCTTCCAGCCCCGCGACAAATACTTTCCCCAATCGCTCGGCCAATTCGCTGCGCCCGCGCGCCATCACCTGCGCGATGGTCTTCAGGCCCGCGCGCAACAATGCGCGCTGGATCTTGGGATCTTGTGACAAGGCGGCAGCGGGCAAATTGGCCAACGCTTCTTTCTCTGCGCCAGCGGGCGCGATCACATGGGGGCGATGGCGGGCCAGCAGCATGGCGGCGGTGGCGCTTCCGGCAATGGCGCCGCTGACAGAAAAACCCTGGGCCCCGATTTTTCCCGTCACCGTTTTCAGCATGGCGGCCTCGCCGCCGAACAGATGCGCCGCGCCCGTGATGTCCAGCAAAAGCCCCTGCGGCGGGGCCAGCGCCACCATCGGCGTGAAACGCCCGCACCAGTCGGCCATGGCATCCAGCAGCGCGGCGTCGGCGCTTTCATCCGCCGGCACCACGGCAAGCCCATGCACCATGGCATGCGCGTTGGCCAGCGGCTGGCCCGCATACAGGCCCAGCCTTTGCGCCGCATGGTTCAGCGCATGGACATAAAGCGCATTGTTCTGGCGGATGCTGACCAGCAGTGGTTCAGACCGCGATGCGCCTTTGCGCGCCAGCCGGTCGGTCGAAAACCGTCCCAGCCACAGCGCCATGATCCGCCGCTGCAACATACTCAGGCTCGCTTCCCCCTCGCGCGCAGCGCCGGAGGGGGAGGCGGTTTCAGCGAGCGAAGACGACCTTCCTGGGAGGCGAGCGGAAGCTGAAACCGGAGGGGGTCAACAAAATGACCATTCCGTGCATTCCAGTTAAAATAAAAATCGCCGGTACCACCCTGGCGATGGCGCAGCAACTGCACCGCAAAACTGGGATCGCCCCACTCATCGTCCGCGCGCGATGCGATGCTGCGCGCCAGCCAGCGCGTGCTGGCCGCGCTGGGTTTGGGAATGGCGTTGTGGCGCAGCACCAGCAAGGTGACGCCGCTTTGTTCGGCGATCAGCGCCAGCCTGCGGCTTGCCACCAGGTCCAGGCATTTGGGCGCGCCCGCCAACTCCAGCACCAATGCGCCCACATGGGCGCAAGATAAAATGTCGGCGGCGGCGATCAACGCGTCACCGGCATTGGCGGCCCGCATCACGAAAAACCGCGCCGGGTTGCCGCCCAGTTCCAGCAAGCCCGTGGCGCTGAGGGCCCCAAACTCCAGTGCCTCGTAATCCGGGCGCACCCAGAAAAGCGGTTTGGCTCCCGCCGCCAGGATGGCCAGGCAGGCGGCAAAGCCGGGGCCGCTGGGGGCGAAGATTTCGTGCAGCGCCCCCCGCGCCAGCCCCCCGCCCAGAACGGCATCGGCCGCGCCGTGGCCAAGCGGTACCGGCGGGCGGTCCGGGGGCAGGCCGTACCGCGCCAGATCGTGGCGCAAAACCGCTATTTTCTCTTGTTTGTTCATGATATGTTCTAGCGTGACTCCGCGCCCCATGGGAGTCAAGACCGGCACCCCACGGAAAGCCGCCATGCGGCCCGGCAACTGGTCAGGCCGGCCCTCTTGTCGTAGATGTGCAAAAAACACATAAGCCCCGGCCTTTGCGCTTGTCTTGAGGACGGCAAAGAGGCCTAGCTCCTGAAAAATTGTGCCGAAAATTACGCCTTTGGAATAGAGACATGAGCCTGCCCCCCAAACAGGGTCTTTATGACCCGCGCAACGAGCATGATTCCTGCGGTGTCGGCTTTGTCGCCAACATCAAGGGCGTGCGTTCGCATGGCATCATCGGCCAGGGCCTGCAGCTTCTTATCAATCTGGACCATCGCGGCGCGGTGGGCGCAGACCCGCTGGTGGGCGACGGCGCCGGCATCCTGATCCAGATTCCAGATCCCTTGTTGCGCGAATGGGCCACCGCCACCGGCGTGACATTGCCCGAACCCGGCAAGTATGCGGTCGCCATGTGTTTCCTGCCGCGCGAGGCGCAGGCCCGCGAAATCGTGGTCAAGCAGTTCGAACATTTCATCAAGGTCGAAGGCCAGAAGCTTCTGGGCTGGCGCGATGTGCCGACTGATCCTGCCGGTTTGGGCAAGACCGTGCTGGACGGCATGCCGCTGATCCGCCAGGCCATCGTGGCCATGGGTCCCAACATGCGCGACCAGGATGCGTTCGAGCGCAAGCTGCTCGCCATCCGCAAGCAGACGCAGAACCCGCTGGAAGCGCTGGCCAAGAAGCACAAGCGCCCCGCCATCCGCGAACTCTATATGCCCAGTTTTTCCAGCCGCACCGTGGTCTATAAGGGCCTGTTGCTGGCGCATGATGTTGGGCGCTTCTATCGCGATTTGCAGAACCCGCTGACCGTGTCGGCCATCGCGCTGGTGCATCAGCGTTTCTCCACCAACACCTTCCCAAGCTGGAAGCTGGCGCATCCCTATCGCTTCATCGCGCACAATGGCGAAATCAACACGGTGCGCGGCAACGTCAACTGGATGAATGCGCGCCGCCGCACCATGGAATCCGAACTTCTGGGTCCCGACCTGGACAAGATGTGGCCGCTGATCCCGCATGGCCAGTCCGATACGGCGTCGCTTGATAATGCGCTGGAGCTGCTGGTGGCGGGCGGCTATCCCATCGCGCACGCCGTGATGATGCTGGTGCCCGAAGCCTGGGCCGGCAACAAGATGATGGATGCGCAGCGCCGCGCTTTCTATGAATATCACGCAGCCTTGCTAGAGCCGTGGGACGGCCCCGCCGCAATCGCCTTTACGGACGGCCGCCAGATCGGCGCCACGCTTGACCGCAACGGGCTTCGCCCCGCCCGCTATATCGTCACCGATGATGACCTGGTGATCCTGGCGTCGGAATCCGGCGTGCTGCCGATCCCCGAAGAGAAGATCAAGCGCAAATGGCGTTTGCAACCGGGCAAGATGCTGCTGATTGACTTGGAACAGGGCCGCATCGTCGAGGACGAAGAGATCAAGCAGGTTCTGGCGGCGGCCGAGCCATATGAAGAATGGCTGAAGGCCGCGCAGTACAAGCTGGAAGAACTGCCCGATCTTCCCGAAGACCATCGCGCAAAGCCCAACGATCCGGCGCTGCTGCTGGATAAGCAGCAGGCGTTTGGTTACAGCCAGGAAGATCTGCAATTCTTCCTGGAGCCGATGGCGCAGGCGGGCGACGACCCGCTTGGCTCCATGGGCGTGGACACGCCGCTGGCGGTTTTGTCGAAGAAGCCCAAGCTTCTCTACAATTATTTCAAGCAGAATTTCGCGCAGGTCACCAACCCGCCGATTGATCCCATCCGCGAAGAGCTGGTGATGAGCCTAGTCTCGATGATCGGGCCGCGCCCGAATCTTTTGGGCCGCGATGCCGGCGCGCACAAGCGCCTGGAAGTGACCCAGCCGGTCCTGACCAATGCGGACGTGGAAAAAATCCGCTCGATTTCAGAACTGGTGGATGGCGCTTTCCGCACCGCCACGCTTGATTGCACCTGGCCCGCCGAGGAAGGCGCGGAGGGTCTTTCCAATGCTGTCCTGCGCCTTTGCCACAACGCCACCGACGCGGTGCTGGCCGACAACAACATCCTGATTTTATCCGACCGCGCCGTGTCGCCGGACCGGGTGCCGATCCCCGCGGCGCTTGCCACCGCCGCCGTGCATCATCATCTGATCCGCCAGGGCCTTCGCATGCAGGCGGGGCTGGTGGTGGAAACCGGCGAAGCGCGCGAAGTGCATCATTTCTGCGTGCTGGCCGGTTATGGCGCCGAAGGCATCAACCCGTACCTCGCCTTCGAGACGCTGGAACAGATTCGCGTCCAGTCCAAGCTGCCGCTGAAGCCTTACGAAGTGCAGAAGAACTACATCAAGGCGGTGGGCAAGGGCATTTTGAAAGTGATGTCCAAGATGGGCATCTCCACCTACCAGTCCTATTGCGGCGCGCAGATTTTCGACGCGGTGGGCCTTTCCAGCGCCTTCATCGAAAAATATTTCACCGGCACCGCCACCACCATCGAAGGCGTGGGCCTGAAGGAAATCGCGCAGGAAAGCGTGCGTCGCCACAAGGATGCGTATGGCGACAATCCCATCTATCGCGGCGCGCTGGATGTGGGCGGCGATTATGCCTTCCGCCTGCGCGGCGAAGACCATGCCTGGACGCCCGACACGGTGACGCGCCTGCAGCATGCGGTGCGCGGCAACAATCCGGCGGAATACCGCCTGTTCGCGGACGGCATTAACCAGCAGAGCGAACGTTTGCTCACCCTGCGCGGCTTGATGCAGTTCAAGCCCGGTCCGGGCGTGCCGCTGGACCAGGTGGAAGCGGCGGGCGACATCGTCAAGCGTTTCGCCACCGGCGCCATGAGCTTCGGCTCGATCAGCCGCGAGGCGCACACAAATCTGGCCATCGCCATGAACCGCATCGGCGGGCGTTCCAACACGGGCGAGGGCGGCGAGGAACCGGACCGTTTCAAGCCCATGGCCAACGGCGATTCCATGCGCTCGCGCATCAAGCAGGTGGCCTCGGGCCGTTTCGGCGTCACCACCGAATATCTGGTCAATTCCGACGATATCCAGATCAAGATGGCCCAGGGCGCCAAGCCCGGCGAAGGCGGCCAGCTTCCCGGCCACAAGGTGGATGCCGCGATCGCAAAAGTGCGCCATTCCACCCCCGGCGTGGGCCTGATCTCGCCGCCGCCGCATCACGACATCTATTCCATCGAAGACCTGGCCCAGCTGATCCGCGATTTGAAAAGCGCCAATTCGAAAGCGCGCATTTCGGTGAAATTGGTGTCGGAAGTGGGCGTGGGCACGGTGGCGGCCGGTGTCGCCAAGTGCCGCGCCGACCATGTCACCATTTCCGGCTTTGAAGGCGGCACCGGCGCATCCCCGCTGACGTCGCTGACCCATGCCGGTTCGCCCTGGGAAATCGGCCTGGCCGAAACCCAGCAGACATTGGTGCTGAACGGTCTTCGCGGCCGCATCGCCGTGCAGGTGGATGGCGGGCTTCGTACGGGCCGCGATGTCGCCATCGGCGCGCTGCTGGGCGCGGACGAATTCGGCTTTTCCACCGCGCCGCTGATCGCGTCGGGCTGCATCATGATGCGCAAATGCCATCTCAACACCTGCCCGGTCGGCGTGGCGACGCAAGACCCCGTGCTGCGCGCCCGCTTCACCGGCACGCCCGAGCATGTGATCAATTACTTCTTCTTCGTGGCCGAGGAACTGCGCGAGATCATGGCCGAGCTGGGCTTCCGCACCGTGGCCGAGATGATTGGCCGCGTGGACCGGCTGGACATGAAAAAGGCCGTCGCCCATTGGAAGGCGCAGGGCGTGGATTTGTCCCGCATCCTGCACCAGGTGGACGCCAAGCCCGGCGCCGCCATCCATCATTGCGAATCCCAGAACCATGCGCTGGAATCGGCCATTGACCACGATTTGATCAAGGCCAGCATGCCCAGCATCGAAGGCGGCCAGGCCGTGCGGCTTGAACGCACCGTCCGCAACGTGGACCGCACGGTCGGCGCCATGCTGTCAGGGGAGGTGGCCCGGCGCCATGGCCATGCCGGCTTGCCGGAAGACACCATCCAGATTCGCTTCACCGGCACCGCCGGGCAGTCGTTCGGCGCGTTCCTGTCGCGCGGCATCTCGCTGGAGCTGACCGGCGACAGCAATGACTATGTCGGCAAGGGACTTTCCGGCGGCAAGATCGTGGTGCGCCAGCCGCGCAACGTCTCGCGCGATCCGGCCCAGAACATCATTGTCGGCAACACGGTTCTCTATGGCGCCATCGCGGGCGAGGCCTATTTCCAGGGCGTGGCGGGCGAACGCTTCGCCGTGCGCAATTCCGGCGCGGTGGCGGTTGTCGAAGGCACGGGCGACCATGGCTGCGAATACATGACGGGCGGCGTGGTGGTGGTGCTGGGCCAGACGGGGCGCAATTTCGCCGCCGGCATGTCGGGCGGCATCGCTTATGTCTACGACCCCAAGAACGGTTTTGAAAAACTGTGCAACATGGCCCAGGTGCGGTTGGAAAAAATCGCGCCCGCCACCGGCACGGAAGACCCCGGCCAGCCCAAGGACCGCGCCGCCAGCGTCTATGACACCGGCCTGGGCGATCTTCTGCGCTTTGATGCTGAACGACTTCGCATCCTGATCGAGCGGCACCTGCGCCATACCGGCAGCGCCAAGGCCAAGGCCTTGCTGGATGACTGGGACAACACGCTCAAGAGTTTCGTGAAGGTCATGCCCACCGATTACGCCAAGGCGCTGACCGCCATGCGCCAGCGCGACAGCGCCGTGGCGGCGGAGTAACCCATGGGCAAGGTCACAGGTTTTCTGGAAATTGAACGGCTGGAGCGCGGCGCAGAACCGCCCAAGGACCGGCTGCGCACATATAAAGAGTTCGTCCAGCCGCTGCCCTACACCGAAGTGGGCCGCCAGGCGGCGCGCTGCATGGATTGCGGCATTCCCTTTTGTCACCAGGGCTGCCCGGTCAACAACCAGATTCCCGACTGGAACAATTTGGTCTATCGCGACCAGTGGCGCGCCGCGCTGGACAATCTTCACTCCACCAACAATTTTCCGGAATTCACTGGCCGCGTCTGCCCCGCACCCTGCGAGGCCAGCTGCACCCTGAACATCCAGGACAATCCGGTCACCATCAAAACCATCGAATGCCAGATCGTGGACCGCGGCTGGGATGAAGGCTGGATCAGGCCGCAAGTGCCGGTGAAGAAGACCGGCAAGGCCGTTGCGGTTGTCGGCTCCGGCCCGGCGGGCCTCTCCTGCGCCCAGCAACTGGCGCGCGCGGGCCATTCCGTGACCCTGTATGAAAAGTCGGACCGCATTGGCGGGCTGCTGCGCTACGGCATTCCCGACTTTAAAATGGAAAAGCACCCAATTGACCGGCGCATGCGCCAGATGGAAGCCGAAGGCGTGGTCTTCCAGCCCGGCGTAGAAGTGGGCGTGGGCGTTTCCATGAAGATGCTGATGGCCGATTATGACGCGGTGGTGCTGGCGGGCGGCGCGGAACAGCCGCGCGACCTGCCCGTCACGGGCCGCGACATGTCTGGCATCCATTTCGCCATGGATTTCCTGACGCAACAGAACAAGCGCGTGGCGGACGACACTGAAGCCAAGGCCGCGCCGCAGGGCACGCTGACCGCCAAGGGCAAGCATGTGGTGGTGATCGGCGGCGGCGACACGGGGTCGGACTGTATCGGTACCTCCAACCGCCAGGGCGCGGCTTCGGTAACGCAGCTTGAGATTTTGGTCCGGCCGCCGGCGAAGGAAAACAAGCCTTTGGTCTGGCCGGATTGGCCGCTGAAATTTCGCACATCGTCATCCCAGGAAGAAGGCTGCGAGCGCGACTGGTCGGTGCAGACGCGCCGCGCCATTGGCGGGAATGGAAAAATCACCGGGCTGGAATGCGTGCGGGTGGAATGGAAGCTGGGCGATGGCGGCCAGATGAACCTGGTGGAAGTGCCGGGCAGCGAATTTATCATCAAGGCCGACCTGGTACTCTTGGCCATGGGCTTTACCGGCCCCCGCAAACAGGGCCTGGTGGAACAGTCCGGCGTGGCGCTGGATGCGCGCGGCAACGTCAAGGCCGACACCATCACCTACAAGAGCAGCCAGCCCAAGATTTTCACCTGCGGCGACATGCGCCGGGGCCAGTCGCTGGTGGTTTGGGCCATCCGCGAAGGCCGCCAGTGCGCGCGCGGAGTGGATGAGTTCTTGATGGGTAGTTCAGAACTGCCGCGCTAACGGGCGGCGGCTGATCCAAAACGGCACATAAAAAGGGTTAAGGCGGGCAGGCTGTTTCCGTTACGGGATTAGCCCGTGAAGTGGCGTACCACCGCGGCGCCCGGCGCCAGAAGCACAAATGCCCAGATCACGGCCGAGGCCGTGTTGGCGATCTGGAAGGGCCAGAACGCAAGCTCCGACATGCCGGAAACCAGCGGCACGGTGGCGCGGAACGGTCCCAGGAAGCGGCCAATGAAGATCGCCCAGACGCCCCATTTGTGAAAAAAATGCAGTCCCTTTTCGATCTGGTCCTCGAACTTGCGAAAGGGCCACAGGTGAACAAGCTGGTGGTGATAGTGAAAGCCGATCCAGTAGCTGATCCAGTCGCCCAGGATCGAACCCAGCACCGCGCCCGACCAGGCGGGCAGGAAGCCCATGCCGCTGGCCCCGATCACCGCGCCCAGCGACACCAGGATGATGGTGCCGGGAATGAGAAACGAGACGCCCACAAAGGATTCGGAAAAAGCCACCAGGAAGGCGATGGGAAATATCCAGTTGTTATGGGCCCGCGCCGTCTGGGCCACCCATGGCCCAGCGTCAACAAAAGCCCAATGAAAAAACTGGTGCAGCACGAAAGGCCCAACAGGAATGGCGGGCCGCAGACATACAGCGCCGGTGCGCCTGTGACCAGCCAGCACAAAAGCGGGACATTTTCGCCAAATTTACACTTGCCGCCGCTGCTATCCCATGCCGTGCAGCGTAGGATGGGTATCGTGGTTCCGGATCGCTTCGGACCACGGCCTGTTTCGCATTAACAACCTGTCATGAGAACAAAATGACCATCCAAGCCACGGATAAAACCCCGGCCCGCGCTGTTTCTGGCGCCTGGACCCGGTTCAAAAGCTGGAGCGGTGCCAATCCGCGCCTTGCCCGCCTGTTCTGGTTTGCGGTTGGTCTGGCTCTTTTGGCGCTGCTGGTCTGGGCCATCTATCCCAAGCCCGCTTCGCGCGCCCGCTTCAACCAGGGCGCCCAGCCAGTGGGGGTCGCCGTCGCCGCCGACGCGCCCATCAACGTCACCTTAAACGCGCTTGGTACGGTAACGCCGCTGGCCACTGCCACTGTGCGTCCGCAGGTGGGCGGCATGCTCACCAAGATCTATTTCGAAGAAGGACAGATGGTGAAGGCGGGCGACCTCTTGGCGCAGATTGATCCGCGCCCCTATCAGGCGTCGCTGGACCAGGCCAAGGGCCAGTTGGCGCGCGACCAGGCCACGCTTGCCAATGCCAAGGTTGATCTTTCCCGCTACCAGTCGCTGAAGGCGGCCAACGCCATCAGCGACCAGCAGGTGGACACGCAGGCTTCCGCGGTACGCTCCAGCGGCGGGCTGGTGGAATCCGACCAGGCCAATGTTCAGGCCGCCGCCATCAATCTGGGTTACACGCGCATCGTCTCGCCCATCGCGGGCCGCGTGGGCCTGCACCAGGTGGATGTGGGCAACATCGTCCAGGCAGGACAGGCGGGCGGCATCGTGGTGGTGACGGAATTGTCGCCCATGTCGGTGGTCTTCACCGTGCCCGAAGACAATATCTCCGCCATCATGCCGCAAGTCACAAGCGGCGCCGAACTGGTGGTGGATGTTTATGACCGATCCCAGGCCGCCAAGATCACCACGGGCAAGCTGGCCACGGTGGACAATGTGATTGACCCCACCACCGGCACCGTCAAATTGCGCGCCCTGTTCGATAATACCGACGGCAAGCTGTTCCCCAGCCAGTTCGTCAATGTGCGCCTTCTGGTCAACACGCTGCAGCACCAGACCGTCATTCCTATGTCGGCGGTGCAGCGCGGCGCAGACGGGTCCTATGTCTTTGTGGTGACACCGGACAAGACCGTGAACCAGCGCAGCGTCAAGCTGGGCGTGCAGGAGGGCGACAAGGTCGCCATCACCGAAGGCCTCAAGCCCGGCGATACAGTGGTGGTGGACGGCGCCGACCGTCTGCGCGACGGCGCGGAAGTGGAAATCCCCGATCTCAAGGCGCAGAAGATACAGGCGCCGTCGGGCGCCGCAGCCGATGCTGCGCGCACGGCCCAGCGCGTCGCGGCGCAGGCGGAACTGGCCAAGACCTGCAGCGCTGACATAACGAAGTTCTGCGCCGGCAAGACGGGGCGTGATGCCACGCGCTGCCTGGCGGAGAACCGCGCTTCGCTTTCCACCGAATGCAGCACGGCCTTTGCCAAGCTGCGCGGCCGCGGCGGACGGGGCGGCGGGCGTGGGGCCGGCGGCGGCGCGGCGCCATAGGCAGCACAGGCCATGAGTCCCTCAACACCCTTTATATACAGGCCTGTTGCCACATCGCTTCTGATGATCGCCATCATGCTGGCGGGCATTGTGGGCTATCATTTCCTGCCCCTGTCGGCCCTGCCGCAGGTGGATTATCCCACCATCCAGGTGCAGACATTTCTGCCCGGCGCCAGCCCCGATGTGATGACCACATCGGTAACCGCACCGCTGGAAAGACAGCTTGGCCAGATGCCGGGGCTGAAGGAAATGTCGTCGGTGTCGTCCGGCGGCGCGTCCGTGGTGACGCTGCAGTTCGATCTGTCGCTGTCGCTGGATATCGCCGAACAGGAAGTGCAGGCAGCCATCAATGCGTCGGGCAGCCTCTTGCCCTCCACGCTGCCCGCCCCGCCCGTCTATGCCAAGGTCAACCCGGCCGATGCGCCGGTGATCACCTTGGCGATAACGTCCACAACCTTGCCGCTCACCACCGTGCAGGATCTGGCTGATACCCGCATCGCGCAGAAAATCTCCCAGCTTGCGGGCGTGGGCCTGGTCAGCATTTCCGGCGGCCAGCGTCCCGCCGTACGGGTGCAGGCGAACTTGCAGCAACTGGCCTCGCTGGGCCTGAACATTGACGATCTTCGCACCACCATCGCCAACGCCAATGCCAACGGTCCCAAGGGCAATTTCGATGGAGCGGCACAGTCCTACACCATCAACGCCAATGACCAACTTCAAAGCGCGGCGGATTACGGCCACATCGTCGTGGCCTATAAAAATGGCGCGCCGGTCTATCTGTCGGATGTGGCCAATGTGATCCAGAGCGCGGAGAATACGCGTCTGTCCAGCTGGGCCAACAAGACGCCCGCAATTTTGCTCAACGTGCAGCGCCAGCCCGGCGCCAACGTCATCAATGTGGTGGACGCGGTCAAGGCGCTCTTGCCCCAGATCCAGGCGGGCATGCCGGCCTCGGTCAACATCGCGGTCCTGACCGACCGCACCAACACCATCCGCGCTTCGGTGTCGGATGTGCAGTTTGAATTGATGCTGGCGGTGGTGCTGGTGGTGCTAGTGATCTTCCTGTTCCTGCGCAACCTGCCCGCCACCTTCATTCCCAGCCTGTCGGTGCCGCTGTCCATCGTGGGCACTTTCGCGGCCATGTACCTGCTGGATTTTTCGCTCAACAATCTGTCCCTGATGGCGCTGACCATCTCCGCAGGTTTCGTGGTGGATGACGCCATCGTGATGATCGAGAATATCTCCCGCTACCTGGAAAAAGGCTACAAGCCGCTGGACGCCGCCATCAAGGGTGCGGGCGAAATCGGCTTCACGATCATGTCGTTGACCATTTCGCTGATCGCAGTCCTGATCCCGCTTCTGTTCATGCAGGAAGTGGTGGGACGGCTGTTCCGTGAATTCGCCATCACGCTTGCCATCACCATCCTGATCTCGGCGGTGGTGTCTCTGACCCTGGTGCCCATGCTGTGCGCCAAGCTGCTGCGCAGCCATGCGGTGGAAGAAAAGCGCCAGAACGCTTTCCAGAAGCGGATGGAAGCCTATTACGAAAGCTTTATCCAGGAATATGACCGTCTGCTAATATGGGTGCTGCGCCACCAGCCGCTCACCATGGCGGTGGCGGTGGGCACGCTGGTCCTGACCGTCATTCTTTATATCGCCATCCCCAAGGGCTTTTTCCCGGTCCAGGACACGGGCTTCATCCAGGCCATCACCACGGCGGGCCCCACCGTGTCGTTCGAGGAAATGGCCAATCGCCAGCGCCTGCTGGCCGACCGCATCCTGCGGGACCCGGATGTGGAAAGCCTGTCCAGCTTTATCGGCGTGGACGGCACCAACACCACCCTCAACAGCGGGCGGTTCCTGATCAACCTCAAGGAAAAATCCAGCCGCGACGGCGTCGGCGCCGTGATGGACCGGCTGGCGGCGGACGGGCACGCCATCCCCGGCATCACCTTCTATCTGCAACCCGTGCAGGATCTCACCATCGATTCGGTGGTCAGCCGGGCCACTTATCAATTCGTGCTGCAGGCTGCCAGCACCCAGGCGCTGACCGATTTCATGCCCAAGCTGATGGCGGAGCTGACCAAGGCGCCGGCCCTGCGCAATGTCTCCACCGATTTCCTGGACCGCGGCCTGTCGGCATTTCTCGAGGTAGACCGCGACACCGCCGCGCGCTTCGGCATCACGGCGGCCACCATAGACAATGCGCTGTATGACAGTTTCGGCCAGCGCATCGTTTCCACCATCTTTACCCAGTCCAACCAGTACCGGGTGATCCTGGAAGCCGATCCGCATTTGCAAGATTCGGTGTCGTCGCTGAACAATATCTATCTGCCGTCTGCGGGTGGCGGGCAGGTGCAGTTGTCGTCCATAGCCCGCATTGAACAGCGCCCCGTGCCGCTGCAGATCAACCATTTGGCGCAGTTTCCTTCCGCCACCATCTCGTTTGACGCTGCGCCGGGCTATTCGCTGGGCGCGGCGGTGGACGCGGTGCATGCGGCGGAAACCAAGGCCGGCCTGCCCGGCGGCATCTCCACCCAGTTCGAAGGTTCGGCCCTGGCCTTCCAGTCATCGCTGGGCAACGAACTGCTGCTGATCATCGCGGCCCTGATCACGGTCTATATCGTGCTGGGTGTTCTCTATGAAAGCTTCATCCACCCCATCACCATTCTGTCCACCCTGCCATCGGCCGGCGTGGGCGCGCTGCTGGCGCTGATCGTCACGGGCCATGACCTCAACATTGTTTCCATCATCGGCATCATTCTTCTGATCGGCATTGTGAAAAAGAACGCCATCATGATGATTGACTTCGCGTTGAACGCCGAACGCCATGAAGGCAAGAGCCCGCAGGAAGCCATCCACCAGGCAGCCCTGCTGCGTTTCCGTCCCATCCTGATGACCACCATGGCGGCGCTGTTCGGCGCGCTGCCCCTGATGCTGGGCACCGGCATGGGCGCGGAATTGCGCCATCCACTGGGCATTTCCATCGTGGGCGGGTTGCTGGTGAGCCAGCTTTTGACGCTCTTCACCACGCCCGTCATCTATATCTATTTTGACCGCTGGGGCCGCGAACTGCGCGAGTGGCGCGCCCGGCGCAACGCCGAAGTGGCGACACCATGAATATCGTCGGCGCCTTCATCAGCCGTCCCATCGCCACCACGCTTCTGGCGGCGGGCATGGCGCTGGCGGGCCTGGGTGCGCTGACCTTGCTGCCGGTCTCGCCCCTGCCCAATGTGGATATTCCCACCATCGCGGTGACGGCCAGCATGGCGGGCGCCAGCCCCGAAACCATGTCCACCAGCGTGGCGACGCCGCTGGAACGTCATCTGGGCGCCATCGCTGCAGTGACGGAGATGACGTCGCGCAGTTCCGTCGGCTCCACCCGCATCATCCTGCAATTCGACATCAGCCGCGACATTGACGGCGCGGCGCGTGACGTCCAGGCCGCCATCAATGCGGCGAGGGCCGATTTGCCCGCCGCTCTGCGGTCCAACCCCACCTACCGCAAGTTCAATCCCTCCGACATTCCCATCATGATCCTGGCGATGACGTCTAAGTCGCTGACGCCGGGGCAGATTTATGACCAGGCCAGCAACATTCTGCAGCAGAAACTGTCGCAGGTGCCCGGCGTGGGCAATGTGGAATTGAACGGCGCGTCCCTGCCCGCCGTGCGCATCGAATTGAACCCGCGCGCGCTTTTCAAATATGGCATCGGGCTTGAAGACGTGCGCGCCGCCGTCAGCGCCGCCAATGCCAACAGCCCCAAGGGCGTGGTTTCGCAAGGCCTGCAGCAATTCCAGGTCTATGCCAATGACAGCGCCGTGGCGGCGTCGGAGTATCAGGGCCTGATCGTGGCCTATCGCAATGGCGCGGCCGTGCGCCTGTCGGACATCGCCGAGGTCGTGGACGGGGTCGAGAATATCCGCAACATGGGCATCGCCGACGGCAAGCCCGCCATCCTGATCACCATCACCAAGCAGCCCGGCGCCAATGTGATCCAGGTGGTGGACCGCATCCGCGCCCTGATGCCCGAGCTTTCCGCCGCTCTGCCGCCGGCGGTGGACATCAATGTCCTCACCGACACCACGTCGTCCATCCGCCATTCGGTGCGGGACGTGGAATACACGCTGATCCTCTCCACCATCCTGGTGGTGTTCGTGGTCTTCCTGTTCCTGCGCAATTTCCGCGCCACCCTGGTGCCCGCCGTCTGCGTGCCGCTGTCGCTGCTGGGCACCTTCGGGGTGATGTACCTGCTGGGCTATGCGCTGGACAATTTTTCGCTGATGGCGCTGATCATCTCCACCGGTTTTGTGGTGGATAACACCATCGTGGTGCTGGAGAATGTCACAAGGCATCTTGAGATGGGCGAAAGCCGCATGGAAGCGGCGCTCAAGGGGTCACAGGAAGTGGCCTTCACCGTCCTTTCCATGAGCATCTCGCTGGTGGCGGTGTTCTTCCCCATCCTTTTGATGGGCGGCATTGTGGGTCGCATCTTCAACGAATTCGCCATGACCCTGACAGCGGCGATCCTGATGTCGCTGATCGTCTCGCTGACCGTCACGCCCATGATGTGCGCCTATCTCAAATTCAATCCCAGCGAAGACAAGAGCCGGGTCCTGGGCTGGCTGCGCCGCGCCTTTGACGCCAGCCTGGAATTCTACCGCCGCACGCTGTCCTGGTCGCTGGACAATCCCAAGACCATCATGGCCATCCTGCTGGTGGCGGTGGGCATGAATTTCTATCTGCTCAAGATCGTGCCCAAGGGTTTTTTCCCCACCACCGACGAAGGCAGCATGCGGGGCGGCATCCGCGCCGACCAGAGCATTTCCTTCCAGTTGATGCAGCAGAAATTCGTGCAATTCGCGAACATCATCCGCGCCGATCCGGCGGTCTTGACGGTGGGCGGCTTTGCCGGTGGCGGTTCCACCAATTCCGGCAACATCTTCGTCACCCTCAAGCCCCAGGCCGAGCGCGGCTATATCAGCACCGATGCGGTGATTGAACGGCTGCGTCCAGCCCTGAACAAGGTGGCGGGCGCGCGCCTGTTCCTGCAATCCAGCGGCTCCACCGGCATTCGGGGCGGCGGGCGGCAGGGCAATGGCGATTACCAGTTCACGGTCCAGGCCGACACGCTGGACGACCTCAACACCTGGGTGCCCAAGATAACGGCCGCATTGGCCACCGTGCCGGAATTGCAGGACGCCAATTCCGACCAGGATGACAAGGGCCTGGAAGTGCAGCTCAAGATTGACCGCGACGTGGCCTCACGCCTGGGGCTGACGGCATCGCAGGTTGATGCCACGCTGTATGACGCTTTCGGCCAGCGCCAGGTTTCCACGCTCTACAAGGACAAGAACCAGTATCATGTGATCATGGAGGTGGCGCCCGCCTTCTGGCAGTCGCCCGAAACCCTGCGCGACATCTATATCTCCAAATCCGGCGGCGCGGTTTCCGGCACCCAGGCAAGCGCCGTGGCGGGCGGCGTTTTCGTTGGTCCCGCGGCCGGCACGGCCAGCAACACCGGCTCCAACACCACGGCCGCGGGCGCGGACACCAGCGGCGCCGATGCCGTGCGAAACCAGCAGCTCAATTCGCTCACCAATTCGGCGCGTGGCGGCGCTTCCACCGGCGCCTCTCTTTCCACCCGCGTGGAAACCATGATCCCGCTTTCGGCCTTTGCCAGCTTCGGGCCCGGCACCACGCCATTGGCGGTGAACCATCAGGGGCCGTTCGTCGCCACCACCTTCTCGTTCGGATTGCCGGAGGGCCAGTCCATTGACGGTGCCGTGGCAGCCATCCAGCGCACCATGGCGCGCATCAATGTCCCCATCAGCGTGCATGGCGAATTCGCCGGCACCGCCAAGCTGTTCCAGCAATCGCTGAACAACGAGCCGATCCTGATCATGGCCGCGGTGATGACCATCTATATCGTGCTGGGGATTTTATATGAGAGCTATGTCCATCCCCTCACCATCCTCTCCACCTTGCCATCAGCAGGCGTGGGGGCGGTGCTGGCGCTTCTGATCTTCAAGACCGATTTCAGCCTGATCGCCCTGATCGGCGTCATCCTGCTGATCGGCATCGTCAAGAAGAACGCCATCATCATGATTGATTTCGCCATAGACTTGCAGAAACGCGAGGGGCTTTCCTCGCGTGATGCCATCTACAAGGCTTCGCTGCTGCGCTTCCGCCCCATCATGATGACCACCATGGGCGCGATATTGGGCGCGCTGCCGCTGGCCATCGGCATCGGTGAAGGCTCGGAGCTGCGCGAGCCCCTGGGAATCTCGATCGTGGGCGGGCTGGTCCTCAGCCAGGCGCTGACGCTCTACACCACGCCGGTTGTGTACCTGTACCTGGACCGCTGGCGGCTGGGGACAAAGCGCGCCTGGGACCGCTGGTACCATGGCCGTCATCCGCGCAGCGATGTGCAGCCCGCCGAATAGGGCGCCGCCGGATATTCTCAGCAGTATCAGAAGTTGGGCAGGTCCGAATCCGGCGCCTTGCCGTCATTGATCTGGGCGGCGCGGTTCTGGCGATAGAGGCTGCGGGTGGTGGCGTAGAAATCAATCGAGGACCGTTCGATCTGGCTCACCGTGTCCAGGCTGGATTCGCGCGCATCCAGCACGCCAAGCCCGGTGCGAACCATCATGTACAATGTCGAATTGTGCCACTTGATATAGGTGAGGGGATCAAAGGCCACATCCACGCCCGTACCCACCAGGTCGCGGGGCGGCTTGGGGCCAAACAGCGGCAGCACAAGGTAAGAGCCTTCCTGCGCGCCAGCCTTGCCCATGGTGATGCCGAAATCATTGTCATGGCCGGGAATGCCGACCTTGGCGGCCACATCAATCAGGCCGGCCAGGCCGACGGTGGAATTGATCAGGAAGCGGCCAACGGTCTCGCCCGCCTTTTCGCCTTCGCCCTGCAAGGTGTCGTTGACGAAGATCATGGGCGCGTTGAGGTTGGCGAGCGCATTATGGACGCCTTCGCGCGCGGGCTGCGGCACGGCGCTGCGATAGAAGACGGCGACCGGGCGGGCCACGGCATGGTCAACCTGGATGTCGAAATCGAAAATGGCGCGGTTGGTCTCTTCCCAGGGATCGTTCTGGGCCAGGGCTTCAGGGCTGGGCGTGGAGCAGGCTGTTACAAGCAGCCCGCACGAGACCGCGACCAAAATGGCGACGTGGCGTTTCATGACCCACCAAATACAGGATTACAAATAAGGAACGGTTACCCGCCGATTCTTCGACTATAACTCACGATATCAGCATTGGTGCCATTCCGGCAGGGGCTACAAGGGGATAAGCGGCATTTGTCACCAGATGTCCCCAAGTCCAGCAAGGGCATCCGGGCCGGGATGGCCTGAATTTGGCCATGGGGATGGTCAACAAGCAGACGGGCGGTTCTGGACGCCGTGCCGCACTTCAAGTCGCAGGCCGCTTCCAGTACAGCTTTGGGCATACGGGGACGAAAAAATGACAAAAAACCGCTTTTTGCTTGGCGCCGCGATGCTCGCTGCCTTGACCCTGGGGCAGTTTGCTTCCGGGGCCGCCCTGGCGCAGGACACCCCTGCCCAACCCAGCCCGGCCGCCCAGCCGATCAATGGCGGGCTGGGGCTGGAGACGGTGATCGTCACCGCCCGCAAGCGCGAAGAGAATATCCAGAGCGTACCCATCTCCATCACCGCCCTGACCCAGGACGATCTGGACCGGCTTTCCATCCGCACCATCGAAGACCTGCGCTATGTCAGCCCCTCGGTCTATATCGCCCCCACCACCTTCCGGCAGGACACGCTCAACGTCACCATTCGCGGCCAGCGCGACATTGATTCCAGCTCCGGCCAGTCGGTCATGTCCTTCGACACGGCGGCTTCTGTTTACATGGATGGCGTTTACATGGCCCGGCCGGTGGGACTTTCCGCCGCGCTGTTCGACATTGAACAGGTGCAGGTGCTGAAAGGCCCGCAAGGCACGCTGGTGGGCCGAAATTCCACCGGCGGCGCCATCCTCTACCAGACGCGCGAGCCGGGCGATAAATTCGGTGGCTATCTGCAGACCACCGGCGGCGATCATGTGCGCGGCGAGATCCAGGGTGC
Source organism: Alphaproteobacteria bacterium (assembly GCA_947465395.1). Classification (GTDB taxonomy): domain Bacteria; phylum Pseudomonadota; class Alphaproteobacteria; order Micropepsales; family Micropepsaceae; genus Rhizomicrobium. The sequence continues at coordinate 11,968 of CANIAL010000004.1, read as the reverse complement.
CATCAACATTCCCCTGGCCGACAATTTGTTCTTCCGCGCCGCTGGCCAGATCAGCAATGCCAAGGGCTATATCCAGAATTATTATTTCGATCCGGCCACCGGCTATCGCAACAACCAGCCCGCCATGGGTTCCAACAAGATTGCGGGCAATTTTTCGCTGAAGTGGCTGGTGGATGACAGTTTCAGCGTTTTGCTGCGCGCCAATATTTCTGCCGAGCATGACACCGGCTCGACCTATCACGATCTTGGCTATTTCCCCGGCAGCGGACTTCGAAACGGCAAGACCGCCATCTGCAACATTCCCGGAAGCTGCACCGGCTTCACCGATCTTCTGGGCCATGTCATCGCGCCCTATTACACGACGGTGACCTTGGCGGGCGCCAGCGGCGTCTCCACCAATCCTGCCGCCTACAATTCCCTCTTGGCTTCCATCGCTCGCGAAAAGAATTACGGCTTCTGGAGCACCGAGCAGACGGTGAGCAACCTGGATGTGGGCCATTACCAGACCGTGTCGGGCGTGGTGAACAAGAGTTTTCCCGACGGCACCAATGTCAAATGGCTGACCGCCTATCGCTGGTGGGACAATCGCGGCACGTCGGTGGGGCGCGGTCTTCCCTATGACACCGCCAATTATGAATACCAGGTACCGGACTATCGCTCCTTCCAGTCCGAAGTCACCGTCAATGGCGCCGCCCTGGACGGGCGGCTGAAATGGACCACGGGGCTTTTCTTCTTCCAGGAAAACAGCCCCAAGGATGGCGGGCTGTTTTATCTCTATCTGCCCAGCGCCGTGACACCCGCGCCCGTCACCAACCGCCAGATCACGCTTCAGGACGGCACCCAGAATGGCCAGCGCAACACCAGCTATGCCGGTTACGCGCAAGCCACCTATGCCATCCTGCCTGACACCCGCGTCACCGCGGGCCTGCGCTATACCTATGACGAGCGCAGCGCCTATCTGGCGCTGAAGTCCATCACCACGCCGTCAACGGCCGTGGCGCCGGGGCCGTTCGCGCCCTATGGCCAATTCTCGGCCACGCCCTTTGTGCTGAACGGCATTTCCTATTCTGGCCAGACCACGGCCTGCGCCCTGACGGATGTGAACGGCAAACCGCTGCCGCTGGCGGCCTGCGCCGTCAACGTCAACAGCAGCTATCACAAGCCCACTTACACCCTGGCGGTGGATCACGATCTGTGGGACGGCATGATGGTCTATGCCACCATGCGCAGCGGCTACCGCTCCGGCGCCATCAACAGCGCCGCCATCCAGCCTGCGGCCTTCAAGGCCAAGCCGGAAGATGTCACCGATTACGAAGTGGGCGTGAAGTCGGACTGGAACGTGCTGGGCATGCCGCTGCGCACAAACTTCTCTGCCTATTATTCGCACTATCACAACCTGCAAGTCCTGGCGACGTTGCCCAACATCACCGTCGCATCGGTGGCGGGCGGCGGGCCTTGCACACAGGCCGCCTTCAGCGCCAATGCCTGCCTCAACACCACCAATGATCCGCTCACCCTGAACGCCAACAAGGCGCGCATCTATGGCGCGGAGTGGGAGATTACGCTGAAGCCGATTCCCCAGCTCACCCTCAGCAGCTCGGGCAGTTATCTGGATGCGCGCTATGTGGATTACACGGTGAATGCGCCGGCCGGATATTTGCCGCCCGCGGGTACCAGAAACCTGTCCGGCACGCCCTTCCCGCTGCCGCGCTGGCAGACCAACGCCACCGCCATCTTCGCAAGCGGACTGCATGACATTGCCGGTATCCCGGTGGATGATGTGACCTTCACGGCGCATTATTACTGGCAGAGCCGCACCTTGGCCGATCTGCGCGCCTTTGATCCCAGCCAGAAGACGTCTTCCTACGGTTTCCTGAACCTGCGCCTGGACATATTGAATGTGGCGGACAAGGGCATGGATGTCTCCGCCTTCCTCAACAATGCCATCAACACGCCGGCCTGCCTGCCGGAATATAATGGCGTGCTGAATTCGGCGCCCAACGCGTCATTCGGGATTCCCAACACGGCGGGGGCGCTGCAATGCGTGCCGCTGCCGCCGCGCATGGCGGGCCTGACGCTGCGGTATCGCTTCTAGATCAGCGCGCGGGACGAACCTTGAACAGGGTCATGGTGAAAACCAGCACCTGGTTGGGCGGGATGTCGCCGCCCGCGCCATCGGCGCCATAGCCCAGGCTCGGCGGCAGCACCAATTCCCATTCGTCGCCTTCCTTCATCAAGGACAGCGCCTCGACCCAGCCCGGGATCAACTGCCCGGCGGGAAAGGTTGCGAAACTGTCCTTGGGCGTGGAATCGAAAACCTTGCCGTTGATCAGCATGCCCTTGTAGGCGACGTTGACCAGGTCACCCACCGACTGCGGTGACTTGCCTTTGCCGGCATGGATGATGCGGTATTGCAGGCCATCTGGCAGCACGAATACGCCGGGCCGCGCTTTGTTGTCGGCCAGGAATCGGTTGTTGGCCGCTCGTGACAGGTCATATGCGGGACCGGCCGCGGTTATCGCGGTTTTGGCTGCGTCCTTGGCGATAGCGGGCGTTGCCAAAACCAGCATCAGCACGGCGAGTTTGCGAAGCATGGGTATCTCCTGTGCTGGCGGAACGAAGCAGCAAGGTGACGGGCGCGCGCTCGTGGGTCAAGCCGCCATGATGTCTGCTGCCACGGCCTCGGCCACCTTTATGCCATCCACCGCCGCCGAAAGAATGCCCCCCGCATAGCCCGCGCCTTCACCTGCTGGATAAAGCCCCTGCACATTCAGGCTTTGCAGATTGTCGCCGCGCGGCACGCGCACGGGCGATGATGTGCGGGTTTCCACCCCCGTCAGCACCGCGTCATCCATGGCGAAGCCGGGAATGGTGCGGTCGAACTGGCCCAGCGCCTCGCGGATGGCGACGATGGCGTAATCCGGCAATGCGCCGGACAGGTCCGTGGGTGTGACACCAGGCTTGTAGGATGGCACCACGCTGCCCAGCGCAGTGGAAGCGCGGCCCGCCAGGAAGTCGCCCACCTTCTGGGCGGGTGCGGCATAGGTGCCGCCGCCCAGCGTGAAGGCGATTTCTTCCCAGTGCCGCTGCAATGCGATGCCCGCCAGCGGTCCCGTGCCATGGGGCGCATAATCCTCCGGGGTTATGCTGACCACGATGCCGGCGTTGGCGTTGCGCTCATTGCGGGAATATTGGCTCATGCCGTTTGTGACGACGCGGCCCGGTTCGGATGCGGCCGCCACCACGGTGCCGCCAGGACACATGCAGAAGCTGTAGACATCGCGGCCATTGCTGGCGTGATGCACCAGCCGGTATTCCGCCGCGCCAAGCTGTTTCTTGCCGCCAAAACGGGCCTGGTCAATCAGACTCTGGGGATGTTCGATGCGAAAGCCGATGGAAAAAGGCTTGGCTTCGATCGCCACGCCTGTCCGCGCCAGCATCTCGAACACATCGCGGGCGCTATGGCCCACGGCCAGCACCACATGATCGGCGGCGATCTCGGCGCCATCTGCCAGCCGCACGCCGCGCATGCGGCCATCGGCAATCAGAAGCTCGTCAACTCTGGCCTGGAAGCGATATTCGCCGCCCAGCTTTTCGATGGTCTCGCGCATGGCTTCCACCATGGTGACCAGGCGAAAGGTGCCGATATGGGGATGGGCGTCCGTAAGGATTTCCGGCGGTGCGCCCGCGGCCACGAATTCCTGCAGCACCTTGCGGCACAGAAAGCGCGGGTCCTTGATCTGGCTGTACAGCTTGCCGTCGGAAAAGGTGCCCGCCCCGCCTTCGCCGAATTGCACATTGGATTCCGGTGTCAGGATGGATTTGCGCCATAGCGCCCAGGTGTCCCTGGTGCGTTCTCGCACCACCTTGCCCCGCTCCAGGATGATGGGGCGATATCCGGCTTGTGCAAGAACAAGCGCGGCAAACAAGCCGCATGGCCCGGCCCCGATCACCAGCGGGCGCAGGAAATCCTTTTCCGGTGCGCGAGCAGGCGGGCGATATTCGGTATCGGGCGCGACGCGAACCTGCTTGTCGCCCTTCAGCGCCGCCAGCACGCGGACTTCATCGGCCACGTCCGCATCAATCGTATAGACGAACTGGATGGCGGACTTCTTGCGCGCATCATGGCCGCGCCGCACCACCGTGAAAGACAAAAGGGCCGCGGGCGCGATGCGCAATTTGCGGAAGATGGCCGCCTTCAGCGCGTCGCCGGTATGATCCAGCGGCAGCTTCAATTCCGTCAGACGCAGCATCAGGGCGCGGGCAGGGGCACGGCGGTGGTGTTTTTTAGTTCTTCCATGGCGAAGGCGCCGGAGACATCCGTCAACGGCACGGCCTTGATCAACTGCTTGTAGACCCGGTCATAACCCTGGATGTCGGCCACCCGCAGCTTGAGGAGATAATCCACGTCGCCGGTCATGCGATAGAACTCCACGATCTCGGGCATGGCGTGGACGGCGGCGGCGAATTTCTCCATCCAGGCGACGGTATGCTCGCCCGTCTTGACCATCACAAAGACGGTGGTGCCATGGCCCAGCTTGGCGGGGTCCAGCAGCGCCACGCGCTTCTTGATGACGCCGTCTTCTTCCAGGATCTTGATGCGCCGCCAGCAGGCGTTCTGGGACAGGCCCACGGCATCGGCGATGTCGTTGACCGAGCGGTCAGTATTTTCCTGCAAAAGTGCAAGAATACGCAAATTTATCCCATCAATCTTGTCTGTCATGGTGTATTTACCCGACTTTTTGACGTTTCTTGTTAAACTATGGGAACTAATTTTAAGGAAATCCGGCTATATTCTCCATAACGCGGAGGGTTTAGCCATGCTGCACAAGCTGTTCAACGAACATCCCGAATCCGTGGGCGAAACCTATTTCGAACATCAGCGCATGGCCATGTCCTTTGCCGGGCCGCTCTTTATGGCGGGCCTGGCCTGCCTGATCCATGCCTTTGTGCCCTGCCTTTGTGAAACCACGGCCAGCCGCACCGTCAAGACGCTGTATGCCCGCCTGGTCACCCATCGCAGCGCGGCTTCCCATGCCGTCGCCCCCAACGATGGCGTCAAGGCCCTCCAGGCCTAATCCATTTCCAGTTCAAGCGCGGCGCCCAGCGCCTGTTCACAGGGCGCGCCCGGCGCATAGCGCATCGTGGCGCGGCCGCCGTCCACCACCACTTCGGTATAGCTGACCGTCTGGGCATCCGGGCGGTGCATGCAGATGGCATAGGCGTCCCTGGCCGGGATGTGGCCCCGGTGCAGGGCGCGCAAACCATTCAGCCCTGTGGGCGCGGCGTTTGCCGCCACGGTCCGGGCGCGCATGGTGTTGACCCCCGCTTCGTCCAGCGCCGATGAAAACCAGTGCTGCGCCTTCCAGTCCTGTTCGATTGTTTCCAGCGCCGCGCCGTCCCAGCGCCATTGGCGAAGCTGTTTTCCGTCCAGGCCCATCAACCGGAAGGGATTGATGCGGGCAAGCGAAAGCGCCGCCAGTTTCCTGCCCGCATCGTCCAGCGCGCCACAGGCCAGGAGTTGCGGGATGATGGTGCCGCGCCCAATGTCGGTGGGGGCTTGCGGCTTTTCATTCCAGTTGATCAGCGCGAAACAAAGACCCGCATCATTGACGCCGATCCAGGTGCCACCATCCGGCTCGGCGGGATAGATGCCGGCATGCGCGCCATTCATTTTTCGTGCGGGCGGCAGCGCGGTGCCCCGTGTCTTCTGCTCGTCCCGGTTCATGGCCAGGATGAAACCGCCGGCAGTCGGCAGGAACGACACCGTGCACATCAGTCAGCCAGCGGATAGCAAGCCGCGCGCAATTTGTACTTCTGCCATTCGCGCCACAGCAGCATCATGGTGGCGGGGCGGTGGCCGTTGGCGCGGTTGGCAGCGCCAATGGCGAAGACCAGGTCCCATTGCCGGAACAGGGTGCGATAGGCGCTGAAAATGGAATTGCGGGCGTCATAGATGCTGGTGGCCTCGGATGCCGCGCCGTTCAATTCCAGGATCTTGAAATTCTCGCCCGCCATCAGGTCGGCGTCCTTTTCATAGCGCACGTCATAGCGGCCGATGAAAAAGCCCGGCACGTCCCGGGATATGGCGTCAATGCGTGCCTCCAGCGCCGGTGTGTTCAGGTGCATGCCATCCTGGAAAATGCAGCCCTGGCAATGATTGCCCGCCTCAACCAGTTTCAGCACCTGGCCCTGGGGCAAGATATTTCCCGCGATGGCGCCATGACGTTTCAGGTACGTCGCCGCCATGATGGCAGCGCGGGCATCGGCCCGGATCAGCTCTTCTATCGTGCGGACGCCATCGCCCGTGACGACGGGAAAGACTTTCTCGGTGATGGCAAAGATGCGCCCGCGTTTCTCATGCGGAAAGCGATAATAGAAAATGCCCGCCTCGCACGGCCCGGCCGCATATTCCTGCAAGACCACATCCGCGGGCACCTGCGCCAGGTATGCGCGCGCCTCGTCCATCTGCCGCACCAGCTTGAAGCCGCTGCCGCGCTGGGCAATGTCGGGCTTCAGCACCACGGGCAAGGACAGGTTCAGCGCCGCCATCTGGCGCTCGAACTGCGCCATGCGCTCGCCGCCCGCGATCAGGACCGAACGGGCGGTAAAATCGGGACTGGTGCGGCAAAGGTCCAGCAAGGTCGCGCATTTGGATTCGCCGGCAAAGCCGCCCGTATACATGCCGGGATTGGCGATGGTGGGAAGATTGAAGCCGCGATGCTTGATGCCCAGCCAGGCGTAATTCACGCCCACGGGAATATAGAACAGCCAGGCGGGCCAGAATTCCCATTGCAGCCAGCGTTGCGCCGCCGGTCCGCGCAGTGCGCCCAGGATGCGCCGTCCATTATAGAGGGCCAGCACGATCAGCGCCGCCGCCACCAGCGCCGATGCCCACAGCGTGATGTCATGGCCCATGAAGGCGGCCGCGCTGGCGCCAACTTCACGGGTCAAGGTGAAGATCACCGCCACCCAGATAAAGGCGACGAACCCCGTCACGGCCGCGAAGCCGCCGAACGGCACCGCCAGCAAGCCCGAGGCCAGATAGGTGGGAAGCCGCGTCCCCGGCACAAAGCGCACCACCAGCAGGATCGGCAGGCCGCGCTTCTGCATCCAGGCTTCGCTTTTCGCCACTCGGGCTGCCGGCACGCGCCGTTTGACCCAACGCCGCTCCAGCAGCGGGCGGCCGAAACGCCGCGCCAGGCCATAGAGCATCATGTCGCTCATCCAGATCCCCAGGAAACAGGCGATAAAGCCGATGGGGGTCGCCAGCGCGCCGCTGGCCGCCAGCGCCGCGCCACCAAAGGTGGCGGCGTCTTCGGAAAAGAAGCTGAGGAAGAAAAGCGTTGCGGCCTTCACAGCCACGAAACCCGGCAACAGGGCGGTCATGGTGCGCCCTTCAGGCCGTGGCCTTTTGCTGGTGATGCAGGATGGTGGAAGGCGCCACGCCGAAACCATCGGGCAGCGCGATATCCTGTATGCCCGCGATCATGGCGATCAGGGCGTAATGATGCACGCAGTGGGAAATGGCGTACATGATTTCGCGCTCCAGCGTGGAGGCGGCGGTTGCGGGCGCGGCCTCGACATAGGATGTGCGCGATTGCACGCGCACGGGCTTTTCCATCTGGGCCGGGCTGAGAAAGCGCAGCGCATGGCGAAAGTCGCGTGTCATGTCCAGCGCGGCGGCCCGCTCGCTCTCAATGCGCAAATCGCGGGCACGGTCGTCATAATCAATCATGGCCTGGTTGGCGGCCGCGAACATGGTCTTGAAATGCTCAAGATTGTGCCGGTAATGCGCGCCGATGGTGGCGCCGCCGGCAATGGCGCAGCTTTGCGCATATTGCTGGTCACTGAGGCAGGCCAGCAGCCTTTCGCCCTGGACCAGCATTTCGTCCAGCGACGTCACAAGAAGATTGCCGTTCATGCCCATTTGCCCCCTGCGCGATGCAGTTCGACCAGCCCAAGGCTGATCATGGCAAACCGGCGCTTGCCCGTCGAGGCGCAGATGGCCTCAAGCGCCGGTATTTACGGAGTTATTTGAACTTTTTGGGGTTTTGGAAATGGCGGAGCCGGAGGGATTCGAACCCTCGATAGGGCTTTACAACCCTATAACGGTTTAGCAAACCGCCGCCTTCAGCCTCTCGGCCACAGCTCCGTATCATTTCCTCCAGCCAGCAAAGAGGCTGAAGGCCTTTATTATATTGCCCGCTACGCGGGCAGGGCAGCCTCTCGGCCATTCCCGACCTGAGAAGCGGGCGTCCTTTTGCCCTAGATTGCCATGGCGCTCAAGCAGCCCAAATCACGGCTTTGCCGGGCTTTTTTGGCGGGTCAGCGGGGGCCTGGTTGCGGCGCAGCAGGCTGCCATGGCGAAAATTGTGGCGGCGCCCTTGTCAGCCCATTTTCCGGCGCGCAGCATGACATCAATGACCGGGCAACCGGCCGGCTTTGCGCTTTGTTCGCAAACCGTTTGCGAAACGGCGCTTCCAACAGGAGGCAGTCATGCAAGTCAGGCACATTCTCCAGACCAAGGGCAGGGACATCATCACCATCGCACCGGGCGCCAGCCTGGCCGATGCCGCTCAGATGATGACGGAACGCGGCGTGGGTGCATTGGTGGTGACCGATGGCGCAAGGCTGGCGGGCATCATTTCCGAACGCGATATCGTGCGCGCCATTGCGCAGAAGGGCGCCGGCGCCCTGTCTGCGTCTGTCAAATCCGGCATGACGGCGGCGGTCAGGACCTGCGCCGAAAGCGACACGGTGGAAGAGCTGATGGAACAGATGACCCATGGCCGCTTCCGCCATGTTCCGGTGGTGGACGCCGGGTCGCTGTGCGGAATGATTTCCATCGGCGATGTGGTCAAGACGCGCATCGCCGAAACCCTGGACGAGGCCAATTCCCTGCGCGCGTATATTTCCGCAGTGGCATAAGGCTATTTAAGCCAGTATTTTCAGGATTTTTTCCGCGTTCCTGTCCCAAGGCCGGGAACCTGTTCGGGTCATGCGCGTTTTCGGGTGCGAGGATAGTTTAAGGACTCCCGCAATGCGCACCAAATTCGCCGCCAGCATGCTTGTCTTGTCCGCGCTGCTCAGCGCGCCCGCTTTTGCCCAAGGCGCAAAGGTGGATGCCAATGGCATGCCCACCGATCATTCGACCCCGGCCGAACAGGCCGCCACCGCCAATCTCAACAGCACGGTGGCCCAGTCCAATGCCGAGATCTCAGCCCAGGACAACAACAACCAGACCAAATACTCGATCGAGCAGCAGCAATATCAAGACAAGCTGCAGCAGAGCAACGCCGCCCAGCAGCAATACCAGGAAGACAAGGCGTCCTATGATGCGCAGACCGCGCGTTATTACGCCCTGCGCGAGCGTTATCGCGACGAGCGCATGCGGTTTCACCGCTATGACTGGCCGGCACATTGGAACGACTGGCGCCTGAAGAATGATGGCAGCCTGGTCAATGCCCGCGTGCAGTTGATCAATGGCAATGATGTCGGCGTGGTGGTGGGCGTTGCCCGCACCCGCGACCTGATCCAAGGCCTGGAAGTGCGGTTGGACACCAGTGGCAAGATCGTCTGGATTGACGCCGACGACATTCGCTTTGACCGCAGCAAGGGCCAGATTTTCACCAACCTTTATCCCAGCGATATCCGCGCCATGGCGGATGAGCGCGTCGGCTAAAGCCGCCTGACGCCAGATGGGCCTCAAAAATCGCCCGGTCCTTTGCAAAAGGGCCGGGCTTTTTTGTGCCGGAAATGCTGGCTTTCCGGCTTTCGCGCCGGCTGCTGCGATCTTGAATCTAGGGAGCGCGGCGGCGACTGTCGCAAGCCCTATATATAGAGTCCTGGCGCCCCGGTGCCCTGTGGGAGAATCGGGGTAAAACGCGTCGCCCGCGCAAGCGCAAAAAAACCGCATTTTCCGGCATTTTAGCGTTTGACTTGGGGGGTGACCCCCTCCTATAACCCGCGCCCACGCTGCTTCGCGCCGCATCGGTGCGCGAGTGGTGTTTCGTTGAAAAAAGACGTGAAAACGTCGCTTTTGGCGGGCTGTTTGACATTGTGATTTCAGGAAGGGGAACGTGGGCGGCGGCTCGGCCAGCCATGCGTCAAGGACTTGTCCTTGGCGCTGACGAAACGAGCAGCGACGCAATGAATGCTCGCGTTCTTCTGCAAGACAAAAATTGTATGAATGTTCGGTTGTTTTCTGGTTCCTGACGGGGCCAGGTGATGACCAACCCTAAGTCAATTCAGTTTTGCTGAACTACGCAAATACAAGAGAGCATTCAGCGTCGTCTGCCTAAAGGATCAAAACATGAGAGTTTGATCCTGGCTCAGAACGAACGCTGGCGGCAGGCCTCAAACATGCAAGTCTAGGGGGTGTAGCAATACATCACCGGCGGACGGGTGCGTAACGCGTGGGAATGTACCTATTGGTTCGGAACAACCCAGGGAAACTTGGGCTAATACCGAATGTGCCCGTAAGGGGAAAGATTTATCGCCAATGGATCAGCCCGCGTAGGATTAGCTAGTTGGTGGGGTAATGGCCCACCAAGGCTCCGATCCTTAGCTGTTCTGAGAGGAAGATCAGCCACACTGGGACTGAGACACGGCCCAGACTCCTACGGGAGGCAGCAGTTGGGAATCTTGGACAATGGGGGAAACCCTGATCCAGCCATGCCGCGTGAGTGATGAAGGCCTTCGGGTTGTAAAGCTCTTTTGGCGGGGACGATGATGACGGTACCCGCAGAATAAGCCCCGGCTAACTTCGTGCCAGCAGCCGCGGTAAGACGAAGGGGGCTAGCGTTGTTCGGAATTACTGGGCGTAAAGCGAGTGTAGGTGGTTGTCATAGTCAGGTGTGAAAGCCTTGAGCTCAACTCAAGAAATGCACTTGATACTGGGCGACTAGAGGACCGGAGAGGATAGTGGAATTCCCAGTGTAGTGGTGAAATACGTAGAGATTGGGAAGAACACCAGTGGCGAAGGCGGCTATCTGGACGGTTTCTGACACTAAGACTCGAAAGCGTGGGGAGCAAACAGGATTAGATACCCTGGTAGTCCACGCAGTAAACGATGAGTGCTAGTTGTCGGGGTCTTAGACTTCGGTGGCGAAGCTAACGCGTTAAGCACTCCGCCTGGGGAGTACGGTCGCAAGACTAAAACTCAAAGGAATTGACGGGGACCCGCACAAGCAGTGGAGCATGTGGTTTAATTCGATGCTACGCGAAAAACCTTACCAACCCTTGAATCCCATTGACCGGTACAGAAATGTATCTTTGAAGCAATTCACAGTGGAGACAGGTGTTGCATGGCTGTCGTCAGCTCGTGTCGTGAGATGTTAGGTTAAGTCCTTCAACGAGCGCAACCCTCATCCTTATTTGCCATCGGGTTATGCCGGGAACTATAAGGAAACTGCCAACGACAAGTTGGAGGAAGGTGGGGACGATGTCAAGTCATCATGGCCCTTATGGGTTGGGCTACACACATGCTACAATGGTGGTTACAGCAGGAAGCGAAAGAGCAATCTGGAGCAAATCCCTAAAAGCCATCTCAGTTCAGATTGAGGGCTGCAACTCGCCCTCATGAAGTTGGAATTGCTAGTAATCGTAGATCAGCACGCTACGGTGAATACGTTCTCGGGTCTTGTACACACTGCCCGTCAAGCCATGGAAGCTGTTTCTACCTGAATAGGGTGAGCTAACCGCAAGGAGGTAGCCTTACACGGTAGGAGGGGTGACTGGGGTTAAGTCGTAACAAGGTAGCAGTAGGGGAACCTGCGGCTGGATTACCTCCTTTAAAGTAAGAAATCGCCTTCGGGTTGAATTTCAATTGTATAACGCTTTTAGCGAAGCGGCTATCGTCTTTATCTTTGCCTTTTGTTTCGTAAAAACACAAATTCACAAATTTAAAAAAGGGGATCGAATTAATTTTCGGTCCCCTTTTTTTTGTTGTTTAAATTTCCAAAAG